>CAJTLB010000012.1 GCA_910577045.1 uncultured Lachnospiraceae bacterium | reverse complement strand
TTTTACAGGTAAATCCACGAATCTACAATTGTGAGGTCACTTCATATTGTCTCCTATTAATTTTTAAACTAACCTATTGCCACTAAGATTAAGCAAATAATCAGAAGAACAACCAAATAAATTTACCATAAATACTAATTTATCAGATGGAATAGGTGTTTTTCCATCTACATATCTCTTATATGTTGTAGTAGAAACACCTAACTTTTCCGAAAATTCTGCTCTACTCATTCCTCTTCTACTTCTTTCTGCTTCAATATTTAATAATCTTTCCATACAATCACCTCTCTTTCCGATTTGAGATTCTCAAATCATCATTATTATATTTGATTTTCTCAAATTTGTCAACTTAAAGCTGTCAAAAAATTTGATTTTCTCGAATTTTTTATTGACTTGATAGAAAAATATGATATACTTAATCAAAGAAAGGAATTAACATGGAAAATCGAATAGTACTTGCAAGAGAATATGCTGGGCTTAGTCAAAAAGAGTTAGCTTATAAATTAGGAATAAGTCCAAGCACATTAAATGGATATGAAAAAGGAAATCATGACCCAAAATCTGTGGGTCTAATTGGTATAGCAAAAATTTGTAATGTAACAACGGATTTTTTATTAGGTTTATCAAATAACATAAGTAAAAATGAAGTACATGTTAATTTTAGTGATGTCCCAATAATAGAAGAAATTATTGAAAAAGCCAATAAATTAAATTTAGATGGATTATCAAAATTAAATAGTTATGCAGATGATCTGATTTCGTCTGGTAAATATAGTAAGATTAAAATAGACGAGAGGGCAATGTAATATTCCCTTCTATATGGTACAAAAGGTAATATTATTGGTGGCGGGAATTGTTGAAGATACAAAAACTTATAACGAAGTTATAGGCTAAAATGTTTAAATCGCTTTGGCGTTTTAATAACAAAAAGAAAAGAGGAGATAAAATGAAAAAAAAGAAATTTTTAGTCATGTTAATTGCTTCTGCTTTAATGTTATCTAGTTGTAATAATACTTCAAGTTCTACTGATCCTACTACACAAGCAAATAACAAAACTACAGAAGCAACAAGCAAAAAAGATTCCAAACAAGAAAGTACCAGTAACAAAGAAACAGAGGTTCAAACAGAAGCACAAATAAATGTTTCATTTGAAGAGATGACAGTTGTTGACAATGAAGAGTGCAGCATCATAATTTCTCAAATAGAACCTGATAACATGTGGGGTTATACAATAAAGGTAAAACTGGAAAATAAATCCACTGACAAAGAATATATGTTTTCTGTACAAAGTGCAGCAATAAATGGTGTACAGTCAGATCCTTTTTTTGCTTCTAGTGTATCCGCTGGCAAAAAATCAAATGATACTATTCAATTTTCAAAATCCTCATTAAAAGGTAATGATATTGGTGAATTTACAGATATTGAGCTTACTTTTAGAGTGCATGATAACAACGATTGGACAGCAGACGAAGTTGCCAAGGAAACAATACATATATATCCATACGGAAAAGAAAACTCTGTTTTATATGTAAGAGAACCTAAAGAAACTGATACCGTTATTATAGATAACGAATATGTAAAAGCTACAGTTATAGGATATGAGGAAGATAGTATATTGGGTTACACAGTCAATCTTTTCTTGGAAAATAAAACAGATAAAGAAGTTATGTTTAGCACTGATGAGGTTTCTGTAAATGGATATATGGTCGATCCTTTTTTTGCAGATTCTGTAATTCCTGGAAAAAGTGCTTTTAGTTCTATTTCTTGGTCCAAAAGTACTTTTACAGAAAACAGCATTTCTAAAGTAGAAGAAATTGAATTTCTTTTTAAAGCATATGATAACAATGATTGGTTAGCAGAACCTTTTGCAAATGAAAACACAACATTAAAACCATAGAAAAAGCTCATAAAATGATTAAATTGCTAAAAGCATTTTAATAAAATACTTATAGAAAAAGGAGGAATGAGTTATGAATTGTACAAATCACCCTGAAAAAGAAGCAGCAGGGACATGTGTATACTGTGGGAAATTATTTTGCAGTGACTGCCTTGTTGAAATAGGAGGGAAAAATTATTGTCGGGAACATGTTAATAATGCTGTTTCTGCACAGGCTGCTAGTACCCAACAACCCAATATTATCATTAATAACTCTAATAACAATGTAAACAATAATGGAGCTGGATTTAATTCAATAAGTCCAAAAAGCCGTCTTGTATCTCTTTTATTATGTTTATTCTTAGGTTGGCTTGGTGTACATAGATTCTATGTTGGGAAAATTGGCACTGGAATTATATGGCTTTTCACTCTTGGCTTTTTTGGGTTTGGCGCTTTAATTGATTTTGTTATAATCTTAATTGGAAGCTTTAGGGACAAAAATGGTTGCTGGGTGAAAAACTGGTAAAAATTTATCAACATAAAAATTACCGCCTCTGTTACCAGCAGAAGCGGCTAAAGGTGCCCAAAAACAATACACCTACACACATAGAAAATATACCATTTTTTGGGCACATACGCAACCGAAACATATGTTTTGTATCGGTTGTTATTTTTATACCCAAAAAGGAGGTAACTATGTTAATCCAATGTCCAGAATGTAGAAATAATGTGTCAAATAAGGCTATATCTTGCCCTTTATGTGGATACCCTATAAATTTATTGTATACGCCACAAAATCCCACACAACAGGAAAATTCGAAGCCAAAGCCCAAAAGAAAGAAATACAAAAAATTACCAAATGGATTTGGCAGCATAAAAAAATTATCTGGAAATCGAAAAAACCCTTATGCTGCTTATCCAAAGGCAATCGGTTTTAACTATAATGGTTCCCCTATTCTTCCGCCAGCGATTGGATACTATAAAGACTGGCATACAGCATATGAGGCCTTAAAGGAATATAACAAAAATCCATATGAATTGGATAAAAAATTTATTACATTTAAAGAAGTTTATGATCTATATTTCCAGGACAAATACATCAAAAATCAAAAAAAGAAGTTTTCAAATGCTTCTATAAATTCCACTAAAGTAGCATACAACAACTGTTCTCCTATACACAATAAAATTTTTCGGGAATTAAGAAAATCTGATATGCAGCGCATAATTGATGAATGTCCTTTAAAACATTCTAGTCTTGAATTAATTATCACATTATTCAAGCAGATGTACAAATATGCTATCCAAAATGATATAGTAGACAAGGATTATTCTCAATTCGTTACTATAAACATTCCAGATGATGACGAATCAGGAGAGCCATTTTCTGATGAAGAATTGCAAACTCTATGGAAAAACAAAGACGATCCAACTGTAAGAATAATTTTAATGATGATATATAGTGGCTTTCGCATTAAGGCCTTTGAAACAATAGAAATTAATCTTGAAGAGCATTACTTTCTTGGTGGCGTCAAAACACAGGCAGGAAAAAATAGAATTGTACCAATCCATAATGATATTTATGAATTTTCCAAAATATTTACTGAAAGCAACTTTAATTCTACGAGGTTTAGAAGATATAATTTTTATCCTACTTTAAAGAAACTAGGGATCGAATATACTAAAAATGGGAAAAAACATACTCCGCACGACTGCCGCCATACTTTTTCTTGGCTTTGTGATAAATATGGAGTAAATGATTTTTCTAAACATCTCCTTATGGGCCATAGCATTGGAAATGATACAGAAAAGTCTGTATACGGACATAGAACTATAGAAGAATTAAGGCAAGAAATCAGTAAAATAAAAGTGGAAATTTGTTGCTAATTTGTCACTAACCGTTTATTATTCTTTAAATCTTACTAATATCAAAAAAAGCGGATTTTGTTGTAAAATCAACGTTTTTAACAAAATCCGCCATCTTTATGAGAATAAATTTTTTAAGAATGTCTTAATTAAATCCAAAGAACTTTTGCGTAATTTTATATCCCATCTCGGATACTTTACGCCCCCCTTTGCCCGGTAAATTCATAGTACGTCCCATAATTCCATGTCTTAGCTTAAAATATAACCTTTTGTCTTTTTTCTTTAAATATTTCCAAAGTTCTTTCTTTTTTTCTAGATTCTCTTGTGTCCCAGATCGGATTAGCATAATTGATGAAATTGTCATCATAATTTCTAGGTACTGCATCATATAATGGCGCAATTTCCTAGAAGGAATCAGCTTTTTATCATATAGATTATACTCATCTATCATAATTTTATTCACTCGAATCTGCTGATCCACCCTAGAAATCATTACCTTTTCATTGACTGACTGATCTTCTCTCCCAATAAAATAACGATAAAAATTAACATCTAAATAATATAATGTTTTTACAAATGGAAGTGGCTGATATACAAAAATATTATCCACATAAAAAGTATGTGCTGGCAGCTTTAAGCCACAATCCCTAAGTAATTGTGTACGATAAATCACAGAATGCATTAAAATATACTGCCATTTTGTAAATACGCGCACCTGATCCCAGGTAAGGATCTCATCTCTTGGAATTGCAGCATGGTAATTCATAACCCTTTTTCTCTTTGCCCCTTCTTTTTCATAGACAAAGTTAGAAATCAACATATCCAGCCCTGTATCTTGCTCTACCATTTGCCGCAATAAATCTAAAATCTGGATATATGCCTTTTCATTTACCCAGTCATCACTATCCACTACCTTAAAATAAACACCTGTAGCATTAGAAAGCCCTGTATTAACCGCTTCGCCATGTCCCCCATTCTCTTGGTGGATTGCCCGCACAACCCCAGGGTGTTCCTTTTCCAAACGGTCTGCTATCTCTGGAGTCCTGTCCTTTTGTGATCCATCATCTACTATTAGAATTTCTACTTCGTCTCCCCCTACAAGCAGGCTCTCCACGCAATGCTCCATATAGTCTTCTGAATTATAACAGGGTACTGCTATTGATAACAGCTTCATTTCCCTTCCTCCCTTATTTATCCAATATAAGCTTATCTGCCAAAGTAAGTGCACGGTCTACAATGGCATCAATATTATAATATTTATAATCTGCCAGCCTTCCTGCCAGAATAAAACCAGGGTATTCCTTTACAAGCTCAAGATAACGCTGGTATAATTTTAAATTCTCATCATTAATAATTGCATAGTATGGAATCTCTTTTTCACTGTCTGTATATGGGATTGGATACTCCTTCATAATGGTAGTGGCACCCTTTATTTCCTGCCCAGTCATTTTTTTAAATTCCGTAATCCTTGTATAATCCTCGCTTACCGTATAATTAACTACTGCCTTTTCTTGATAGCTGTCCACAGGCAAATGTTCAAATTCAAACCGCAAAGAACGGTATGGCAGCCTTCCATAGCAACAATTAAAAAACTCATCTAAAGGCCCTGTATAGATTACCTTGCCTTTAAATAATTCTTCTTGGAAATATATATCTCCGTTTTCTAATTTCAAATAATCTTTGGCATCTGCACCAAGTACAATATCAATATTTGGATGAGAAAGCATTTCTTGTACTAATGGGGTATACCCATGTAGCGGCATCCCTTGGTACGTATCTTGGAAATAACGGTTATCCCTTGATAACAGCACAGGAACCCTTCCAGTCACTTCTGGAGAAATTTCCTCTGGTTTCTGTCCCCACTGTTTCATAGTATACCGTAAAAAAATATGCTGATACACATATTCTGCAACTGCTTTTAAATCTTCATCCTCTTGTTCCATTAACTTAAGGATAGGGACACGGCTGCCCTCGCCAAATGTCTCTATTAATTTCTTTTCTAAGCTTTCTGCCATTTCCTTATCATATACCATGCCTAATGTATTTAAGTTAAATGGCACTGGGATCATCTGGCCATTTACATTAGCAACTACTTCATGGCTATAGTCATACCATTCTGTAAAACGGGACAAATACTGATATACCCGTTCTATATTTGTATGGAAAATATGCGGCCCGTATTTATGGATTAAAACTCCATCTTTATCACAAACATCATAACAATTCCCAGCAATATGGTTCCGTTTTTCTAGTATTAATACTTTTTCTTCCCCACGTTCTGCCAGCTCCCTTGCTACAACTGCCCCAGCAAAGCCACAACCTACTACAATACTGTTATAATCCTTCCTCATAACACTTTCCTCCGTAAGATTTTGCTCATATATTTATTATAGGATAAATTTATCTAAAAACGCATCCTATTTTGTTAATTTTTTATTAAGTTCTTTTTCCTACTATGCAGCCAGCCAAAAGAACCTATGCCTACTATGGTAAAAAACATTGTAAATACAAATAATGCCCCAAAATCCTTCTCTAAAAACCGAAGGTCCAAGCACTCTGTCATAACTACTGAAGCTGCATTTGCCGCTATATGGAATAAAATAGCCGCCCGGATTGTCCCAAACCATTCAAATACATAAACTAATAAAAGGCCAATAAAAAACGCATATAATCCCTGCACTATATTTCTATGATAAATACCAAAAAACAATGCAGAAGCCACCATAGCCGTTTGTTTTTTCCATAACCGTTGGAATCCTTGGTATGCTAATCCCCGGAATATCAATTCCTCTACCAAAGGCGCTGCCAATACAACCGCTAAAAACTCTTCCAAAAGCTTTCCCGTATATATAGTTTGTGCAACTTTATCAAAACCTTGGAATATTTTCATTAAACCACTTATCGTAATCCAGTAATTTAATGCAATACAGGACGAAATACTAAATAAAACCAATATAATCCATTCTATAACTTGGCTATTCTTCCATTCCCATACTTTTTCTTTTTCCAAATATCCTTCCCTATTTAATTGCATTACACAAAATGGAATTGTAAATAATGCTGCCAAAAATGTCCAAAGCATTGGATGTTCACGATATCCTTCCATAGAAACAGAAGCTACTATAGTAGCAACACAAATTCCCATAAAAGAATAAAAAATTGCCATAAATATGGCTTTTATAAAAATTAAAACTTTTGAATCCTGTTCCATTTTTCCTCCTTTTCGAAACATTATAGCATTTTCTTCCTTCTTTTTCCATCTTTTCTTGTAAAACGATTGACAAATCCATAAATCAGCCATATACTTTGATTATCAAACTATTATGAGGTACTTTATATGTTACGATCTAATATTATTGGTACTGGCAGTTACCTTCCTGCCCATACCCTAAGTAACCATGAACTTTCTAAGCTTGTAGACACTAATAATGACTGGATAGTTGAACGGACTGGTATCTGTTCTAGGCATATTGCAACAGAAGAAACTGAAACTACTGTTTTTATGGGTACAAAAGCTGCCCAAAACGCATTAGAAATGGCAGGGCTAACTGCTGATAAACTAGACCTAATCTTAGTAGCCACTTTTACGCCTGATTATATTATGCCCAATACTGCCTGCCAGATTCAGGCAGCGATCCATGCCACAAATGCCTTCTGCTTTGATATTAATGCTGCCTGTTCAGGATTTTTATATGCTTTGCAAACCGCGGATGCTTATATCCGTTCTGGCATTTACCACTCTATTTTAGTAGTTGGCACAGAAACTATTTCCCGCACGATTGACTGGCAGGATCGTTCTACCTGCATCCTATTTGGAGATGGTGCCGGCGCCGCTATTTTATCTGCTTCGCATACTGAAAAAGGATTTTTAGGATTCTTATCTGGCTCTGATGGAAGCGGCGGCATGGCACTCCAATTAAAAAACCGCCCTATAAAAAACCCTTGCCGCCCTACCACCAAAGACCTGCCTGATAGTTTCCCTTACCTATCTATGAATGGACAAGAAGTCTTTCAATTTGCTGTACGAAAAATCCCAGAGATGGTAAAATCTATTACAGGCCAAAACCAATTGTCCCCAGAAGATATTTCACACTATCTTTTACATCAAGCTAACCTAAGAATTATAAAATCTGTTGCAAAACGCCTTTCCCTGCCAGAAGAACGTTTCCCTGTCAACCTATCAGAATGTGGGAATACTTCTGCTGCAAGCATCCCTATCCTACTTGACAAGTGCTATAGAAACAGCATTATCCAATTAGGCAGCTATATCCTATTATCTGGGTTTGGCGGCGGCCTAACTTGGGGAAGTGCCCTGTTAAAACTCTAAGTTTCAAATAAACTTTAAGTTTATTTAAAATTTTAATTGACTTTTTCTTTATATTTGTATATACTCGTATCGAAACGAAACATTTCTTTTGGAATTATCTCGTTTACAAATACTATAATAAACGCTAGGGGAGCTTTTTGCTGAGATTATGCCTTAGAGGCATTAACCCTCATCACTTGAACCGGACAATACCGGCGTAAGGAAGCATTCATAAATATGGGGCTACCCCTATTTATTCTCCCCTCCTAACGTTACAAAGGAGGTTTTTTTATGGATTTTTTTGCATTTCCTACTATTAATAGCTGGGAAGAAGATGTGTTCCAGCTAACGCCAGCTGGAATTATCACTGTAGTAATACTAATTGCTGCCTTAATTGGATTGGCTCTTTTATTACAGCCCAAGGATATCCGTTCCAAGAAATTTTCTACTAGGCAGCTTGTATTTTCTTCTGTTGCTATGGCATTAGCCATTGTAACATCTATGTTAAAAATTTTTGAACTCCCATTAGGTGGATCGGTTACTTTATTTAGTATGCTTTTTATTGTTTTAATCGGCTACTGGTATGGCCCCAAAGCCGGTTTAATGACAGGTTTTGCCTATGGGCTTTTACAATTTGTCCTAGACCCCGTTTTCTACTCTATCCCACAAATGATTGTGGATTACCCGCTTGCTTTTGGGGCTCTTGGGCTTTCTGGCTTTTTCTCAGAAAAAAAATATGGGCTTTTTCTTGGCTATATAACAGGAATTTTAGGCCGTTTTGTTTTTGCATTTTTATCGGGGCTTTTGTTTTTCGCTGCCTACGCAAAAGGTTCCGGCATGAGTGCCCCCCTTTATTCTTTTTGTTATAACGGCTCTTACATAGCAGTAGAAGGAATCCTTACATTACTTATCCTGTGTATCCCTCCTGTAAAAAATGGCTTAAACTATATAAAGAAAATGGCACTATCAAAACAATAAATACAAATGGCAGGCAGCTTATTTCTTAATATACCTAAGCTGCCTGCCACTTTATTCCTCTTTTTTATATTCTAAGTAAAACCCTTTTCTATCCTTTTTCATGGTATATAAGGCCTCATCTGCATGTTTTAATAAATCAGAGATATTGTCCTTCGCATCTGCTGTCCATGCAAAGCCGCCCGAAGCTTTTATTGTAATAGACTTTGTATCTGATAACACCAAACTTATCTTTCCAAGCACCTGATAAAAGTAATCTAAACAATCCTCTATCTCTAATTTACTTCCACAATCAAAAACCATCATACAAAATTCATCTCCTGACCGCCTTGCTGTTAAAAAATGGTCAGAAGGCATAGACTGCATAATCTCTGCAAATTTTTGCAAATAAAGATCTCCTGTATCATGCCCAAAGGTATCATTAATAGCCTTAAAATCATCTAAATCCAGCATTACTGCTGCACACAACTTCCCTTTTTGCATATGTTGCAAAAGTTCTGCCGCCAACTGTGTAAAATACCTAAACTTATAAAGCCCTGTAAGCTGATCATGGGTATTTTCATACTGCATTTTTTGCTTATCCATAATATCTTTTGTAACATCTATTACTACCCCCATATAGCCTCTTACTGATTCGACCATATGGATCCTAATATATTGGGAATCATGAATCTGGTAAATATCAGTTTCTCCTTCTATAGGTGTTTTTGTAATATCACAAATATATTGATGGAACAAAACAGAATTCCGGTACAATCCTCTTGCCTTATTATCTGGGATATTTAATAACTCTTTTAAGCCAGATGTTACAAATACATGCTGGATTCCTTTTTCATATTCAAAGGCAGCTAAAGGTATCCCGCTTAATTCTATTATTTCAGAAATACGGTTCGAGCTATTAACAATACTTTTTACCATAGCATTAATCCCTGCACTCAATGTTTCTAGCTCTTTATTTCCTCCTACTGTTACAGTTGTATCTAAATTCCCATTTGTAATAGCAGATAAATTCTCTATAATGGCATGGATGCCATTCACTACTTTCTGTTTTATTAAATAATTTAATAATAAAATTACCGCTGCTTCCACAAATAATAAATACCATAATGAATAATAGACATTTTTCCATATTTTCTGGAATAAAATATCCTTCTGCAAAATCGCACAGATAAGCACATCTTCATATTCCTTGCTTACCACATACATCATCTTGCCATTTTCTCCTTCTTTATAAGTACCTTCTGTACAGCCTTTCAGTTCTTCTAGTTTATAACATGCTTGATTAAATTCCCTGTCCATTCCCCCAGAATGTCCTAAAATTTCCCCTGTAGTACGATTGACTACAAAAATTTCCTCTCCAATATCTGTAGGGAATTTTGAAAAAATATATTCATATGTATTCCTAGATTGTGCTTCTATCTGCCTTGTTGGCTCAAAACCAACCTGTACTACGCCCTTTTGCCCCTTTGCTGCAACCCCTACATATTTCATAATCTTATTCTCTGCTGCATTAGGCTGCAGTTTCTGGATAATATAGGCATCTTTATCATCACTTTCTAGAATCTGCAAAAACTCGCGGGTCTGTGGATGATCATCCATATTAATACCAACATATTGGGAAACCGAAGAATAGCGGATAAAACCTTTTTCATCAATAAAGTGGACTTCATCTACATTAAAAAGATTTGCTAAATATTCCATTTCTTCTACATCCATTTCCTCAAGCTGGGCTAAAGAATATGCAGCAGCTTTTGCACGGATTAAATAATCTTCATCTAAATTTTGTTTGATAATATCCAATTCTGCTTGATTATTTTCCAATGTATGTATAACTTGTTCTATTTTAGTATAAAATGTATTATATTGCTGCGTTTCAAAAGTACGCATGGTAAATAGAAAATTAATAAAAAGTATAAAAGAAACAGCGATAGTAATAATAACCAATGTATATCTAACAAAGGTTTTTTGCATGAGAATGTCCTCCTTTATAGTATAGGCCCCTTTAGATTCTCGCTATTCCTTAATTATAACGTGTTTTATTCTATAAAATATCTCTGTTTTATTACAAAACTCGCCTAAAATTTCGCATATACTAAAATATGAAAAATACCATTTTCAAGGCTACAAACCACATTTCCTCCTATTTTATCTGAAAATGCTGATACACTTTTCATCCCCAATCCATGGTTCTTGCCTTTTTTACTTTTTGGAAGGCCATTTATTGGATCTAATTCTATTTGTTCTTTATACTTATTTTTCATTTCAATTAACAAATAGTCCTCTTCACAATATAATTTTCCTTCTATTCTCCTTTCTTCCTTTTCAAATTCCTTGACACAAAAAATTGCATTTTCTAATAGATTTGCTACTACAGAGGCTAACTCATAATCATTTAAGGCTATTTCTTTTGGCACCTTAGCCTCTAATTGAACCTCTATATCCATTGTAGTTGCTTTCTCCATTATCTTAGTAAGAATCGCGTTTACAATTAGGTTATTACAATACTTTGTTATTTTATTATCATCTACCTCATCATGGATATATGTTATAATCCTTTTAATTTCCTTATATTCCCCTTGCGACAAAAGTGTATCTATCATCCCTGAATAATGCCTCATATCATGGCGTAATATCTTTAAATTCTGTTCAGATTGCTCCACTAAATAATATTGATCTTCCAATCCCCTAATATATGTTTCAAACATTACATTTTTCCAATAAATATTTGATCTTTCTGATTCACTTTCCACATAACGGAGTATTACAACATAAGATACAAACATTGTAACTAAAAAAGCTATAATTCCCAAAATATTATCTGGGTTTTCATAAAGAGTATGGGGAAAAAATGCAATAAAAGAAAAACTGCAATAAAAAAATACTGGAATAAGGCATAACTCCCACCAATTATTCATATATTCTTTCTCATAACTTTTCAGCCAAATATTCCTAATCCGAACGCATAATAAAAATAAAATGCCTAAATGTACTACAAAACTACCAGCCAATGCCAAATATTCATTTTTTGTACAAATATGCAGTATAATTGCTGAAACGCTTCCTGCTATTACATAATTAGAAGCACTGAGCCCCATAAAAATATCTTTACTTCCCCGTTTCTCCGATATAAAAAAAGCAGTACACTGTGTTATTATAATTTGCGTAACAGTTACGACAACATAACAAATATCACTTTCGGGAAAAATAGTAAGCTTTAAACAATCCAACAAGGTAATGGCACTGCCTGAACTTACACAAATCCCTATTGTCATTCTTTTTGTATAACGATGTTTTATAAACAAATAAATAAACAACATTAAAAATATATGGCTTATCATATAAGATATATTTACAAAATATTCCATTTTCCCTTCCTACCTATATTGCCCTGAAACAAATAACAAATATTCTTTTCTTACAAATGCCGCATTTTTCTTACTTACAGGAAGGTTTGCACCACTCTCCATAATAATAGAATCCTTAGATAGTTTTTTAATATATTTCATATTTACCAAAAACGATTTATGGACCTTAATAAAACTTTTTTCTTTTTCTAGGTCTATAATTTCCTCATCAAATGACTTTCTTATAAATATACTTTTAAGCTTTTCCCCATCTGTTAAGCAAATTTCTAAAATACGGGAAACATTTTCAATATATTCTATTTTCCCATAAGGCACAGAAACCAGCCCATCTTTCGTTTTTACTAAATATAAAGCATCCTTTTTTGTTTCCGTATAAGACATGGCATAATCTAATGCCTCAAAAAAATGCTCCTCCTTTACTGGTTTTAATAAATACCGGATTGCATGTACTCCATAAGCTTCCAGTGCAAAGTCATCTGACGAGGTAATATAAATAATTACACATCCTTCTTTTGTTTTCTTAAGCAAGTTGCCAATGTCAATCCCAGTTGTATCAGACATAATAATATCCAAAATATATACATCTGCAATCTCTTTTTTCTGTATTTTATTACACAATTTTAAAGCATCTGAGTACTTTTCAATTTCAAAATTTCGTCCCGGGTTAAGCTCCTGGTACTTTAACAATAGTTTTTCAATTTTTAATAAATACTCAAGGCTATCATCACAGACTACTATCTTCACAATTATTCCTCCACAAGAATCTTATTTTGTACAAAATAAAAGCCACCCCCTTAGAGTGGCTCCTTATCTTTTTTCTTACATTCTATCTGGCGCCTGGAATCCAAGTAACTCAATACAAGCCTCCAATGTTTTCTTTGTCAGCTTTAAAAGAGCAATCCAACTTTTCTGCTGCATTTCATTTTCTTCCGAAATAATCTTTGTATCATGGTAAAAGCTATTGAATACATTGGCAAGCTCATAAATATATTGGCAGATTTTATAAGGTGCTATCTCCTTATAAGCCATTTCTAATACTTCCTGTAAATGGATCAGAGTGAGCATTAACGCCTTTTCGCTATCCTTTACCGCTGGGCAGATTTTTGTTGCTTCTGCCTCATTTTTCCCAGTTTCCGCATATTTCGCAAGTATCGACTTAATCCGCACAATCACATATAAAATATATGGCCCTGTATTCCCTTCAAAAGAAACAAAACGTTCTATATCAAAAATATAGTCTTTCGCTGATTGGTTTGATAAATCCCCATATTTTAAAGCAGCAAGCCCTACTATAGCAGCCCGTCCCCTTGCTTCCTCTTCGGATAATTCCTCCCCATTTGCCTTTTGGTTCTCTACAATTTTCTGGTAAGCAGCTTCATTAATCTCCTTTAGTAAATATTCTAAACGCATTACGCCGCCAGCCCTTGTTTTAAAGGGCTTCCCATCCTTGCCATTCATTGTCCCAAACCCTAAAAATTTTAAATCACAATTTTCTTTTACAAAACCTGCTTTTTTTGCTACACGGAACACTTGGGTAAAATGCAGGTCTTGCCTTTTATCTGCCAAATAAATATAACGGTCTGGCTGGTATAATTTTTCACGTTCTACAATAGTAGCCAAATCAGAGGTCGCATAAAGTGCCGCACCATCTGATTTTTGAATTAAACATGGCGGCAATTCTTTATTATCCTGCTCCATTGCCACATCAACTACTACTGCGCCTTGGCTTTTATACGCAATCCCCCTGTCTAAAAGCCCTTGTACCATATCTGGAATATAGGGCTGCACATCGCTTTCCCCTTTCCAAAGGTCAAATTCTACATTTAAGTTATCATAATTTCTTTTTAAATCAATTTTTGACACATTCATAATGTGTTCCCAAATTGCATGGTATGCCCTATTTCCTTTTTGCATCTGAAATGTGGTATTATGGGCACGCTCATTAAATTCTTCATCCTCTTTTGCACGTGCACTAGCAGCAGGGTATATTTCGTCTAATTCTGAAATAGTAAATGGTGCTTCCTTTGGGTACTCCCCTGTAAATCCCTCATCAAAATATGGCAAATCTGGTTTCCTATCCCTTAATTCTTCTATTACCAGCCCCATTTGTAACCCTAGATCCCCTAAATGGACATCTCCAATTACATGGTTCCCAAAAAATTTCATAATCCGCTTTATGCTTTCCCCTATTACAGCAGAACGAAGATGCCCTACATGTAAAGGCTTTGCTACATTTGCCCCACCATAATCTATAATAATTGTATCTGGCTCTTTTTCCATCTCACAGCCCAGTTTATCTTCTTCTGCCATCTGGTTTATTCTCTCTGCCAAAAATTCTGTACTTATCTTTATATTAATAAACCCTGGCATAACACTTGTAATTTCTTCAAATATAGAATCTGTGGCAAGTTTTCCTACCACTTCTTCTGCTATTTTAATTGGGGCTTTTTTATAAGCCTTTGCTGCTGCCATAGCCCCATTACACTGGTATTCACATAAATCTGGCCGGTTCGAAATACCTGTTTGCCCATACTTTCCCTCATAGCCACAGGATATAAATGCCTGCGCCACTTTATCTGTAATAATACCCAATATTTTCTTCATACAATATCCTTTCTCGCTACGCTAAAATAACCCCATTATTTTACCATTTTCATCCACATCAATCCGATTTGCAGCAGGTTCTTTCGGAAGCCCTGGCATAGTCATAATATTCCCTGTAATTGCCACTACAAACCCTGCCCCTGCTGACACATATGCCTCTCTTACATAAACTGTAAAATTTTCTGGCCTTCCCAGTTTAGAAGGAGTATCCGATAAAGAATATTGTGTTTTTGCTATACAGACTGGAAAATTGCCAAAGCCCATTTCCTCCATTTTCTCCAATGCTTTTTTTGCCATAGGGTCAAACTCTACTCCATCCGCCCCATAGATTTCCTTTGCCACCGTTTCTATTTTTTGTTTTAAGCCAAGAGTATCTTGGTATAACAACTTAAAATGGTTTTCCGTTTCTAGTGTAGCAGCAGTTGCTGCTAATACTTTTTTTGCAAGTTCTTCGCCGCCTTCCCCGCCTTTTTCCCATACCTTTGCCAAGGCAAACTCACATCCTCTTTCTTCACAAAACTTACGGACAAATGCCAACTCTGCCTCAGTATCTGATACAAACTGGTTTAAAGTAACTACAATCTGCACGCCATACTTCTTTAAATTTTCTATATGCTTTTCTAAATTTACAATCCCTTTTTGTAGTGCTGCTACATTTTCTTTTGCCAATTCTTTCTTTTCTATCCCGCCATTATATTTTAAAGCACGTACTGTTGCCACTAACACCACCACATCTGGTTTTAACCCTGACATACGGCACTTAATGTCAAAAAACTTTTCTGCCCCCAAATCTGCCCCAAACCCTGCTTCTGTTACTACATAATCTGCCAGTTTCAATGCTGTTTTTGTTGCGCGGACACTATTGCACCCATGCGCAATATTGGCAAATGGCCCACCATGTACCAATGCAGGGGTATGTTCTAAAGTTTGGATTAAATTGGGCTTTATGGCGTCTTTTAAAAGAGCTGCCATTGCCCCTGTCGCCTTTAAATCCTCAGCCGTTACTGCTTTTCCTTCATACGTATACGCCACAATAATTTTTCCCAGACGTTCTTTTAAATCTTCCATATCATTTGCCAGGCAAAGAATCGCCATAATTTCTGATGCCACGGTAATAATAAAATGATCCTCCCTTACGATGCCATCTGATTTTTTACCCAATCCAATTACAATATTCCTAAGTGCCCGATCATTCATATCTAAACAACGTTTCCAAACTACTTGGTTTGGATCAATCGAAAGGGCATTTCCTTGGTGGATATGGTTATCTAACATAGCAGCAAGCAAATTATTTGCAGATGTAATAGCATGAAAATCTCCTGTAAAATGCAGGTTTAGTTCTTCCATAGGCACAACCTGGGAATATCCGCCTCCTGCAGCCCCTCCTTTTATGCCAAAACATGGGCCCAAAGAAGGCTCCCTTAAGGCAATTACTGCTTTTTTCCCTAAACGGCACAACGCTTGCCCTAGCCCTACTGTAACTGTAGTTTTTCCTTCCCCTGCTGGGGTAGGGTTAATTGCTGTCACTAAAATTAATTTCCCATCCTTTTGATCTTTTACCCGTTCCAACAATTCATCTGAACATTTCGCCTTATATTTCCCATAAAATTCCAGTTCTTCTTCTACAATACCAAGGCTTTTCACCACTTCTTTTATTGGCATAAGCGTTGCTTCTTGTGCAATTTGAATATCTGTTTTCATTTTATTCCTCCTGCCTGCAGTTTTTTTACTGCCTGTTCCAGCCGTTCTAGCCCTTGAGTTAATACCCAGCCTGGGCATGCCAAATTTAAACGTTCATACCCTCTGCCGCTTGTCCCAAAAATATATCCTTCATCCAAAAACAAAAGAGCCTTTTCCTTCATAAACTTCTCCAGCTCTTCTGCCTCCATGCCCAAAGCAGAACAATCCAGCCATAATAAATAAGTCCCTTGCAATTCAAATACTTTAATAAAAGGAAGCCTTTCTTTTATAAACTCTTCCACCAGCCTTCGGTTCTTATCAATTACAGCAACCATTTCCTCAAGCCATGCCTCACATTGGTTATAAGCAATTTCACAAGCCTTATAACTTATCATATTTAAAGCATAATATCCCCTTGCCGCAGAAATTTTATCCCGGTATTCCTTATTTGGAATTATTAAATTTGATACCTGCAAACCTGCAATATTAAAACTTTTAGTAGGCGCAGTACAAATTGCACAATTATTTCTGTACTTATCCTCTAACGCCCCCAAAGAAATATGGGTGTAGCCTGGCATAATAATATCAAAATGTATCTCATCACTAATAATAAATACTTGGTTCCTTAAACAAATATCACAAATTCTTATTAACTCTTCTTTTGTCCATACCCTCCCCACCGGATTATGTGGGCTGCACAAAATAAGCAGCGTTACCTCTTTACGTGCTGCTTTTCTTTCTAAATCTTCAAAATCTATCCTATATGTATTTTCTTCCACTAAAAGTTCTGAAACCACTAATTTTCTTTTATTTCCTTCTACTGCTGCCGTAAATGGGTAATACACTGGCTGCATAATTAACACTGCATCCTCTGGCTTTGTAAAGGCTGCAACCATTTGTTTTAATGCTGGCACAATGCCAGCCGACTCCAAAATCCATTCTTTTTTCGGGGAAAACCCATGCCGTCTTTCCATAAACTGGATAATAGCCTGATAATATGAACCGGTTGCCCCCGTATAACCAAAAGATGCCGTATCCAAATACTCTTTTAACCCTTCCACAATCTCCGGGGCAGGCTTAAATTCCATATCAGCAACTGAAAAAGGTACAATATCTGAAGGAATATCTGGCATTTCTGCCCGCATCATATCCCACTTTTCAGACCCAGTGCCTGTCCTGTTTACTAACGTTTCAAAATCATATTTCATTTCTTCTGCCCCTTTCTCTTTTATCCTTTATAGTAATCACTTTTCTTCACAAACCTGAAAAATATAAAATTTTAAATAATAGGATTCTTCTGCCGCCCACAAAATAGGATGATCGGGTGCTTGTGTCCGGTACTCCACTTGCCTTAACCTTTTATGGACACTTCTAGCTGCCTGTGCTATTGTTTCTGCAAATAATTCTGGTGCCATAAAATGAGAACAAGAACAGGTCGCAAGATAGCCCCCATCCTTTACTAACTTCATGCCCCTCATATTAATTTCCCGATATCCTTTTGTTGCATTTTTTATAGAATTCCTAGACTTTGTAAACGCTGGCGGATCCAAAATAACGAAATCATATTTCTTATGTGCTGCTTCTAACTCTGGCAGCAACTCGAACACATCTGCACACTGGAAATGCACTCTATCTTCCAAATGGTTTAACTTCGCATTTTCCCTTGCCTGCCCGATTGCTACCTCTGAAGCATCTACGCCCAATACCTCTGCCGCCCCAGCAATCCCCGCATTTAATGCAAACGATCCTGTATGCGTAAAACAATCTAATACCATTTTACCCTTGCACAGCCGCTGTACAGCAAGGCGGTTATACTTTTGATCCAAAAAAAATCCCGTTTTCTGCCCTTCTGCCACATCTACAAAATAACGGACTCCATTTTCAGTAATCTCCACTTTCGGATTAAACTCTTTCCCAATAAATCCCTTTTTTTGTGGCATCCCTTCTTGGAGCCGTACCTTGGCATCACTTCGCTCATAGACGCCCCTAATGGTTATCTCATATTCAGCCAAGATTTTCTTACATTTTTCTACAATTAATTCCTTAAACCGATCTATGCCTAAAGCCAGCGACTGGACTACTAATACATCTGCAAATTTATCCACCACAATCCCTGGCAAAAAATCTGCTTCCCCAAAAATCAAGCGGCAGCTTTCTATATCACCCTCTGCCCTACCTATTTCTACCCTATATTGAATCGCTGCCCTTACTCTTTGCTCTATAAACGCCTCATTAATTTCTTGCCCTTTTACCCTGCTCATTATACGGACACGGATTGTAGAATGTTCATTAATAAAACCTGTCCCAAGAAAATATCCATCAAAATCTTCTACAAAAACCAAATCACCATTACAAAAACTTCCACTTACCCTATCTATCTCATTGTCATAAACCCAGGCACCGCCTCCCTTTAAGCTACGCCCGCTTCCCTTCTTAAGCCGTACTACAGCCTTTTCCATCCTTATATTCCTCTTTTTCCCTATTTTTGTTTATAATTCTTTGATTTAAGGAAGTTTTGTAATAATACAGCAATTACCTGTTTCTACTTTCCTTGGCGGATTATTCATAACAATAATCCCTTTTTCATAATCCAAGCTAAAAAAGGTCATTTCATTTGTTTCATGATTAATAGCTACCAAATGTTTATTATCTGGGAATATAGCAATATCCTTTGGATAATCCCCACTAATAGGTAATACTGACAACTGCGTAAGAAGCCCTGTTTCCACATCCCTCTTATACATAGCAACAGAATTATCCCCTGCATTAGATACAAACAAATGCCCTTCATCTGGTGACATCTTAATTGCCACGGCAGCACTATTTCTAGCATATTGCTGATCCAAAGTAGAAATCCTCTGGATTAATTCAAATTCCGGCGCCTTGTCCCCTGTATGGTACGCATAAACTGCCACATAATTCTTTAACTCATGGCTAAGATAAGCAAATTTCCCATCTGAACTAAAAATCATAGTACGGGGCGCCGATTCCATTTCACAACGCACAGCATCTACCTGCTTAATCTTCCCATGCTTTTTATCAAAACGGTATACCCGCACTTGGTCAATCCCTGTATCACAATCCACCATAAATTTCTGTTCTGGCGTTAAAACAGCACAAGTGACATGGGGACGAAAATTTCTTTCTGCCACACTCCCAAGCCCCTTATGGAACACTTCATCTGTCACTTCCCCTATGCCGCCATCTTCACGGATTCTAACAATTGTCGCTTTCCCATCATGATAACCTGCACAGAATATATATTTATCTTCCTTGTCCACTGTTAAATAACAAGAACGCATCCCATTAATAGAGCCAAAATTTATCATGCCAAGATTCCCGTTTTCCAGAATACGGTAAGCCATTAACCCCTCGTCACAAATAGAATATAAGAATTTCCCACTGTTTGCCTTTACCATATAAGAAGGATTATTAATTTCTACCTCAGAACGAGGAATCAAGTTTCCTTTTTTTTCATCCACATCACATATCATAATGCCCTTACTCTTCCCATGAGTATAAGAGCTGATATATGCTATATATTTATTTTTCTGCATGATATGCCCTCCTTCAGATTATATGCTCATATCTTACCACACTAGATTGAATTTGTTAAGAGGGAATTTTTTTATATGTAAGGGGGGGATAGAGAGAGGAACGCAGAGGGAGATAGGCATGGGTGTTTGCTCCGGTTCAGGAAACAGATGGTTCTAAGTGTTCTGCCCTAGTTATTTGTTTTCCCGCAACCGGAGCCTATGCGGCGTCCCTGCCGCAGAAGCCCCTTAGACGAACATCCTGTTCGTCTATTGCTCCATGCCGCCAGAACACTAAGAACCATCAGTCCCCTTCACAGTCGCAAACACCCATGCCTATCTCCCTCTGCTGGTAGTCTCTATTCTTACCTTACCTATAAAAATGGATAGGAATATGATAAAAAATTATTAGGTATGTTTTTTTCTACTTATTCTTCCCCATTTAAAGACACAGCCAATAGCAACCTACTACTCCTATGGTTTATTGAAAGAATGGATATAAATTCTTAATGCTTCACTAAACTGACAGCAAGAAACGGGCAGGATGCCCGTTTCAAGAGGCTCTGCGGCATGGACGCCGCATAGGCTCTGGTTGCGTTCCTTACAGAATACTTAATTGAAGCATTTAGAATTTACCCATTCTTGAACGAAACCATAGGAGTAGTAGGTTGCTATTGGCGTCCCTCCTCTTTAAATTAAATTCACCCCTAGGATGGCTGCCCCTAAGATTACTAAAACGACCCCTGTAGCACGGTTTAAAACTACTGCACTTGCTTTGTTTGCAAATTTGGCGGCTATCCTGGCCCATAAAAGGGTAAATACTATACATAGTACTAATATTTGTATGTCGGGAAGCCCTCCTATGGCAAAATGGCTTATAGCTCCTGTAAATGCGGTAAATGCCATAATAAATACGCTGGTCCCAACTGCTGTTTTTAATTCATAGCCTAATATGCTGGTAAGAAGAAGCAACATCATCATGCCGCCGCCTGCACCAATAAATCCGCAAATAAACCCAACCATTATGCCGCTAATAATGGATTGTATTATTCTTTTCTTTTTATCTACTACATTCATGTTCTCTTTTGTTGTCATTACTGGCTTTATAATAAATTTTATTCCTAAAAGCAGTGTCATAACAACAGAAAAACTTCCCATCGTTGTATTAGGCACTAATTTTGCCACAAAGCTTCCTACTAAGGTAAATATTAGCACACTAACCATCATTATAAACCCATTGCGGATATCTAAGTTTTTATTTTTCCCATAAGTATAAGCACTTACTGCGCTTGCTAAAACATCGCTTGCTAATGCAATCCCAACTGCTTCATATGCTGGCAATTTTAGAAATGTAATTAGCATTGGGCTAATTACAGCGGCGGCACTCATTCCGGCAAACCCTGTGCCAAGCCCAGCCCCTATGCTGGCTAGAAAACATATTAGTATTTTATACATCTTCTTTATCCTCCTTCATATATTGATTTATATTTCTCCAAATATGTTCATTCCATCTTTTCATCGCTTCCATTTCTTCTGGTTCCATTCCTTGGAAAAGAATGGCTAAAAATTTTTCTTGTGCTTTTTTTCCGTCTTCTACCACTTCATTAGCGGCTTTGCAAATAAATAAATGTACTGTTTTATGGTTTCCTTTCTGGTATTCTTTACGTAAAAATCCTTTTTTTTCTAATAGTTTAATGGAAAGGGAAACTTGTGATTTTGATAAATACCGGATTTCTACAATGTCTGAAGCGGTGTCAAATAGGGGATTGTTTGCTAAAAATAAAAGAATATCTAATTCCATACGGGTGATTTTGTGCTTTTCACAGACTCCTTCTACACATTTGGAATAAAAGGCTTTCATTACATTTTGATGTTCCCATGGGTTTAATGGCAGCATAGTTTCCTCCTTTTTTGTTCATTTTAGAACTATATTACAATAGAAATACTCTTTTGTCAAGATTGTTGAGAATATAAATGAAAGGCTAGATTTTGGCAAAGATGAAATTTGTGCTGGTGGTGAAAGAAGGCAGTTATGGCCCTGAATTTAAAGTAGATGGCGAAGGCCGTTTATATGCTGAAAGCAGAAAAGACTATTCTCTATTGGTAGTAGAGAATAGCCTATTTTGTTACTTGTTCACTATTGGTTTAGCATCTCTGAAAGACGATCCATGCCATGTTGGACATCTTCCATAAATTTCAGCATATCTTCCGCCCCAGTTGCTTGCCCTTCTGTAGCAATACTAATTTCTGCTGTATTTTTAACTGATTTTTGGGAAATATCCTCTACCTGTTCCATTGCCTGTAATAGATGTCCTTTAATATGGATAATATTTTCTAACTCTTCTTTTAACAAAGTTGTTATAGAAATCACTTCTTCTGATGACTGGAGCATGGTTTTAAAAATTTTTATAGTATCTTCTAGCTTTTCATCAGATTCTTTTGCGATTACATTATTTTCATCAATTACCCCTTTAATTTCATCTACACTAGAAATTACATCTTTTAAAATAGCATCAATCTTTTGTGTGGCTGTCGCTGATTCTCCTGATAAAGCATTAATCTCATCTGCCACTACTGCAAACCCTCTTCCTGCATCCCCTGCCCTTGCTGCTTCAATTGCTGCATTAAGTGCAAGCAAGTTTGTCTGTTTTGCAATCTGGCTAATACTTTCAATAATTTCACCAATGGAACTCGATTTCTCTGCAAGCTGCGCTATGCCTTCTGACGCAACTTTTGTAGACTCTATATTTTCGCTAAATTTTTTAGAAAGTGCCTGAATTGCCTGGATTCCTTCATCATTTTTTATCTTTAACTGTTTTATATTCTCAACAGTTTGCATTACTTGTGATTCAGACTTTTCTATTTTATTGTTTAAATCATTAAAAATTTCTATGCTTCCTTTTACTTGATCAATTTGGATATTAGCACTTCCAGCAATCTCCTCTGCAGAAGCAGCAATTTCTGCTGTACTGCCTTCAAAACTATGTAAGGCATCATAGATTTTCCCTGAAGAATGTTGTAGGCCATCAAAAGCACTTCTGACATTTTCTAACATTTTCTCTACATTTTCTTCATTTTTCTCTACAGTTGCAAATAACGAACAAGTACGCATAACCACTACTACTGCAACTAAAATAGCTAACACATATACCATCCAAATAAAAATCCAGATACTTAACGTATACATAGAAAAATATGCTTCTGGAAAAAGAACCATAGCAATTACATTTGGTATTATAGTTGCTGCCGCACAAACTTTAACAATAGATACATTATAATAAGCGACTGCTAAAAATAATACCAAAAAATACGCCTCTACCATTGCCCCAAAACAAGCTGGCGTGCCAAGCACAATTGTTACAGCGCCAAATACTGGTAAAATAGAAATATATACGTATTTCGCATACTTTCCCAGCGGCTTTTCTAATATTTTTGTTATAATACTACCCACTACCATAGTAAGTGCTATGGCATCTTTCATTCCACCCCCATTAAATAACAAGACATATATAAATGCTACAACAGGGATTACCAATAAAAAGAGAAACATAATGATATTCATCCGTTTCTCTTCATTTTTTAAAACTTCTAATTCCATTTACATCTCTCTCCTTTTTCCATTCTAAACACCATCTAAAGAATAATAGCTGTTAATTATTATTTTACTAATTTTGCTAAAATTTGTCAATTTCTTTGTAGTAATTTAGCAAATCATACAAAACCAGTCCTCAAATTTTTAAACTTGTAACAGAAAAGCATTGACATTTTATGCAGTACGTGTATAATTAGATACGTTTAATATTACTAAACTTCATGTTTATTACGGGTGAACGAATATGGAAATAGGAGCAAAAATTAAAGAACTAAGAATTTTAAAAGGGCTTACCCAAGAGGAGCTTGCTGACCGTTCAGAACTTTCTAAGGGATTTATCTCACAATTAGAACGAGATCTAACGTCCCCTTCGATTGCTACTTTAATTGACATTCTACAATGTCTAGGCACAAATATTAATGATTTTTTTACAGCTTCTTCTGACGAGCAGGTTGTTTTTAAGAAAACCGACTATTTTGAAAAATCAGATATGGATCTTTTAAATAAAATTGAATGGATTATCCCCAATGCACAGAAGAATATGATGGAACCTATTCTTCTTACCTTGCAGGCTGGCGGATCTACATATCCAGACAATCCCCATGAAGGGGAGGAATTTGGCTATATTTTACAAGGAAGTATTACTATCCATATTGGGACTGCCACGCACCGGGCAAAAAAAGGAGAATCTTTTTATTTCGTCCCAGCAAAAAAACACTATATTACCAGCAAAACAGGGGCCGTACTCTTATGGGTATCTACTCCGCCTAGTTTTTAGTAAATGTACACAGGAGGTTCTTATTCTATGAACAGCGATAACTTAATTGATTTAGTAAATATCAGCAAGTCCTATGATGGCAGCTTGGTATTAGATGACTTAAATCTGTCCATCCATAAGAATGAATTTGTCACTCTCCTTGGCCCAAGTGGCTGTGGAAAAACTACTACTCTCCGTATTCTGGGCGGCTTTGAAAAACCTGATAAGGGAAGTGTGATTTTTGATGGCAAGGATATTACAAATGTCCCGCCAAATAAACGGGCACTTAATACGGTATTCCAAAAATATGCCCTATTTAGCCATATGACGATAGCAGAAAATATTGCATTCGGATTGAAAATAAAAGGAAAAACACAAAGCTATATTAAAGACAAGATTCAATATGCCTTAAAACTTGTGAATCTGGAAGGCTATGAAAACCGTTCCCCTGATTCTCTAAGCGGCGGGCAGCAACAGCGTATTGCTATTGCAAGGGCTATTGTCAATGAGCCAAAGGTGCTTTTATTAGATGAGCCACTTGGGGCATTAGACTTAAAATTACGGCAAAATATGCAATATGAATTAATACGGTTAAAAAATGAACTTGGCATTACATTTATTTATGTAACCCATGACCAAGAAGAAGCCCTTACGATGTCGGATACTATTGTTGTTATGAACCAGGGATATATCCAACAAATGGGTTCCCCTGAAAAAATTTATAATGAGCCAGAAAATTCGTTTGTTGCCGATTTTATTGGGGAAAGCAATATTTTACCTGCTACTATGATAGAAGATAAACTAGTAGAGATCTTAGGTGCACGTTTTGCTTGTGTAGACACTGGGTTTGGCAATAACCAGCCAGTTGATGTTGTTATCCGCCCAGAAGATATTGATTTAGTAAAACCAGAAGAAGGGACAATATGTGGCAAGGTAACTGGGCTTATTTTTAAAGGAGTCCATTATGAAATGGATGTAATGGCAAATGGCCATGAATGGCTAGTCCACAGTACAGATATGTTTCCTGTTGGAAGTGAAGTAGGCATCCATGTTGACCCTTTTGATATACAGATTATGCACAAACCAGAATCCAGTGATGAGGAGGCCGTATCATTCGATGAATAGAAAAATTTTAGGGAAATATTTAATTGCTGGCCCTTATATTTTCTGGATGGCAGCATTTACTATTATCCCGCTTTGCTTAATTTTTTATTATGGCTTAACTGATAAATCTGGCATATTTACTTTAGAAAATATATTAGCCATTGCTACGCAAGAACATGCAAAGGCACTGTGGATCTCTCTTTTGCTTTCGTTTATAAGCACGCTTATCTGCCTTGTACTAGCATATCCTCTTGCCATGATTTTAAAAGGGATGAGTGTAAGCCAGCATAGTTTTATTGTATTTATTTTTATTCTGCCTATGTGGATGAATTTCCTATTACGGACTCTTGCATGGCAGACTATTTTGGAGAAAAATGGTGTATTAAACAGTATCCTTACTTTTTTTCACTTGCCAAAACAGAATATTATTAATACGCCTTATGCCATTATTTTTGGCATGGTATATAATTTCTTGCCATTTATGGTACTTCCTATCTATAATGTATTAGTTAAAATTGATGACAATGTAATTAATGCTGCCAGGGATTTAGGGGCAAATTCTATCCAGACTTTTGTTAGGGTTATTTTCCCTTTAAGCCTTCCCGGAGTTGTAAGTGGCATTACTATGGTATTTATCCCTGCCCTTACTACTTTCGTTATTTCTAACTTATTAGGGGGCGGCAAAATCTACTTAATTGGAAATATTATTGAACAAGAATTTACTACCGCCTATAACTGGCACCTTGGTTCTGGCCTTTCTTTAGTATTAATGGCATTTATTTTAATTAATATGTTATTTACCTTTAAATATGATGGGGCGAAAGGAGCCGTATTATGACAAAACAGTTTCTTCGCAGGCTATATTTAGCGCTTATTTTTATTATTTTATATGCCCCAATTGTCACCCTAATGGTACTTTCTTTTAATGAGTCAAAATCTAGGGCAAAATGGGGTGGTTTTACCTTTAAATGGTATATGCAGCTTTTCCAGAACAAAGCGATTATGGAAGCCCTTTACTTAACCTTAGTCCTTGCTTTGCTTTCTGCCCTAATTGCTACCATTATAGGGACTGCTGCCTGTATTGGCATTAACCGGATGCCAAAAATACCTCAATCCCTTATTATGGGAATTACAAATATTCCGTTGCTCAATGCAGATATTGTAACAGGAATATCCCTTATGTTAGCTTTTATTGCTTTTGGCATTGATTTAGGCTTTAGCACAGTACTTATTGGGCATATTTCCTTTAATATCCCATATGTGATACTTAGCGTTATGCCTAAAATACGGCAGACCGGGAAGGCATCTTATGAAGCGGCGTTAGACTTAGGCGCAACTCCGCTTTATGCCTTTTGGAAAGTAATTTTTCCTGATATATTACCAGGTATTTTATCTGGCTTTTTATTATCCTTTACCATGTCGTTAGATGACTTTATTATTACTTATTTTACTAAGGGTAGAGGCATTAACACCTTAAGCACCAAAATTTATTCGGAAGTAAAAAAAGGAATTAAGCCAGAAATGTATGCACTTTCCACACTTTTATTCCTTTCTGTGCTAATCCTTTTAATTGCAATTAACAATTTACCAGCCAAACATAAAAAAAAGACAATTACTTAATTTTTAAAATGGAGGAAAAAATGAAACTAAAAAAATTTTCTATTTTGGCATTATCAATTTCTTTAATAGCTGCCGTACTTTCTGGCTGTGGCGCAAAACAGCAAAAAAACGATGCTGGGAACCTCTATATCTGTAATTGGGCTGAATATATTGATCCAGAAGTACTTACTTTATTTGAAAAAGAAACTGGCATTAAGGTTTCCTATGATGAATTTGAGACAAATGAAATTATGTACCCTGTAATTGAAGCAGGTGCTATTTCCTATGATTTAGCCTGCCCTTCTGACTATATGATACAAAAAATGATTGAAAACGACTTACTGGATGAAATTGATTTTAGTCATATCCCTAATTATGCAAATATTGACGAAGCCCAGCTTACTGCAGCAAAAGAATTTGACCCAGAAAATAAATACAGTGTCCCATATTGCTGGGGTACAGTAGGTATTCTTTATAATACTAAAATGGTAGAAAAAGCACCTGACAGTTGGGCTGTCCTTTGGGATGAACAGTATAAAGGCAATATTCTTATGCAGGATAGTGTCCGTGACACTTTTGGCATTACATTAAAGTACTTGGGCTATTCTTTAAACAGCACAAATGAAGCAGAATTAAACCAGGCAAAAGAACTTTTAATTAGCCAACGCCCTCTTGTACAGGCATATGTTGTAGATCAAGTAAGGGATAAAATGATTGGCGGCGAAGCTTCTATAGGTGTTATTTATTCTGGCGAAGTACTATTTTGCCAAGAAAGCAATGAAGACCTTGCCTATGTTATCCCAAAAGAAGGCAGCAATGTCTGGCTAGATTGTTGGGTTATTCCCAAAAATGCACAAAATAAAGAAAATGCTGAAGCTTTTATTAACTTCCTATGCCGCCCAGATATTGCCGTAAAAAATTTTGAATATATTACTTATGCAACCCCAAACAAAGCAGCAAAAGAATTATTAGATACAGAGTATCAGGAAAACCCTGCTGTTTTCCCTGATGAATCTATTCTTTCCAAATGTGAGACTTTCCATTATTTAGGGGAAGAAAGCGAAGAGCTTTATAATTCCTTATGGAAAGAGGTACGTTCTAACTAATTTAACATTTCTAAAACACTAAAACCAAAAATGGCTGCTGCAAAATAAAATCTTTATACAATATATAAACTATGTTATATACCCTATATTGTATCAATTTACTATTTTGCAGCAGCCATCTAATAAAAAAACTTTTAGTATAAAAATTTCCTGTTTTTTTATACTAATTCTTGGTTTTTCTTTAACATCTCTATTATTCTATCCCTAGTATATGCCCCTAAAAACTTTTTTTGTTCCTTATCTAATGTCTTTGGATCAATTGGTTCCCCAAATTCAATTACCGTATGCACTTTCTTTACTTTTGGCAAATGATCCTCAAAAATTGCTGAATTGTGGTTCATTGCAACTGGTATAATCAAACAACCTGATTTTTCTGCCATTTTTAAGCTTCCTTCCCTAAATGGCATTAATTCTGTTTCATCTTCTCCTTTATTCCTAGTCCCTTCTGGGAAAATACAGATAGAAACACCTGACTTTAATTTTTGGATACTATCTAATACCATTTTAAGCCCCTGTTTCATATTGTCCCTATCTAAGAAAAGGCAATTCACTAATTTCATCCATGTGCTTAAAAATGGGATTTTCTCCATTTCTTTTTTTGCTACAAACCCAGTTAAACCTGGGACTAAGCTATAAATAATTAAAATATCAAAAAAACTCCTATGGTTCCCTACATATAATACTGCCTGATCCTTTGGTATCCTTTCCCTTCCTATTACTGTGGTTTTAGTGGCAGAACATATTTTAAGAATACACCAAAACCCTCCTTGTACCATAGAAAGGGCCATTCTCTGTTTCTTTCCCTCATCAAATTTCCCTACAATCCACAATACTCCCCATACTGGGATTCCAATTAAAAAAAATAAAAATAAAAATATTGCTATTCCAGCCACTCGAAGCATATTCTAGCCCTTCTCTTTCTTGTAAAATTCTATATATTTATTCATTATACTCATTTAACAGTATATTTACAATGGTTTTTTTTAATAAAATATGTTACACTTATAAATAAATAACCATTGTAAAAAGGAAGGAACCTCTATGACAAGAAATGAAAAAATAAAAATAGCAGAACGGATTAACCTTTATGCAGATGAGAAATTAAAGAATGTAGACAAGCAAGTCGTCCCTATTTCCATCCAATTAGATCTATTAAAACCTATTATGGAGGAAATAGCAGCAGAATATGGAAAAAGTGTCAGTGATATCTTTATCCTATACATGGATATCAATTCTGAACTGCAAGCAGAAGAAGCCAAGAAAAAACAGGAAAAAGAAATCGAATTTGACCTAAAATAAAGATAACGTAGCGAAACAATTCCCAATGCTGCTTCGCTACGTTATTTTTATTTTCCTTCAAAAGGCGTAAAATCTAATGTTGCAAAATAATCTTCTGGGGTTTCTGCACGGCGGATTAGCTGGACTTCCCCGTTTTCTTTAAGCAGCAATTCTGCAGAACGCAATTTCCCATTATAATTATAGCCCATTGAAAAGCCATGTGCCCCTGTATCATGAATTGCTATATAATCCCCAACCTGAATTTGCGGGAGTTCTCTATCTATCGCAAACTTATCATTATTTTCACAAAGCCCGCCCGTTATATCATAAATATGGTTATGCGGTGCATGTTCCTTCCCAAGTACAGTAATATGGTGGTATGCCCCATACATAGCAGGGCGCATTAAATTTGCTGCACAGGCATCTAGCCCCATATATTCTTTATGTGTATGCTTCTCATGGATTACTTGTGCAATTAAATGCCCATAAGGCGCTAACATAAACCTGCCAAGTTCTGTATAAATAGCCACGTCTCCCATGCCTGCTGGGACTAATATTTCCTCATATGCCTTCCTTACGCCTTCCCCAATCGCCATAATATCATTTGGCTCCTGATCCGGCCTATATGGGATGCCTACCCCGCCGGACAAATTAATAAATGAAATGTGCATACCTGTCTCTCTGTAAAGTTCTACTGCTGTTTGGAATAGCAGCCTTGAAAGAATTGGGTAATACTCATTTGTCACTGTATTGCTTGCTAAGAATGAATGGATTCCCATATTCTTAACCCCTTTTTCCTTTAACTTTAAAAAGGCCTCTGTCATCTGTGGCCTAGTAAGCCCATATTTAGCATCCTGTGGCTTGTCCATAATTTGAGTATGGATTTTAAACTCCCCGCCTGGGTTAAAACGGCAACACATTGTTTCTTTAAAAGGCGCAATTTTCCCATAAAAGTCAATATGCGTAATATCATCAAAATTAATGATTGCATCTAATTTTGCCGCTAATTCAAAATCCTTTGCAGGAGTGACATTAGAAGAAAACATAATATCCTCTCCTTTTAACCCTATCTTATCAGACAATAAAAGTTCTGTATAAGAAGAACAATCTGCCCCAATTCCTTCTTCCTTTAAGATTTCCATAATATAAGGGTTTGGCGTAGCCTTTACTGCAAAAAACTCTTTATATCCTTTATTCCATGCAAATGCCTGCTTTAACTTCCTTGCGTTTTCACGAATTCCTTTTTCATCATAAATATGAAACGGAGTAGGATATTTTTTTACGATTTCTTGTATTTTTTCCAATGTTACAAATGGTTTCTTCTCCATGTTTTAAACTCCTTTTCTTTCTCTGACTTATACACAGCAAAACGATAGCATAATTTTCCCTATCTGTCAACTCCCCTATACGAAAATAGCGGCTGCCAGCTATACTGCCGGCAAACCGCCATAACCTTAAAAACGCCCAAAATGGATTATACGTTCTTCTCCTTCTGTACAGGCATAAATGCCTTCCATTGGCCCTGTAAAACGTTTTCCAATATGCCATCCTTCATCACAAATATAATCTACCTGATCCAAAGTAGCTACAAAATCCCATTCAAAACCTTCCAATTTTATATAAAAACTGCGCCTTATTCCTTCTGTTACCATTTTTATCCCAAGTTTTGTACCAGGAAGAATTTCTTTTGTATTATAGTATTGTACTTTGTCGGTATCTCCAATATGCTCTTTTATACCAATTTTATAGCCGCCTTCCATGCAGCGCGGGCCGAATGTTAAATAAGTATTTTCATCATAATACCCTGTAATGCCAAATTCTTCTCCTGGCATAAGGGTCTGCGGGATTTCTACCATTACCTCCAACGTACTGCTTGTTTCCTTCTGCCGCCTTACCAAAATACTCCTTGCTTCTGTTGTACTTAAAGAGGCATGGCAGGAACACAATATAATTTCTTTCTCAGAAATTTGTATAGTGCCTTTCCCTGGGACCCTTGGGGTTACATAAGGTTCTTTGTCCTCTGGCGGGATCCATTCTGGAAGGTTTGGCTTCTTTTGAAGGACACTTGGCCCATCTCCATTATTAATAAGAGGCCATCCATCTGCTGTCCAAGTAATGGGGTCTAAGGCTGTTTCCCTTCCAATCTGTGGAAATTCTTTTCCTCTCTGCCTTACACACAAATATACAATATACCATTCTCCATTCTGTGTACAAACAGGTTTTCCATGCCCGCAGCGCTGTAGTACTCCTTTTTCATCCATCTGCCTCATAATAGGGTTGTATGGGCAAGGCTGGTATACCCCTTTTAGAGTACGGGAACGGGAGACGGTAATCCTATGCCCGATTCCTGTGCCGCCTTCTGCTTCAAATAAATAGTACCATCCATCTTTCTTTAAAAGGTGGGAGCCTTCTGGTGCACGCTTATAATCCCCATAATACAATAATTCCGCATCTGACAATTTCTCTTTCCCATCGGCACTGATTTCGAAGATTCTTGCCCCTCTATTTAATACCATATAGCGCCTGCCATCATCATCTGTAAAAATAGAAGGATCTATTCCATCTTCCTCTAAATACACTGGCTCACAATAAGGCCCTTCTGGCTTATCAGAAGATGTTACCATCTGTTTCCTATATACTGTCCCATCATCATTTAAACGGAATGTTGCTGTTATATAAAACCTGCCTTTATTATAAGAAATATCTGGCGCCCAGTATCCCCTTCCGCCTTCCAAAGTATTTAAGTTCTCTGCCCATTCTGGGTTTGTAATAGCGTGCCCTATTAACTCCCAGTGAATTAAATCCTTAGAATGGGAAATTGGGATACATGGGAAAAAGATAAAGGAGGAATTTACCATATAATAGTCTTCCCCTACTCGGATAATGCTTGGATCTGGATGCATCCCCCTAAGAATTGGGTTTTGGTACATATCTTGGAATCTTGCCCCACAATACCCTGCAAAATAATCTTCTATTTCTTGGTAATTTGCCCTTTCTTCCGGTGCCAATGTTGTATCTTTAGCTTTTTCATATGCCAGCTGGTAAGGTGTTACCATGTTTTCATCCCCATATACTGGTGATAACCCTACCCGTTCTGTTAAATATTGGACTAATGGAAGTTTCCCTGCTTCTACTGCATAATGGAGCGTAGTGCGGTTCCTGTTATCTGTCTCATTAAAACTTGCCCTAGAATATTCCACTAAATACCGCATTACCATTAAATTCCCAGTAGCTGCTGCATGGAAAGGCACCTTTCTGCCCTCCCATACTTCTTCTACTTTATTTGGCTCATGTATTAAAATGTCTTTTATAACATTCAAATTCTCTTGTATAATCGCTTCTCTAAATTCCATTCCTGCCCCCTAGTACTTTAACTAACAGCCTACTCATTTATACTATCATAGAAAAAGCCCTCAAAAGCGGCTTTTCCAGGTACCTCGTTCCCCTCATGGACAGCGAAAAGCCCTGCTTTTACTCCAACCCATCTTCCTGGGGTTGCTTTTACAGATTTCCCAACTTCTATAAACTGATCTCCATCCAAACTGTAAGAAAAACTTACCTCTGTTTCTTTTTCTACCTTCATGCGGAGGAAAATAGTAGTTGCCTCTACTTCTGCAAGAATATCTGTTTCCTCATTATTCTTCCTCCATTCCCCTGTACGCTGGATTATAAAAAGTTTCTCTTCTCTATTCTCTGTAGCAAGGGCATAATTCCTAATCACACTTTTCTGCTTCTTGTACTTAATTTTTTTCCCTACGGCAAGGGCAGAATACACTCCCCCTAATGAAACCATCCCTGCAATATCCCCATCTCTTAATGATTCTGCATGAAGGCAGGTCGTAATATAAAATTCCTTTGCAGGCCACTTCTGTAATAATAGGTTTGGCACATCACAAAGCTGTGTTTCTATCTCTTTTTCTTTCGCATATAGAATAATTTCGCCCTTATCTGGACGGAGCGCATACCAATCTTCCCTATAATTTGCATTCCACTGCCATTGCAGCCCTAATGTTTCCCCAGTAAAATCATCTGAATCTTCTGGCGCATCGATTTCTACCTTTGCACTACATGATGGTTTTGGGTAAGTAATAACTGGTTCCCCACATCCATCTTCATTTTCATTAATGCCAATAACTGGCCAGTCATCTACCCATTTCATAGGCTCTAAATGCACAATGCGCCCTGCATTCCCAACATCTTGGAAATGAATAAACCAATCTTGCCCATCTGGCGTATCTACCCAGCCTCCTTGGTGAGGCCCATTTATCTCTGTATTCCCTTGGTGCAGTACAATTTTTTGTTCATAAGGGCCATAAATATTTTTAGAACGCAGTACAATCTGGAAGCCAGTTTTTACGCCGCCTGCTGGCGCAAAAATATAATAATACCCATTCCTCTTATACATTTTAGGGCCTTCTGTAGTATCTACTCCCCAGTCTGCCCCATCAAAAATATGCTTCCCATCTCCAAGCACGCCCTTACAGTCCGGCTGTATAGGGCTTATATGTAAAATATTCTTATAGCCAATCCTGCTTCTGGCAAATGCTGAAACCATATAGGCCTGTCCATCCTCATCCCAGAATGGGCATGGATCAATCCAGCCTGTCACCTCACGGACAGCAAACGGCTTATCCCAGCCTTTAAACGGATCTTTTGTTGTAACACAAAAGATTCCTTCATCTGGCATAGGGAAGAAAATAAAAAATGTCCCTTCATGGTATCGAATAGCAGGTGCCCATACTCCTCTCCCATGTTGTGGCGTTTCATAATCCTTATATGGGATTCTATCTAAGGCATAACTAATCACCTTCCAATTTACCAAATCCTTAGAATGAAGTACTGGCAAGGCTGGGGAATTACAGAAACTGGACGCTGTCATAAAATAATCTTCTCCTACCCGTATTACATCCGGATCTGAATAATCTGTATATAGGATTGGATTTGTATATGTACCATCCCCATTATCAGCAATCCACATTTTTTTACGTTTTTCCTTCCAATTTTTCACGTGAATCTCCCTTCCCGCATCTTGTTTGCAGATTTTATTTTATTCTTATAAGTGTATCATAAAATCCTGCTATCTTCTAGTCCTTTTCAAAAATTGTACCTTTTTTTGAAAAAAGTATCTTTTTATAAATCCTTTTTTATGGTACATTTAACTATGTAGTATGTTTCAGGGAGGAAATTTATGAAAAAACTTAAAAAATTGTACTCCAGCAGTCCTATCATTCAATTTTTGTGTTCCTATATCTTAGTATTGATTATCCCCATGCTTATTTTATTCTATGGCTTTTATAATGCCTTTGCTATTGTTGAAAACGATATTAAGGAATCCAATATTGCTATGCTGTCTAAGAGTATGTATCTTATCAATGAAGAAGTCAGAACTTTAGAGTCACTTTCCTTACAGACTTCTAACTATGCGCCACTTCGTGAACTTGGGACTATGACATCACGGAAAGGCCGTTATATTACTTCTGTAAAAGATGTAATTTCTGAGTTTTATGTATTAATTAATTACCAAAGCCTTCCCTTACTGGAATCAGCATATATTTATTTAAGCCAAATGGATTTAATTATTTATGACCATTCTGTTTATCATCCAGATGTATTTGCCCAATACATAGATGGTTGGGGCATGACCATGGATGAATGGTATGCTATGTGCCACAATGGGATTACTAGCCGATCACATTACTATATTTCATCAGATGGATCGATACAGTATGTTATGCCTTTTTCGGATAGTTTATTTGGAAATAACCTAGGTGTTATTGTCTATCGGTATAATAAAGAAGAAATTCATCGCCTATTAAGCTTTGGATATGATGAATACTCTATTTTTGTGTTAGATAATGATAACCAAATCTTATACAACGAAGATTTGCTTGGCATTGGGGATACTATTCCTTTTGAAGAACTTACCAGTACAGGTGTATCCAGTGTAGAACCTAATTATTGGATCTATACTGCTGTACAAACTCCTTCCTGGAAATATATCCTAGCTCTTCCCGAAGCAACACAGACCCAGCTTACTGTACTAAAAAATTTAGTCTTAATCTTGGTGCTTGTAGCTTCTGCCATTGGCGTGCTTATTTCTATCCTTTTATCTATATCAAAGGGAAAGCCAATTAATACATTAATCCATTCTGTTATGACAGAAGAAGAACTAGCAGAAAATTCCCCTAACCTTGGCAATCTGGCAACCCTTATCCAAGCCAAAAATGAAACCCTGCTGCAAGAAATCGAAGAGGACAAGCCTATGCTGCAAAAGGCCTTTTTCCATAACCTAATTAAAGCCGAATTTCTTACCAGTAAGGAAATGTATTATAATGCAGAAAAAGCTGGCATTAAAATTAGTGGGAACCAATTTGTGGCGGTATCTGTAAAACTTTTTCCTGACAATGATTTTTATACCGTTGATTTACAGACTATTGAAGAGGTACAGCTTTTAACACAATTACTTTTAAAGCAGATTACAGAGGTTTATAGCTCCTCTGTCTGGTCCTATAAGAAGAACTATTTAACTTGTTTATTTATTTTCCAACTAGAAAAACAGCCAAACCAGATTCTTACCCTTGTAGAACAAACCTATCACTGGTTATTCTCTGAATATGAAGTAGAATCCTTTTGGGGAATTAGTGCACCATGCACAAACCTTTTAGATATTTGGAAAAACTGTGAAGAAGCTTATACTGCTATGGAACATTGTAATGGAGAAAAGCATATTCAACAATACCATCCAAACTTGGCTAACCAGGCAGAACTGTATTTTCCAGAAACAGCTAGGGAAAAATTATCTGCTGCTTTAAAGTCTGGTGATAGTACTTCTTGTGAAACTATTTTAGATATTTTGGAAAATGAAAATTTTACTAACCGTACCTTAAACAGAAACCAATTTATTCGCTTAAACCGTTATATTACTGATATTTTTACTTCTCTTACTTTGCCTGATATTACAGAACGTATCTTATGGCTAAATGAGGAAGCAATTGGCTACCATGAAAGCCATAAGGAATATTTTTACAGGCTGCGCAGTATTTGTTCTGATATTTGTAAACAAATACAGCAGAATAAGTCTTTGCAGCATGGCAAGTTAATCGAACGTATCCAGCAATATATCCAGGAAAATTATATGGATTCTGGGCTAGGGTTAAGCCGGATTAGCTCTGAATTCCATATTTCAGAAGGATATGTCTCGTCTATTTTTAAGGAACAAAGTAATGTGAATTTTGGGGATTATGTAGAAAATATCAGGATTAATAAGGCCTGCCAGCTTTTAAAGGAGAATGAGCATACTATTAGTGAAATATCAGAATTTGTTGGATATAATAGTGTACAATCATTCCGGCGCGCTTTTAAGAGGGTGATGGGGATTAGTCCTAAGGAGTATCGATAACAATATGAAGGTACGCAAAGAGAGGCTATAGCCTCTCTCTGCTGGTTTTTGGCTGTTTCTGCTTTTTTGTTGGGGTAGTATGATATAGTAATGGATTTTATAGGTTATATTATGGCTTCTATTATTGTTTTGCCTTTGTGGGTTATTTTTTTATTCCTGTGGTTTTATTTTTGTTGAAGTTGAAGCTTAGTAGGTAGCCTTTGTTTAGATGGTAGTATTCTAGGTATTCGGTAAGTTGTTCTTCGCCTCTTTGATTGTATTCTTCGCCTCGCCAGATTTTCATTTCTATAATGTATTGGTTTCCTTGGTAGTCTATTATAATGTCGGTACGTTTTTGGTTTCTGGTTTGTGCTTCGATATAGTAGTTCCCTACTCCGTTTATAATGGGCTTTAGGTAGAGCAAAAAGAACCTGCGCCCGTTTTCTTCTAGAAAGTTTTCTTTTTGATCACCGTATATCTCTGTAAAGTGTTCTGTGAATTTTTTTAGGATTAGCTCCATATCTAGGGTGTTTCCTTTTATAAATTGGTTTTTTACTAGAGTTGCTGCTTTATAACTTTTACTGTCTACTAATTCTTCTGATAAAAAGAAATTGTATAATTGTGTTTCCATAATACGGTTTGCTACTGATATATGATTTTCTCTTTCTTTAATATAACCAAACATAGCAGCCATTCGGATAGTGGAATTTAATAAATTATATGGGTATTCTGCCCCGCAAAATAAAATATCTTTCATTATTTGTTTTAGTTCTGGATAATCGGATAGTTTTTTTACCATATCATCTGATAGTGTATTTGGCCGATTGACTAAATCTTTTACTGCTTCTAGTAACCCTTCTTTTGTCCATATAGCCTTTTTTGTGGAATTTTCTTTTTTCTTTGATTGGTCATCTAAGTATTTGCAGAGATAGGACACCATATAAGGATAACCGGCTGTATATTTGTAAGTATTGCTTTAATGCCCATAGAGTTGTTGTTTTTCCATACTGCCTTGCACGGTTTATAACAAAATAATCCCCTCGATCTATTAACTTCTGGATTTCTTTTAGCCGTCTTTCTAAGTTTACCATATAATGTTTTTCTGGATAACAAATACCTGTAATATTAAAATATTTTTGCATTTCAACACACCTTTACACTATAATAGCATTATCATAACATTAAAAAATCCTCAGGTCAAACAAAACTGTTTGGCCTGAGGACTTTTATATGAAACTCTTATTTACCGTTTAATTCATCTACAACCTTCTGCACATTTAACATTTCTGCATTTTCTTTGTATTTAGCCATACCTTCTTCTACAGTCATATCACCAACTAATACTTTTGCAAGAATTTCTTCTCTTATAATCTTTAAGTCAGCGCTAATCTTGTTTAATGTGTCAGATACAGGGAATGCAGGTTTTTGGACACCAAACTTATTGATTACTGCAAGGGAATCCACACATGCTGGATGTAATTCTTGGTTCTTGTCTGTTACTTCCAATGGGGAAATGCACATCCAAGGAGTAATCCATGCTTTTCTTAAAGTTTCTTCTGGCTTAGATAAGCTTGGAAGTGGAACAAGGTTATTGCCTTCTTGCTTCCAGTGAAGATTCTCTACACCACTCTGGAATAATACTTGCCCTTCGCCGCCATCGTGCATATATTCAAAGAAATACTTATAAATGGAAGCTGCCCTGTCGTCATCAATCTTATTAGACATAACTAATACACTTGGCACAGAGAATAAATAGGTTGCGCCTTCAATTGGGTCCATAGCTAAAACATCAGCTTCTGGCACATTTACCTGAAGACGTTCTGTTAAAGTCTGTCCCCAGTTACCGCCCCAATAGTTGAATACACCAACAGAACCACCATACCATTGGTCACGGCATACGCCTGTTGTATTTGTAATAACTTCAAGGTCAATTAAGCCTTCTGCATAAGCGTCATGCAGCCTTGTCATAGCGCCTACCATATTTTCTTGTGCAAAACCATCAATCCACTCGCCATTTACTTTTACAAAGTCTGTAGCTGCATCTTGGTAGAATTCAGGTAAGTTCTGTGTATTAAATACACCTGGTGAAGTAAGAGGCACTGTACACTCTTCTATATTATCTTTAAATGCACGGAGCATATCTGTAAATTCTTGATAATTAGTAGGAACTTTCATATTAAGCCTGTCTAACCAGTCTTTTCTAATATAGGTAACGGCACCACTGGCAACTTCCTTTGGCACGCCATAAAGCTTTCCATCAATACGAAGAGCTTCCCATAACTGAGTATCTACTTTCCCATATAAATCAGAACTCTCAATTAATGAGGTCATATCATAGATTGCCTTCTGCTTTGCATATACAGAAAGTTTCTGCTCACCATTTAAGTCAAATACATCTGGAACAGAACCAGAAGCAAATGCAAGCTCAAGAATTGTATTATACTCATTGTTAGAAACGATTTCTAGGTTTAAGTCAATTCCTGTTAAACGCTCAAATTCTTCTACCCACTGTGCTGTGCCATTTTCTTCGCTCATACCATCATGTACCATCCAATGGATACTATCTGGTTTTGCTACTTCTGTAGAAGCTGCAGTCGTTGTTGCAGCAGGTGTTGTTGCATTATTGCTCCCTGATGCCGTTGTTGTAGGGGCTGGTGTAGTAGTATTTGCTGGGGTATTGTTGTTTCCTCCACAGCCTGCAACCATTGTAGTAATCATAGCTGCTGTCAGCATTAAGGAAGTCAGTTTCTTTTTGTTTCTCATAAATAAAATCCTCCTTTAAGAATTTATAGTAAATTTCATTACTACCATAGATATAAATGTATTACATTAACCTTTTACTGCTCCAACTGTTACACCTTTTACAAAGTATTTTTGAAGGAACGGATAAATTAACAGGAATGGAAGCACTACCACAATAACCACGGCAGACTTTAACATTTCCTCTGAAAGTGTAATACTTGTACCAGAAATTCCATCATTTAAAATCAAATCTCTTACCTTAACCTGGAAATTTTTCCACCTACTATCCTGGATATACAAAATAAAGTGCATATATTCATTCCACATACCAACTGCAATAAACAACCCAATCGATGCAAGCGCTGGCTTGGAAAGAGGAAGGACTACTTTCCAGAATGTCATAAGGGGCGTACAGCCATCTAGTGATGCTGCCTCATACAAGGTTTCTGGTATTGTTTCAAAAAAGCTCTTCATCAAAATAATATTATATGCGCCCAAACAACACGGCAATATTACTGATAAAATAACATTATTCATAAAACCAAGGTTTTTGATATTCAAATATGTAGGAATCAAACCACCACTAAACATCATCGTAAACAAAATCATATTAATAAAGAACTTATGCCCTGGCATTTCCTTCTGCATAATAACATAAGCAGCTAATGTTACTAATAAAAGCCCTAAACATGTAGATAAAATTGTTGTATATACGGATACTAAGAATGGCCTATATAATGCCACTGTCCCTATAATCTGCTTATATGCCCCAAAATCCCAAGCTTTTGGCCATAAACGGATACCATATGTAGTAGGGTCAACAGAATCTACAAACACTTTTAACAATGGTATAATCATTAATGCCATTAAAATCAGCAAAAACAATACATCAAAGATTAAAAACAAGGCTCTGGCACGATGACCTGGCTTAAAGGATATTTTTTCTTTCTCCATTGCTTCGCTATCATTCATCCTAACACGCCCTCCCCTTTTACTTTTTTACTAATCTTATTTGCAATTGTTACTAACAGGACAGATACAACAGACTTAAATAAACCTGCTGCTGTTGACATTCCATAATCAGCACTTGTAATACCCATACGGTAAACATATGTTTCAATAACATCTGATACGCCAAGTACCATAGAGTTTTGCAGTACCCATACAGAATCAAACAAATTCAATACCTTTGCAAGGTTCAGGATAAATACTGTAAGAATTGTCCCTGAAATTGCTGGAAGTGTAATAAAAATAACTCTTTGCAAACGATTTGCACCATCAATCTTGGCAGCTTCGTGCATCTCCTGGTCTACGCCAGCAAGGGCTGCAATAAAGATAATGGTCCCCCAACCTGTTTCTTTCCATCTGTTTATTACATAGAACATTGGGCGCCACCATTTGTCATTTGCAAGGAAATAAATTGGCTCGCCGCCAAATAACTGAATAACTGCATTGACAATCCCATTCTTTGGAGAAAGGAACATGGTAAAAATAGATGCTACTACGACCCATGAAATAAAGTGTGGTATGTAAATAACAGTTTGTGCTACTTTACGGAACTTTACACTCTTAATTTCATCAATTAATAATGCAAGGCCTACGCAACAAACAATACTAAGCACCAAATTCGTGGTACTAATCTGCAGAGTATTCTTAAATGCCCTCCAGAACATGGAGCTGCTAAACAATACTTTAAAGTTTTCGACCCCGATAAAGACTGGGTCTGTAAATGGGGTGTATTCTGTAAACGCATACAGAATCCCGATCATTGGAAAGTATCCATATATCAGTACAGTAAGAAATACTGGAAGAAACATAAGATAGAACCATCTATACTCATAGATTCTTTGTTTCAGTTTTTTCTTCCTAACTGGCTGAACGCTTGCCTGCAGACCCTTTTGTTTTTTTAAACCTGCCATAATGAAGCTCCCTCCTTTTTATTAACTTTATTTTAACATTTCTTAAATCTTCTGCAAGATACAAAGCTTTTATTGTCAAAAATGTATCAATCTATTTTTTTAATATACAAATTTTTTAATACAATAAAAATAGTACCTCTCTGAAAACCCCTAAAATTTCAGGTTTTTTCAAAAAGGTACTATTTTTCATCTAAAAAATTGCCTCTTTACTTGAAACATACGTTTGCTATGCTTAAGAGAAAGGAGAGTCCTTGCTGTTAATTGTCGAAGTTAAATATTGTATCATGCCTGGGCCTAAATGATCAGTTGGCCTTGCAATAAAACCATGGTTCTGGTAAAATAGCTCCCTGCCCTTTGCACACATTAAATCTAACATCATTTCTGTGCCTTCCATACGTAAGCTTTCTACATATTCAATTAACATATCCACAATCTGCCCGCCAATCCCAGAAGCCTGTGCATCAGGAACCACCACTAAATCTTGGATATAGCAGATAACTGCCCCATCTCCTACAATCCTTCCCATTCCCACTGGCCTTTCAAACTCATATGCACAAATTGTATACAAGCTATTCTCCAATGCCTTCTTAGCCTGCATATAAGAAAGTTTTTTCCATTTTACTGATTTCCTAAGTGCTAAATAGGTATCCACATCTAACACATTTTCTTTAAAAATAATCATTGCCCATTCCCTGTTCTTTTCTATTGTAGTGTAAAAACTAGAATAGCATAGCTTTTTCAAAATTTCAAGAGGGAAGGCAAGTCCTGACAAGCATTTTTACCACATTAAAACAGTCCCTGGTTGTGTTTCCACAGATTTATCAAATACTAACACATTCCCATATCCCATGCAGCCGTCTGCCTCTGTCTGGTCTGTTGGCGTATTTACCTCTTGATGGCAAATAATGGCTACATATGTTTTCTCTTTTGTTTCTAACTTTAACGCCTCTGCCCAACTGTCAGGATGGATTACATCCCGGAACTCAGATCGCACTGGAAGCTTTGTAACTGTAAGTGGTGACGTATCACCTGCTTTTTTCCCATAAATTACCGTAAGGAAAGAAGTAAACCCTCTATTTGCCTTGGTAACGGATATTGTTTTATTCTCCTCTGCCTGGTTATAATTTCTCGAAATCCTTGTATCTATTAACTTTGTTTCAATTCCAGGAGTTACAAAATAAAACTCTGTCTGTGTCTTTTTCCCTTTATATACGGCAGAATTAGCCGTAAGCGTTACCTGCCCTTGGTTATTGAAATGGAAGAATTCTTCGTAGGTATGTTCCCCACCAGAATACATCTCATCTGCAATAATATAGATATCTGGTTTTATATGGATTACCTTTCTGTTTACATAAACACCATTTTCCAAATCCATATACCCCAGATGCCCTCCCTGCACATACTCATACTGTCCCAAAAACTTATGTTTTTGGTTTACTGGTGCTGTAAGCTTTGAACACTCCCAAGAATCTTTGCAGATAGAGAAAAATTTTCCGTCTACTAATATGGTATTATGGGCAGTTGGATCCTTAAATTCAAAACGCTTTGGGCCTGGCACATAATTATAACGCCCCGCATCCATAAGGACATCTTCCCCTTGTACTACCAAGTCAATATGCAGCTTATCTGAATGTCCATGCCCTGCCCCTACTGTGCCGCAATGGAAATGAAGCAAATTCGCCTGTTCACTCCAATCCGATCGTAAATAATAATTTCCACTGTCTGTCAATGCCTTTGATGTCTCTTCTGGTTCTTTTACTGGCAGTTTCTGGTACTCTTCTACAGCCCCTATTCCTAAATCCCAGATACTTTCAAAATCTATTTTTTCAAAAGCCACATATTTTAACACTGGATCTTTAAAATAATAAGCAGCCACTGTAAGCAAATCCCGAATATCTGTATTATCACTGTCGCCATTCATAAACTGATGGTGGTCTGGCTTTATCCAAGATAAATTTGCATATGCCATGCGATGTACCCGTTCTACAATTTCGTCAGGGACTATTATCTGGTTCCTTTTGCAAAGCAGCAAAGTATCTAAATAACAGTGGAATACCTCATTATGGTACATAGGAGACTGTTCCCACTGTGCCCCATCTGGCATAATCTGAAGCCTAGCTTCTATAGTAAGGTGCTCTAAAGCTGTTTTTATATATTCCTTTGTTCTTTCGCTTTGTGGGAGGATAAGCCCTATCATTAATAACCCATGATCTTCTAGTACACTCCAATTACTCATACGCCTTAATACACTGTGTTCCTGTATTAAATAATCGGCATGTGTCACCATACATTGATAAAATTGATCCACTGCTTTATCTGTTAAACTTTCACTATCACGAAAATAACAAATTGCTTTACACCAATATTCTCCTCTTAACCCTGCTTCTATTGTACGCCATGTAGTCCCCCTGTTTTCCTTAGACAATGGCTGCTTCTCTATCCAGTCCGTCATTTGGCTTACAAACGTTTTTGCATATTTTTCATCTCCAGTAATTGCATATGCCTGCCCTAAGCAAATAAAAAACCTGTGCCTGTTAAACTGGAAAATAAATTCAGGGTCGTCTCCCGGCTTATAGTCCCATACAATATCTTTTTCAAAAACAACTGGTTCATAAGTACGTTCCATATCCCACTTTAAATCAAACAGAAATTCTTGCCTGCAAACTTCATCTGCTACTCTAAGAATATGGGAAACATCTTCCTTCCAGTTTTCTGCACAATAAACCCCAGCAGAAGCTGCATTATCCAAAAAATAACATCCTGCTGCTCTATCAAAAAATTCTTTCTTTGTCATCTACCAATACAGCCTCCAATCCTTTATAAGCCTTGTCAAGGCTTCCATATAAAAATAATCGCCCCAAGAATTACATTCATCTACCCCATAATGATTACAAGTATTATAAGGGGAATGATTAGAATATGTACTATGTAGTACCAAGCCATTTGATTGTTTTTCATCTTTTACAGCATAATTCTCATATACGGACTTCATTATCTGCTTGGCAATCCTTGTATAATGCACTGCATCCTCTTTTTCTAAGTATTTCGCCATTTCCAGCATCCCACATGCAGCAATAGAAGCACTAGAAGAATCCCTTGGCTCATTGGAGCCATCTGTAAACTCCAAATCCCAATAAGGCACCATATCCTCTGGCAAATGTGTTAGAAAATACTCACAGACATTTTTAAAAATAGGCAGGTAAGAGTCCCTATGTGTGTACTTATAAGCAAGGGCTGTCCCATATACGCCCCAAGCCTGCCCCCTTGCCCATGCAGAACCATCCCGATACCCTTGGCAGGTAGCACCATGATCGGGCGCCCCTGTCTTCATATCAAAGAAAAACGTATGCCATGTAGAATAATCTTCCCTAATCACATTTGCAAGTGCTGTATGGATATGTTTATCTGCAATTTCCTTATATTTTTCTTCACCCGTTTCCTCAAAAGCCCAATATAACAATGGAAGGTTTAACAAACAATCAATAATTAGCCGATAGTTCTCCGGCGCATCCATAGGTCCCCATGCTTGGATAAATTCCCCTACTGGATGAAAACGTGTTATTAACTGGTCTGCTGCCTTAATCGCTGCTTCTCTTCCTTTCTTACTGCCTATCAATTTATAGCCTGCTACACAGCTTGGCGAATAAAGAAACCCCATATCGTGGTGGTCTACTTCTATTTTTTTATTAATTCGTTCTAAAAAACTGTCTATCTGGCGTTCTCCTGCATCCTTTAAACGATTATCCCCTGTATGTTCATATGCAAGCCAAATCTCACCTGTCCAAAACCCTGTTGTCCAATAATTATTAGGAATTGGCTGGTAAAAACCATTTTCGCTATATGCTTTCTGAAAAGAATCTGTAAAAATATCTAAATTCCTAATCACCTGTTCACTAGAAAAATCTAATGCTTTTTGTATTTCTTCTGTAGTAATTTCTTTTTTATCTGGAAATGTCAGCATACCGCCTACCCCCTTTCTTCCTTCTTTCCACTTTACCCCTTAATCCCTGTATTTGCAACCCCTTCTACAAAATATTTTTGTAACATTAGAAATACAATTAATACTGGAATCAAGGATACAACAGAGGCTGCCATTAAAAGCCCATATTCAGAAGAGTACTGCCCGATAAAGGTATTTTTAATCCCAAGCTGGATCGTCCAGCTTGCCTTATTTGGCGTTAAATAAATCAATGGCCCAAGATAGTCATTCCATGTGGCAACAAAAGTAAAGATTGTCAATGTCGAAAGTGCTGGCTTTGATAATGGTAACATAATATTTGCATAAATTTTATATTCACTCATTCCATCAATTCTTGCTGCCTCACAAAGCTCATCTGGTATCCCCATGTAAAACTGCCTCATCATAAACACGCCAAAAGCAGAAAATGCCTGTAAGCAAACCATTGCTGTTAATTTTCCATTTAGGTGGAATACATTGCTCATCATAATAAACTGTGGCACCATATAGACTTGCCATGGCATTGCAATTGTCGCAATATAAGCCATAAACAATACATTTTTATGTTTAAAATCCAACTTTGCAAAAGAATAAGCTGCAAAACTGCTGGTGAAAAGCTGGAGCAATGTAACAACCACTGTTAAAAATGCTGTATTTCCTATGTACTTTAAGAAAGGCATCTTTGTCCATATCTTAAGATAATTACTCCACTGTGGGTTTGCTGGTATCCATACAAAAGGAACTTGGAATACCTCTTTATCTGTTTTAATCGAGGCAGAAAGCATCCATAAAAATGGGATAATCATAAACAATGATATAATAATTAAAACTACATAAACGCCTATTTTGCCAAGTAATGCTTTTTTCTTTGCTGATTTCATTATCTTTCCTTGCCCCCTTCCTACGAATTTGCAAATTTTGATTCTCCACGGAACTGAATTAATGTTACAATCAATACCAATAGGAATAATACCATTGCTACTGCGCTAGAATATCCAAATTCCCAATTAATAAATGCCTGTTGATAAATATAATGTACTAAAACAGTTGAGGAAGGAGTAAGTGTATTATTATCTCCTCCTGCTAATAAGGTTGCTATGTCAAATACTTTAAAACAGTTAATGGTAAGCATAACCACTACAAAAAATGTAGTTGGCCTAAGCTGCGGCCATGTAATAGAACGGAACTTTTGCCAAGTATTTGCCCCATCAAGGCTTGCCGCCTCATACATTTCCCCAGAAATCCCTTGTAAGCCTGCCAGGTAAATTACCATATAATATCCCATATATTTCCATACGCTAAATAAAATATAGCTTACCATAACTAAACTTCCCACAAACCACTGTGGAAGCTCATTGTTTGGCACATGGAATACATAATAAAGAATCGCATTTACTGGCCCTGTTTTAGAAAATAACATTTTCCATACAGCTGTTACAGCTACTAGGGAAGCTACATAGGGGAAGAAGGAAATCGTACGGAACACTCCCCTGCAGACCACCTTTTGATTTAATACAATCGCAAGCCCTAGAGAGGCTATCATAGTAAGTGGGACAGTACCAATACAATAAATAATCGTATTTTTTAATGCTGCCTTAAAAAAAGTATCATGGAACAACTCAATAAAATTCCCAAACCCTACCCACTGGATTGGATTACTGCCATCCCATTCTGTAAATGCTAAAATAAATGCAAATACTACTGGAATCAAGGTAAATACAGCAAATCCAATAAAGTTAGGGGCAATAAAGGAATATGCCACCAAAGTGCGTTTTGTTTCTTTACTTAGTTTCTTTTTGCCTTTTGCAGCTCCCATAAAAAACCGCCTCCTTTTCTTAATCCTTCTATAACTTCGGGCTGGTTAATAACCAGCCCGAATGTGTTTCTTCTATTATAATAGAACTCTTTATTTTTACCTATTTTAATATTTTTCCAATTTCTTCATTCATAGCTGCAATTCCAGCGTCAATTGTCATTTCGCCTGACATAATAGAAGCATGGTATGTGTCTAAGATACTATTAATTTCAGATACAGATTCATGATAAGGAACCTCTAGGTATAAATTAGAAACTTTTAATGCTTCCTTGCTCTGCTCATCTGCTGGGAAACCTTCCAACCCTGCAATTAAGTTCATTGCTTCATCTGTCATAATTGCTGGGAAGTTCCCTGTCTGTGCCATAATCTGGGCTCCTTCTGTCCCACTTACAAAAGAAACGAAATCCCATGCTGCATCTTTATTTGTTGCCCCAGTAGTAATTGCAATACCAGTAATTGTACCAAGGGTAGAACCTGCTTCTACGCCTGCTGCATGAGGATACTTTGCCATTCCCCAATTTCCACAGTCTTCCTTTGCATACTCCCCAGACTGTAACTTAGAAATCAATGTTGAAATATACCAAGAACCCATGTTCATCATTGCCACATCACCGCCTGCAAAAGCTGCAGAATAATGCAAAGACTCCGTTTTTAAATCTGTATATTTCCTACAAATCCCATCTGCTTCTTGGCTTAATACCAATTCATAGTATGGTTTAAAGAAATCATACTTCCCAGACAAAATATTGTTCTTGCCGTCTAATACACCAAATAATTGTACTGCGGATCTCCATGTATGATAATGCGTGCCATATACTTGTGAACCAAAATCTGCACTTGCTACCTGCCTTGCTAAAGCATCATACTCTTCAAATGTCATATCATTAGTAGGATATGCAAGATTCTTTGCATCAAATAAATCCTTATTATAGAATAATACCCAGAAATCATTCCTAAATGGAAGCTGGTATAAACTGCCATTTACAGTAATCTGGTCTGTTGCGCCGCCATACAAAGATAAGTCAATATTATCTGCCTTAATATAACTATCTAAAGGCTCAATGGTATTTTTCTGTACTAATGTTGCATAACCCGGAACATCCTTTACAGATACCACATCAAATGCTGATGTACTTCCCGATAACTGAGTTGCCAATACAGTCATATAATCCGTAGAACCCAAATCAACCAACTCAATTGTTACATTGTTATGGGTTGCCTCATAACCATCCTTTAATGCTACCCAATAAGGGGTGGTGTCTTGATCCCAAATAGCCCATTTCAAAGTAACCGCATCACCAGAACCACCTTTATTATCTGGCACTGGCGTTGTGTCAGGTGCCTTTGTCGTAGTTTGCTGGGAAGGTGCTGGTGTTGTAGTAGGATTTGTATTCCCTCCACTGTTCCCACCACAGGCAGCTAAAGAAACCACCATCGTACATGCCATCATGAGACTTACAAATCGTTTTTTCATTACAATTCCTCCCTCATTCTTTAGATTTTTAAGTTTCCTGATTTTCTTTACATCTATAGTATATCTATTATTTCTTTAAAAAAGAATGTAATTTTTTTATAAATACTTTCCTTTTTATTCACATTTTGTTCAAAAATTGTCTTTATTTTTTATATACCTGTAAAATTTTAAGATTACCAGTAAAATATTACTATAATACCTTTCTACCTTCCATTTTTCCTTCCCCAAACGGTAAGAAAAAAGTTTGTCATTGACTTTCCAATCAAGTAAATATAAAATAAGTTTATATATGATCCGCCATACGGGAGGGATACCATTATGAGACATTCTATTAAATCACAAATAACCCTTGCTACTGTGATAATTACATTATTTATCACCTTCCTTATGGCATCCATCTGCTATTTTACATTTCAGTCTCTTTTAAAAACAAGCCTAATACAATCTACTCAATTCAGCCTTAGGCAGGCATTTACACCTATTAATACTAATTTAGAAAATCTTATGCGTTTATCTGCATGGGCAAATGAAAACCCTAAGATTTTATCTTATTTCTCTGGCAGCCAACAAAATAATTCCAATAAATTAGACGCCTATAACCGTTTAAATGAAGAATATAAAAGCAACAAGGCCAACGACTATATTAGCCGCATTATTATCTCTGATATAGAAGGGCATTTTATCCAAGAAGTCCGCACTGTAATGGATACTTCCGCGCAAGATGCAATAATTGCTTCTTCTCTTTCCTGTTTTAATACCCTGTTATCTGCCCCATCTTTTGAATGGGTTGGCATTATTGACGATCCACACACAAAATCACCCGGGAAACAAGTAATCCCACTTATCCGCCCATTGCACCATTCCTACCGTTCTGATATGATTGGTTGGATTTATCTTGCTATTTCTACTTCTCTTATTACAGATGCTTTAAAAAATTATCCTCTCCATGCTGACAGTGATTTATATCTTACTGTTGGAGAAAAAACATACCTGGTAGAAAGTAATTCTCTTTTAGAAATTATCCCTTCCTACCAATTAATAAGCCAAAGTGAAAACTCTGTTTTAGTGGAAGATCACAATGGAAAACGGCATACCATTGTTAGTATCAATGGCATAGAAGGCTGGTATCTTTCCCAAAGCTTATCTGAACAAGAATTTTCCAGCCAAAAACAGGTATATTATACCCTTTTATTGATTGCATGTTTTATTATTTTTGGGCTTGGTATCCTGCTAACCTTATTTTTAAACCGCATTATTAATGTACCAATCCGTTCTATTAGTAAAAAAATGAATGAAATCTCCCAAGGCAACTTTTCTTATGACCCTTCTATCGAATGGGAACATGAATTAGGGGATATTGGCAAAGGCATTAACCGCCTTTCCAAAGATGTTGTCACTTTAATGGACAAACGGGTTGAAGACGAAAAACAAAAAAAAGAATTAGAATACCAGATTTTGCAAAGCCAAATTAATCCACATTTTTTATATAATACTTTAAATTCGATAAAATGGATGGCAACTATCCAAAACGCAACTGGAATTGCAGAAATGACCACTTCCCTTGCCAGGCTATTAAAAAGTATATCTAAAGGTACCCGCCAGCTTATCCCTATCCGGGAAGAACTTGAACTTTTAAAGGATTATGTTCTAATCCAAAACTACCGCTACGGCGGTATTGTAAAGGTGGATTATTCTATTCCAGATGAAACATTATTAGGCTATGTAATCCCTAAACTTACCCTTCAGCCTATTGTGGAAAATGCCATTTTCCATGGAATTGAAGCCAAAGGAGAAAATGGGATTATTACTGTTACTTTATATAAAAAAGAACAAGATTTATATATTGATATTACAGATAATGGAATTGGCATGTCCCCGGAACTGATTAACCAAGTGTTATCTGGATCATCAGAAGACGCCAAATCTGATTTTTTCCGAAAAGTAGGAATCCATAATGTTAATCTCCGTTTAAAATATACTTTTGGGGAAAATTATGGTATCCAGATTCACAGTAAAGAAGGCGAATATACTACCATGATAATTATCCTTCCACTTCGAAAGGAGGAAAAACATGCTTAAGCTTTTAATTGCAGATGATGAGCCTTTAGTACAAATTGGGCTAAAATCCATTTTAAATTGGGCCGATTATAATATTGAAATCTGCGCTACCGCTATGAATGGCGCGCAAGCGTTAGATCTAATTGCACATTATTCTCCTGAAATTGTAATAACCGATATTAAAATGCCTGTCATGGATGGGTTAGAACTTGCCAAAACCTGCCGGGAACGTTATGGAAAACTTCCTTTGTTTATTGTATTAACCAGTTATGAAGAATTCCAGCTTGTAAAAGAAGCATTAAGCTGCCAAGTCTTAGATTACCTAGTAAAACTAGAATTAAACCGGGATTCCTTAGAAGCAGTAATTAAAAAAGCCCTAAAAACTCTTGAAGAATTGCTTCCCACGCAGAAGCCATCTATTACAGGAAGCGGGTTACAAGTACTACAAGATAAGTTTTTTATCCGTCTGCTCCACAACCTTTTTGATGATGAAGAACAACTTTACCGCCAAGCTAAAGATTTTGGGTTAGATTTTTCTGCTTCTTATTATATTGCCTGCCATGCAGGAATTTCACCACCACCTACTATTACAGAACAAAACCATCTTCTTAGCCTATATAGCAGCACATTGCAGATGATTCGGGAAATCCTTGGAAAAACACTTCCTTGTTATGTTATCTCTTTAGACTTAAAGCATTTCTGTATTATTTTAATGCTTGATAGCCTAATTACTAACCAGGAACTAACTAGTGCTTTTTTCCATGCCTTCTCTATGGTGCATAATTACTTTAATGTAGATATTTATATTACGGCTGGGACTCCTTGCCCCTCGCTTGCCCTTATATCAGAATCTTACCAAGAAGCCAGGCAAATATTCCCTTTACTTGATAAGGAAAAGAAATTACTTTTTTACCAAGATGCCTGCCAAGGGACTTCTACGAAAAATGCTTTTAATATGTCTTTATTCAAAGAAGATATTTCTAAGGCCTTTGATGAATTTGACACGGAAACGTTATCCCATATTTTTCAGGAAATTACCAAATTATTTACCGATTACCCTACCAGGTACCTTCAAGCAATTGATGCTGCATGTAATATTCTCTATTTAGCAATCTCCCTATTGCCAAATGGGGAAGAAACTGTTTCACAAATTTTTTCCGATTACCCAGATGGATACCGTTCTATCTACAGGCAGGCTACTGTAGAACAAGTAATTGACTGGCTTACCTTTTTTGGCACACACCTTTGCCATTTATTAGATGAACGTAAAAAAACCTATAAGAACCATATTGTAAGCAATGTGCAAAAATATATTGGGGAACATATTGAAGAAAAATTAACATTAAATGACATTGCTTCTGTTTTTCATATTAGCCCAAATTACTTAAGTTTATTGTTTAAAAAATATAATGATGCTGGTTTTTCCGAATATATTTCCCAAATGAAGATTGCACGTGCAAAAGAACTAATGGCAGAAGGTAATTTAAAAATATATGAAATTGCGGATCGGCTTGGATTTGAAAGTGCATTTTATTTTAGCAAAGTATTTAAAAAAATCACTGGATATACCCCTAGGGATTACCAGCAGCTAAAACCACTGTAAAAAGGAGTAAAGAGTGAAAGAAAATTCGCACTGTGAAGTGCGAAAATATCTTTCATGTCTTGTTTGTGACTGGAAAGGAATGATAAAAAACATGGACGAAGCCACATTACAATCTATTTTAGAAGAAAATAAATTACACTTTTTTCAGTCTCTTTTATACCAAAAAGAGCATGTCCTATCAACCAAAGCCCTCGCCCCTTATCTGTATGATTTAAAAAAAGAAGCGGATCTTTCACGGAAGGAACCCTTATGTGAACTTCCTTTTCATGCTTTTTGCCAATTTGATACAACTGGGAACCGCCTTACTTATGAAAATTTATACTTCCACCGCCGCCGTTGTCTAGGAGTTTTTTCCATTATGGCGTGGCTCTACCAAAAACCGGAAGATATTACGCTAGTGGAAGATTATTTATGGGCCATTTGTAATGAATATACCTGGGCATTGCCAGCCCATCTTGACGGGAACAGTTTAAATGAAAAAGCAAACCCATTGCAGTTAGACCTTTTTTCTTTGGAAACAGCACAAACTCTTGCTGAAATTACCTATCTTTTAAAAGATAGTATAAACCCAGCTATTTTCCTTCGGTGTATGGCAGAAATCGAACGCAGGGCTTTTCTTCCATTCCTTTCCCGTAATACTCCTTATCACTGGGAAAATTGCAAAAATAACTGGGCTTCCGTATGTGCTGGCTCTATTGGAATGGCTGCTATTTATTGTATCAAAGACTCTAGCCGTCTTTCTTCTATCTTAATACAGCTTTTTCCTATTTTGCAAAATTTCCTTGACAGTTTTACGCCAGACGGAGCTTGTTTAGAGGGGCTTTCTTATTGGACTTATGGTGTTAGTTATTTTACCGCCTTTTCTGCCCTTTTATCAAATAGGACTGGGCATGTTATCGATCTTCTTTCACAAGAAAAGGTTCAATCTATTGCTGCTTTTCAAGGCAAATGCTATTTCCAAGGTGGGCATACAATTAGTTTTTCAGATGCTTCTTGTAAGGATACCTTCCGAATAGGCATTACTAGCTACCTTACCCATTATTTCCAGTATAAAATCCCTATCCCTCCAATCTCTTCTGCCGCCCCATTTGGCACAGACCCCTGCAGTAGATGGTGCCAAATGTTCCGGGATTTTATTTGGGCTACTGATGATTTTTACACAATTGCACAAACTCCTTCTGCCACAGCCTCTTTTCCAAAAACCTGTATTTTGCCAGATGCCAAATGGCTTATCTTCCATGGTGCAAATGGATGTGGTGGTGCCATAAAAGGTGGTTATAATGCAGAACCCCATAACCATAATGATATTGGTTCTTTTTTCTTCCTTCTTTATGAGAAAGAAGTCCTTGCTGATTTAGGGGCAGGGGAATATACAAAAGATTCCTTTTCAGAAAAACGATATTCCATCTTTACCAATCACTCCTTTAGCCATAATGTGCCTGTTATCTATGGGAAGGGCCAAATGGCAGGGAAAGAATATAGGGCAAAAGATTACTATTTTCATACTCAAACGCCTGAAAAAATATCTGCCTCTATGGATATTGCACCAGCATATGGAGAAGAAAGCCTACGCTCTTTCATACGGGAGCTTATTTTTGAAGATAAAAAACACTACTTAACTATCCGGGATACTTATTCCTTTACTGTCCCATGCACTATGTTAGAAGAACGGTTTATTAGCAGGCAAAAACCTGAACTTTTAAAAAATTCTGTCCGATTATTTAGCGAATCAGGAGAAAGTTGTATACTAACCTATCCAAATTCCTTACTTTCTGTTTCCCTTTCTACAGATATACACCATAACCATGAAAATGGGGAAGAAGAAACTATTTACCTAATCCGCTTTTTATTAAACCAGCCTATAACACAAACTGTATTAGAATTTTCAATTTGTTGGTAAATTACTTATAAAAGAGGGACTGTTGTTTTCGTAGATTATTCATCTACAAAAGCAACAATCCCAAAAACTTCCTTACAAGCTAAATACTTGCATCAACTGCTAATCCCTTTAAATCTTCCTCTATTAAATCTTGTTCTTCCAAGATTTTTTGGATTTCTTTTTGAAGTTTGCTCTTTTCTGTATCAGAATCTGCCGTAATTAGTTCTTTTGTTGTTTCCTCTAGTTTCTTCTGTTCTTTATCCTTTTCTATTAACTTTTCTTTCTCTTCTTGTTCCTCTTTTATCTCTTCTGCCTTTTCTTGCTCTTCTTCCATATCCTCATCTATTTTATCTATCGCGTCTTGTTTAAGCATATCAACAATTTCTTTACTTGCTGCTTCCATTATTTTTTCCGCATCTTTTGAAGCATCTCTCATATCATAAGTTCTCTTTAAAAGAGCCATTTTTGTTTCTCTAACAGCAGCATTCTCTCCCATAATGGCACTCTCGCTTTTATAAGCTTCTGATTTCCAGTATTTAATTTCTTCTTGGATACTTTTTAACTCTTCGCTTCCCTCTTCTAACCCGTCTTCCTCTATCATTTTTTGCATTTGTGCCTCTAAACGGGCAACTTCTTTTGTTGCATACTCTGATTCTTCCCGAAGTTTATCCACACGGCTGCGGCTTCCTTCCATTCCATTATCAATATCAGAATCAATTTTAAACTGGTTTGTCAATAAACCCATTGCCTCTTTCCTTGCTTCTTCTCTTTTTTTAGCAATAGGATCTTCCATTAAATTCAAATTACCAGCAAATACTGTATTATTCTGAAGCTGCTTTCCATTTCTTTTTATATCTTCTTTCTCTGTTTGGTATGTAGCCTGATAAAGCTTATCCTGTGTTTCTGCTTGGTTAATTTTCATAACTGCCTCCTTAATCTATTTATTCTATATTCCATCTTATAAACTATATCGGCATACTCCTATAGATGCTTTATCTTCTAAAACTGCCAGTTACAACATAAAATTGCTTATTAAGACATTTTCTACCCATAATATAACTTTACTATTAAGATATTTGATTTTTCCACTCAAACGTGGTACTATAGTAAAGTATGAATTTAAAACCTGGAGGTGAACAGTATATGTCACTAATAATACCAAAAGATTACAATCCTCGTTTATCTATCCGCGAGACAGAAGAAGCAATTAAGTATATCCGTGACACTTTTCAAAAGGAATTTGGAAAAGAAATGAACCTAGAACGTATCTCTGCCCCACTTTTTGTTGAAAAAAGTTCTGGTTTAAACGATAACCTAAATGGGGTAGAACGTCCTGTTTCTTTTGATATTTTAGGAATCCCTAAAGAAGAAATCGAAGTAGTCCACTCACTTGCCAAGTGGAAAAGAATGGCTCTTTTAGAATATGGTTTCTCTATCGGGGAAGGCTTGTACACAAATATGAACGCAATCCGCCGGGATGAGGAATTAGATAACCTTCATTCTTGCTATGTCGATCAATGGGACTGGGAAAAAGTGATTGCCAAAGAAGACCGTACTATAGATACCCTAAAATCTACTGTACAAACCATTTTTAAAATTATTAAACATATGGAACATGAAGTATGGTATAAATACCCACAAGCAGTAAAAAAACTGCCTGACGAAATCCACTTTATTACTTCACAAGAACTATTAGACCGTTATCCAGATAAAACCCCAAAGGAAAGAGAAAATTTAATTACCAAGGAACTGGGCTGTGTCTTTTTAATGAAAATCGGCGGGGCATTAACTAACGGCAAACCACATGATGGCAGGGCGCCAGACTATGATGATTGGGAATTAAATGGGGATATTTTATTCTGGTATGAAAATTTAAACTGTGCTTTAGAAATTTCCAGCATGGGGATCCGTGTTGATGAGGATTCTCTTCTTTCCCAATTAAAAACGGCTGGTTGTGAAGATCGCCTAAACCTTCCATTCCATAGCATGTTATTAAAGAAAGAACTTCCTTATACTATCGGCGGCGGCATTGGGCAGTCCCGTTTATGTATGCTTTTACTAGATAAAGCACATGTAGGGGAGGTACAGGCAAGCCTTTGGCCATCTGAAATGAGAAAGGAATGTAAAAAACACCAGATTATGTTACTGTAACATTTTTTGTTACACTTAAGAAAGGAATTAATTATATGGAACATAAAAAGAATTTTTCTTATATGGGGCTTTGCCTATTTCTTGTAATAGTTGTAGTGAATGCCTTGCAAATTGGCATTACTCTTTTAGCCACGCTTCTCTCGCCAGGGCTTTTAGAGAGTTCTTGGTTTTCTATGGCACTCGTCTTTATTACTATGCACGTATGTGGGCTTTCACTTTATTATATTTTAATGAAGCCAAAAGAACCTCTTCCTATAAAAGAAAAAAGTAAATTATCCGTTGGGGCTTTTATTAAAATATTTATTATTTGTATGGGGGCAACTTACCTGTTTAATTTTGTAAGTATAGGAATTAACTTCCTTATTGGGTTACTAAAACATTCTCCTGTAGGCAATCCTTTAGATGCTGTACTGGCAAACCAAAATCTTCCTTTACAGATCTTTGTTGTAGCTATTTCTGCCCCTATTATTGAAGAAATCATTTTCCGCAAATTACTATTAGACCGTTTGCGCCCTTATGGGGATAAATCTGCTATTTGGGTTAGTGCCCTTGCTTTTTCCTTATTCCATGGCAATCTTTCCCAAGCATTATACGCGCTTGTTTTAGGCATGATTTTTGCCTATATCGTAATCCGTACCAATGATATCCGTTACAGCATAGCATTGCATATATTAGTCAACTTATTTGGCTCCGCTATTATGCCCCTTCTTGCTAATAGCTCTAATATTGCCTTTGTCCTAATTGCAGGTTTATTAGTCTGGGTCTTTTTAATTGCTGGCATTATCCTTGCTATACTTAACGCAAAACGGGTTGTATTAGAAGAAGGCGAATTCCAGTTAAAAGGCTTCGAGCGTTTTAAAACCTACTATCTAAATATTGGCATGATATTATATTTTATTTCCTGCATTATTATGTTTATTTTGGTTATCTTCATGTAATCTCTAATAATAACCTACAAAAAGAGCTGTTGCAAAATAATAACTTGATACCATATAGAGCATAGAATATTTACTATATTGTATAAATATTTTATTTTGCAACAGCTTCTTTTAATTGGTATAATATTGTGCCTGTGCAGACCACAATTGATAATATTTACTTTCTTTGTTCCTTACTAATTCTTGATGGCTCCCATACTCCACAATACTCCCTTTATGAAAAACAGCAATTTTATCACAAAACTTACAAGACGATAAACGATGGCTAATATATATTGCTGTTTTATCCCCTGTTATTTCATTAAATTTTTCATATACTTCTTGTTCCGCCACTGGATCTAAGGCGGCAGTTGGTTCATCTAATATAATAAATGGGGCATCTTTATACAAAGCGCGGGCAAGTGCAATTTTTTGTGCCTCCCCACCGGATATTTCTACACCCTTTTGGTCAAATTCTTTATAAATATTGGTTGCAAGGCCATTTGGCATTTGTTTTAACCGTTCTTCAAAACCTGCATTCCTAAGGCATTTTTCTGCCATCTCTTTATTATAATATGCCCCTGCCGCTATATTTTCCCCTAAACTAGCTGATAATAATTGAAAATCCTGGAATACTACAGAAAATATTGATATATATTCTTTATAATTATACTTTCGGATATCAATGCCATTTAATAAAATCTGCCCTTCTTGCGGATCATAAAGCCTACAAAGCAACTTTATAAAGGTTGTCTTTCCTGAACCATTTTCTCCTACAATAGCAAGCCTTTCCCCTATCTGGAAAACCAAGTTTACATTTTTTAATGCCCATATCCCAGAACCTGGATAACAAAAAGACACATTACGAAATTCTATTTCATATTTATAATCTGATCGCTTCTCTATTGTTAAACTCCCCTGGTACATTTGATTTGGTATATCCAAAAATTCAAATACCGTCTTTAAAAATTTTGTATTATTTTTCATATACCCCATTATCTGCAATAAATTTTCCACGGCAAGAAATAAGGCAGTTACCGCACCAATATATTGTGTAACAGAACCTACCCCAAAGGCACCTGCCCATGCTTTTAAGCAAACAAATATATAAATAAAACACTGAAAGATAAAGGATACTGCAGAAGATAACGCATTTAATATTCCACAAATCCCCCATGCCATTTTACTCATTTTTGCGCCTATACCAAACACATTATAAGTAGTAAAATAATATTTGCAAATATCCTGCTGATTGTACATCCGCATATCTATTGCACGTCTTTTATCTGTAACTGCACGTCCAAAAAAACTAAAAATATTATTGCCAAACCTCCCCTCTTTTGCAAAATTGGAATAATACTCATTTGATTTTGTAGATAAAAACGCTGATAACGCCGTAGTGCCAAACATTGCAGCAACAATTATAACAATAAAAATGGGATGGTTTACTATCGCCCATTTTGGATCTTCCACCTTTTTTAAAAACATCCCTACTGTTAAAAAGATGGCTCCTAAAATACTAAGCACGGCACTTAAGCCTGTCTCAAAATATTTTGGTATAACCGCAAGCCCCCAGCCTCCCATTTGCTGGTTTTGTTCTATCTGGGCATATAGTTCATGGGTTTTTGCTTTATCTATATCCGCAAAATCCATTTCCATCATTTTATTAATAAAGATTTTATCCTTTGCCTGCCAACGTAATACATTTTCATATTCCTTCCAATGTTTGATTCCTTCTGTCAGCAATCCTATCCCAAATGTAGACAAAATGGTAACTGTCGTAAGAAACACAATACGGCTTATATCCCGCCTACCTGCTAATTCATTCACTAACAGTGCAGAAAGATAGATAGAAAGATATGGTGATAACGCTTTTATTACAGCAAACATCCCTAATGAAAGAAATGCTTTTGGACATTGTTTACTATACAACTGAAACCCTCTCTTATGAAGCAGAATGGCTTCCCTCCATGTTACCCTATCCTTCTGTCCCATAATTCTCCTCCTTATAGTATTTACTTTGTACCTGGAACATTTCTGCATATTCTCCCCCAAAATCTAATAACTCTTTATGTGTCCCCGACTCTTCTATCCTCCCATTTTTTAAATAAATAATACGGTCACAAAAACGGGTAGAAGCCAAACGATGGCTAATATATATACTTGTCCGCCCTTTCATCATTGTATGGTATTTTTGGTATATATCATGTTCTGCTAAAGGATCAAGTGCTGCCGTTGGTTCATCCAAAACTAAAATAGGGGCATTTTTATACAAGGCACGGGCTAACATAAGGCGCTGCATCTCACCGCCTGACAATTCTATGCCATCTTCAAATATCTTCTTGCCAAGATGTGTTTGGTATTTTTGGGGCAAGCTTTCTATTTTTTCTTTCAGCCCAGCTTTTTCTACACATTCCTTTACAAGTTCCATATCCATATTTTGATAGGATTGTGTAATATTTTCTGATAACTGCACTTCCAATACCGAAAATTCTTGGAATACGGCTGAAAATAAGGTATAATAATCCTTTCTATTAAACTGCCTGATATCCCTTCCATTTAAAAGTACCTGCCCTTCTGTTGGATCATAATATCCACATAACAATTTTACCAATGTCGTTTTTCCTGCCCCATTTAACCCTACTACAGCAAGTTTCTCCCCAGGTTGGATTAATAGGTTAATATGGTGTAAGGTATCTTTTTCTGCCCCTGGATAGCGGAAGGACACATCCTTTAATTCTAAACAATACTCTGAAAAACTAGCTGGCGTAACCTTTTCCCCTTTTTCAAATATAAATGGTTCCTTTATATCCATAAATTCTCTTACTTTAGAAATATCAATACTTTGTTCATATAACTTCCCAAAACTACTTAAAATCCCATTAATCCAAGAGGTAAATCCTCCCACTACTGCAAAATATAATAAAAACTGAGATGCAGGAAGTTGTTGTTTTAAAGTTATAGAAAGAAGATAAATATAAGCAATGCCGTTCCTTAAAAAAGCAAGCAAAACACTCCATATATCTGCTGCCAATTTTCTTTTTTCTACTTTTGCAAAAAATCTCCTACAAAGCCTTATTGCATTATTATATATATCTTCCAGCCATTCTCCCATGCCAAAAATACGCAAATCTTTTGCAATTTTTACTTCTTCTGCCTTCCTTAGCACATAATAAGATCGGTTTAAATACTCTGCTTCCTCTTCTTTATGGTTATACCTCCAATCTCTTACATACAAATTTGCCATATAGCCTAATATTGTTGTGATAATAGTAATCCCTATTATAATAGGGTCTGTGGCTGTTAAAAGAAACAAATAAATCACAAAACCTGCTATATTTTGTATAATCATTGTATACGTATCCCAAACAGCTTCTGTCCCTTTATGATTGCCACTTACTGCATCATGTGCATTTTGTTTCATCTTAATAATATCCTGGTCTTCTAAGTTGGGATAAGAAGTGCTGCATGCCTTATAAATTAAATCTACAATCATCTTGCTTCGTACAGAAATCCTTCCAGACTGTTTTGCTGTTTTTAAATAAGCTGTCAGCCCACTCCACACAAACATTAATATTGAAAAAAATAATATTGTCCCCACTAATTCCTTTAATGATACCGCCCGTTCGACACAGCTTAAAATAACTGGCGACAAAAATAATTCTGTCAGCCTGGAACAAACTTGGAATACTGCCAATAATATACAGACTACAATTACACTATAATGCCGGCACCTATGTACCGTTTGAAACATATATTTTGTATTCTGCCACATATTATATTGAGGCTTTTTGTTCTTTTTCCTTTCCATTTTTATGTATGCCCTTCTTTCCTTTTTATAACTTCCTTCCTTTATTTTATCCCAAATAAAAAAAATAACATATCTGGATGACAAATTGTCCTTCTTGGATGATAAACTGACCATACTATACCATTGCCAATAACACAAAAAAACTGCTACTCTCCTGCAGCAGCTTCCTTTATTATTCCTGAGGCAATAAAATTTCTGTTGTAAAAGCTCCATCCTCACTATTACAGTTTAAATAACCACCAAGCCTTTTCACAATATTATCAATTCGTTTTAACCCAAACCCATGCCCTATCCCTTTTGAAGATAAATAAAGCCCTCCTATCTTCACTTGCTTTAAAAAAGCTGTAAAATTGGTAAATGAAATATAAAGCTGTGTCCCCTTCATATCCATATAAACCCGTATTAACCGTTCTGCTTCTGGAAGTTTCATACTAGCCTCAATCGCATTGTCAAATAGATTCCCAATAATTACACATAAATCAATCTCTGATATATGAAGCTCTACTGGAATATGCGCATCTGCTATTACTTTAATCTGCTTTGATTTTGCCAATGAAATTTTACTATTTAAAATAGCATCTGTCATACGGTTGCCCGTTTTAATTGTTGTATCTACGGTAGTAAGATCCGTATCTAACTCATCTAAATATCGTTTAATTGACTCTATATCCCCAAGTGACACATAACTTTTCATTGTTTGGATATGGTTCCGGTAATCATGGCGCCAGCCTCTCATCTGCTTGTACATATTTTCTACTTCATCATAATGTGTTTTTAAAAGCTCTTGTTGGTATACAGCAATCCTCTTATCAATTAATTTTGATAAAATAGACATTTTTCTTCCTCCATCCAAAAAAAGTAACTATTTATGTTTTACATATAATTGCTTGGTTTAATGCCTTATATGCCCCTCTTGGCAGAGGAATAATTTCTCCCCCTGACAATTCTACCTGTATTTTACTTACCCTGCGAATAAAACCAAGATTTAAAATATATGTCCTTCCTGTACGGAAAAAAGAAGAATCTAGCCTCTTTTCTATTTCCCCTAATGTAGACTTTACTGTAAAATCTTCTTTTGCATGTATTGTAACATAATTTCCCCTTACCTCTATATACTTTATCTCATATAACGGCACTTGTACGGTTTCCCCTAACACAGATAATTGGATTTTTTGCTCCTGCCGCAGCAGCATATTCCTTGCCCGTTCCAGTACGGTAAAAAATTTCTTATTCTCTACTGGCTTTACTAAATAATGCAGTGCTGCCACATCATACCCATCTGCAAGATAATCTGTATAGCCTGTAACAAATACAATTTGTATTGTATCATTCCCTTCACGGATTTTATGCGCAAGCTCTACCCCATTCATCTGGCCCATCTCTACATCTAATAATAAAATATCAAAGGTTTTATCCTCTGCATAGCAAAATAAAAATGCCTCCGCGCTTGGAAAACACTCTATTTTTAAAACAAGATGGTTCGTTTCTCCCCATTGCTGTAAAAGCTTTTGTATATATTGAATATCTGCTTTATTGTCATCACATATCGCTATATGGTATACCATAAATAATCCCCCATGCCCTTTTCCCATATTATATTGGTTTTAGGTTAAAATGTAAATATAAGAAAAAAGGATATCCCATAAAGGATATCCCTTTTCCCATAGCTTTTATATAAAGCAATCGACTAAACAACGGGAAACGGAGAGCATATTCGCTCTTGATACTGCCTTGTAAAAGAAAGTCTGATTGCATATTTTCATATGTAATCTCTTTTCCCCGTTTCCTATATACAATATATGCCGATTTCCCCATTTTGTTACTGTATATTATTTCCAAAATCAAAGATTGGCTTCTCATTTTTCCACTCTATTTCCATCCGCATAGTATGGCGGTTTGGATCACAAAGTGGATCTCCCTTGATTTCTTTATAGGTCCTTGCATGGTAAATACAAAGGTCTTTTCCATTTTCTGCCTTTACAAAAGAATTATGCCCTGGCCCATAAATTTCTTTTTGCCCGTCCGAACACAGCACCGGGTTTCTTTCTTTTTTCCAAGAAGCTGGATCTAATAAATCGCTTCCTTCCTCTATACTTAACATTCCCATTGCATAACAGGCCCCTGTTGCACTGGCAGAATAAGTTAAAAATATTTTTCCATTGTGTTTTAATATAGCTGGTCCTTCGTTTACCCAAAATCCTTCTCTTTCCCATGGATAATCTGGCGTAGTTAATAACACTTGCACTGTTTTTAACTTTATTGGGCTTTCCATCTCGGCAATATAGAGGTTTGACATTCCCTTGCCTACCCCTGTTTTTTCTGCCCATACCATGTAATATCTCCCTATGCTTTCAAAAACAGTTGCATCTAAAGAAAAATTTTGAAATGAAAACTCATCTTTATCAGCGGCCTGCATCTGCCCTAATTCTACAAACACATCTGTAATTGGCTCCTGCCCTTCACATTTCAAGACATATGGGCGTATTTTCCAAATATCTTCTGCATCGCCAGCGGCAAAATAAACATACCATGCCCCATCTAAATAATGTAATTCTGGTGCCCAAATATGGGCCCCCATTTTCCCTGTACTATGTTTTTGCCAAATTACCTTTTCTTCTGCATATAAAAGCCCATCCAAAGAGTTTGATTTACGCAGGACAATTTTATCATATTCTGGCACAGTAGCCATAAAATAATAACTTCCATCTGTATGGCGGCATATATATGGATCTGCCCTTCTAACAATCCATGGTGTATTATATTGATTTAAGCTTCCATTCATTCTTTCTTCCATTTATGCCAAACAAACCTCCAACGCTAATACAGAATGTGCTGGGATTGTAAAAGAAATCCCTGTATCTGTAATAGCAGCCTCTGTAAATTCTGTACTATATACTTTATTTGGGTTGTCAAATGTATTATGTGCAGCCATATCACCTGTTAGGACTGTGCCAGAAACGCTTTTTGCCTTTGCTTCTGTTAATATAGTGTCTATTTGGTAATCTTCTGTTAAAGATAAGTTTGTAATGGTAATATGTATTTTTCCCTCTTTATCTATAGATACTGATTCATTTAAATTTGGCACCATATTTTCTTTTTCTAAACCAATCTTTTCTGTTGTAATACAACTTTCTAATAACTTTGCACCTTGATGCTCTTTATACATACAGAATACATAATAGGTAGGGGTCAATAACATCTTTTCCCCTTCTGTTAAAATAACAGCTTGAAGCACATTGACAAGCTGGGCAATATTTGCCATGCGCACTCTGTCACAATGTTTATTGAAAATATTTAAGTTAATGCCTGCAACCAACGCATCCCGCATTGTATTTTGTTGGTATAAAAATCCTGGGTTTGTCCCTTCTTCTACATTATACCAAGTTCCCCATTCATCTACCATTAACCCAATCCGTTTCTTTGGATCGTATTTACTCATAATATTGTCATTATTTGTTACTAATTCATCCATAAACAATGTTTGTTTTAAAGTTTTGTACCAATCTTTTTCATCAAAACATGTAGCACTTCCTTTATTTCCCCAATTTCCAGTAGGAATAGTATAATAATGTAAAGAAAGTCCATCCATATAAGGATGCGCAATTTTCATTACTTGTTCTGTCCAGTTATAATCTGCGGCATTTGCCCCGCAGGCAATTTTAAATAAACGGTTTTCCCCATAATTCCTACAATATGTACTATATCTCCTATATTCATCTGAATAATATTCTGGACGCATATTTCCGCCACAGCCCCAATTTTCATTCCCAACACCAAAAAATTTTACTTTCCATGGCTCTTTCTGCCCATTCTCCTCACGAAGCGTAGCCATTGGGGAAAGCCCATCAAACGTCATATATTCTACCCATTCAGACATTTCTTGTACTGTCCCGCTTCCCAAATTTGCATTAATATAAGGCTCACAGCCAAGTTGCTTACACAGCTCCATAAATTCATGGGTACCAAAACTATTGTCCTCTACTACGCCGCCCCAATGGGTATTTACCATTTTCTTTCTATTTTTTTTTGGCCCAATCCCATCTTTCCAGTGGTATTCATCTGCAAAACAACCTCCCGGCCAACGCAAAACAGGTATCTGCATCTTTTTTAATGCTGTTACTACATCTGTGCGCATCCCATTTGTATTAGGAATTTTGGAATCCTCCCCTACATAAATCCCCTCATAAATGCACCGTCCAAGATGCTCCGAAAAATGCCCATATAATTCCTTGTGGATTGTCCCCTTTTTTATATTTGGGTTAATATATAACTTCGCCATGGCTAACCTCCGTTTTCTTGTTTTCATTTATTATAACATGAAGATAGGGATTTCACAAGATATTCTACAATTACTATTATATTTACAAGATTACATAACAAATTTTACTCCTCTCATTTTTCCTCACCAAATACAGCAAATAAAGAAGAAGAAACTTTTTTTCCATTCATATCAAATAGTAAAAATGGCTTAATTATTATTTCTCTTACCACTATCGGCAACGTTTTTCCCATATCATAAAAAATATTTGCTCCTATATTTCCCCATATGCCTGTATTATAAGAAACTCTTGACGGTTGTTTTCCTATCTTAGAAAATAACTTTTCCAATTCTGCTAAATTATATCCTTCTACTACATGCCCCACTTTTTTATGGAACTCTCTGCCAAATACCTTTGGATACTTGTGAGTTGGAACAGAGATAACATATATTAAATTGGGATTATCTAGCTTTTCGTTCAATTCTTTTATAAATTTTTCTGGCATAGTAATATGCTCTAAAAAATCATACAATATCACTATATCTATTTTTTCCTCCTTTATTTTTTCCAAATAGGCAAACGCATCTTCACATGTAAATTCTAAATTGTTCGTATGTAATATTCTTTTTAATTTATTTGCTTCGTTAATATTCTTCTTATTTAAATCAATCCCAATATAATGAAAATGTGTCCCCATTCTTTTAGAAAACTCAAAGCCAATAATTCCACTTCCGCAGCCAATTTCCATAATCTTTCTATTTTCAAAGTATCCATGTCTGCATAGTTTTAAAATAGGTCTCAATCGTACATGAGAATGAAAATCTGGTGTTCCCAATAATCCTCTAACATAATATTTTAAACTTCCTTTTTTATAAACATATTTTAAATAACTCCCTATTGCCATTTCCTTTATCTCCTTTTTTCTTCCTTTTATCTTTCCCTATTCTTACAAAAGAATAGTTTCTTCCCCTCCTTATATATTATTTCTTCCTTTAATAAAAATAATATAAAAAAATATACAAAGATTCCCGTTGCCACTTTTATTACAAACCGCGTCATTACATATTGTGGAACCTGTATTTTTTCTACTATAACCAACATAATTATCCCTGACATCATATATTTCCATGAACAATATAACACCTTTTTTACCTTAATACTCTGGTTGATATAATAAAACTGTACTACTGTTATCATCATTTCAGCTAATACAATGGAAATTGCTGCACCAACCGCTTGAAACCGTGGAATCAGGATTAGATTCATTACAATATCTACCAAAGCCCCTATACATACCGATATTGTAAATTTCTTTTGCTTCCCCATTGGTATAAAATACTGTAACCCTGTCACATTATTTAACCCAACCATAAGGACTATCACTGAAAAAACAGATAGGACTTCTGTTACTTTTTCATAGCCACTCCCTAAAAAAATATCAATAAATTCTTTACGGATTCCTATTAATCCAAACATAATGGGAACTCCCATTAACCATACAAACTGAAAAGAATGTTTAATTTCTTTATATGCCTGTTCCATTTTCCCAAGAGAATATAAGCTGGAAATCCGTGGCATCATAACCGCTGAAAGTGTTGATACTACAGAAGCTGCTAATCTTGCAATCTTCTCTGCCTGCTCATAATACCCGCTTTCTGCAGAAGACTGCCCAAGCATCCCTAACATAGTTTTATCACAAACAGTATATAACTGAATTATAACCTGGGGAATATATAATGCTAAAATAGCCTTTCTATGTTTCCTTATTTCTAATTTCACTCTTTTATATTTCTTTATTTTTCTTATTATCTGGCTCCATAAAGATATATTAGCAAGTAAAGTAATAATAGAAAGACAAAAAATATAGATTCCCAAATCATCTTTTGTTTTTACAAAAATAAAGATACACAAAAGCCCTGCTACTTTTACATATATATTTCGAATTACCGTAAACTTATAATTTTCCAGCCCTTGATAATACCAAGCAATATCAAATAAGGCAGCAATAATAGACGGGATTTGAATATAATAAATCACCCTATATTCTGTATTATGTAAAAGAAAAACTAAATACAAAATCAAACTTGCCCCTGTTGTTATCACACGAATAGAGATTAATTCTAAAAAAGTTTTTACTTGTAATTCCTCACTATGTTGGTAATAGGCAATTTCCCTCTGACCATATAAACTAATGCCAAAATTTGCAAATGTTATAAAATAAGTAACAATTGATTTTGTATAACTATAAATACCAATCCCATCTGCCCCTAACACCCTAGATACGTATGGTATGGTAATAAGAGGAAGAAACAAGGTAATTACTTGATAAACTAGATTGTATAAATAATTTTTTCTTACCTTATTCAATTCTATCCCTCTTATCTGTTGACTTCACAATATCATCTATCATTTCTAAATAATCTTTAGTAAACTTCTGGATTGTAAAATATTTTTCATAAATCTGTCTATTTTCATATCCCATTCTAATTCTTTCTTTCCGATCTTTTGTATACAAATATTTTATCTGCTTAAGTGCCTCATCTACATTATGAAAAAATAAAATTCCTTCGCTATTAAAATCTGCAAATTTTTTATTTCCTCCACACCAACTTATTAATACATTTTTTCCCAATGATAGGACTTCTAATAAAATCAAATCAAAAAATGTTTCTCTATTCGGAAGAATAAATAAATCGGAAGCTTCTATAATAGAATATGGATTATTTGTCCATCCAATTTCAATCCAATGTTGATTTTTTAATCCACAAATAGGCTCTTCCACTCCAGCTACTAAAAAATATACATTATCATAAATTTGTAAAATTTTTTCTCCAATTATCTTTAATATATCATACCCTTTCACCTTATTGTGCCTCCCAATATAAGAAATAATAAAAGCATCTTTTGGAACCTTATATTTTTGTCTAATATCAATTGATTCCACTAATTTCTTCCTGCAGTCTGGTATTCTTGTTAGTAAATAATGGTACTTCTGTTCATCTCTTATTACACTATATTTATCCCATGTATGATAGTATGGCTCTTCTGCTTCCTTACAGGGAAAAATTATAAAATCTGCTTTAGAAAAAGCATAGTGATCAATTTTCTCTAAATTATCATATACTTCTTTATTTTTTCTATACTCTTTTTGAGGAATAATCTCTTCTATAATTTCTTTATATGGCACCACTGGTGTATGGGATGTTAAAATAATAATACCCTCAAATTGTTCTAACTCCTCTCTATATAGGTACATACTCCATGTACTATGAAAATGAAGAACATGAAATTGTTCTAAATTCATTTCTATTTTCTTTGATTTTTGCATTAACGCATTTTTATATTTATTACAATTTCTTCTAGTTTGTATCCATTTTCTGATAAACTTTGGAATTTTTAAGTAAATATTTCTTATCCATTTTCTTTTTTTCTTATTACTTTCTTGAAGAAAAACTACTTCTTTTCTCTTTTCCCTTTCTAATTCTTTATAAAAATTATATAGATAACCTGCCGGTCCACCAACAGGTTTTAAATCCTTTTCATTAAAAACAATTAAAATCTGATTCATTTTTTATCCTCGACAACCAACCATATACCTTACAAGCCATTCTATAATCAAAACATAATAATAGACCAAACATTTTACTTGTTGCCTTATATCCACTTAGCAAATAATATGGATATCCTTTTCTCACACAATTTTGTAACACAGGAATAGACGGATTTTCCATATCTTTACTTTGTACAATCTCTTTAAAAAAAGAAATACAATAACGCACCAGACGATTATAAGCTGTTCTTTCAAGGCTTGGATAACATTTTTTTAAAAATTCTATCTGCTCCTCAGAAATATCAATTATATCTAATTTCTTCTTATGAAAACTCTGTAACATAATACTGCCTTCTCTCTTCCGATAATAATACAGAGGCATATTATAAAAAATAATTTTTTCTGCCTTATGAAACACCTTATATATTGTTCCTAAATCCTCATATATTTTATTTTCAGGAAACTCTATCCCATCAAACAGTTCTTTTTTAAATAACTTTCCCCATGCAGAGGTGTTAAATGTCTTTTCCTTTAACATTTGCTTTATTGCGGTTTTAGAATTATATCTCTCTATTCGTCCTTTTTTTCTTTGCCCTTTTTTCTTTTCTCGATATAAGGCAGAAATCACTATTTCTGCATTTTCTTTTTTCAATAAGTCCCATAATTTTTGGCATATATCTTCTTCAACAGTATCATCTCCATCCACAAATAAATAATAATCCCCCATTGCATAATTCATTCCATAATTTCTTGCACTAGAAAGTCCGCCGTTTTCTTTTCTTAATACTTTTATTCTAGAATCTATTTGTGCATATTTTCTGCAAATTTCTCCGCTTCTGTCTGTAGAACCATCATCGATTAGCAGGATTTCTATTTTACCATAGGTCTGGTTTAGAATACTCTTAATACATTCCTCAATATATAATTCAATATTGTATACAGGAACAATAACGCTAATTAATTCCATTTCAGTTTCCTCCTTGCCCTGATATTAGAAACTAATTTTACCTTACATATATAACAAACCCATGCTATAAAAAAACATATAACACACATTATCATTCCTACTATAATAGAATTCATACTTCCGCCATCTAATAATACTTTAGAAAATGGAACTGTCAGTAAACATATTGCAAATAAACTTCTTCTCTTTAAAAAATAATCCAGGCACCATTCTGCTATAAAATATGGGCACAATAAGTTTAAAACGCTTCCCAGTACTCCAAAATTTGCATATCCTTCTGCCAATAAGCCTGGCTGTGCATAAGAAGCCCCTACCATTTTAGCTGAAATAACCGACAAATTTACATAAGGAAACCCAAAAACGGGCGCCGCTGCCTTTATAAATGTAATGCCATAAAAATATCCATTTTCTTGGACATATTCTATAATATTCCCACCCAATATAGTCCAAATTCCAAACAAACGGTAAATCTGGCTTTTTATATAATGCCCAAGTGCCAAGCTATTCTGTAAAATTAACTGCAAATCATATTCCTTATTAAAAAAATAATTCAATTTAATAACCTCAGAAACCACACCATATAACCCAATTGCAGTTACACCTATGAATAATAAACAGATTATTTTTCCTGGTTTTGCTTTTTCTGTATAAGACTCTACAAATAAATAAGCAAGTATAATGGGCAAAATATATTCCACCATGATATAACGATAAATTATAAAATGTAGTATAGCAATTACACTTCCAGCCAACATAATAAATATGGCTAATGACAAACGATAATTTCTGATTTTTATCCTTAAAAAAGCATAACAGAACACTGGAACATAAAGCAGTGCCATAGAAATCCCCATATAAACTGTAAGAGGCAAACAAAATAATATTCCCATTAATAATACAGCAATATCTGTTTCATATGTAAATTCTCGTTTTATTGGCAATTTTACTGTTTTTTTCATCATTAACTCAACTACAATAATTACCATACATATCATGTAGATAGTCACATACAAAAAAAACTGATCACTTGGTACCTGTATTTCTAACTTTTTTCGCTGCAGAATATTTTCTTCTATGTAATAGCAGGGAGCTAAATTATAAGTAATAAAGAAAACCAGAAATACAAATAGATAGCCTGTACTGAAAATCTTTCTTTTTCTCTCATATAAAAAAGAAACACCTATAAAAGTAAGAACCATAATACATTCTATAAATGCTCGCAAATAATATGCTTTTTCCATTAAATAGATTATCATGCCAAACCCTAAGAGCAAAGCAACTACCCTTGATATTCGAAATAGCATTTTTGTCATTTTATATTCCTTTCCTTACTTTTATAAAGTTTCTTATAATATTTTTCCAGTTTTTCTGCTTCCTTTTCTATAGCAAATCCTTTTTCTATAAAGATTTTATCTTCAATCTCTCTTGTTTCCTTATTATTCTCTAAAATTTCTATAATCTGGCTTGCCCATTCCTGCTCACCAGAATCCAAAGAAAGATAAAAACTTCTTTTTACTGAAACTTCCTTTGTTATCTTATCGCTCAAAAGACAAGGTAATCCTGATGCTTGTGCCTCTAATGCAACTAATGGAAGTCCTTCATTTAATGAAGTCATTACAAAAATGTCCATTGCCTGCAACAGACTTTCTACATTTCTGGAATATCCATAAAAAATAACCTTATCCTGAACTCCTAATTTATTTGCCTCTTTTTTTAACAATCCCTCTAGTTCCCCGCTTCCCACTAACAGCAGACTGGCATTTGGTTTTTTATTTAAAACTGCTGCAAATATATGGATTAAAAATATTTGATTTTTATCTTTTACTAATTCTCCTATTGTCCCAATTACAAACTGATCTGGTTTTAATTGTAATTGTTCTCTTACTTCTTTTCTATTCACCAGATTATATTTATATTTCTTATAATCTATTGCATTATTCAGAATCTGATATGATTTTTTATATCCTTTAAATAAGAATTCTCCAGCTTCCGTTGAACACGCCATTAATTCTGTAGCCTGCCATTTTAATGGAAAACACAATATCCTATTTCTAAAATTATTCCATTTTTTTGCTGCATATGCCGTACTATGGCTATGCAAAATCCTGTTATGTATTCCATACTTTTTCGCTAAATAAAAACATATAGCAGCAATATTAGGAGAATGGACATGAATAATGTCAAATTTCTTTTTCTTAAAAAAATTATTTAGTTTATATACGAAATAAAAAAACTTGCTTTCTCTTAATTCTGGCATTATATACACATTACTTCCCAAACTTCTTACTTGATTATCAAACCTTCCATCTGGTTCATCTGAAAATATTAAATAATCCATTTGAATTTCTTTTTGATTCATATGTGTTTGATAATTTAATAAAACATTTCCTACTCCTCCTATGGGTCGTTTTCCAATTATATGTAAAACATGTATTTTTCTTTGTTCCATTTCAACTCCTAATCACTTCTTCTATTTTGATAAAATAATTATCCCATATATTCTTTTTATAATCTTCTTTTTCCAATAAAAACATTTTCTTTATTATATTAGGCAATTCTTGTACGTCTGTACTTATATATGCTACATACTCTTTATCTTTTATCCATTCATATTGCCCCTCCAGTTTATGATTATATGTGCTTAATACGATACAAGGAACTCCTGTTATTACAGAAAATATCATTCCATGAAGTCTGTCTGTTATCACGATTCTGGCAGATGATATTTTGTTCCATATCTTTACTAATTCTTCTTTTCGATTTTCAGGCCCAATATAATATGGTTTAATCGTATCTTCTTTTTCTATATTTTTACAAACCATATTAACTACAGACTCTAACTCTTCTTTTTCTTTTTTTGTATAAATCCCCTCCACATCATTGCGCATACAAATCAACACATCACATGTTTTTTCTTTCTCTATCTTTACTTCTCCTAAGCTCCATACAATATCTGGGCATAAATAAACATGCCTATTTATTTTACTTTCTATTATTTGATATGATTTCTTATCTCTTAAAAATAAATATAGACGCTTGTGTGTCTGAAATATTTGAATAGTATTTTTAAATTCTTTTCTTCCAAATCTAGTATCTGGAAAATAAACTGTCTGTGGAAATATTACAATTTTATTTTGTGGAAAATACTTTATTATTTTTCTCCGAATCAGTTCCTCTCTAAAATATTCCACCCCAATATTTCCCCCCCTTTTAATGTAATCACATCTTCTGGCTTTATCACTTTTTTTATATAATCCAAATATTTTAAAACCTGATTTACTGTTATTTCTACTAGCTCATAATCCTCAAATCTTTCTTTTAAAAATTTTATCTGCGCATAACTCATAGCATGATCCCCTAGATTGGGATAATCTGTACTTAAAAGGATATACATTTTCTTTTTATGTGTATGAAAAGAAAATTTTTTCCCTAATATACAATATAAAATACTCTGTATCTGATATATCATATAAATCAAGAAAATCTTAATTCTAAATGGTATCTTACCTTTAATATTATGAATTATTTTTATATGGTTCCACATTTATTACAGATTCCTCCTCAATTTTCTGGTATATATTTTCTCTCTTATTTTTTCTGGCAAGACACACATAAAAAAATACCCACTAATTATCTTTACAAAATCAAAATCAGAACAAAAATGTGTTTTTCTCATATAGTTATATAAACAATACAACGACCAAAAATACTTTATTCCTCCCCTTCTGTGGTACATTCCTTCCCCAACTCTCATATATAATAGGCTTTCCTGAATATTATAGGCTCTTGCACCATTCTTTAACATTCTCACCCATAGATAATAATCCTCTAACAAATAAAATGGTTGGTATCCATTTACCTGTTCTACTGCTGTTTTCCGAAACATAACTGCTGGATGGTTAAAAGGATTCCTTGTCCTGGCATATTCTACAATTGCTTCTTGTTCTTCTGGAAGGGTTTTATATACCTTTCGATCTCCTGGGCTTTTATAAAATTCTTCTATTGTACTACTAACAATATCTACCCCTTTTCTACAAAAAACATCTATCTGTTTCTCACATCTATATGGCTTTGCTATATCATCTGAATCCATACGTGCAACCAAATCATGCTTGCAATAGAAAAGCCCTTTTTGTAATGCGACTCCCAGCCCTTTATTTGTTTCCAGCCGAAGAATAAAAAAAATTCCTGGATTCTTTTTTTCAAATTCTTCTATCACTTGATCCAGTTCTTTGGTTAATGCCCCATCACAGACCAAAACAAAATTATCTGTTTTTAGTGTTTGATCCATTATACTTTGTATGCTTTCCTTCAAAAATTCTGGCTGTTCTTTTTTTATATACTGACATTAGTACAGAATATCCTGTGTCCATTTCTTTCCCTCTGCTTGTTTTATACTATCCTCAAAAGAAACCTGCCCGATTTTTTCCCCTTCCTGATAGATAAGTGTTCCAAATATTTTCATCTTAAAATATTTAGGTAAACATAATACTATAATATTTATTTTGTCAGTGATCCAAATTGGATGCCGCTGTTCTTTCGCTATAGCAGCCACTAATTCACTAGTATTCACATAAAATTCATTCTGTGGCAGAAATATTCCGTCTGCCCCTCTATCAATTACTTGCTTCACAAAAAAACAAAGATTTTCTATGGATAACATACTTCTTTTATTATTTATTTTTGGAAAGATAGGTGTAATTTTAGCAAACTGAGATAATTTCTGATAATTCCCTTTACAATTATTTCCATATATAATAGGTGGTCTTAAAATACATACCTGAAACTCTTTACTCCTTATTTGTTCTAAAACTTTTTCTGCCATATATTTACTTTTTCCATACAAACTTTTAGGAGCTGGCATTGTTTGATCTGTAATCATACCTGTTTCTAAACCATATACATTCATAGTACTCAAAAAAATAAACTGCTTTACCCCTTCTTCTTTTGCTTTTTTTGCAATCTCTTCTGTCAATTTTGTATTAACAGAAAAATAATCTTCCCAGCATATGTTCTTTTCTTTCTTATGAACCAACGCAGCACAATGTAAAACTATATCATACTGGCAGAATGTTTTTTGCTTCCATAAAGAATCCCTAACAGAAATAAGTGTAACAAAATACTGTTTTTCTTTCTTATTACAGAGATTTAAATACTCTGATACTTTCTTTGCAATATAACTATTTTTTCCTGTAATCAGTATCCGTTTCATTGCTTCTATTATCCCTTTAACTTTCTGAACTGCCTTCTAAAATTCCTTCCTGCTTTAACACACAGCATATGGTTCCAACCAAACATTTACAATCAAAGAAAAAACTCTGTTTTGCTGCATATTCTCCATCTAATTTTGCTTTTTCTTCAATAGATAGTTCATCTCTTCCATGAATCTGTGCCCATCCTGTTAATCCTACTGGAATATGGTTTGCCCCATATTTTTCTCTTTCTTTTATTAAATCCTCTTGGTTCCAAAGCGCAGGCCTTGGACCGATCAAGCTCATTTCCCCTTTTAAAATATTAAACATCTGCGGAAGTTCATCCAAGGAAGTTCTTCTTAACACTTTTCCTATTTTGGTTATGTATTGATCTGGATGCTGCAATAAATGGGTAGGCATGTCTTTTGGGGCTTCTATCTGCATAGTACGGAACTTTAAAATATAAAATTCTTTTTTATCCTTTCCGATCCTTTTTTGCTGAAACAATACAGGTCCCTTGGAATCCAATTTTACTGCTAGAGACAATAGTAATAAAAGCGGCAATAATAAACATATCCCCATCAATGACAGAAAAATATCCAATCCTCGTTTTACATATCTATACATAAATCTATTTTCCCTTTCTATAAATACTAATAACTCCCAGTACAACTGCCTTTTGGCTTCTTTGGAAGAGCCTTTTAAACTGATTCTTCCAGGCGGTACTGTGCCTGTAGGACAAATCCAAAAAACCTGCCCTTGCTGTCAATCCCATCTCAAATCGTATAGAATTCTCAAAAAGTATACTTTATGAGAATCTACTATCCTTTGTGCAGGTTGTACAGAAAATCTGAAAAAAAGACCTTGAAAAATCCGAAAAATATGGTAAAATAGCATAAGAAAAACCCACTCCGAAAAAGTATACTTTTTCGGAGTGGGTTTTTTACAAACAAGCTTCTTATTTAAACTGCTTGAATTTACAATATAAACATGATATGATAAAATCATAAAATAGGAAAAAGGAATAAAAGATGGGCAATATATATGATGGAGTATTCCGCACAATTTTAAATGACTGTAGAAAACTAATTATTCCAATCATTAATGAAATTTTCGAGGAAAACTACACTGGTAATGAAGAAATTCAGTTTTTCCCAAATGAACACTTTATAGACCAACAAAACATGGCAGATCAAGAACGGATCACTGATACTAACTTTACTATTTTTGGGAAAATGCAAAAGAAATACCATATTGAATGTGAAAGCAGTTTGCCTGATGGTAGAATTACTATCCGGCTCTTTGAATATGATGCACAGATAGCTTTGGATGAGGGAACCCTTACAAAAGAAACTCTAACAGTAACCTTCCCCAATACTGCTGTCCTCTATCTTCGCACTTATAAAAAAACACCTGACAAACTGAACTATGTGATTATTACTCCAGGTGGTACTGTACAGTATGATATACCTATTATGAAAGTACAGACATATTCTTTAAATACTATTTTTGAAAAACACCTATTTATGTTAATACCCTTTTATATTTTTTCACATGAAAAAAATTTTCCAGAATATAATACGAATCAACAAAAACTCAATGAACTAAAAGCGGAATATCAAGATATCCTTAAAAAGCTTGATGAACTCGAATATCAAGAAATAATCGGATCCTTTGATAAACGTACTATTATAGAACTTTCTAATGATGTTATTCAAGAAATATCACAAAAATATAAAAATATTCAGAAAGGTATAGGTGATATTATGGGTGGAGCATTAATTGAAACAGAAGCTAGAACTATTTTAAACCAGGGCATACATCAAGGAATAAGTCAAGGGATAAGCCAAGGAATAAGTCAAGCAAAAAAAGAGACTGCTATCAAGATGCTATCACGAGGAAAACTTACCATAGAAGAAATTGCAGAATATTCAGGACTTAGTATTGAGGAAATACAACAACTTGCCAACCTCTAAACTATCTAAAATTATAATAAAACATTCTATTATAAGCTATAAAATAGGAAAACATTTGATTATCAAATGTTTTCCTACTTTTTCATTATTACTTTATCTTATGATAAAATAACTTTAATATTCTTACTAATAACCTTTTAAACACCTCTGTTTTTCTATAAATAATGCAATTTATTCCTAATAATAAAATTCCCAAGATCATTCCAGATAATAAGAGACCTAAAAAGGATTGTCTCCATGTGTAAAAAAATGTCTGATACAAGAAAACACTTATTGCTATTTCTGCAAAAGCCAAAAAATGAAACTTTAACACCATCTTTGCAAATAATTTTACATTATCTTCAAAAAATCCATATACTATTTGATAAACTCTAACTACCATACATATACAATTACTAATTAAAGTCCCTAGTATAACACCTACAAGCCCCATATACCTGACTGTCAAAATAGATACTATAATATTCATACAAGCCATTAAAATTGTAATTTTTTTATCTTCTCCAAATTTACCAGCCGCCCCATATACAACGGATAATGGCTGAAACATAGAGTGAATAAAAAAATCTGCTGTTAAAAAAACAACACATAGATTTGAAATTAAATATTCTTTCCCAAGCCACAATATAATAAAATCATTCACTAGCACAAATAAAAGAGCCGCAGATACAGATGAAAAAAAGAATTGTAACATAATATATTCTTGTAAAATAGAATATAAAAATTTTTTATCTTTTACCTCTTTCATAATTTTCCCGTAAGAAACTTTTACCGCATCTCCTAAAAGATAAGCAAATGATATTACTTGATTAAAAACCATAATATAATTTGAATACAAATTAACAGCCGTTAAGCCAATAAACATAGATATAATGATACTATCTGTTGAAGAATATACATAATTTGCCAATTTTAATGGAATTACATTCTTAATATCCTTTACCAGTTCTTTTTTGTTTTTTTTCTTTTGACAACTAGATATAATATGTTTATATTTTATATTAAATACAATACCCACGCAGATATTAGAAGTTACTTTCTGAATAATATCCAGTAATAAATAAATAAAATAACTTCCAGTCCATACCACCAGGCTAATTTTTATTATTATAAACCCTATAAGCAAAATTGTGTCTATAATATTTGTAATATATATCTCCTCATTGGCCTGTAAATATAACCTCTTATATATAAAAAAGTAACTAGAAGCTGTACCAACTACACTAATAATAAAAGTAATTTGTATAAAGAGATTTGAAAATGAATTATCTTTTATAAAATATGGAATAAAATTAGAAAGAAAAAAACCTACTCCAAGAATACATATTCCTATTTTAGAATATATTTTTTTTGCTGATTGCAAAATATCCGCTATTTTTTCATTATCTTTATTAACTATGGGAGTATATAGATGAAATTGAACTGCTACTCCAATTCCCAGCTCTGATAAATTTAATAAATCTAATAAATTCGCATATAAAGAACTAAGCCCTAACAACTCACTGCCAAGATATAAAATAAATACCTTTCTAGCTATAAATTGTAACACCAATAATACTACTCTATATAACATACTGCATACTGTATTTTTTACTATTTTGTGGCTATACATCATCTTATAAGCCCCTTATCCTTATTATAACAACTATTCCAATCTCCTCACTACTTACATCTTATGCCTCAAAAGCAGAAATTTCCTTAATAAGTTAAACTATACTACAATATCCATAATTAAACTTATTTTTTGTCTATCTGATTTATCTATTTGAAATCCTGCATGAATAAAAAAACTTAATGCCTCCTTATCTTCTTTTCTCAACGAAAGAATGATCCTCTCTCTTCCTAACTCTCGAAATGTACTCACTGCATAACCTAATAATTGTATGCCTATCCTTTGTTTTCTGTACAGAGGATCTACCCAACAATACAAAACTTCTCCTGCATTTATAAGCTCTTCTTGCCCTACATCTAATACCATTAATCCTACTTTATCTTTTCCCACTTTTGCTATTACTTTTTTTGAATTTCCTTTAGAAAAGAAATTTATATCCTTCACCTCTGCTGGTACAAAATAAACACCATCCATCTGTTTTTCAGATTCTCGCCATTTTTTCTGCCTATAATAAGTGCTTATTCCCTCTGTTAAATGTGAGGCATCATTTCCATAACATATATCTATTTTATTATCTATTACTTGAATATAACTAACAGCTGTATTATCTCCTGTACCATATTTCCTTTTTACTTCTGCACATGGTACTTCTAATATTTCTGAAAAAAAAGCAGTAATTGCTGTTCCATGGCTAACTATCAAAACGGTCTCTCCTGCAAATGTATAAGCAATTTGTAAAATAACCTCTTTCATACGTTTTTTTACCAAATTTATCTTCTCTGAACCTTCTACCACAAATTGCTCTATATCATGCAAAAAATTATCCATTTGTTTAGGATATTCTTGTGCTAAATTTCCCCAAGGTTTATCCTCCCAACATCCTACTGCTATCTCCCGTAATTCTTTCTTTTGGATTACCTTTAGATTATAAATTTGTGCCAGCCTTTGCGCAGTATCCGTTGCACGCAGTAAATCACTGCTAATCACTGCTTTATATGGTATTTTCTTCATTCTATTTACTAAAGCAAGAATCTGTTTTTCTCCTAATGGTGTTATTTTTGAATTATATTGCCCTTGTATTCTTCGATACAGATTTCCTTCTGCTTCCGCATGGCGTATCAAATATATATTTGTCATTTCTCCCATTTATTTCTTTCCATTCTCCTATTTATTTTAGTCCTCTTGGCCATCCTAGCTTTCCATCTAACTTCCATTCATCTTTTTCATAAAAAAATTTTTTTATGCACTCTATTGTCCATTTTGCAAGTTTAAAATTATCATGCTTTACAAATACATATTCATCCATTTTGTGTACCCACATAATAAATAAAGCTGCATATAATCTTTTTCTATTACAAAATTCAGAAAAAAAGTCCAATAATTCTTCTTGTTTTCTTATTATATCCTGCATATCTGCCTTAGCTTCTATAATAAATGGAATAGTATACTCAAATTCTTCGGGACCTATAATACCCAACGGATCAATCGCCATAATTCCTGTTTTTGTCCTTAATAGGTTCCTTCTATGTAAGTCTCTGTGCAAATAATACTGTGGACTACTTGCAAAATATTCCATCCATATTTCTTTTACTTTTTCCTCCATCTTTTTCCTAAAATATTGTTCAAAATTATATTTATCCGCATGATGTATATTTCGTTCAAAATCACTGATAATTGTAGGAATTAAAATATTTGTATCCAACATTTTTTTTGATAACAAACTTTTTGATACCTTTTGATAAAATCTTTTTAATTCACTATCATTACTATGGAATTTCACTTGTATTCCTGGTTTTATTTTTTGAATCAATAAAACTCTAAATTCTGAATCATAATCTAATAATTCTGCCATTATATCTGATGACTGCATTTGATAATAAAGTAACTCTAATTCAAACCTTCCAGATGGAGCATGGAACTTAATAATAACACTTCCATATTTTTTAGATTCTGCCTCATATACACAAGTCGCAAATGTTTGTGGATTTACTGTATAACTTGTAATTTCCCATCTTTCTATTAATTCTTCCATATAATTATTTATTTTTAACAACCATTCCATTATATCTTTATTCTCAAAAGAAGAAAGCCACAAATTAATGTTTTGCCTTGTCTTATCTCGTTTTGGTTTTAAAATAATTTCATTATATAATCTTTCCGCTATATCTATGTCTCTTGCATATGTTACTTTCATTGTATAGGGATAATCAAAACAAAAATATGCTTTAGATCTTTCTGGCATCTGGTGAAAAATATATGGTACGGGAAAGTCTCCCTTATAATTGGAATATAATATAGGAAAACGATATGCTTCTGGCTCCATAACATGAAAATATTCATCACGATCTACCCGCCTACCATCATAGCGATGTAGGGTAGAAACCACCTTCCATGTAGTAAGTATATAATCATACTGATCTAGCAACATAAAATACTGATCAATTTGCGATTCTGTCATTAATGGGCAAACCGCATTAGCTATTATTACTTTTTCACAAGCATAATGTTCTGAAATATAAGCTAATCCATTTGCCAACGACTCTGTTCTTGTGTTCCCTCCCACTGTTGTTGGAAAACCATATTTCTTTTGTACAATATTAGTATACTCAGGTGATGCAACAATTACTATTTCATCTGTTGCAGAAGATAATCTGCAAGCATCCAACGCATATTCAATAATAGGTCTTCCCATCATATTGCAATATTGTTTTGGTTTATCTGCCCCAAACCTTGTCCCACGCCCCGCAGACATAATCAATACCACATTCCGAATATACTCCTTTTTTTCCATAGTACTTCTCTCCTTACCTGTCATCCATAGTGGTTTTTTCATTTACAATGTATTGAATAATGGCTTTGCCAATAGTCCCATTTTCCACTACTCTAAGTTTTTTACTTACCAACAATCGCCTACTTTTCAGTGGATCAATTCCTCTTTTTAATTTCTCCAAAACATCTATTACATCTTTCCATTGATTAGCCAAATATACATTATCTCTTAGCTCTTTAAAGGGTAAAGCTTCTAAATTTCCACAATAAATAATAGGCTTTCCCATCATAAAATACTCTATAATAAGAGAACTAAAATCTGTGACTAATATATCTGATTCTTGGAATCCGATTAAATAATCTTTATTATTATCTAGAGATATATTTTCCATCTTATTTAATGTTTTTTTATATAACTCTACTTCCTCTTTTGACATAATGTTATCAGAAATATAATTTTGAAAAGCCAGCGGATGCGGACGGACTATCCATTTTTCCTTTTTATTATTTATACACCTTTCTATTACATTGTCCTTAAATCGAAAAAAAGAAGTATCTGAACTTTTATCATTAATATTATCCTTTGTTACTGTCCACCGTGGAGTCCATAAAATAGTACAATTATTTGTATTTTCCTTTTCTATATACTCAGGCAACAAATCAAATCTTGGAAAACCTAAATAAATTACCTTTCTATTTTTATTTCCATATTGATGAAACAATCTTTCACAATACTTTCCTGCAACATCCCAACTTGCAAAAAAGAAAGATACATTTACAAAAAAACTATTTTCAAAAACCGACTTTAATAAATTAGGCGATTTTGTTAAGATATAACCATATGGCACATAACATACCTTCGCATACTTTACAACATCTGAGCTTTTATACCCTTTTGGTAAAAAATTATTATATGGACGCTCAAAAAAAACATAATCAGGAGAAAATTTCTCTATTTCAGTCCATACTTTTGTTGATTCATCAAATACTTTTTTATATGTAGGATAAATATTATATATATTATCTTCTTTATATTTCCATAAACCATACTCTGTTTTTAGTGGTAATAGCAAAAGATGTGCTTCTATATTTGAATGATCCATTGCCGCCTGATAAACCGTTTTTAAAGAATTCCAAAATTCTGGCATAGAAGCTAAAAAAACAATTGAAATCTTTTCTGTACCTTTTTTCTGATTCCTAAGAGAATTACTATACCACTTATATTTCCAGATACTACACCTAAGTAGAAGAAAATGATATACTCCTGCTATAGATTTATAAATTATATTACGGCCAAACTTATCTATATATTTTTGTTTTAATTTTCCTTCCACAAAATACTCCTTTTATATAAAACAATTTAACTTTTCAATAACAATATCTACTTCTTTTTTCATTCCTACATACATTGGCAGGCTGATTTCTGTATCTGCTATCATTTCTGCCACAGGATAATCCCCTTGCTTACCTCCATACTCTTTATACGCCTGTTGCAAATGAATAGGAATCGGATAATGCCTATTGTAGCCGATTTCTTCCCTTTGCAAATATTCTTCTAATTGTTTCCGTTTCATAGTCCGAATTGCAAAAATATGCCAAACGGATTGTCTATCTTTTTTTATTTTAGGCAAAATAATATTAGGATTTTTAATAGACGACAAATATCTTTCTGCTGTTATCTTTCTGTTATTATTCCATTTATCTAAATACTTTAGCTTTATTCTTAGCACTGCCGCCTGTACTTCATCTAATCTAGAATTAATTCCCCGAAAAACATGATGGTATTTTTCCATAGAACCATAGTTTCCCAGCATCCTAATCTTTTCTGCTAACTCTCTATCATCTGTAACAACTGCCCCTCCATCTCCTAGTGCCCCAAGATTTTTTCCTGGATAAAAACTAAAAGCTGCTGCATCCCCTAATCTTCCTATTTTCTTTCCTTTATATAACGCCCCATGAGCCTGCGCTGCATCCTCAATTACTTTTAAATCATATTTTTTTGCAATCATGTTAATTTTATCCATCTCTGCTGCACAGCCATATAAGTGAACAGCTATAATTGCCTTTGTCTTTTTACTTATCTTTTTTTCCATCAAATCTGGATTTAAATTATAAAATTCCAGCTCTGCGTCCACTAATATTGGAACTGCACCCGTATAAGAAACAGCTAATGCTGTTGCAATAAATGTATTAGCAGGAACAATCACCTCATCTCCGGCACCAATACCATATGCCTTTAATATTAAATACAAAGCATCTAGCCCAGAACCACATCCTATACAAAAATCTCTGCCACAATAGTCTGCAAACTCTTTTTCAAATTCTCTACTTTCTTCGCCCTGGATAAATACTTCTTTCTTATATACAGTCTTTATTTTCTCTTTTAATTCTGTTTCAATTTCTTGATGTATAGGCTCTAATGATACAAACGGAACTTTCATTTTCCCCCTCCTTATTTTTCAAACAAACCATTTAATCAAATCTCATTTACAAAAAGAATTCTCTACACTATTTCCCTGATAATCACACTGATGAATATCAAGTCCCAAATCTAAAAATTTATCAAACAATTCTCTATCTTGATACTTAAAAAAAACTTCTTTCGCATACATTAATATTGTTGCCCCATTATAATCCCTAGCATAAATATCAGCTCCTTCTAATAATAAATACTTTACTATTTCTTTATAATTATAATAAGTTGCCATCATTAACGGAGTCCAGCCGTTTTCGTTTGAAACATCAATATGTTCTTTTACTATACATATTTCCTTTACTTTTGTTATATCTCCTTTCTCACATGCCTGAAACAATTCCTCCAATCGATCAAAATATAAAATAATATTATAATCTATTGTACTTATCATTATTCCATGGCAATCTGTTAGCAATATTTTTCCCGGTTTTATTTTAGATTTTATATTTGTAACTTTTGCCGCAATAATAGATTTATTATATACTATTGGCATTTGATATTCTCGAAAACAATACGCATTAATTTGCCGCCTAATACAATCTGCCGTCTGATTTAAATTAATTACAATTTTTGTAAAATCAATATAATTTTTAGGGTAATATGTTGAACTATTAGGAGCCTGAGGAACTCCATAAACCCTATTTCCTAATATATCTTCTATATACTCCAACATCAGCTTTGTAGCATATTCCATATATAAAAAATATATTTCCCTGCTATTTATATCTTCTTTAATTTCAAATTTTTTTTGTGCAATAATATTTCCTGTATCAATCCCACTATCAATTTCATGAAGTGTCACACCAGTATATTCTTCAGCATTTAATATAGGAATAATAGAAGTATACATTCCTTTATATTTAGGCAATAGTGAAAAATGGACATTATATAAACGCGCATCTTTAAAATTTTCTGGTTTTAAAATTTGATCAAATTCTAATGAAAGAAATATAACCTGATCTTTATTATATATTTCTTCTAATCTGTATTCTTTCACTTTATATCTCTGTGAAAAATAACGTAATGATTTTTGAAAAGTATTCCTTCCAGTTTCACTTTTATTACATACAACACCCAATTCATATCTATTTCGATTATTTTTAATTAAATGCTCCAATATATCTACACTAATATTATTCTTCCCGCCCACACATACAAACATATCTATTCCTTTACCATTCTATTTTCCAAATCAATAAATTTTAAAAATTCATTATAATCTCGAATATAATCATTTTCATCATATACCTGGGAAGCTAATACCATTAATACTGCATCTGGTGAAAAATCATACATCTCTCTCCACATATCATTAGCTATATATAAACCCTCATACGGTTTTTCTAATGGTACAATCTTTTTTTCCACTCCATTATCCAGCAATATTTTACATGTCCCATGAATACAAATTAAAATTTGTTCTAATGATTTATGTGCATGAAATCCCCTATGTACTCCTTTTGCTGTATCATACATGTAGTAAACCCGTTTTATCTGAAATGGTATATCTTTCAATTCTTCCAATGCTACTAGCTGACCACGATTATCACCATGAGGTTGAAATACATATTTAATAACCTGCAATTATACCACTCCTTTTTGTAACAACTTTATTTTATATAAAACTTTTTTCCATTTTTGTGGAACTAATATACATAATATTGCATTTATAAATCCTGTTATCCTATTTTTTTTATTTTTGCATACTTTAATAATTACCCAATAACGAAAACACGTTATAAATTCCTGATAATAATACAAGATTCTCCATTTTTCAATATAAGGATAACACAGTAATTTTTTTAATTGATAATATTGTTCTATAAAACTCTCACGAAACATCTCTTTTTCGCTCTTTGTAACAGATTCACCTATCCGATAATAAACTGTATAAGTATCCATAATAAAAAGTTTATATCCATTTTTTGTTATATTAAGTTTGATAGGCCAATCTTCAATATTTCTTATTCTTATATCACAGCCACCTGATTTTTTATAACATTCAATATTAATAAATGCTGTTGGACTACACAAAATATCTCTTTTTAATAACGCTTTATATTGTTGCTTTGCAGGTAATTTTCCTATTTTCTTAATGTAGGCTATTTCTTCTTTATCTTCTCTTAAGATAATCTGTTTTTCATTTTCCCTATAAAAATATTTCATTTTTGAATATACAGCACTATTGCATCTATTTTTTCTTATATAATCCATATTATTTTTAATGCAATCTGGAAATAAGATATCATCTGCAGCTATAACTTTAATCCAATGGATAAAAGTGGGGATTTTTTCTATATTTATTTTAAGGTGTTTACTTGTCCCCATATTTTCTGTATTTTTTCTAAATACTACCTTAAAGAATCGTTCTTTATAATTCTTTATCCACTGTTCTACTTTATTGCAAGTATTATCCTTAGAAGCATCATCAGAAATAACTAAATAAATATTATGATATGTCTGTTCCCTAATGCTATCCAATGTTTCTAGTATTGTATTTTCTGAATTATAAGCTAAAACCAGTATTGCTACTTTTTCTTGTTCTTTTATATTATTTTCATTCATTTCTTATCTATTATCTCCCTTATTTTATACTTTGCAGCAACACTATCCTATTTTTCTTAATTTTTACACACCTATATAAAATTAATATTGCAGCAATATAAAAATAATATGTCATAGCAAATTGGTAAGAATAAAAAGCCATAAGAATACCATAAATATAAACTGAATAAAATACTGTCCACTCGCCCTTTTTTCTTATAGAAAACCAATAAAACATGCCACTAATAAATCCCAAAAACAGTGATATTACTATAATGCCTATAATTCCAAAGTCCTTATATGGAGCAGCAAGATAACTATATACGTTAAATTGTGTTGGTCCTGCCACACCCAGCGATGAAAATTCCGACACATGATATACACCAAATATCCCAAGTACTTTACCTATAGGCCCTAAAGAATAATATCCTTTACTAATCCTAGGAAATGCCATAACATTTATATCAAATGCCACAATAGGATACCCAAGATATTTATATAAATAAAATTCCTTATCTAATATAGACCCTCCCCCTAATTTGTTTGTAACCAATGCCACAGCTGAAAAAGCAAAGAATACTACCAAAAATAGACAAATTATTTTTATATTTCCCGACAATAACTGTTTTATATTGAAATATTTCTTCTGTATCCCTCTTTTTTCTTTTGAAAAATAACAAATATATACAATAGAAATTATATATTGGAGCATGGTACTCCTTGCCATTGAAAATATAGTTGAAAATAATAACAATAATACAAAAAATTTTTGCTTCCATCGCTTTTCTGTTTTTCCATATTGTAACAAAATACAGGTAGTAACATGTAAAAACACTGTACTATAAGTACCTAAAAAATTTTTTCTACCACTATATAAGCTATTCCACCGGACATTCCGCAAAAAATTATTCCCAAAAGGCCCCGATATGCCATTCTTATAAAATTCTATACAATTTACTATAATTCCCAGAAAAATAATAATCTTATAAAGCAGCAATATTTCATTGTTTTTATTTCTTTCCTTTTTATTTATAGGGATTTTTTGTTTAAAAAAATATCCAAATACAAAATATCCTATCAAAAAACAAATAGCACCAAAAGAAAAACATAGTAACGTACGCTCTGTCACCTGATGCTCTATTCTGTATAAATAATAATATAAAATAAATCCTATTGAAATTGGAAGTAAATATCCTGTTAATGGATTTAGCAAATCATTATGTAAATAAATTGCAAATATCCCTAATATTAATAATATCCAAAATATAAAACAGACTATTTCTGACATATATATCCCCTATTTTTTATCTTTCTTTTATCCCGTAGTATTCTCATTTTTATTTTTATTAATTGATAACTATAATGTATAAACGAACTTACTCCTAATAAAATTGCAAAGTAACCTATATATCCATGTTTTCTTAATATATAAAAATAGACTAATTTTAATTCCCACAAATATATTTCATAAGAAATCCCGCCTAAAAATAATAAAATCTCACTTTTAAAATTATAACTCTGCATAATTCTAAAAAAAGAAATTATAAAACCAGCATATAGATAAGGACACAAAATTTCCCTTATATATAAGAAATATAAGAACATTACAGCTAATACACAACACAATACTTTCTTCCATTCTATATCTATCTTTATCTTATCCTTATATTTTTCCAAACATCCTAACAGTACTCCCAATGGAAAAGCAAGGGCACTGGAACGCATATGTGAGAACCACGCTGCGTATTCTCCCCCCCCAAGCCAATTTTTTGAAGCTTTAAAATCAACCCAGCCAAAATTACTATTCCCAGTTTATATATAGATTTTATTTTTATTTTCAATACTATTCCAAACAAGGTATACCATAAAAATAATGTTGCTATATACCACATAGAAACATCTGTTGAAAATTTCCAGTCTAAGCATAATAAGGTTAATATTTTTGTCTGAAAAGGTAATTTCACCAATATTAATACATCTATCAGTGCAACAATTAAATAAGGAATATATAGCTTTAATATTCTCTGTTTAAAAAAAGCTTCTTTACTCGACAACCCATATCGTTTTGTTAAACCATATCCTGATAAAATAAAAAGTAAGATTACATTTGACAACCCCATTCCACTTAACAATCTATTTCCACTGGTAATATGTGATAATACAATAAGTGATACAGCAATTCCCTTTATCATACATGTAGTTTGTTTTGACAAGTCAAACATTATTTTTTCCTCTCTCCTTATTTATTCCAGACAATGCTTTTTTCCAGAATTCTAAGTTCACCTCATAAGAAAAATCTTCTTTCCATTTTTTATATGCCTGCCTACCTGTATTTTTCCAATATTCTTTATTTACAGATAAATAATAGATCGCATCTTCCCAGCATTTAATACTATTTCTATCATCTAATAAAATACCTGTATCTTCTTTTACTACAAAATGAGAAAAACCGATATCCGATGCTATAACTGGCAAACAGGATGCCATATATTGTATTAATTTAAACCCTCCTTTTCCTCTTGTGTATTCATTGTCAATCAAAGGCATAATACCTATATGCGATTTTTGCAACATTTGCAAAGAATTCTCCCTAGACCATATAATATTAATAATTTCCAAACATTCTGTTTCCACATCTACGGATTGATTACAAACAACATATAACTTTAATACTTTTTTCTTTATTTTTAATTTCTTTGCACACTTATCTATTGCAGGTATAATGCGATTTAAAAAAGGAATATTTACAGCAGTCGCAAGCCATAATAAACCAATTTCTTTTTCGTAAGATTCCTCTCTTTCTTTTTCTATTTTTTGATAATCAAATCCTTGCATATCCCCATCTGTTGTAGGTAAGATTATCACTTTTCTTCTATTATGTTCTGGAATTCGGTTTTTCAGATACTGATTTGTAACTACAATTTTATTACTATATTCACACAACAATTTCCATTGTTTCCTACATATTTCCCCTAAATCAATTACATCATCAAAATCCCAATATACTTCACACCTACTAACTACTTTTTCCAACATTAAATATGGAAGAATCCCCAATCTTTTCGGAATAACAGTACGTGAAATAATAACCATTTTAGGCCGGCATATAATATCTCTTAACAAGAAATATATCTCCCTTATATTTATTATTCCATACAAATAAATTTTATATAAATAACACAATATATCAGATTTTATATCCATACACCTTCTAAATTGCTTCCTGCCTATTGCATTATTTATTTTTATTTTCACACCATCTATTTTATGTAAATATTGCGAAATTCTATAATAAGATGCTGGTTCCTCTATCTCATTCCGCAAATATACAGAAACATATTCACTCTTTTTCTTCATCTGATATTGTCCTATAAATAACATCCATTTTCCTTAAAATATGATCCCAACTTTTTTCTTTTATAGCCTCTTTGCCTAGTCTTGCATAATTCTCCCAAATTCTAGGATTTCTTATATAATCTTTTAATTCTATCTCTAAATCTCTTTCAAACTTTTTTAATGGTATACACTTTCCATTTATTTCATTTTGTATCAAATCCCTATTTCCTCTAATATCACTTACTATACAAGGAAGTCCGGCTGCCATTGCTTCCATTAATGCTACTGGCAGACCCTCTTGTTTTGATGGAAATACAAATATATCTGATGCCTTATATATCTCTATCACATCTGTGCGGAATCCCAAGATTTTTACCTGTTCGTTTATTCCTTCTCTCTTTGCTGTTTCCTTTAATTTCTGTTCCCATGTCCCCTGTCCACAGATCACATAATATATCTTTTTTTCCTTTTTTCTTCCCATTGCCTTTATTACTGCTATATGATTCTTTCTTTTACTTAATTCTCCTGCTGATACCATTACAATTGCTTCTTCTGGAATTCCTAATTCTCTCCGCTTCTCTTTTCTTCTTACTTGGACTTTTTCTATCTTTTCTAAATCAATCCCTACTCCAGGCACATACTCTACTTTTTTTGCATATATTTTTTTTGCCCTTTGATAATCTTCTTGATTTATGGTAATTAATATATCTGTCCATTTAGACAACAACATTTCTACTGGATAATATAATAACCAATCTTGTATTGGCGCCCCCTTATAGAAATGGAACCCATGTGCCGTATAAATTATCTTTATCCCTTCTCTATGCCCTGCTATCCGCCCAATTACCCCTCCTATTGGCGTATGGCAATGGATAAACTTATAGTCCTCTTTCAAAAGAATTTCTTTTAACTGTTGGTATGCCTTCCAATTTTCATTTATCTTTTTTATCTTCCTAGAAAAATCTATCTGATGTTTCCTTACCTTTTTCTCTTCTAATTCTTTTTCAAATTCTTTTACCCGTTTTTCTCCCCATATACTCCTATCCAAGAAATTACAACCCACTTCTACTTGATACCCCATTTCCTGCAATACTTGTATATTTAACATATTAAATTGCCCTATCATTGATGGGACACTTGCCACAAGAAATACTTTTTTCCTTTCCTCTTTCATTTCTTAACCCCAAGCCTCTGTGCTGGTATTCCTATATAAATCCCCTTTTTCTCTATATTTTTTACTACCACCGCGCCTGCACCTGTCTGGCAGCCACTGCAGATTGTAATATTGTTTCTTACTGTACTCCCTACTCCTATAAAGCTTCCTCTCCCTATTTTTACATTCCCTGCCAAACGCACTCCTGGCGATATATGTACATAATCTTCTATTATATTATCATGATCGATGCTGCTCCCCGTATTAACGACACAGCCCTTTCCTATCTGGCTTCCACTATTAATAATGGCTCCTGCCATAATGGTACTCCCTTTTCCTATCTTTACTGACAACCCAACCACTGCATCTGGATGTAATAAAATTGCCAAAGAAACCCCTTCCCATTCCAGCTTTTCTTGTATCTGTTCCCTTATCCCATTATCCCCTATCGCTACAAAATAATCTGTATTCTCTCTATAACACAATGCAGCAGATAGTTTATCAATTACAGGAAACCCCATACACTCCTTTATGCCTTCCTTATCATCCAGAAATACAATCCTGTCCCATTTTTTCATTTTTATTGCAATATCTGCACATACCTTCCCATGACCACCTGCTCCCATTACCAAAAGACGCCTCATTTTTCCCTCCATAGTAAACCCTTTATTTAAAAAAATCCTTCTTTTCATTCCCTTGAAATGGCTCTATGGTAGATGTCTGCCCTGTATAAATCCCTTCTCTCTCCCAAACCTTTTTTACCGTTTGGCAAATAATTACTATATCTACCCTTATACTCATTCTTTTTATGTACTCCAAATCATACTGGAATTTTTCTTCCCATGTAATAGCATTTCTTCCATTTACTTGGGCAAGCCCTGTTAATCCTGGACTGACCTCATGCCTCTTTCTCTGCTCTTGGTTATACAAAGGCAAATACTCTACCAATAATGGCCTTGGCCCTACAATGCTCATTTCTCCTTTTAAAATATTAATAAGTTCTGGCAGTTCATCCAAACTGCTGCTCCGTAATTTTTTCCCAAATTCTGTTAGCCGTTCCTCGTCAGGCAACAACTTCCCTTCTTGATCCCGTTTCTCTGTCATTGTTCGGAATTTATACATCTTAAATATCTTTTCTTCTTTTCCTAGCCTTTCTTGACAAAATAGAACTGGACTCCCTAGTTTTAATTTTACCAGAACAGCCGTTACTGCCATCACAGGGCTTACTATCACTAATGCCAACAGCGACAATACCACATCAAAAAACCGTTTACTATACCTCGCATAAAAACTGTTTTTTCCTTTTCCCATTCTTTTTCCCATTCTTTTTTCTATCTTATATCCCTATTTTCTACCCAAAACAACTTTTTATTATCTCTATTACAATCTCTTGCACCTCTTTTGTCATTTTAATATCACTTGGAAGGCACAATCCTCTCGAAAAAATATCAGTACTTACTTCTTTCCCTTCTGTTATAAACTCTTCTCCTTTATACACTGGTTGTAGGTGCATTGGCTTCCAGATTGGCCTTGATTCGATCTGATACCTTTCTAATTTTCTTCGAATCTTTTCTGGTGTTACCAGGCACCCTTGTTTGATTAAAAGGCAGCTTAACCAGAAATTTGGTTCACTCCAAAGAAGATATGGGTTCATCTGGACTGGCAGGTTTTCTAGTCCTTTTTTATACCGAAGATAAATCTCTTTTTTTAACGCTTTATGCTCTTCTAAATAAAGCATCTGCCCTCTTCCAATCCCTGCTAATATATTAGACAGTCGATAATTATACCCTATTTCCTTATGTTGATACCAAGGTGCTTTTTCTCTGGCTTGTGTTGACCAAAATCTTGCTTTTTCTGCTGCCTCTTCCTGGCTGGTTAATAACATACCCCCGCCAGAGGTTGTAATAATCTTATTCCCATTAAAACTCACTACATTATACTTGCCAAAGCTGCCTGTCTGTTTCCCACGAAAAGTAGCCCCTAAAGATTCTGCTGCATCTTCAATTAAAACAGCCCCATAATGGTTACAAATTGTTTGGATTTCATCTAATTTTGCTGGCGTCCCATATAGGTTTACCACAATCACTGCTTTTGTATCTGGATATTTATAAAATGCTTTTTCTAATGTAGCTGGATTCATATTCCAAGTATCATATTCACTGTCTATAAATACAGGATTCCCTTTTTCATACCGAACAGGGTTTACTGTGGCAGCAAATGTCATATCGGAACAAAACACTCTATCCCCCTGTCCAATTCCTGCTAATTTCACTGCTAAATGAAGGGCAGCTGTACCAGAAGAAAGAGCTACTGCATAAGGATTTCCTGTATAAAAGGCCACTTCCTGTTCCAATTTTTCCAAATTTTCTCCTACAGTAGATACCCAATTAGTATCAAAAGCTTGTTGTACAAACTCTTGCTCTTCTTTATGTATGGTAGGGCTTGCCAGCCATACCTTTTCTTTTAATCTTATAACTTCCATTTTTCTAATCCTTAGCCATTTCTTTGTAATTAAAACCAATAACTCCCAGTACAACTTGCATTCTGCATCTTTAGAAAACCTTTGTTTCCTAGGTGGTACTGTACCTACAAAGCTGTTCCATAGAACTGCCCTGCTCCATCTGCTTCCTTTGATTATCAGGCTTATTTAGCCGATTCTCAAAAAGTATACTTTATGAGAATCCACTATCCTTTGTGCAAGTTGTACAGAAAATCCGAAAAAAAGCCCTTGAAAAATCCCAAAAATATGGTAAAATAGCATAAGAAAAACCCACTCCGAAAAAGTATACTTTTTCGGAGTGGGTTTTTGCATCTATATTACTCTTCCATTATTCCCAATACAATTCCCTATATCGTATGCCTATATTTTCTGCTATATTGATAGCAGTATTTCCTTTATGTCCATTCGGGCAAAGATACAACCTCCCACCCAAATATCCCATTCCTGGCTTATGCCCTTCATTATAACGTTTAATTTTAGCCCCACATTGGCTGCATTTTTCTGAAATACCTTTTACTGGTATCCTACATAACACTATCCCTTTCTGAAAACTTTTATAAGCCGTATATTCTATAATCCTTCTGCCAATCCAATCATAATCACTATACTGAAAATATGGTTTTCTATTTAGTCCCAAATTTCCCTGATAATCGGGTATGGCAATCACTCTGCAATTCTCTTTTTCTGCAAAATTTACAATTTCCCTGCTTACTCGATGCGCTTCTTCTTTAATCACATATCGTAATTTCCTACGGATACGTTGGATGCGTTCTGTTTCTGTTGTCTGTGGCAGACCCTCCCTTTTTCCAGCCTCTACTGCCAGCCTTAATTTATCCTCCAAAAGCCTTCTTCTGTGATAAAATTTTTTGCCTCCGCGGACCATATAAATCTGCCTTTTTATTCTTTCTTCTGCCTTAACACTTTCTGGCTGTTCTGCAACACAGGCAGCAAATACTTCACCCATTTGTAAAGACACAGCTAGATACCGTTCCCCTGCCCTTTCCTTTACAGTACGTACATCATCTACCTGCTGTTTTACTGGAAAATATAAAAATACTTGTTTTCTATCTATTTTAATTGTTGGTGACAGAAGCTCGACACCTTCTACTAATTCCCTTCCATCCATTGTAAAATGATACTTGTCCCACTTCCATTCTTTTCCATTAAAAAGTTTTAGTTCTATCTGCTTGTTATGTAAATCTAAGTTCCGGTACATCCCTTTATAATAAACAGGTGATGTATTCAGGTTTTTAGGAATAGAGACCTTTCCATTTCCAGCTTTTTCTGCACGAGAAATATAACTTCTCGCCGCTGCTGCTGCCTCCCTTAGTGCTGCCCTTCTAAAATAAAGTGGAACTTTTCCATAAGGTAATGGATACTCTGGCTCAATTCCTTTTTTCTTTTCTCCTTGTGTCAATACCTCAATACTCCTTTGTAGCTCATAATCAGAAAGCCCTGAAAAATCTTTGTCAAAAATTAAGGCAAGATAAAAGGCTGTTACTTGACAATATAAATTTTTTGTGAAAACAAATCTTTCCAAATGCTTCTGATATAATCGAAATTGATATGTTGTAATACTATAGCCTTGTTTTTTTTCCATAGCCTATTCCTTTTCTCTAACCTATTCTTTCTTTTTATCAGTCCCAAAAATTAAATATAATTTCACCAATAGATGTTGGTTTCCAATACTTAATTTGAGTGAGTTCTGCACAATTTAAATTTTCGACAGCATCACGCCAATCATCGCTTAATGCTTCCTTGCCAAGTAAATTATGTTCAGAATATGGATAAACAAAATTGATTGGTTTATCTATAAATTTAACCAAGCCATATTCTACTGAACTAGCAAATGCTGTATAGGGATAACACACATTCATTAAAAAATAACAATGTATATTACTGGTTAAAATTTCAGAGATATAAAAATTTTTCCCATATAATGAAATATCAATAGATAATATTTTTCCATAATTCTCATTTGCAAGACAATAAGTTATATTCTTAAATTTTTTTACATTTAAAATTTCCAAACAGCTTCCTGCCTCAAGAAAACTACTGATTCCATTTGGAAGAACCATATCTCCTCCTTATTTCACAAATTTATTATTCTGTTGCCCTTATTATAACACAAATCCAAAAACCTGAAAACAAACAGTTTTTTAACTAAATTTCCTGATTCTTTCTATTTCCTTTACTACCTTATCTGTCCAATTATCATCTTGGCTACCTATAATTAAAACATGAAATCCATATACTTTCCCATTTTGTGCGACAGAAATATCATCGTCAATATGTAAATCAATCCGATATTTACTTGGATATTTTGATGGCATCCCTTCTCTATATCCAGCCTGCACTTCATTTGCATGTTTTTCCCCATTAACAACACAATCCAATTTTATACCATAACAACGAAACAAACCTCTTATATAATGCTCTGAACGATAGGAAGTTGTATAAATCCACAACTCTATACCCTGACCGCGAATATATTCCATAAGTTTTTTTGTCCCAAAACGTAATCTTTCTTTATATATCAAACAAAAAGGGAATTTTAGTACCTGTTCTGTTTTAAATTTTTCTTTTGGCACAAAAAGTGTGTCATCTAAATCAAATGAAACTTTCATAATGATTCCTCTTCCATTTGTTACAAAATTCTTTTTTATTTTAAAATACACCACTATACACGTCAAGTATTTTATGTATTATATTCTAACCATTATGTAAAAGGGATTTGTGTATAAAAAAAGAGTCTGTAGTTTCTGTTGATACACCATACTCTCTCTGATTACTTATTTTTTACTATTATCCTATACAAATCTTTTTTAAATTTCTATTACTACACTTTTGTAAATTAAATATTCTGAACTTATTTAAGAGGTTCCCTAATAATTGGATTACAAATATTTACTTTGGCCTTATCTCATACCAGTTCATTTCTTTATCTTCTCTTATCTTTTGAAATCCCATTTTTTGATAAAATTTATTTGCTCTAATATTTACTTTCTTTACATATAAATACACTTTTTCTAAATTTAATTTTTGAAATGCTATATGTAACAATTTTTCTGTTGCTTCTTTTGCTATTCCTGTTCCAATTGCCCCTTTCCGAAGAACAATCGCATATTCTGCTTCTTTATTTTCTTCTATATTTTTTAAACTAATTGTACCTTGATATATATCAAGATTATTACAAATCGCTAAATGGATACTATGATTATCTGTTTTTGATAATTCAATAAATTGTTGACAATCTTCTACTGTCATATGGGAAAAATCTTTCGCTAAATGTTCTGTCACATTATAATCTGTCATCCACTCATACATATATCTAGCATCTTGCAACTCAAGCTTTCTTAGTTTCATACTCAATATTTAACAGTAATTTCTTATATTTTCTATGGTATCTTCTATATAAAATACTGCTATTTTCCTCCTTCTTGTACTAAAATTCTTTTTTATTCATTATCTCCTATTTTCTATTACACAATACTTATTTCTCATAAAGCATACTTTTTGAGAATGGTCTTTTATTATGCGATTGTACTAAAATTGATGTGAATTATCGGGGATTTTTTTAAAAAATTTATTTAAATTGCACAATAAAAATTGTTTCTCAAAGAGTATACTTTTTGGAATGGTTTTTTATTAACAGATTATTGTCCCTGCCTTGCCTTCTAATGCGGCAAGTGCATCCTTTAATTCTGCAATAACTGCCCTTCTTTTTGGGGCTGCTGACACAAATTCAATAGAAGCTTCTATTTTAGGAAGCATAGTATCTTTTCCAAACTGTCCTTCTTCTATATATTTTTCTGCCTCTTTTACACTAAGGCTATCAAGCGGCACTTGATTTTCTTTTCCAAAATTTAAATACACCTTATCAATTTCTGTTAAGATTAAAAGAATTTCACAATCTAACAGATGTGCCATCTTCGCTGCCGCCATATCCTTTTCAATAATTGCACTAGCCCCTTTAAGCCTTGTTCCTTGTGCAAGCACAGGGACGCCTCCGCCACCACATGCAATTACAATTTGCCCTGCATCAGAAAGTACACGTATTGCATCAATTTCATAAATATCAACTGGTTTAGGCGAAGCTACAATTCTTCGATACCCTTTTTCTTCACATACCACAGGGTTTCCTTTTACTTCTTCTGCCTCTGCCTCTTCTTTTGACAAATAGCGCCCAATTACCTTAGAGGGTTTCCCAAATGCCCTATCAAAAGGATCAACACTTACCTGTGTAATAATTGTTGCCACTGTTTTAAAAATACCTCTGTTTAATAATTCTGTCCGAATTTGGTTCTGCAAATCATAGCCAATATATCCTTGGCTTAATGCCCCACAAACTGACAATGGGGCTGTTGTATATTCTGGTTCTAAGCGGCTTAATTCACTCATAGCTGCACGTATCATCCCAACTTGGGAAGCATTGCTATGTGTCACCACTATCTGATAATGCTCTTCAATTAAATCCGCTATATATTTTGCTGTATTTACTACAGCAGCTTTCTGCTCTGGAAGCGTTTTTCCAATTGCATTACGCCCCAGAGCAACTACTACCTTCTCTTTTTTCATTCTATCCCTCCTTGTTTTAATCCATTCGCGGCAGTTAGGAGCCAATTATGTGGATTGCCTTATGGCAGCAGAAGATACCACTTTCACTCTGCCCGCTGCTGCTATTATAATTGTTTTGGGCAATTCCTCCCCTACCCAAGAGGAAGGGGAATCCTTGCTGTTAATTGTTAAACCGTTGCAATATCAACAGGCGTCAATGTCCTGTGTTCTGAATTTTCTAAGCTAGTTAAAAGTGCATTTGCTGTATCTAGTGCAGTAATACAATTTACCCCTGTCTCAATCGCATAGCGGCGGATTAAAAACCCATCTTTGCTCTTCTCATATCCCTGTGAAGGAATATCAATTACTAAATCAATTTCATGGCTATATATTAAATCCATTAAATTGGGGGATTCTTGCTCCAATTTATTTATTTTCAAAGCATTTACTCTATTTTTATTTAAATATGCTGCTGTTCCACGGGTTGCATAAATTGTATAGCCAAGGGCCTCAAAACGCCTGCCTATCCCAACAGCCTCTTCTTTTGATTCATCATTTACTGTCAATATCATTTTTTTATGCCTTGGAAGGTTAATGCCTGCACCTAGAAAGGCTTTATATAACGCTTCATTAAATGACTTTGCTATGCCAAGACATTCCCCTGTAGATTTCATTTCTGGGCCAAGGCTAATATCCGCACCACGTAGTTTCTCAAAAGAAAATACTGGCATTTTAATTGCAATATAATCTGCTGGTTTTTGCAGCCCAGGCGCGTAGCCAAGTTCTTTTAATGTACTCCCTGTAATCACCCTTGTAGCAAGTTTTACAATAGGAATTCCTGTTACTTTACTAATATAAGGCACAGTACGGCTAGAACGTGGGTTTACTTCAATTACATAAACCTTATCCCCACATACAATAAATTGTATATTAATTAGGCCTTTTACATGCAAGGCACGGGCAAGCTTTTCCGTATATAATTCAATGGTTTCTGTTGCCTTTTTACTGATGCTTTGTGCAGGGTACACAGAAATACTGTCTCCCGAATGAATTCCTGCACGTTCAATATGCTCCATAATACCTGGTATTAAAATATCCTCTCCATCACATACTGCATCTACCTCAATTTCTTTCCCTACTAAATATTTATCTACTAAAATCGGATGTTCCTGTGCAATCTGGTTAATAATCCCTATAAATTCCCGAATATCCTCGTCACTAATTGCAATCCTCATCCCCTGCCCGCCTAACACATAAGATGGCCTTACTAGTACTGGATAGCCCAAGCTATTCGCTGCCTTTATTGCCTCTTCACAAGTAAATACCGTATGCCCAGCAGGCCTTGGGATTTCACACTGTTCCAATATTCGGTCAAATAGCTCCCTATCTTCTGCAGCATCTACATCTTCTGCGGCAGTCCCAAGAATTGGCACACCCATTTTCATTAATGCTTCTGTTAATTTAATCGCTGTCTGTCCGCCAAATTGGACAACAGCTCCATCTGGCTTTTCTATTTCTACAATATTTTCTACATCTTCAGGAGTAAGAGGTTCAAAATACAGTTTATCTGCAATGTCAAAATCAGTGCTTACTGTTTCTGGGTTATTATTAATAATAATAGTTTCGTACCCAGCCTCCCTAAATGCCCATGTGCTGTGTACCGAACAGTAATCAAATTCAATTCCCTGCCCAATACGGATAGGACCTGAACCAAGCACTAATACTTTTTTTCTATCCCTATGTGCCTCTATCTCTGTTTCGCTGCCAAAACAAGAATAATAATATGGTGTCTCTGCTGCAAATTCCGCTGCACAGGTATCTACTATTTTAAATGCAGCATAAATACCCCATTCTTTCCTTAATTCTTTAATTTCTTTTTCTGTCTTCCCTGTTAATTCTCCAATTACTTTATCTGGGAACTCTAGGCGTTTTGCCTCCATAAGAAGTTCCTTTGTAAGCCCTCCCTGCCTTAAGGCTGCCTCCATTTCTACTAATATTGCAATCTTATCTATAAACCAAATATCTATTTTTGTAATCTCATGGATTTCTTGATAACTAAACTTCCTACGAAGTGCTTCTGCTATTACAAAAATACGCCTATCATCTACACGGTAAAGTGCTTCTGTCAACTCTTCTTTACTTAATTTTGTAAAATTATAAGACATTAGACTATCTACATGTTGCTCCAATGAACGGATCGCTTTCATTAAGCCACCTTCAAAATTCGTACAAATGCTCATTACTTCGCCAGTTGCTTTCATCTGTGTTGTAAGTGTTCTTTTTGCACTAATAAATTTATCAAATGGCAATCTTGGAATTTTCACTACACAATAATCTAATGTTGGCTCAAAACTAGCATACGTTTTCTTTGTAATCGCATTTTTAATCTCATCTAATGTATATCCAAGCGCGATTTTAGCAGCTACCTTTGCAATCGGGTATCCTGTTGCCTTAGAAGCCAATGCCGAAGAACGGCTTACACGAGGGTTTACTTCAATTACGCAATATTCGAAACTTTCTGGATGAAGTGCAAACTGTACATTGCATCCCCCAGTAATTTGAAGTTCATTAATAATATTTAATGCCGCAGTACGGAGCATCTGGTATTCTTTATCACCCAAAGTCTGAGAAGGTGCTACTACAATACTATCCCCTGTATGGACACCTACTGGATCTAAATTCTCCATATTACAAACTGTAATACAATTTCCTGCACTATCTCGCATTACCTCATATTCAATTTCTTTCCAGCCTGCAATACATCGTTCTACTAATACCTGTCCTACACGGCTTAAACGAAGCCCATTTTCCAATATTTCTACTAACTCTTCTTCGTTTGCCGCAATGCCGCCACCACTTCCTCCTAAGGTATAAGCTGGGCGTAAGACAATTGGATATCCAATAGCCTTTGCAAATTCTACTCCATCTTCTACTTGTTCTACCACTTTTGAAGCTGCAATTGGTTCTCCAATTTTTTCCATGGTAAGTTTAAATTCTAGCCGATCTTCTGCTTTTTTTATTGTTTCTGGCGTAGTCCCAATTAATTTTACATGGTGCTCTTTTAAGAAACCACATTCTTCTAATTCCATAGCAAGGTTTAGCCCTGCCTGGCCTCCTAATGTCGGAAGAATACTATCTGGCTTTTCCTTTATAATAATCTGTTCTAATACAGGAACGGTCAATGGCTCAATATAAACCATATCTGCAATATCTTTATCTGTCATTATGGTTGCTGGATTAGAGTTTACCAATACCACAGAAATCCCTTCTTCTTTTAACGAACGGCATGCCTGCGTACCTGCATAATCAAATTCCGCTGCCTGTCCAATTACAATTGGGCCAGAACCAATCACTAATACTTTTTTAATATTAGAATTTCTTGGCATTATTTTGACACCTCCATCATTTTTATAAACCGATCAAACAAAAAGTTGGAATCTTGTGGGCCTGGGCATGCTTCTGGATGGAATTGTACTGTAAAAATATTCTTCCCTAAATAGTGAAGCCCTTCATTTGTCCCATCATTTACATTTACAAAACTTGGTTCAGCTATAGTACTATCCAAATTTTCCACATCTACCACATATCCATGGTTTTGTGATGAAATATAAACTCTGCCTGTCTCCAAATCCTTTACTGGATGGTTGCCACCCCGATGCCCATATTTCATTTTATACGTATCTGCCCCTGTTGCCAATGCCATTAGCTGATGCCCTAGGCAAATTGCAAAAATTGGTATATCCGACTGGTACAGTTTTTTAATCTCCTGGATAATAGAAACACATTCTTTTGGATCCCCTGGCCCATTTGACAGCATAATCCCATCTGGTTTGGTAGCAAGTATTTCCTCTGCTAATGTAAAAGCGGGGTAAATCGTTACTTCACATCCTCTTTTCTGCAAAGAATGGGCAATATTATCCTTTGCCCCAAAGTCCATAAGCGCAACTTTAAAACCATTTCCTTCTAGTACTCTTTTTTCTTTACAAGAAACTCTCTTTACTACACCTTTACAGTGATATTCTTTTATACGGGCTATGGTTTCTTCCAAATTGTATTTCTCATTTGTTGTAATCATGCCATTCATTGTTCCCTTCTCACGAAGAATTTTCGTGAGTGCCCTGGTATCAATACCACAAATACCTGGAATATCATGTTTTTCTAAAAAATTTTGGATAGAATCTTCACTCCTAAAATTACTTGCTACTCTAGACAATTCTCTTACAATATAACCATCTGGCCATGGTTTTAAAGATTCCATATCTTTATAACATATTCCATAATTTCCAATCAGGGGATAAGTCATAACAACTGCCTGTCCGGCATAAGATGGGTCTGTTAGGACCTCAAGATAACCTGTCATAGATGTGTTAAAGACAATTTCGCTAATTACTTCTCTTGTAGAGCCAATACTGGTACCTTTTAATACCGTACCATCTTCCAGAATTAGATACGCTTTCATTTTACCACCTGTTCCTTTCTTTTTTTGTCATTCCGATATTGATTCGCAAAAAAAAAAGCAGAGGCAACTGCTTTTAACAAAGCGGATTCGAAGCAGGGCTTTCGGTCCTGTATTCAAATTGTAAAGATTCTACCACACTTTTATGGATTAAGCAAGCGTTTTTTTGCATATAATATTTAGGAACAATTATAATTGAGGTATCTTATGAGCATACTCTTACGCACCATGCAAACAGCTTCTGCCCAAACAGGCGGACTATTAGTAAGTGTTCTCTCTTCTGTAAATAATCGCCCTATTGAAAATGCAGTAGTCACTATTTCCTATACGGGAAACCCAAACAATATTATAGAACAAGTACGTACAAATTCTTCTGGACAAACAGAACTTCTTTCTTTAAGTGCCCCTCCTCTTGAATATAGTATGGAACCTGGCATTGAACAACCTTATTCTGAATACACACTAAATGTTACTGCAGAAGGTTTTGAACCATTTGACATTTCGGGTACAGAAGTCCTTCCTAATAATAATTCTGTACAAGAAATCCATCTAGATCCCATTACACCAACAGGGCATGGTACAAATCTCGTTATCCCAGCCCATACCCTCTATGGTAATTATCCACCCAAAATTGCTGAAGCAGAAATTAAACCATTAGACGAATCTGGGGAAATTGTATTAAGCCGTGTTGTTATCCCAGAATATATTGTTGTCCATGATGGTGCGCCTACAGATAGTTCTGCACAAAACCACTATGTATTATACCGGGATTATATTAAAAATGTAGCCTCCTCTGAAATATATGCTACTTGGCCTACTTCTACCATAACTGCTAATGTACTGGCTATCATGTCCTTCACTTTAAACCGGGTCTATACAGAATGGTATAGGAATAAAGGCTTTAATTTTACTATTACTTCCTCTACTGCATTTGACCACAAATGGATTAATGGCCGTAATATCTTTGACACTATCTCCCTTGTTGTAGACGAAATCTTTGACCAATACCTAGCAAGGCCAGATGTAAAACAACCAATACTTACACAATATTGTGATGGAAGACGTTCCACCTGCCCAAATTGGATGACCGAATAGTAACAACATACAATTTATTTCTTATATTACTATACTGCTGCCCCTCTCTCATTTGTCTGTAACATATGCCCATCTGTTGCAAAAATATAAGTCTCTTCTCCATATACAGGGTTTTTTATCATTAACATTTCTTTATGAGCCATGCTGCCATCATTCTTTAGAAAATACCATTTCCCTTCTTCCTTTAGCCAGCCTGTCTGCATAATCCCTTTTGAATCGAAATGATACCACGCCCCTTCTACTTCCTGCCAACAGTTTTTACACAAGCTTCCGTCCTTTTTTTGGTATTTCCATTTATCCCCTTCTTGTATCCAACCTGATTTATCCCCATAATCCACATACGAAATGTTGACATCTACTCGCCCTGAAATCCCTGGGATACTTCCAGTATCTGTGTACTGCCAAAGTGCCATATCCTCTCTATTACAAACTTTGTTATAGTACGCATACCAAATAGCATACCCTTCTTCCTTTAATTGTGTCAAGTTAAAATATTGGTTTGCATAATCCTTATTGGTATACACCATTGGTATGTATCCTGCTTCCTTTATTACATTGCAAAAGGTGATTGTCATATCCATAACCAACTGTTTTGTTACCTTGACGCCTTTCCTTTCTGCATAACGAACAGAATCGTATTCGAAGTCAAAGGCTATTGGATAAGTAATAGAATACTTTTTCGCTTGCTGGATACAATACTGGGCCTCTTTTTTTGCCATCTCTACAGTATACGCATAAGAAAACCAATATAACCCTAAAGGAATTTCTTGTTTTATACAAGCAGCCGCATAAGGCACAAGCTTTTCATCAATATTATTTTTTCCATATCCAGCACGAAGGATTACAAAATCTACATTTTCTTTTACTTTATCCCAATCTGTCACCTGATTATGAGTACTTAAATCAATTCCTTTTTTCACTCTTTTTCCTCCTTTAACTCTGGCAGCCCTGCTACAGAGGTGAGCATAGATAAAATCCCCGCCAATAAAGAAGCAGAAACTACATACTTCCAGTCTACTTGTCCCATAGCTGCTGCTGTCCCAATTCCTGCTATAGCTGCCTGTGCAACCGTTTTTATTGCTCTAATTCCTGCTTTCTTTGTCCACTGAATCCAATCTCTTTTCATCGTTTTCCCTCCTATAAAACCATAATTAATGCCCCTATGATTGCCCCCATAATGGTACTAATCGCCGCTGTTACCATTGCCATTTTAATCTGCCTATGAGCTTCCGCTGGTTCCTGTTCTAGTTTTTCTAATCGTTCCCCTTGTTTTTCTAACTCTTTTAACATATTTCCCATATTCACCGCCATTTCCTTCACTGATACTGTTAGATCACTGATTTGGCGTACACTTTCTTCTACCAGTTCCAATCGTTTATTCTGTCGATTATTTTCATCAGCCAGTCGTTTATTTTCTGCTTCCATAGCCCTGCGGAATTCTTCATGTTCTGCTCTTGTAAGTGGTGCATCCATCTAGTCTATCCCCTTCCTTCTTCTTCTGCAATTTCTTCCTTTTCTTCTACAACTGGCTTACTAGTCAATATGTTTTGATATTCCTTGTCTGTAATCACTCCAAGGTCTAAATATCTTCCTAATTGCTCCTCTGTTACATAGCCTTTTGCATACCTACTTTTAATGTTACTTGCCTTTCTGCTCATCATCATACCGCTTGTCCTCCTTCTATCTTTTCTAAATCCATTTCGGTTAGCATTTGCTGGGTTTCTATGTTTTCTAATTCTTGATCGGTTAGCATTTGTTGGGTTTCGATTAATTGTAAGTCTTGCTCTGTAATTTCTTGTTGGGCTGTCACTATATCAGAAGCCATTTTAGTTATATTGGAAGCTGTGACAGGAACACCAAAATGTACTTCACTTTTACCCATCAACGCAATATTTGTATAAGAAGTTAAATCAGATGAATGTAAACGTATATTCAAAACCTGATTTTCTATATTTGATGATTTTTGAGTTTGTATCATTTCGAAAAATGGTATTTTATAGTCACCCAAAGGATGGCCAAATAAAATCCCTGCAGACGAAAAACCACTACCCCTTAGTTCTGGTGTAAGAAAAATATTAGGAGTTTCTATTCCTATAGTTTTATAACCAAAAGCATTAGTATATTCTCTATAACGAATTGGTGATACACCAATGTCAATACCATTATGAAAACGCCAATTTCCCTCTTTATTAACAGATGCAGACATAGCATAAGAACTATCATGATAAATTCCAAAATTCAGCGTTCCAGTACTTGTATCTTCCTGAATAAAGTGCCCAAAATTTTCAAAGTATCGACTAAACCATACTTTTAAATTGTTAAAACAAGTATCAACATTGTTACTAACATTATCCCAACTAATTACAAAAGCGTCTTTTATTTGTTCGTTGTCTAAATTATGCCCATGGAATATTAACTGTTTTAACGAATTTTCTTTTAACCCCCATCTTAAACCTCTTTCTTCTTGCGAAAAAATAATTCCTTGCTGTAAATCTAAGTATAAATTTCCACTTTTAATCTTAACACAATGAAAAAAATGACTAATCCCATTGCCATCTATTTCTAACAACGTTTCGTAAACTGATCCATCTTTGCAAATTTCAAGCCCACTTCCATTATCAGTTGCAACGGCTCTTACCGTAATTTCATCTTCATTTGTATCTACTAAAGACATGTTTGAAACTTTCAGCGAAGTAGATGCCATATCTATCCAATATGGTTCAAAACAAATGACTGAATTCCCAAAATCATCTTCATAAACACGAATTAATTCTTTTTCTTTATTTTTTTCGTCTACTGTTTTTAATACCAAAGCATTTTTATCCTTATATAGAATATGATCTAATATTTCACTAGCAAAATGATTATTTGGAACCTGTATTCCAATAAATTTTATTTCTTTAGAATTTGGCACATCCAGAGGAAATGTTACTCCTACACCTCCACTCTCTATATTTTCTATAATTTCTTCCAATTTCCATTTTAAGTACACATCATTATTTAATAATGCCCCTTTTATCCCATTTTCTAGTTCAGCAGTTAGATATTCCTCTTCTTCTATTTTATGTATTTTGTCTTGAAATTCCGGTGGCTCTTTGATGACTAAATTTCCCATAGAACTTTCCTTCCCCTCCTAACCACATCAAAAAGAGCACCCTCTCGGATGCCCTTACTTTCTATTTGCAATCTATTTCTTTTTGTGTTATACTACCTTTATCAAAGGGAACACCACCCACAAAGTGGTTAGCCTCTATATTTTAAGTGAAATAACTGCCTGTCAGGCCAAGACAAGGGCAGTTATTTTTTTGCCTATTTCCTATTCTCTAAACAGGAGATAAGCGCAAGCAAGAATAACCCGAATGTCAACATCAATGATATTGCTTCGTATGTACTCATGTGCACCACCCCCCTTCTTTGGTAAAAAGAGAGGCAAACTACCCTATCTGTGGTGTCCCTTATGTTTTATTATAACACAATCCTTCGAATGCTTCTATTCCTTTTTACAATACTTTTCTGGCCGCCCCATTTACTCCTACATACATACTACACCTTTGTCTAAAACTTTAAAACCAATCCACTAGCCAATTAAAAGCATACCTATTAAAATACCCATTACCTGCATTTTTTCTTCTGTAAAGACAACACTTTCAATTAAAATAACTGCACCGCCTCTTTCGTGCATCTCCCCGCCTTCACGATACAGCTCCACAAAATTATAGGCAGCATTTTCCAATTCTTCTGGTTCCACAATATCTTATTGCCAATCTTCAATTATTTCTCCATCTACCCTCATAGAGACACCTGCCCAACCAAAAGCAAGCATCCTTTCATCATTGGATTTTATAATTTTAAACCCATTTTTTAAAACAGGATTGGATTTTTTAGGTAGATTATTTACAGAACCTATAATCAAATCTGAAAATTTCCTCATCTTATTCCTTTCTTCCCAAATACATATAAAAAAGAGCCTTTTTAAGACTCTTTTTCAAAATATGGGCATTTACATCATATCATTCCATGCCTCTTCATATTTACGTTTACTTATTTCAATACATTGGTTATAAATTTCTTTGATTTCATCTGGTGCATCTTCTGATAAGTGTAAATTTACCCCATCAAGAACCACATATGGTTTAAATTTATCTATCATTTCCAACATTTCTGCCGTAAAAGAAACTCTCATTCTATCACCTTTCTAATAATTCTAAAACACGATATTCTGTATACACTTCATCATATGCCTCTTCAGACATTTTTAAGTATGTGTAGTTACTAATATCAAGTATATTATAACCATTTTTCTTAAGTTTCTCAATATATTTTTTACATTCATTTCTTAATCGTACAAGATAATCTTTATCTATAGCACCATACTTCAAACGATAGTTTTCTGCGTCTTTCCAATGAATCGGTTCATGTACATAGGTAACAATGCTTTTGAACAAAATATGCACATAGTCTTTATCATGATTCCATTCCTGCAAGGTTATATTGTAATTTGGCGCGATATACTAAATATTTCTTTAGCTCTTTCGGAAATTTTATCATCAAATACTGTTCTTCGATATTTCACAACCAGCACAAGATGATAGTACAACAAAAATACTGAATGTGTATTACTGTCTAGTTCCATAAATTTATCAGTTTTTTTGTTTTTCGACTGATTTTATTGTAATATATTATTTCTATTTGTCAAGAGGCGTAGTGGGACACAATTCATACCCCACTTTAGAAGTGGGGGACTTCTTGCTACAAAGAGTTAAATCCAAATATTATAGCCTAATTAAATATCTGTAAAAATATTTCTAACCTATCAACTTCTTATAATGACACTAAAAAGCTAAAAATCAAAGATTATGATATTTATATGGATAAAAAATGTAGTACCTTACATATTGCACAATATAATAATTGGTGTACTTTAGAAGATGTATTTTCTGGTTTAATGAAATAAAATTTATATATTTAACAATTATCTTATATACCTAATATATCCCACTAAAAACTACTTTATCTAACATTATACCTTTGGATACCTTAATTTACTATTTAAAATAAGTAAAATTATGGTATCCATTTATTATTTATGATTTTACTCTCTTCCACCCAAACAATGTTTTCTTAAAATTCTTTTTATGTTCTATTACCTTTTGATGGTTTGGAAAACGATCCCAATATTCCATTCCCTTCTTAATATCAACGGGAACCCCAAGGCCATACGCATAAATTTCCCCAAGTCCTATAGAGGATAATGCTTCTTTTGTATAACGGCTTAGTTCTTCTTTTGCCTTCACATAATCTACATTTGTTCCTAAACCTTTTAAATAACAAGTCCCCAGCATATCCGATCCCCAATAATTCTCCATATTATGCGCCGCAAGCAAATGCTCAAATGCTTTGTTATAATCTGGCTCTATCCCATCACCGCCATAAAAATAAATTTCTCCTAAAAGATTGTGGCAGCCAACTGTTGCTCCATCTATGCACTTTTCAAATAATTCTTTTGCCTTTTTTAAGTCTCTTGGAAATGCGCCTTTAAATGTATATAATCTTCCTAAATAATAGCCAGCATCTGTATACCCACAATCTAATGCTTTCTGAAAATACTCTGCTGCCTTTTGCGGCTGGGTTTCTTCTACCTTCCTTCCAAGTTTCACCATATAATATGGATTGCCCTTACTGGCAGCAAGTTGCATTAATTCTTCTGCTTTCTTTTCATCTTTGGGTATGCCAAAATCACCAGATGTAATAATGTCAATGTAATTTCCAACTCCCATCATCATATTATGGGCAATTAAATCTTCATACATCTCAATTGCCTTTTCTGCCCATCTGCGGAACTGCCATTGGACTTCAATTTTCGTTGATTTACTAAAATCCATCTCTGTAAGTTCTGCCACATCGCCATAATAATAAGCATTTGCTACCAAATACTGGGTAAATATCTCCCCTGTATCAGCAATAGCGCAAACCTTATCCCATATTTCTTTAGAAGAACGATATGGTTCATGTACAAAACTGCCTCCCTTTGGTTTATAGCCTCCAAACCGCCTTGCGCCAAACATACCAAGGGCACTTCCTTTTTCAATGCTTAAATCCAAATATTCCTTTACTTTTTCATCATCATCTGCAAAATGGAATCCACGTTCTACATAACTTGGCCCTGCATAACAACGTGCCAAAAAATAATAAGCATCTGGATTGCCCTCTTCCGTTGCCTGCATAAACAAACGGATAGCCTCTTCTCCCCGTTCGAACTGCCTATCAACCCATAGAATTTGAACCGCTTCCTCGATTCTTTCATCTAATTTTTCCATTACATTTTCCTCCCGTCCACTTCCAAACTTCCAAATTACCTGTCCATTATAGCATTATTTCATTTTTTTGTAATCTATTATTTTTCTGATAATATGATATAATCTTAATAAAGCCTACCTACAGAGAAGATTTTAGTTATTGGCTATATCTACTTTAAAGGTGTTATATTAAACTAGGAACTATTTATTTTACTCTAATTATTATATTTAGAAAGGACTAATACATATATGAACCTCAAAAAAAATAAATGCCCTGTATGTGGCAAAAAAATGAAAGAAATTAATGGCACATTACAATGTAGTGAATGTGGATACCGCATTATGGGCGGTTCCTCTACTCCTTCTGTAAATATTACAAATACCAATACACAAACGTCCCAGCCCTCTACACCTTGCTTTTCTTATAACCAAGATCATGCTGCCCCTGCCTCCTCAAACCAGCATAAGAATACTTCCAAAAAGAAAACAGAATGGGCCATTGTTACTTTTATTATTGTAATTGGCATAGCTATCCGGTTCTTTTCTTTTATCCGCTTAATGGACAATAATGATTCCCCTACCCCTACTATGCCAGTTTTTCCAGAGCCTTCTACTAAAGCTACCTACCCTACTGAAGGCACAGATTCTTCCCAAAAAGCCTCTTACCAGCTTCCAGAGTCTGAAATATTCCAACAATTTATTAGTATACTTTTTAATACAAATTACAATAAAGTAACAAAAGAACAAATGGCACAAATTAATTCTATATACATACATTACAATAATTCTGGTTATCGGACAATCAGTTATACATTAAAAGATGGCACAAAAGGGGATATATACTTTAATGATTCTGATATTACTACTTCCGATTTAAACTGTTTTACTGGATTAAAAGTTTTAAAATTAGAAGGTTGTAAACTTGAAAAAGGGGACTTAGATCAACTTCATTCCCTTACCGAATTATGGTGCTCCAATTCTCCTTCTGAAATAAAACAAATCATTTCTCCAAAACAGCTTACCACCCTTGGCATTGATACAAATATTTTTACTAATAGCCTAAATGGGATAGAGGCATTTTCCAATTTGTCTTATCTTTATCTGGATGGCGGGGATTATTATTTAACAGATATTAGCGCGATTTCTTCGCTAGAAAAATTAAAATCTTTAGAAATTACAAATGGGGGTTCTATTGAAAATTTTAAGTTCCTATATAATATGCCAAACCTTGAAATTCTTTATATAGACTCTAAAAAACTCCGTGATATAGGCTTTATCTCTAATATGCCTTTTTTACAGCAGCTATCTATTATAAATAGCGAAATTATTAATATAGATGTCCTATCAGATTGTAAAGATAATTTATTATTGCTAAACTTAAGTACAAATTACCAGATAAAAGATTACTCCATTGTATCTGAATTATATAACTTAGTTGATTTAACATTAAATATTGATTATCTTTTTGAAAATGCACTACCACTCCCTAATCTTAGTAATATGCCTTATCTTACTAACCTATCGATTAGCCACTATGATGAACTTAGCCCGCTTTCTTATGCTGCTGGATTAACAGAACTTACTATGTCAAAAGTATATGCCAATGACTACTCTGCATTAACAAACCTTACAAATTTAAAACACTTAAACTTAATTGATATGTCTTGCAATTCGTCCGATTTAGAACCAATTATGGGCTTAACACAACTAGAAACCATTAATTTATCTAACAGCTATATTTGGGGAAACGTAGAAGGATTATTAAAATTACCAAATTTAAAAGAATTAAACCTAAATGACTGCACGGCTGGTTTTGATATGAAAAACCTTGCAGAAAACCAAAGCCTAGAAATCCTTCGCATGAATAATGTTATATTAAAAGCCTTAAACAACGGAAAATGGGATTATAATGCAAATAATGAGAATAATATTCATTTATCTGATTATTCTGATATGTTCCATTACTACCCAAATCTAAAAGAATTATACCTTGCTGGAAATCAATTAGATAATATTGATTTTACTTGGAATATGGGAGAATTAATGGTGCTTGACATTACAGATAACTATGTTACTAACCTTATGCCTTTAGCACTCCTGCCAAAATTTGACGTTGTTATGTGTGCTTCTAACCCCATAGCGGAAGATAGCGGGCTAAAATGTAGGGTTTTATCAGATAATTAAAAAAGGGGGATTTCCTCCCCCTTATGCTTTTTGTTGCTCTTTTAAAAGAGTAAAAAACTCTTCTTCTGGCATTGGTTTTGCATAATAATATCCTTGTACTTGATCACAGCCTATGCCTTTTAAAAGCTCTACCTGCTCCTTTGTCTCTACGCCTTCTGCTAAAAGCCCAAGTTTTAACTTATTTGCCATAGAAACTACTTGTTCTAGTATTAATCTTCCCTTTTCAGAAACCATCATATTTTCTATAAATTTTTTATCCAATTTTATTACATCAAACGGGGTTTCCAATAAAATATTTAAAGAAGAATACCCACTCCCAAAATCATCCATTAACAAGGTAAACCCTTCTTCTTTTAACTGCAAAGCCTTCTTGCTGACTTGCTGGTCATCCGCTGTTTCTGTTATTTCCAACTCCAAAAGCGACTTTGGGATTCCATTGCTTTGTATAATATCAGAAAGTACTTGGATACACTTATTGTCATGTAAATGGACCCTTGATACATTGACAGAAACAGGGCAAGATTTAAAACCTGCGTCTTGGCACCTTTTTATAAAACGGCATGCTTCTGCCCATATGTAATAATCCACCTTTTTTATAAAACCATTTTCTTCAATAACGGGGATAAACTGGTTCGGGTAAATCATCCCGCGTTCTGGGTGCCTCCACCTAACTAATGCCTCTGCCCCTATAACCTCATTTTTGAGAATACTATATTTAGGCTGCAAATACATTATAAACTGGCGTTCTGTTATGGCAGACTGCATATTTTCCTCAATAAATTTCCGGTTATATAAGGATTCTTTAAACTGTTCTTTATAAAATAAAATATTTGTCAGAATATTATTCTTAGCAGCTTTTCTTGCCATAGCTGCCCTATCTTCCATCTGGCGTAATTCCATCTCCCTATCTTCTACTGTATAAATACCATAAGAAAGCTGGATTTTAATATTTTTAAAGCATTTTATCCTTTTATCTAACTGATGGATAAATTCCACCAATTCTTCCTCTTTACTATATTCTGTTACCACCATAAATACATCGCTTCGTAAATTAATATAAAATTGCCCTCTATTGCAAAGCTCTTTTAATTGGCCCAAAATAAAATCTAATATCTCATCTCCAAACCGTTCTCCATATATGTCATTTACAATTTTAAATTTCCGTATATCAAATTGGATAAACCCTATTTCTTTTTTGGAGGAAAATAAAAGCTGGTTGACATTTCTCCTAAAATGATGCAGTTCCGTAATATTCTTCAACATACTCCGCATCTCGGCATTTTCCGTAATATCTTCTAAATCAATAGTACTTTCTGTAATATATTTTAAATGTTCTGCTAACATTTTTTCTAATATTTCAATACTAATCCTCATTGCTCTAGGACATTTCTGCAAAATTAACCCTTCCTTACGGATAATCGCCATTTCCTCTGGCTTTGATATATCCTTCCCTAAAATATCACGGCAATTAATCATGCCATTCATTTGTTCTGTAAAAAGCCGGATAAATTCATCCGTTTTTTTATTTCCATACACCTCTAACTCCCTGTCCTGAGAATTATAAAAACCAATTGCCATTCCCAATACTAATAACGATGCCGTAATACATCCACAAGTGCTGCCTTGCCTCATGCCCCCGCCAAAGCAAGTACTAATTTTAAATGCTGTTTTTAAATCCAAGCCAAAATCTTCTGCAAATGCCCCAAATATTGCCTGGGAACAGTGATATTGCTGATGTAAAAGATGTTCTGCTTTCTCCCTATGTGTCATTCCTACCTCTTTTCCTTGGCCAATGTTACTCCTATTGGCTTATAATATATAAATAAAATTTTCTATGACAAAACAGCATCCATTAACCGGATGCTGCATACTAATCGGGGCGACAGGATTTGAACCTGCGACCTCTCGGTCCCTAACCGAACGCTCTACCAAGCTGAGCCACGCTCCGATAAAACATATTTCTATTGTTATATAAAACCCTAAATATGAACGCAGGCTATTTTACAGCATGCGTCCATACGCATTATAATACCATATTTCTACTTATTTTACAAGAGAATTCACCGATTTTTATTTTCTCAACGCCTCTTTTTGTAATTTATCAAATTCGTCCATACACTCCTCCACAGTAGCCCCATTTAATAATTTCCGTACAATAATACAAGTATTCCCCCACTGTTCTACCTTCATTCCCGCATTAGAACCAAGAACATAGACATTTTCTTTTATCTTATCATTTAGTGGTTTTAAAGCAGGAATACAATCTACCTCTACATTTTTCGATGGAGAGATTACTTTATTTGTCTCTGCATAAACTTGAAGTGCTTTATCAGAAATCATAATATTTAAGACTCCCATTGCCTCCTCTGCATGTTCTGCCTCTGCAGAAATTGCACAACCAGTCATTGACATAACTGGCATTTGGCCACGTTTACTTGGAAAACCAATTACCAACATATTAAAATTTGGTTTCCCATAAGAAGTCTCTGTATTGGCAGCACCCCAATATGCTATTACGATAGGTGTTTTCTGATCCAAGAAATCAGGCCCTTCCGCCTCAATTGCTTCACTGACATAAGCCTTCTTTGCATCAATATAACCTTTGTCTATTAACTTTTTCAAAAATTCAAAACCTGGGCGCATATAATCACTATATTTACTTTCCCCACTATTTAATGCTGCTATTTCTGCTTCCGTATTTCCTCCATTATATAAATCTGCATATGCCTGTGCCAAAACAAATGTCTCTAACCACCAACGGTTTGCGCCTATTGGTGTTTCAATCCCATTTTCCTTAAACACCCTGCAACATTCTAAAAATTCTTCTGGTGTTTCTGGTAAATCCAGATTATACTTATCAAACATATCTTTATTTACAAACAATCCATACGCTACTACTTCTTGCGGAATCGCTACTAATTTACCATCTACAATATTAGCTGTTTTTACTACATCCCTTAAATTTTTTGCATTCTCAAGCCCTGACAAATCCATTAATTTTCCTTCTTCAGCTAACATTAAAATGGTATCTGGGTTTAATAAATAAATATCGTCCATATTATTACGGACTCTATCTAGCGTTACGTCATCATATGTTTTATCCTGATAATTTTCTGCCGTATAAGTTTTATATGCTACCTTTACGCCTAGCTCTTCTTCCGCCATAATCACAGTTTTATCCATTGCAGTCCTTGCCACATTTTCGGCATCTGGATCTGTTTTTTCCATAGGGCTAAACAAATTTACAATTCTTTCTTTCTCCTCCTTAAATTCCATTAACTTTTTACTTGGATCCCCATTACTGCCACAAGCCATAATTACACACGCTATTAACCCTGCCATACAAATTATTATTAATCCATTCTTTTTTTTCCTATCCTTTTTCATACTAATTTCCTTCTTTATATACATACTGCTTTATTACTTTCTTTAATAATCCTATATCAATTGGCTTTGCTAAATGGACATTCATCCCAGAATCCAATGCCTCTTTTTCATCTTCTGCAAACGCATTTGCTGTCATTGCTATAATTGGTATTTCTTTTGCATCTTTTCTTTCTAATGCCCGAATTGCCCTTGTTGCATTATATCCATTCATTACTGGCATTTGTACATCCATTAAGATTGCATGGAACTCCCCTTCTTTTGAACGAATAAAACGTTCTAATACTAATTGCCCATTTTCCATAATCTCACAACTAGCACCTTCTATCGATAAAATCTCAGATAAAATTTCCGCATTAATTTCATTATCTTCTGCAGCTAGGAAATGTAACCCTTTTAAATCGTTACTTTCTGCATGTAATAAAGTATCCTCTTGTTTTTCTTCTTTTATCTCTAATATCTTTTCTTTTAACGCAGATACAAAAAATGGTTTAGAAAGGACGCCTGTATTTTTTAAATGGAGTACTTCTTCCATTCCATCTAAGCCATGGGTTGTCATAAATAAAATTAATATTTGATCCGATAACACTTCCCTTATCTTTTTTACTACCTGAAAGCCATCTATCTCTGGCATATCCCAGTCAAGTAAAATTATATTGTAATTATTTTTTTGTATTTGGCAAATCGCTTCTTCTACTTCACAAACAGTATCTGCCAAAACACCCACGCCTTGCATTAACATATGAATATTATTGCCTGCTTGTGCATCTTTATCTATTACCAAAATCCGTGAAATACCACTTTGCTCCCAAAATTGCTTCTTTGCTTGCCCTTCTGGTATACGGAACTCTAATTCAACCCGAAAAAGACTCCCCTTATTTACTTCACTAAAAACATCGATTGTCCCACCCATAAGCTCTACAATATTTTTTGTAATAGCCATGCCAAGCCCTGTGCCTTGGACTTTATTTGTAGTACTATTTTCTGCCCTAGTAAATGCCTCAAAAATAGTCTTTAAATATTCTGGGGTCATCCCGTAGCCATTATCCTCTACTTCTATCCTAATATGCTCGTATTGGCTAGAACGCTGTTTTAACCCAATCATGCGAAACCAAATACTTCCGCCTGTTGGCGTATATTTTACTGCATTAGAAAGAAGGTTAATTAAAATTTGGTTCATCCTTGTTTCATCGCCCATTAAATACTCACATTTAATCCCTGTTACTTCAATATGGAATTCTTGGTTCTTTGCCTTTGCCATTGGACGGATAATTGCATCTACAGAAGATACCAAATCACTTAAGGTAAATTCCTCAACTGTAAGTACTACTTTTCCACTTTCAATTTTAGAAACGTCCAAAATATCATTAATTAAACTTAGTAAATGCTGCCCAGATGCCATAATTTTTTTTGTATATTCCCTCACCTTATCAGGATTTTCTGCATCTTTTTCAAGTAAAGTAGTAAAACCAATAACAGCATTCATTGGAGTACGTATATCATGCGACATATTAGAAAGAAACATTGTCTTAGAATTACTTGCAATTTGTGCCGCTTGCAATGCCTCTGCTAACTGTTTATTATGCACTTCTCTTTCTGCCTCTCGCTCTTTCCTAATTTTATTTTGTTCTCTTTGGTTAAAATAATATAATACACAACATAGGAAAAATGCTATTAGCATAACTAAAACCACAATAAAAATATTTTGGTTTACCGTCTTTCCCTCTTGCTGGATTGCCTCAATAGGGACATAACCAATTAAATATAGCGTGCCATTATTTACTTCCCACATATAATTTAAGGAACTTTTTCCCCGTATATCATGGTAAAACATAATATTTTTCCTATCTTTTACGCACTCAGCAACTTCTGCACGGAGTTTTTCTTCTTTAATATTATTCGCCCGGTAAAAATCTTCCAAATTCAAATGGCCTGCATTCCGTTCCCCCATTCCTTTTGGCTTTAATACAAACCTCTCTGTCTTCGCATCCATAATATAGAGCATTGCCTTTCTATTATAAAACCCATTTGGAAGGGATTTATCCAAGGAATCATATACATATTCTACATAAAGAGTAGCTACATTCTTTCCATCTTTTACAACAGGGCATTTCATAGAATAGGACCATGTCCCCATATAATTAATATATGAATGAGATACTTGCAATCCTTCTATCGCTCCTCCTGATGAAAAGTCCAACCCTTCCTCAGAAAATATTTCCCCAGTATTTGAAATCCCTTCTTTTTGCCCAGCCCATATTAAGGACACTTTTACCATTGACTGTGTTTTATTATAAGAACGAATATATTCTTCTGGATCATCCAATATAGCAATTTCTTGTGCCATTAATTTTTGGTACTCTGCTTCCTTATTTAACATTGCTTCTATTGTATATTTTATTAAGTCTAAACTTTCACTTAAATTTTGAATTGCTGATTCAGACATTTCTATTGATATTTTCCGTGCTACTGAAAATACAACTACTCCTAAAACAAAAAATACTAATATAATGGAAAGAAGCAAAGAGATTCCTTTGTCCATCTTCCTTTTATTTGACTTCTTTTTCATCTTACTCTCCATTTCAATCTTCAATAGTAATATTATAACATAACCCCTTCTTACTTTCACTCTTTATTTTAGCAAGTTCTTTCTATAAAATCGAATAGGGGAAGATAACTCTTCCCCTCAGACTGTAGACAAAGTGGCTCTGAGATTTATAACCCAGAGCCATTTTTCTTTT
>CAJTLB010000011.1:11566-130549 GCA_910577045.1 uncultured Lachnospiraceae bacterium | reverse complement strand
ATAGCATAAGAAAAAACCACTCCGAAAAAGTATACTTTTTCGGAGTGGTTTTTATAAACTACAGCCTCTGCCAAGACTTTATTTCTTATTTATTTCAATCCACTCGCAGTAGTTAGGAGCAAGACAATTAAATAAATCCCTTTTATTTTTCTCCTTCAAAACTTTCTTGTTTCTTTGTACTAAATTTTATAATTAACAATTCTACCCCAAGCTGGCCATCTAACTGGCCTGTTTTTACGGTTTCTTCTGTTTCTACACATTCTGCCAATGTTTCTTTTAAGGTTTTTACACTAAATTGTTTTGCCTGGGATATATATTTACCCACTAAAAACCCTTGAAGTTTTGTAATTTTTGCAATTTCAGCCGCTGGTTTCCCTTCTTTTTCAAGCTGCTTTACTTGAAGCAATAAATTATATTCTCTTGCTATTAAAAACAAAATTCTCATTGGCGGCTCTTTTAAAGTCAGCAAATCATAATAATACTCTAATGCTTTTTTCTGTTTCTTTTCGCTAATTGCATGGATCATCTCAAATATCTTTCCACTAATCTGGACAGAACAAATTTCTTCTATGTCGCCTTTTGTAATTTCTTCTCTTCCTTCTGTATACGCACTTAATTTTAACCATTCCTGATAAATATTTTCCATATCATTCCCAGTTTTAGAAAGGAAAAGTTTCATATCCTCTTCCTTTATCTTTTTCCCATCCTTCTTCATAATTCCAAGAAGCCATGTAATTAGCTTACTGTCTGGCTGCTTTGTTAGCTCACAGGCATAGCCTTTATCCTTTACTGCTTTAAATAATTTATTCCTTTTATCCACCTCTTCTTCTACAAAAAGCAGTATTGTATTTTCTGGAACCTCTTTTATATAGGCAGCCATCTCTTCACTAGCTGTTTTAAAAAACCCTGTATTTTCCATTAGGATTAGACGATACTCTGAAAAAAATGGCATAGTCTCTGCCAAATCAATAATTTCTTTTACAGGGATACTTTTCCCTTCATAAGCATGGAAATTCATGGTATCACCTTCAGGGATAATTGCTTGGATTAGTTTTTTCTTATAGCTTTTTTTTAAATATGCTTCCTCACCGTACAATAGATATACTCTTTTAAAACAATTACTTTTTATATCCTTATTTATATTTTGCATAGTGCCTTTTTTTCCTCATTTCTCCCTATTCTTATTCTAATAAAACCACTCTGTCCAATGCAAACGAATATAATAACATTTCCTTTACTTTTTTTCCTGTAATCTGCTCTAATGCCTGTTTATAACATTCAAATTGCGTATAATAGCGTTTACGTAAAAGTTCTTCCCCAGCAGCACCTACATAATCTGTCTTATAATCTAAAAGCACTAATTCCCCCTCTTCTTCAAAATAAAGATCAATAATTCCTTGTAAAAGAATTATCTCTTCACTTGTTATATCTGGATAAAATTCCTTTGCTTTCCGCCCAAGCACAAATGGCTGTTCTCTATGAAGCCTTCCCTCTTTTTCTGCTTGTTTAATCCGTTCCCCTGTTTTTCCATTAAACAACTTCCACAATTTCCTTACACTAATCTGCTTGCGTTCCTCTGTAGTAAGCTGCTTTTCTTTTTCCATTAAAACAAGCTGCCCTTCAATCTCTTCCCTTGTTTTTGTTTTAGACAATACAATCCTTTCTAATACCCTATGGTACAAAGTCCCTCTTGCCGCTCCTCCTTTTTCTTCCTCTTCTTTAGCAAACTCTGGCAAAAGCGGCAATTCCTCTGGTATTAAAGTTTCCATTTCTATAGTTTCTTCTATTTCCATCTGTTGGCTTCTCTTTTTTATTTCAGATACAGAAATCTTTCCATGCAGTGCCACATCGTCTGGATAAGGGTATATATAGCTAAAATTCTTTTCAATCTCTTCCCTTACCCCAAGATCATAAATTTTATCCGTATCCCAATCTAATAAAAATTGATATTGTTTCATCTGTTCCTGCTGCCTAGCAGTTTCTGATTCTACTACTTCTGGCACGGTAGTAACTGACATAAATAAGCTGGGGTTCTTTTCTTGTTCCATACCACTAAAATAGGCCGGGACAATCCAATCTAAATAGCAAGAAGCACCTGAAAGGACTCCATAAGACAATGCTTCCTTCCCTTTTGCGGCTTCTTGGTTCCATATTGACAAATGTTTTTCTACATCAGATATAGCCCCTGTTAAAATTAATTTTTCCTTTGCCCTTGTCATGGCTACATATAGTACTCTTAACTCTTCTGCTAAATTTTCTAAACGCAGGCTTTTTTGAAGAATCCTTTTTACTAATGTTACTGATCGAGTCCGGTTCACATAATCCACATAATCTGCCCCTACTCCCATATCTGGATGAAGCACAATTTTCTCTGACGTATCTTGTTGGTTAAAACGCCTGCCAAGCCCTGCTAAAAATACAATTGGGAACTCTAGTCCTTTACTTTTATGGATACTTATAATCCTAACTGCATTTTCATTTTCTCCTGATTCTGCTGCTTCACCATAATCTATCTCATATTTATTCAATTTTTCAATATAACGTAAAAACTGGAATAGCCCACGGTAACTAGTTGCCTCAAACGCATATGCTTTTTCTATTAACATTTCTAAATTTAACTTGCGCTTCTGCCCAGAAGGCATTGCCATAATATAATCCCCATAACCTGTTTCCCGGATTACTAAACGAATTAATTCATGCACTGGCATATAAGATGCTATACGCCGCATTTGTACTAAATTCTCTAAAAAACGGCAGAGTTTTTCTTTCTCTGGCCTCTCCTTTTCACATGTTGCACATGCTGTTACTGCATCATAAAGGCTTCCTTCTGGGAAAGCTGCTTTTATAATGGCAAGTTCTGTACTAGAAAAACCCCCAAATGGCGATTTCAATACCCCTGCCAATGGAATATCCTGCCTTGGGTTATCCATAATGCGCAGATAATTTAAAATTGTCTGTACTTCAATTGCCGTAAAATAACCACTTTGGGATTGCGCATAAGCAGGTATCCCCTCTTCTGCAAATACAGAAAGAAATGCATCTGCATAACTACTTACACTCCGTAAAAGGATTACAATATCCCCGCAACATGCCTTTCGGTATAATGCCTTTTCTTTATCCCATACTAATATCCCATTTTCCCCTGTAAGTTCCCGTATCCTCCCAGCAATTACCTTTGCTTCCAGCTCCCCTGTCGTAAAATCCTGTGTCCTGCCATCTTCTGCTTTTCTTTCAATTAAACGCAGCTCTGTACTATTTTCTGAATAGCCCTTTTCCTTCCCTGCCCAACTTCTTTCCTCTGCCTTTGGCTGGAAAGACGCCCCCACATAAAGTGCCTCCCTGTCATTATAACCGATATTTCCAAGTTGTTTTGTCATAATACGTTCAAATATACTATTCACACTAGAAAGTATTTCACTACGGCTTCGAAAATTCTTATGGAGATCAATCCTTTGATAATCCCCGCCTTCTAAAGAATAACTATTATATTTCTCCATAAAAATCTCCGGCCTTGCCAAACGGAATTTATAAATGCTCTGTTTCACATCTCCAACCATAAATACATTTGGTTTTCCTTCTGCTGTCCCTGAAATACTGGTAAGGAGTATTTCTTGGACTAAATTACTATCTTGATATTCATCTATCATAATCTGGGCATACTGCCCCCGGTACTCCTTTGCTGCCTTTGTTGGTATCCATCTTCCATCTTTATTTTCTGCAAGCAGGTTTAAGGCAATATGCTCTACATCATGGAAATCAATTACATTTTTTTCTTGTTTTTTACTATGGTACCGATCCAAAAACTCAATTGTAAGCATAATTAACATTTGAAGTGGTGGCTTTACCGCACAAATATCATCTAAAACATCTTTTTCTGCCTTACCATAAAATTGTTTTAGCAAGCTTTTAATCTCTTCTTTTACGCTATTCCTTACTGCCTTTACCTGTTCCCTTTTTTCTATAGATACCGAATCCGATTTCTTCGCAGATAAACGGCAAAAAGCAATCTCTTTTAACACTTTGCCAAAATCTGTATAGCATTTTGCTTTCTGGAACAATTCTATTTGTCCTAAGTCAGACAATAATGCTTCCTCATACATAAATGGCCCGTCATCTTCCCGGCATATTAAAATGGCATGTTCTAACCTTTTCCTACAATCATCTGTAATACGGCTTAAATAATCCAATAGGAATTTTGCTACCTCTGTCTGGTTCCATTCCTCCATTGTCCCCGCATTATATTGTTTTAAAGATAAACGCAGCCACTCTTTGGGATCTGGGCAGCTCATAGAAAACTCATACATCTTTTCAATTAATTCTGTAAGGCCCGCATCTGTCTTTCCAGTTGAATAACTTTCTACAAAATCCAGAAATTCTTCGCTGCCTTCTTTATAATAATCCTCTAACAGCTCCCCTGCCACATCTGACTTTATTAACCTTTGTTCCCCTTCATCCCCCACGCGGAACGATGGATCCAAATCCGTTTCGTCAAAATGTTCTCTTAAAACCCTCATACAAAAACTGTCAATTGTCATAATAGAAGCCATATGTACTAATGTAGACTGCCTTTGCAAATGCTCATTTCCTGGGTCTAATTCCATATACTCTTCTATTCTTTGCCCAATCCTTTCCCGCATCTCTGAAGCAGCGGCATTTGTAAAAGTCACTACTAAAAGCTTGTCAATATCTAAAGGGGTATCTTTATCCATAATCATAGCAAGGATTCTCTCTACTAAAACAGCCGTTTTACCAGAGCCAGCAGCAGCAGATACTAATAAATTACAATTCCTTGTCTGGATTACTTTTTTCTGTTCCTCCGTCCACACTGTTGCCATGTTCTCCCTCCTCTTCATGGATTTTCTTTAAAAATTCTTCTTTATCAAACTCTTTTAAACGCCTAAAAAAATAACTTGGCTGTGTTTCATCAAAACCACAAATTGCCTGATAATCACAGAAATCACAAGCTGTCCTATTTTCTTTTTCATATGGAAGTACAGCAATATTTCCATTAAGCATTTCTTTTCCCATTTTACTCATGCTCTTTTTTACGAACGCCATCACTTCTGCAAACTGTTCTGCACTTACCGCAGAGGACTGTTTTGATAAAGTGCCATCCTTATTATAGCTTACTGGAATAACCTGCGATTTTTTATCAAACTCTTTATCTATTAACCGAATAACCGCTTCTTCCTTATTTACTAACCCATTCATACGCAACTTTTCTAATAATTCCTGTTCTACTGCCTTTTCAGGAAACTCTGTTATATCCACTATGGGATCTTTCATATTATAATAAAAAATTCCTGCTGGGATTACAAGTTTCTTCGGGTTTTTCCGTTTATTAAATTCCATTGCCGCATCCAAATAAACCAAAAGCTGGAGCTGGAGCCCATAATATACCGAAGAAAAATCAAACTCTGCTTCCCCCGATTTATAATCAATAATTTTTACATAGACATTTTTCTCGTCTTCATATAAATCCATACGGTCAATTCTTCCCCGAAGGCGCATTGTCTCCCCATCCTCTAAGGGAATTGTCAAGGCATCTAACTTATCTGTTTGTGAAAAAGCAACCTCATAGCTAACTGGCTTAAACTTCCCTTTTTTTAATTGGCTCTGCAATGCCCATACAGTCCGGTCTGTAATTCTAGTTAAACGGTTAATAAAATATTGGTTCCTCGCACTAACTGTAAGGATACTATTGCCATAATCTGTTGTTACTTCGGTAATACATTCTTCTACTAATTCTTTTCTTCTCTCTTCTTCTACATCGGCAAATTCCAGCCCCAAATCAGCCAGTTTCCTAGAATAATGTTCCATTGCACTATGGAACATATTCCCTAAATCCATGGACAGCAACTCATATTCTTCTCTTTTTTTTAGCCGTAGCCCATAAGTTAAAAAATGGGCAAATGCACAAGCACTATATTGTTCCAGCCTAGTCACACTTTGTACTGGCTGCGGGCCGTAAAGTTTTGCTGCTGCCAACTTTCCAATATGGCTTTCTACCTCGCTAGAATAAGCTGCCTTTACATAACTCTTTATTTTTTTCTGGAATTTTTCATCCTCCAAATACCATGAATATAGTTCTTTCCATACAACAGAATCCTTTTTTTCTGCAAATTCTTTTAGCCCCCTTAAGAAAAACTCTAAAGAAGCCTCCGGGGTTGTTAAATATCCTGCATACTGTTCCTCTTCATCCTCTTTTATTTTTAAAGCAGGAAATAATTTCTTTAATGTGCTTGTTAAATACGAGGGCCTTAATGCCTTCCCCTCTGCCGAAGTCCTAGAAAAACTTAGATACAGCCGTTCAGATGGCTTTGTCAAATTCAGGTAAAGATAAAATCTCTGGATATACGCATTTTCACGCATCGTTGGGGAAAGTGTAATATGGTGTTCCTTTAAAAACTCCCGTTCTGCCTGCGATAAAATCCCGCCCTTGTTTAAAGCCCTTGGAATAAGCCCATCATTTACTCCTAAGAAAAACAATGCTTTAATATCTTTTAAACGGGTACGTTCCATATCCCCTACTAATACTTGATCAACAGACGGCGGGATAATCCCCACCTTAATCTCTGCAAAACCAGAATCTAAAATATCAGAAAGCTCCTTCCTATCTACTGCTTCCTCACCAAGCAATGCCACGATTTTATCAAATAATTCCATTACCAACCCATATGTCTGCTTATACTCTTTCGCAAGCGCAAGCTTACCCTCCTTAGTAAACTGTTCTTCCCAATCAGAAAGTTTCTCTTGTATCCCATGTGCACGGATAAAAGTATGGAGTGTAGTCATCTTTTCTAAAACGGTGGCCTGTTTATTTTTCCAAACTGCTAAAAGTGGCTCAATATCTTCAAAAACTTTAAGCCGCAATGTATTCATATATTCTATTTTATCTGGTGGCACTTCCCTTGTGTGCCTTGTCCAAAGTTTTTCCCAATCAGAACGGTAACGGATTCCAAGTGCAATACAATAATTTTCCAAAATATCTATATCCGCCTCATCCATTCCAGAAAACCCTGTCCTTAAATACCTAAATACACTTTCATAAGAATAACTTTCTTTTACAATCATTAGTGCCCCACGGACAAATTCCACAAATGGGTTCCCCATAATATTATTTTTCCTGTCTAAAAAGCAAGGAATCCCTTGCTTATCAAACGCTTCCTTTAAAATATCCCCATATTGGCCCATATCTGCACTTATTACAGCAATATCACGGTAACGGTATCCTTTCTCCTTTACTAAATGCCATATTTCCCTCGCTGTAAACTCAGCCTCCCTGCTAGGGCTTAACACTTCTGTTACAGAAATTTCTTCTTGCATTTTCCTATATGGGCAGTATGGGTAACGGAATAGGTTTTTTTCTAACGATGCCAGTGCAGGCGCATTTCGAAAACGATATGGCTCTTCTTTTATACTAATATAAGGAAGCTGTTTTACCTGTACCTCATCTGCTAATGCCCCAAGCTTTGCAATTGTCATTTTGCTTAAATGGAATAATTCTTGTTCCCCGCAGATTCTATTTGGATATTCTGAGCAAGGCAATGTTATTGTTACATACACCATTTGGGCACATCTCATTAAAAGCCCCAACAGCCTGTACTGGACTGGCGTAAACCCTGTAAAGCCATCTAGGCAGATAACGCTGTTTTTAATTAATTTTGACTGTTCCACTACTTTACAGAGTACATCTAATAACTCTTCCTTTGTTACATAAGTATCTGCCATATATTCTTCAAAACCCTTGCGGATTATCATTAAATCTGATAATTTTGCTTTTAACATAGGCTTTGTTTCCGAAAACTCCAACATTTCTTTTAATTCTTTTTCGCCAATCCCATATTGGTACAATTCAGAAAGCACAGATTTAATTTCTGCTACAAACCCTGGCGCATTTAACCTAGCTCCATAAAGAGAAAGATCTTTTTGGTACTTTCCCATCATTTTCCTAAGAACTAGGTTTTTTCCTGTATCATCCAAAATAGGGCTTTGTTTTATACCCAATTCTTCAAATACACGGTATGCAAGCCTTCCAAAGCTTAAAACATCAATATTTATAATTCCTTTCCTTGGATGGAGGCGCACCAAATCCTTTTGTGTCTCCATAGAAAACTGTTCTGGAACTAAGATTAAATAATTCTTCTCTGGCTGTTCCATTGATTCTTTAATTATTTTTTGGTACAATCGATAAGATTTTCCTGATCCAGAGCTACCCAGAATTAATTGTAATGCCATGCTTCCCCCTATTTACTTTTTTCCTCTGCATCTGCAAGAGATACATACCCATAGCTTTGCACCTGTTTTTCACAAATCATTTTATTTAAGTTCTTCCCCTCTTTTTTTAGTGCCACAATATAACGTCCATACAACATAAGCGTATGATCCGAATATGTGCCAAGCTCTCCCCTTAAATAAGTCTCCGCAGATGTATTATATGGAGTATCCTCACTTGTATGGATCAAACGTGCTTTTGAAAGGACGGCAGGGTACTCTTTCTGACATTCCTCCAGCCACCCTACTTGAATCTTTATAATTTCTTCTGTAATTGCAAGCCTTTCTTCATTATGTTGTGGAAAATAAAAGGAAATCTCCTTATATTGTTCTGGGGCAGTACTCTCCATCATTCTTCCATATTTTTCCGCTATTAAATTCCTTCCCTCTTCTTTTGCCCGGCGTAAATCAGAAAGCCAGCTTTCCAGCAGTTCTTTTGTAAAACAAGAAAATTGTGCTGTCCTCATAATAACAAAAGTAGGATAATCTTCTTGGCAAGAAGCAGTCCCTCCTTCATTCTTTGTTGTCTGGAAAAAATCCCATTCTAATTCAATAATCTGTTTCATTAACTCTTCCATAGCTGCTCCTTTCTCCTATCCCTGCATTACTGGCAGGCTCCTTATGGTTTCATCTTTAATCCTATCCATAATACTATTTGCATGGTATTCTAAAAAAGTATCTGTTTGATCTGTAAGCCCCTGCCGCCTTAATTCTTGTACTACCCTGTTACAGATTTCTTCTATTTTTTCTTCTTTCTCAGGCATAACAACTAACTTTGCCAACATACTACGGATTTCAGGCAGAATAGGCAAGGTTTCCATCCCTTTATGCATCCATTTATAAAAAGGCGTATAAACGCGGTTTAATAAATATACCATGGATATTGCAGCCCGTATAAATTCACCTAATGCAAGCTCTGCTGCCACGCTTTCACCCCGTTTCTTACACCTTCCATAATTATACTGCCCACTCTGTGCCATTCCTGCCGCCCTTGCTGCTATCTTTTTTACACGTATATCTTCTGGGTAAAAATCTAACAATTTTTTCCTTATGCTTGAAAACCTTCCATATGGATCAGAAAATACTTTGCCGTTAGTTGCCATAGCCAAATACGGTTCTGGCAAAAACAGCCAATCCATTAATGTGTCTGGCGCATCTGGCTGCCCTATCATAGAACAATAAAAACTATCTATTTCTAATACGCCCACTCTCCCGTCCCCATGTGGGAATACTGTGCGCGATGGAAACCCCATAAATTCTTTTGTAAGCTTTTTATATCCCTCTGCCATTTTCTTTCCTATTATTTGATAATCTTCTTTTGTCAGCCAAAGGCAAAAAGAAGGCCCAAAATCATGATCCCTAGAGTATTCATCATCAAACCCAAAACATTCAGAACCTGCCCCTACCAGCCCAGCACAAATGCGTTTTTTATATTCAGGGAATTCCCTTTCAAGCCATGGTTCCCCTATTTCTTTATAGTATGCTTCTGCTAATTCCAAGCCTTTCATATTTCCCCTCATTCCTATACCTTTTTTGTATGTTCCCTAGCTTTCTTTAGCTACTTCCCGTATCTGCATCGCATGTAAAAGCAAAGGTTTTGCATCCTCTGTGTAGCCTGCTGTTATACAGATATTTGCACAATTTTCTAATGCGGTTGCATAGGTCAGCGACTCGCCATAACAACGCCTAATTTCTTCTAATGCTGTACTATACATTTGAATGGCATCGATATATTCCCTCTTTACATAATAAATTTCTGCCTGCCCCGCAAGTGCCATCCCATAATGGGCATCCCGTTCTCCTGGCTGTGACTCAAATAAGGCTAACGCCTGATGAATTGCCCGTTCTGCTTCTTCTATCTGCTTATTCCTAAGGTAACTAACCGCTAAATTTGTTAAACTAATTGCTTGTTCCACTTCTGTACCTTTATTCTGTTTTAAAATAGCAAGGGCCTTTACTAATGCCTCAATGGACTTTCCAAACTCTTCCTTATCTGCATATAGGGAGCTTATATTGTTATACAGCCCAGCTAAGCGATAATCTGTATCCCCAAGTTCTTTTTGATAAATCTCCAATGCCTTTTGATAAGCCAAGCAAGATTCCTCTAGTTTTCCAAAAGCCCGGTATGCAGTTGCTACATTTAACAAGGTAGTCCCTTCATGCACTGTCCCAGTAAGCCCCATTGTTCCTATTAATTCTATGGCTTCCTTTACATCTATTAAGGCGTCTTCTTTTCCAATACTTCTATAGTACCCCATACTTTCATTTATAATAGAAAGTAAAGCTGCATAATCCTTCTCTTGCCTTGCTTGTTTTTTGCTTTCTTGAATAAAATCCCCTGCACGTTCTATCTGTCCAGTGGAAAATAATTGATCTAACTGTGTATAAAACTGATTGATTTCCATAAAAATATCTCTCCTTATGTCTATCTGCTGTCCACCCAACATATTCTGTAATAAAAGTAACAGGAGGACACATAATGAGTGCTAAAACTAAGCTTGTTGTATTTCAAATGAAAGAGCTAATCTATACAGGTATCTTTGTGGTACTTGGTATTTTATTTATCTTGCTCTTTATTTTTATGTTCCTTCCAAAAGAAAAAGCGGAGCCTTCCACCGTGGATTCTGTAAGTCCTTATGTGGCAGGGGTATATACTTCATCTATTGTCTTCCATAACCAGGCACTTGAAGTAGAGGTTGTCGTTGATAAAGACCACATTAATTCTGTCCGGCTTATTAATTTAAACGAAACCGTTACTACCATGTACCCACTCTTTGAGCCTGTGTTAGAAAGTATTAGTACCCAGCTTATTGAAAGCCAGTCCATTGACAAAATTACATACCCTACAGAATCCCAGTATACGTCACAAGTATTGCTTGAATCAATACGGCTTGCATTAAAGAAAGCAGAGGCTCCTTCTTAATTTACAAACTTTCTAATTCTTCTAGCCATAAGCCTGCGCAGGCATCGCTTGGCATGCGCAGGTCCCCCCTAGGAGATACTGCTACAGAACCCACCTTTGGCCCATCTGGTAAACAAGATCGTTTAAACTGTTGGGAGAAAAACCTACGATAAAACGTTTTTAGCCATTTTAATATAATTTCTTCACTATAAGCCCCTTCAAATGCCTGTAATGCCATTTGGTATACTCTTTTTGGGCAAAACCCAAAACGCAAAATATAATATAAAAAGAAATCATGTAACTCATAAGGCCCAACAATATCTTCTGTTTTCTGGGATATTTTCCCATCTTCTGGCGGCAAAAGCTCTGGGCTTACTGGAGTCGCCAAAATATCCAACAATACATCTGTTAATTCCTGATCTTTACATGTATCTGCATAATACTGCACCAAATGCCGTACTAATGTTTTTGGCACAGAAGCATTTACACCATACATAGACATATGGTCCCCATTATAGGTTGCCCAGCCTAAAGCAAGTTCTGACATATCCCCTGTCCCAATTACCATCCCATTCTTTTTATTTGCTACATCCATAAGTACTTGTGTACGTTCCCTAGCCTGTGCATTTTCATACGTAACATCATGAAGCTTTGGATTTTGGCCTATATCTTTAAAATGCTGTTTTACAGCATCTTGTATTGGGATCTCCAATAATGATACCCCTAATTTTTTTGCTAAAAGGACGGCATTCTGGTAGGTACGATCCGTAGTCCCAAAACAAGGCATCGTAATTGCCTGTATTTGTTTGCGGTTAATGGAAAGCATATCAAATGCACGCGTTGCCACCAGTAAAGCCAATGTAGAATCTAACCCGCCAGAAATACCAATAACCGCATTTTGGCAGCCTGTATGTTCCACCCTCTTTTTCAATCCCATTGATTGGATAGAAAGAATCTCTTCACAACGTTTATCCCTGTCTTTTTTGTTGCTTGGCACAAAAGGGGCTGGATCAATATACCGTTTACAGTATCCTTTTTCTTTTACAGGCATATCAAAAGAAACCACTTCATAATTCTCTTTCCCTTCTGGGATAAAAGTACTTATTTTTCTTCTTTCACTTTTTAAGCGTTCTAAATCAATATCTGCTGTAATTGCCTGATTCTTAAAACGCTCCGCTTCTGCAAGCACAGTTCCATTTTCAGCAATAATATTGTGTGCGGAGAATACTAAATCTGTACTAGATTCCCCTTCTCCCGCATCTGCATAGACATATGCACATAGCAAACGGGCTGACTGGCCGCTTACCAAACTATTCCGGTAAATATCCTTTCCTGTTGTTTCATCACTAGCTGATAGATTTGCAATAACAGTTGCCCCTGCAAGTGCATGGAATGTACTTGGCGGGCAAACTACCCAGATATCCTCACAAATTTCAACACCTAATGTAAAATCTGGCATAGTGCTGCACTGAAATAATAATTTACTGCCAAAAGGAACTTTTTTCCTGCCAAAAGGAATCCATGCTACCTTATCAAAGCCCCTAGTAAAATGCCTTCCTTCATAAAACTCTGCATAATTAGGGATGTGCATTTTAGGCACCAACCCCAATAGTTCTCCTTGGTATAATACAGCGGCTACATTATAAATTGCCCCTTCCCACTCTATAGGAAGCCCCAACAGCACTACCATCTTTATTTCCTTAGTATCCTCTAAAAGAGATAACAGCTCCTTTTTTGCTGCTTCTAATAAGGTAGCCTGAAAAAATAGATCTTCACAAGTATATCCTGTTATGCACAACTCTGGGAATACTAAAAGCTCTGTTCCTTCTTCCCAAGCTTTTTTTATTAAACTCCGGATCTCTTTTCCATTCTCCTTTACGTCTGCTACCCGTATTTTGGGCGTTGCCGCAGATACCCTAATAAATCCTTCCATTTTTTCCTCCATTTTCTGTTTTACTAAATAGGAAAAAAGTGTTCTAGGCAATACCTACAACACTTTTATCTTTATTATAAGCCCCAACTTGTTTTTCTACTCCTACTGGGACAAATACATATCCATATCATCATCATCATAAGACCCGTTCTCATATTCCCTGGCCCAGTCAATATTATTCACCCGTTTTGGCTTCGCCATTGTTTTAGAATGTTTGGAATTCTTTTTCTTTTCCTCTTCCTTCTTTTGCATTGCCTTTTTTTCTTTCTCTAAGCGGTTAATAATATCGAACTTATCTGGTTGCTGCTCTTTATAGCGTGCATCCTTATCCATTGTCCTGCGAGGTTCACTCCGTCTCCTTGGTTGTTCCTCATCCTTGTCTTTATCCGCTGACATATAATTATTTCTTGGTCTACTGTTATAAGAATGGTTCTGCCTTGCCTCTCCTGTGCCGCTATAAGAACGGTTTTTCGTTTCATTCCCACTTCCAAATGAACGGTTCTGCCTACCTTTATACTCCCCGTTCCTATCCCGGCTTCTGTCATCTGTGTTTCGATACTCCCTCTTAACATTTCCCTTGGAATAATTCTCTCTGTTGCGGCTTCCATCCGCGCTGCTGGTACTCACGCAATTTTCCTCCCGATTTCCTCGTTTTTTAGTGTTATATTCATCAATTTAATTTTATTATATTTTATTGCAAAGTCAATCATTTTTTAACAAAAACAACACTTATTTCCTAGAAAAATAGAACAAATGGCAGTCTATTATAGACCGCCATCTGAATTTTTCTACTATTTTTCAACAATAACCTTTGGTTCCAGTTTTTCTGTTTTATCTGGCTTATCAAATTTATCCAATTTTTCCATTTTTTCCATTTTACAATTTCCTTGGAAAGATGCCCCTTCTTCCATTACAAGAACCTTTGTATTAATATCTCCTTTTAAAATTCCCGTGCTGCTTAATTCCAGCCTAGAAGCAATATATGTATCTCCTATCATATTCCCTGCGATTAAAAGTTCGTCTGCATGTATATCACCAATTACTTTTCCATTTTCCCCAATTACCACTTGGTTTGCTGATAGGATCGTCCCTTTTAAGACACCTTCAATACGAAGCGTGGTAGCCTTAATGGTACCCTCAAATTCGCTTCCCTCCCCAATAATATTCTGTATCATTTTTACTGTTGTCGTAGTAGTACTTTTCTTTTCTTTCATTAACATTTTACCCACCAAACCTTTCATAACTTTTAGCTCTCTTTTCGTAATATTGTATATGGATCGATAAATTCTCCATTATATTGTATTCTAAAATCCAAATGTGGACCTGTACTTCTTCCAGTTGATCCAACCAACGCTATTGTTTGCCCCGCTTCTACTTGCTCTCCCTCTTTTACAAGCAACCGGGAACAATGGCTATACCTTGATAAATAACCATACCCATGGTCAACAACTACCGTATACCCATAACCACTCTCCCACTCTGCAGTTACCACTTCTCCTTTTCCAGAAGCATATATTGGCGTACCTGTTGGGCATCCAATATCAATACCCCAGTGGCCTTCCGATGAATAACCACCAAAAGGATTGTTCCGTGTTCCATACTCTGATGTAATATTCCTTGAATTAACTGGCCATCTTGATGGGATACTATTCAAATAATCTGTTTGGTTGCTAATCTCCAAAAACCCTTCTTCTTGATAAGACAACTGTAATTGGGCCCCAGAAAAAATCTCCGCTATCTCATCTAAAGAAATCCTTCCCCTGCTTACTCTACGGAATGACATTTCTGCAGCAGTACGTCCCACTTCCTTTGGGCCGCCCATAGCTTCTATCGCTTCCAACCCAAGTTCTGCCCTTAATTGATTCTGCATAAGGATCATCTCATCAATCTGGCGCATAGTATCGTTTGCAATTAAAGAAAGTTCTGCAATCTTTGCCTCCTGTACCACATTTTCTTCCCTAAGCTTTTCATTTTCTAAGAGTACCTGCTCTAATTGTGCCTGTGCCTCTGAAAGCGTAATAATTTTTTCCTTCTGTTCCATATTATTACTGATTAATACTACATTCTCTTCACTTACCTGCTGGTATTGGCTGCTATAATATGCAAAAACTATGGTGGCTATTAACATCCCTACTATTACAGCCAAACTTATGGGTACTACACCGATTCGGAGCCTAAATTGAATTGGTTTTTCCAAGTTGTGGGGTACCATCATTATTGTATATGGCTGCGCAAAATGACGCTTCATCCAATCTTTGATGGGATGTTTCTTTTTCCCCGACAGCATAGACTTCCACTTCCTTTCTTGTCATATGTTTATTCCACCTTTCTTATTATACAGGATATTCGATAAAATGTCTACATTGTTGTAATATATTGTAATATATTTGTAATATCACCAGCTTTTCCCATATCCTTCCTTATAATCCTATGCTTTTTGCAGCTTAATAGGATAAAATATTTTACCAGAACTTTCATTTTTTCCTTGCTTTTTTTACCTATTGCTGATAGAGTGGAAAGAGACAAAAATATTTCGGAAAACAGAAAGGAAACCCCTATGGACGAAAACAAAAATAATGAACAAGCAACTGTTACTCTTACTTTAGATGATGACACAGATCTAGAGTGTATGGTACTTACTATTTTCCCTGCAGGCGGCAGAGATTACATCGCTTTACTCCCTATGGATGACATAGAGGAAGAAGAAGGCGATGTCTATCTCTACCGTTATGAAGAAGATGAAAGTGGGAACCCAAACCTTACTAATATTGAAGATGATGAGGAATATGAAGTGGCAGCAGATGCTTTTGACGAACTGCTGGATGCAGAAGAATATGATGAATTAGTAGAAGAAGAGGACTGGTAAGGTCCTCTTTTTAACTCTTTCCTACCCGATTGGCAATTCTGGTATCTGTTTTATTAGCCCACTTTCTTCTAAAAACCTAGATGGCTCTATTCTTTTATGGTATCTTTCATTTACATAATAAATATGCAAATGCTTTTTTGCCCTTGTCATCCCTACATAAAACATACGGCGTTCTTCTTCTATATCCTCCTCTAAAACCGCCTTTTTATAAGGAATCACACCTTCATTTACATCTGTTAAAAATACAACCTCATATTCTAATCCTTTTGAGGAATGGAGCGTGGCAAGCTCTACGGCATCCCAATCTTCTTTCTGCCTTTCTTGTTGTTTCAGTTCTACCTTATACTCTTCCATATGTAAAAACCATTCTTCTGTTGTCTGGAAGCCCTCTGCACTTTCTTGAAGTTCATCTAATACCGAAAACAATTCCTCTATCCTGATTTTCTTTATTTCTGCATATTCTTTTAAATATTCTTCATATCCTACTGCCTTACGGATATAACTAATTGCTGCATACGGTGGTAAATCCTGTAAAAAAACAATATCCTCTTTTAATTGCTCTATCCTATCTGCCATCCACTTTTTCTCTTCATAATAAGAAGCAACCCTATCCAAAGAAACCTCTGGCGTATCAAAACAATCCCTGCTAATATATCGTTTTGGCCGGTTAATAATCTTTAAAAAATCTGCCCTATCCTTAGAACCAGCAGCTATTTTTAAATAGGTCTGTATATCTTTACTAATCCAATGATCATAAAGATTAGGAAGCTCTTCTTTTAAATGGAATGGGATATTATATTCCACTAAGAAGCCAACTAAAAGCCTTGCATCTGTATTTGTACGGAATAATACTGCTATATCAGACCAAGCTACCCCTTTCTCTTGGTATTCACGTATTTTCCTAGCAAGCTCTTTATTTTCAGTAACAGGGTTTGGAAAAATCCTTACTTCTACTGGATCTCCTTTTGGGTTCTTTGTATAAATCCTTTTTTGGAACCTTTTTTTATTACAATGGATTACTTGCCCTGCTGCCTCTACAATAGCACCCGTTGAACGGTAGTTTTGTTCTAATACAATTTTAACTGTTTCTGGGTATTGCTTCTCAAACCCCAGCATAATTTCTGGCTTTGCTCCCCGGAACCGATAAATAGACTGGTCATCATCCCCCACTACAAACAAATTTCTATTTTCTCCTGACAACATCCTTACAACCTCATACTGTGTTTTATTAATATCCTGAAACTCGTCAATTAAAATAAAAGGGTACTTTTTTTGCCATGCTGATAAAATATCGGCTCGTTTTGAAAACAATTCATATGTTAAAGAAAGCATGTCATCAAAATCAATAAATCCGCCATTCCTAAGCCTTTTTTCATAACCATTATAAAACTGTAGAAACACTTCCTTGGAACAGGACTTAGGGTAATAATACTCTAAGGAAAGCCTCTCCCCCTTTACTAAACTAATCTCCCCTTGTATCCCAGAAAGCATTTCTTTCTCATCTTCTACTTCTAATTTACATTCAGAAAGAATTTCCCGCAGCCATAAAAATACTTGTTCCTGCCGTATAATATTAGAACTGTCTAGCCGATAGGCGTATTTTAATATTTTAAAAAAAATAGAATGGAATGTCCCAAAAGAAACTGGCAGGTTTTTTCCTATTAACCGTGTAAAACGTTCTTTCATTTCAGCTGCTGCCGCTTTTGTAAAAGTCACTACCAAAATATTAGAAGGCGGAATTTGATAATCCTCTATTAATTTTTTCGTCCTGTGGGTAATTACAAGGGTTTTGCCAGATCCAGGGCCTGCTAATACAAGCGCAGGTCCCCGGTTGTGATGAATTGCTTGAATCTGAGAAGAATTAAAGCTCATGGGAAAGCCTTCCTATGCCAATACGAATACGGCGCAGAGACTCATCTTTTCCAAGCAGCTCCATAATTTCTGTTGCACCGCCTGGTGTAGACTGTTTGCCAGATACAGCTGTACGAAGCGGCCACAACACATATCCATTTTTATATCCTTTTTCTGTTATATAAGAAGAAATAGCCTGATATAAAGCATTATTTGAATAATCCTCCTGTTTTTCTAAAAGAGGCAGAATATCCTTTAGTACTTCTAAGGAAGATTCTTTATTTGTTTTCATTTTCTTATGGATATACATTTCCATATGATAATCAGGAAGTTCCTCCAAAAAGTCAACCTGCTCCTTAATATCTGGGAAAACCTCAATCCTCGTTTTTACCATTTCTGCTATTTTCTTAAAGTCCATATTATGGTGGATTACTTCTTTTAAATATGGCTCTGCCATCTGATAAAATGTATCAAAATCCATGGCTTTTAAATATTCCCCATTCATCCATTTTAATTTTACAATATCAAAAACAGAAGGGGATTTATTAATGCGATGATAATCAAATTCTTTTACCATTTCTTCTAAAGAAAAGATTTCCCTATTATCCTCTGGGCTCCAGCCAAGCAACGCAATATAATTTACAATCGCTTCTGCAAGGAACCCCTGCCCTAGTAAATCTTCAAAAGAGGCATGCCCACTTCTTTTTGCAAGCTTTTTGTGGTTTTCATCAGTAATTAACGGTAAATGCACATAAGTAGGCACTTCCCAGCCAAATGCCTGATATAGCCTTGTATACTTTGGGGAAGAAGATAAATATTCATTCCCTCTTACTACATGCGTAATCTTCATTAAATGGTCATCTACTACATTAGCAAAATTATACGTAGGGAAACCATCTGACTTTATTAAAATCATATCATCCAATTCTGCATTTTCTACTGTAATATCCCCATATAATTCATCATGGAAGGTTGTTGTCCCTTCTTTTGGGTTATTCTGCCGTATAACAAAAGGTACCCCTGCTGCCAGCTTCTCTTCTACTTCTTCTTTAGAAAGGCCTAAACAATGTTTGTCATATACGGTAATTTCTTTTCCATCTACTACTTCTGTTTTTAAAGAAGCAAGCCTTTCCTTGTCACAAAAGCAATAATAAGCTTCCCCTTTTTCTACTAATTCCTTGGCATATTCCATATACAGCCCTGTTTTCTGCCTTTCACTCTGCACATAAGGCCCATAGCCTTTATCTTTATCTGGCCCTTCATCATGTATAAGGCCTGCCTTTTCTAGTGTGCGATATATAATTTCCGTTGCACCTTCCATAAAACGCTCTTGATCTGTATCCTCTATCCGAATAATAAACTCTCCCCCTTCATGCTTTGCAATAAAATACTCATACAAAGCAGAACGGAGATTCCCAACGTGCATTTTCCCTGTTGGGCTTGGTGCAAACCTAGTCCTAATTTTTCCTTCCATATCTTTATTCCTCCCTTTCTATTCTATAACCTACTTTATAAACCTCAAATATCTACTTTAAGCTTTTATGATTATAGCGCAGTAAAAAAAGAAAGACAAGCCCTTTTTCACAAGGCTTATTCTCTATAACCTAGGAATTAGCCCAAATATTGACATTACCCCATATGATTGTTACAATAGAAATATCAACCAGGCAGCTCACTGCTTACAAAAAATAGGAGGAAATATTTATGTATCATTGTCATCTTTATTTTTACATAATTGGTTATCCAAATACTTTATTTGAGGCAATAAAGAGTATGCCGCCCCTTGCACATTTTACACATGAGTTCTTTGAAAGTGACACCCCTATAAAAGACCTAGTGTTAAAGTCGGATGTAATACTAGCTAATTTAAAAGATATTCCCAATAAAGAACTACTGCAATATTTAGCCCAAACAAAACATGCAGGCACAAAACTTATTTTGCTTTCAGAAAAAGACCAATTCCATTATTTAACGGATATTCTACCTAGCCTTTATGATATATGGGCCCTGCCCATGTCAGAAGAAGAAATCTGCTTCCACTTTTTAAGATGGCAGCAGGCCTGCAAAATGGAAAAGGATTTCTGGCAAACCAGCCATTACTTAGAATCCACTATTAATAGTGTCCCCAATTTAATCTGGTATAAGGACAAAACAGGTATCCACGAAAAAGTAAACGACAGTTTCTGTAAAACAGTAAATAAAACCAAAGAACAAGTAGAAGGGCAAGAGCATGCCTATATCTGGGATGTAGAAGAAAATGATCCTGCTTGTATTGAATCTGAGCTTGAGGTAATGACAAAAAGAGCCACTTGTGTCTCTGAAGAAATAATCCAAACAGGGGAAGGGACTAGGCAGCTTACTACTTATAAATCCCCATTGTATGATTTAGATGGAAGTGTTATGGGCACAGTAGGAGTCGCTATTGATGTTACGCAAGAACGTGCCTATGAACAGGAACTTATCCGAAATAATGAAATCTTAGCCACTATTTTTTCCACTATGGATTGTGGTGTACTTTGCCATACGTTAGATGGTTCTAAAATCCTTAACATTAACCGGGCTGCCCTTAAAATATTAGGGTATCATTCCCAAGATGATCTGTTAAAAGAAGGCTTTGACATGGTAGCAGCGTCTACAATAGACGAAGATAAGGCAGAACTTAAGGAATGTATTACCAAATTAAAAAAAGAAGGCGACAGTGCCAGCATGGAATATCGCGTCCGGCATCCAAACGGAGAAATTATACATGTTATGACTAGCATTAAAGTCTTACAAGAACATGGAGAATTATTTTACCAGCGCTTACTTTTAGATTGTACAGAAAAGAAATTAAGAGAAGAAAAAGAACGGAAAGATACAGAAAGGCGGCAAATGGAACTTGTCCAAGCCCTAAGCCTTGACTATAAACTTGTCTGCTTCTTTGATCTAGATACTGGACATGGGAATGTCCTTCGCATTGACGATTGTGAAAACCATATTTTAAGTGCTACCTTCCATGACAGATTATCCTTACAAGAATGTATGGGACGTTATATTGAAACCTGTGTATATACAGACGATAAAGAAATAATGGTACAATCTTCCCTTCAAAGTACTCTAAAAAAAGAACTTACCGAAAAACAAATATACTATGTCAACTATCGTGCGCTTTGTAATGGTGAAATCAAATATTTCCAAATGAAAGTTGTGCGGGCAGGTGCATGGGATAAAAGCCATGGTATTGTCCTTGGCCTTCGCAGCGTAGACGAAGAAACCCGAAATGAAATGGAGAAAAAAAATCTTCTAGAAAATGCACTTTTACAGGCAAATCGGGCAAGTAAAGCAAAAAGTATTTTTCTATCCAATATGTCCCATGATATCCGCACTCCAATGAATGCTATTGTTGGCTTTACTACATTAGCAATTACCCATATTGATAATAAAGACCAAGTAGAAGAATACCTGAAAAAAATTATAACATCTGGGAACCATCTATTAAGCTTAATCAATGATATCCTAGATATGAGCCGCATTGAAAGCGGTAAAATGTGCTTAGATGAAAAACCATGCAGCTTACCAGAAGTTTTACATGGTTTGCGGAACATTGTACAGGCTGATATACACGCCAAACAACTGGAATTATATATTGACGCTGTAGATGTATGGGATGAAGAAGTCTATTGTGATAAACTCCGGCTTAACCAAGTACTTTTAAACCTACTTAGCAATTCTATTAAATACACGGGCGCTGGTGGCATTGTCAGTATGCGGATTTCTGAAAAGCCTGGTGTAACACAAGGCTTTAGGACCTACGAATTCTATATTAAAGACACAGGAATTGGTATGAGTAAAGAATTTATTTCCCATATCTTTGAACCTTTTGAAAGAGAAAGAAACACTACACTAAGCAAGATACAAGGTACAGGGCTTGGCATGGCAATTACTAAAAACATTGTAGATATGATGAATGGTTCTATTGAAGTAAGAAGTGAACAAGGAGTAGGCACAGAATTTATTGTTTCCTTCCCGTTCCGTTTATATTCTGGGACCAAAGAGCCTCAAACCATCCCTGAGCTAAAAAACTGTAGAGTATTAATTGTAGATGATGATTTTAATACTTGTGACAGCGTATCTTATATGCTTCAACAGATTGGCATGCGTGCAGAATGGACTTTATCTGGAAAAGAAGCTGTACTTCGTACACATCAGGCTATAGCACGCCATGATCACTATTGTGTCTATATTATAGACTGGTTACTTCCTGATATGAATGGAATAGAAGTTGCACGGCGGATACGAAAAGAAACTAATGAAAATGTACCAATTATTGTATTAACTGCATATGATTGGTCTGATATTGAAGAAGAAGCAAAAGAGGCAGGAGTAACGGGGTTCTGTAGCAAGCCATTATTTTTATCCGATCTTAGGAACTGTTTACGTTCTATTATCCATGCACCTAATGCAGAAAAACAAGCTAAACTTACCCCTTCCAAACTTCGTTCGGGCCGTATCCTTTTAGTAGAAGATAATGAATTAAACCAAGAAATCGCCACTGTCCTGTTAAACGAAGCTGGTTTTGAAATAGAAGTTGCTGATAATGGGCAAATTGCCGTAGAAATGTTAAAAGATTCAAAACCAGGATATTACCGCTTAATTTTAATGGATATACAAATGCCTGTTATGAACGGCTATGAAGCCGCTACAACTATTCGGAAGCTAGAAAATAAAGAATTATCTTCCATACCAATTTTAGCAATGACAGCAAATGCTTTTGAGGAAGATAAACAAGAAACAATCCGATGTGGTATGAATGGGCATATTGCAAAACCAATTAATATTGAAAAATTATTTGAAACTTTAGATACTATATTATTGGAATAAAATATAGAAAAATCCATGCTGTCCTTGCTTTTTTTAGTGTTCTACCTTATAATAAAGGTATATAGAAATACATGAAAAGGCGGTGATGCTATGTCATATGATGTTTTAAGAAATGCAATTATAAACCATAATAATATCGTATTTATGAGTGGTATTAGCTTTACCCGTGAACTTGGTCTCCCCAATTACCGAGACACAGAAGAAGCATATGATGTGGAACAGGAATACCGGTATTCTCCTGAAGATTTATTTAGTTCAGCATTTTACAGTACCCGTCCAGAACTATTTTTCCGCTATTACCGTGATCGCATCTTACATTTGGACAAGGAGCCAAATGAAGCCTATTATGCTTTGGCACGGTTAGAACGATCTGGAAAATTAAAATCAATTATTACCCGTAGTATCTATGGTATGCACCGCCTTGCTGGAAACCAGAACATTATCGAATTATTTGGCAATATCCATACAAATACATGTATACGCTGTGGTGCTACTTATCCAGCATCCTACATAAAAGAAAGCCATGGTATCCCAAAATGTGAACGCTGCAATGGTGCTATCCGGCCAGGTGTCAGTTTCTATGGGGATATGATAGACAATGGCCGTATTACGGCAGCAGCGGATGCCGTTTCCCATGCAGATATGTTAATTATTGGTGGCACCCATATGGACTCCTACCTTGCAAAACGGTTTTTGCAATATTTTGAGGGAAATGAATTAGTTTTAATTAATACAGAAAAACGTTATACAGACCGAAAAGCTACTATTACCATTTATGATACCCTAAGCAACGTGCTTCCGCAGGTTATCCCATAACTGGCATGGTTAAATAATTACAAATTGGCTATTTTGAAATATCCACTCCTGTGTATAATCTAATGTAACAACATTACTAACGTCACCACATTACTAATGTCATAATATTACTACTGTAATGCGGTTGCGTAGATTACACACAGGAGGTTTTTATTATGAACACATTAACACAAGAGAATAAACGAGTTCAAAAATTAACGCAAGCTGCACTATGTGCTGCACTATGCTACATTGGGTTTACTTTTTTTAAGATTGATATCCCCGTAGGAACCGAGAAAAGCGCTATACACTTTGGAAATATATTTTGTGTACTTGCTGCCCTTCTAACTAGTGGATTGTATGGCGGCTTGGCTGGTGCAGTTGGTATGACAATTGCAGACCTAACTTCAGGATATGCTACAAGTGCCCCCAAAACCTTTTTCCTAAAGCTCTGTATTGGTTTAATTGTTGGCGTTGTAGCACATAGAATACTAAAATTAAACAAAGAGGAACATTCTGCCCGTTATATAATAGGCGCGACTTTCCTCTCTGCTGCAGCTGGCATGGCCTTTAATATTGTAGCTGATCCACTTGTTGGTTATTTTTATAAAACGTATTTGTTTGGCATACCACAGGATCTCTCTGTTACATTGGCTAAAATTGGGGCAATTACTACTTCTATTAATGCCGTAACCGCCACCATTATTTCCTCTATTTTATATTTAGCGCTCCGCCCAGTCCTTAAAAAATGTGACCTTTTATAGGCTTACACGCCAACCAATATAGCACTGCTTCTTGGTGCTACCCTAAACTCCTTTTGGTTCTCTAAAAGGAGTTTTTCTTTTCGGAACCTTCCCTTCTCTTTTTCTGTAGAAAATATCTCATACCAGTGTTTCCCCTTTGGGAGATTTGGAAGAGCCAATATATGTGACTCCCAATGAGAATTTAAAGCTACATAAAAGAAATCATCTGGTTTTCCCTTTGCATATTTCGCATATTCCCCACAATACATAATCCCAATATGCCGGCTATACGTATCAAAATCTGGATACCATGCTTTTGTGCCATGATAAGAAATATCAGGATACCCATTTTTTCCATAATCCATTAACTTAAGCTGGTTTGGCATATGGAAAATTCTATGTTCCTTCCGAAATGTAATTAATTCTTTGGTAAAAGCTAAAATTTCTCTTCTATTTTGGTTTAAATTCCAATTTATCCAAGAAATTTCATTGTCCTGGCACCATGCGTTACTATTTCCTCCCTTTGTCCTCCCAAATTCATCGCCTGCCAATAACATAGGTATCCCTTGGCTTAAAAACACCAAAAGAAGCGAATTCCTTATCTGCCTACTCCTACGCTCTAATACCTTTTTCCGCCTTGATTCTCCTTCTTCCCCACAATTCCAGCTATAATTATACACATTCCCATCATGGTTATTTTCACCATTCTTTTCATTATGTTTTTTTTCATAGGTAACATTATCATACAGCGTTAAGCTGTCATGGTTTGCTATATAATTTACTACCCCATGCCCAATAGGGTTATATCTCATACGATACAAAAGTGCTTGTATCTGTTCATTATCGCCTTTTAAATATTTCCTAGCGTCTACTAAAAAACCATCATGGAACTCTGCTAGATGCTTTTTTTCCCTTCGTTCTCCTTCTTCCCACCATGTTCCAAACAATTTCGTGGAAGCAAGCAATAAATCTTCTGCTATCATTTGCATAGGCGCCACATCAGAATTGACATGGAACCCATCAATATGGTATTCCAATGCCCAATAACGGAGACATTCTAATATATATTCCTTTCTTGTCCCAGGTATAAAATAAAACTCCATACACAATTCTATTTCATTTTTATGGAGTTCTTTTACTAAATCCTTTAATTCTATATATGCCTTCCCACACTCTGAATAGGAAGCCTTAGGGGAAAAATAATAAGCATCTGTATAACCCCAATAATTAATACGGGATTGTCCCTGTTTTGCTGAAGGTTCATATGATAACTTTGGTACCTCGTCAAATTCATAAGCTGGCAATAGTTCTACTGTTGTAATGCCAAGCTCCTTTAAATACGGAATTTTTTCTTTTATTCCAGCAAATGTCCCTCTTGCTTTTCCATTTACTTGTGAAGAAGCATGTTTTGTAAATCCCCTTACATGGAGCCGGTATAAAATTGTATCCTCCATGGGGATATTTGGCTTCCTATCTCCTTCCCAATTATAAGTATTAGAAAAACAAAAAGCACAACATCTATTCCCTAAATTTTTGCCAAACTGCTCCCTGCCTAGGATATATTTCGCATAACTGTCTGTTTCTATTTCATTTCCAATTTGGAAGTGATAAGCAAAACTTTCTGGAAGCCCTTCCACTTTCATACAAATAATCTTACCCATCCTGCCTGACTCTGGAAAGGGAATTTTCTCTGGCTGTTCTTTTCCAGTATACCTTAGTTTTTTATAGACTAAAAACTTTACTGGCATCTTCTCTGGTGCCTGTACGGAAATATTAATTCCGTCTACTTCCCTTGTTACGCCCATGGGGAACGGGTGCCCTTCTTTTATGTTATATTTCATTTTGTCTAATTTCGCCATCGTTCCTCACATACTATTATTCTATTATTAATTCTACTGGGCAATGATCGGAACCATATATGCCAGAATGAATTTTTGCATCTTTTAAATGGTCCTTTATAGATTCCGATACACAAAAATAATCAATGCGCCACCCATTATTTTTCTCTCTTGCATTGCGCATATAAGACCACCAAGAATATACCTCTGCCTTATTTGGATAAAAATAACGGAATGTATCAATAAACCCACTTTTCAGTAATTTAGAAAATTTCTCTCGTTCTTGATCGGTAAACCCAGCCGTCCCATGGTTTGTTTTTGGGTTTTTTAAATCAATATCCTGATGCGCTACATTCATATCCCCACAAAAGATTACGGCCTTTTGTTTCATTAAAACACCTAAATACTCCCGAAATGCATCCTCCCACTTCATACGATACTCCAACCGTGACAACTCTCTTTTTGAATTTGGTGTATAAACTGTCACCATATAAAAATCCTCAAATTCCAGCGTAATCACTCTGCCTTCTTTATCATGTTCCTCTATCCCTATACCATACTTTACTAAAACAGGCTCTTTTTTCGAAAAAATTGCTGTCCCAGAATATCCTTTTTTTTCTGCATAATTCCAATACTGATAATAACCCGGCAAATCCATTGTAATCTGCCCTTCTTGAAGCTTACTCTCTTGGATACAAAAAATATCAGCATCCTCCTGACGGAAAAAATCCATAAAACCTTTTTCCATACAGGCCCTTAGCCCATTTACATTCCATGAAATTAATTTCATACTTTCCCTGCCTTTTCCTCTCTCTATTTTCATTATACCTAAATTATACCCACTTGTAAAGTAGACATTCGGAATCTAGTTTGCCGCTTTTTCGCATATTTTCCTAGTAGAAAAAAAGCATGGACATTTCCATGCTTTTTATATCTTTATTCATCTACACTATAGTTTGGTGCTTCCTTTGTAATATGGATATCATGTGGATGGCTTTCTTTTAAAGATGCGGCAGAAATCTTTACAAATTTTCCTGTTTCCTGCAAAATAGGGATTGTTGCTGCGCCACAATACCCCATTCCCGCACGGAGCCCACCCATTAACTGGAATACGGTATCTTCTACAGTCCCTTTATAAGCAACGCGGCCTTCTACCCCTTCTGGCACAAGCTTCTTTGCATCTGACTGGAAATAACGGTCTTTACTTCCATTTTCCATAGCAGCTATTGATCCCATGCCACGGTAAACCTTATACTTCCTTCCTTGATACAATTCAAAAGTTCCTGGGCTTTCATCACAGCCTGCAAAAATACTTCCCATCATACAAACATTCCCGCCTGCCGCAATCGCTTTTGTCATATCCCCAGAATATTTAATACCTCCATCTGCAATAATCGGGATACCATATTCTTTTGCTACTGCATAGCTGTCCATAATTGCTGTAATCTGAGGGACTCCAATTCCTGCAACTACACGGGTTGTACAAATAGAGCCTGGCCCTATGCCCACTTTAACAGCATCCACTCCTGCTTCTATTAATGCCTTTGTTGCTTCCCCTGTTGCTACATTCCCTGCAATTACCTGTAACTCAGGGAATTTTTCTTTAATTAATTTTACCGAATGAAGCACATTAGCAGAATGTCCGTGGGCAGAATCTAATACCACTACATCTACTTTTGCTTTCACTAAAGCTTCTACACGTTCTAATACATTTGCTGTAATCCCAACTGCTGCCCCACATAAAAGCCTTCCTTGTGTATCCTTTGCTGAAGATGGGTATTTTAACTGTTTTTCAATATCTTTAATTGTAATTAAGCCTTTTAAATTAAAATTTTCATCTACAATTGGAAGCTTTTCTTTCCTAGCACTAGCAAGAATTACCTTAGCCTCTTCTAATGTAATCCCTTCCCTTGCCGTTACTAATCCTTCTGATGTCATAGAATCTTTAATCTTTTTTGAAAAATCTGTTTCAAATTTTAAATCTCGGTTTGTAATAATACCAACTAATTTTTTCCCTTCTGTAATTGGCACACCAGAAATACGAAACTTTGCCATTAAGTTATTCGCATCTTCTAATGTATTTTCTGGTGACAAATAAAATGGGTCCGTAATTACTCCGTTCTCCGAACGTTTTACCTTATCAACCTCTTCTGCCTGCTGCTGAATTGTCATATTCTTATGAATAATCCCTATCCCACCCTGGCGGGCCATAGCAATTGCCATCCTATGTTCTGTCACTGTATCCATGCCTGCACTCATCATTGGAATATTCAGGCGGATTTTTTTTGTCAGCATAGTTGATAAATCTACTTGATTTGGTATTACCTCAGAATATGCTGGAACCAGCAAAACATCATCAAAAGTAATGCCTTCACCGATAATCTTACCCATTTCTTCTGCCTCTCTTTCTTATTATTCTTTCGATTTTTATAGTTTATCAATTCTAACAAAAATTCAGGCTGATGTCAAGCAGATTATCTTATATTTCTTATATTTTCAATCTAATTATTTATTTTACCACTTTTCTTGGTGCTGTATTCCACATATCATCCAACATTCTGTCATTTGGCTCGAAGATTACTTTTACTATTTCATTATGGTAAGAAGTATACATAATATACTTCTTATTTTCTGGTATCCCAGAAGAAAAATCCATTACTTTACATGGGGTATTTTTAAAATTATCCAACTGATGTGCCCCTTCTGGCGCAACCACTTCTGTCTGTTCCATATTAAATACAGCACAACGCTTCCTTTTTGCTTTTGCCATAATTTTATCAATGTCCAATTCACCTTTGACAAAGGTATATTCATATTCCAAATCCCAGTTTAAGGACAGGCGGTATGTCACATAACCTAAAATTAATGCTGGAATAGCTAAAATAATAAACCCTGCCATAGCAAAAAATGCCATAATTGCCGTAAAAAGTATTAATATAATTTTAGCTGGAAGTGCCCATACTGGTTTTTTTCGTTTTACAATCCATTCTGAATATAAATCACTCATAACTGATGATTGCCTCCTGTATTTTATATTTTAGTCTATCTTAACATACTTTAAGAAAAGGCTCAAGCAAAATATGGCGGATCAAAAAACGGGACAGCCATTATAAATCTGTCCCGTTCTCTTCTTTTTGGTAAATTACATCATTCCCATTCCGCCGCCTTGTGGCATAGCTGGTGTTTCTTCTTTAATATTTGCTACTACAGATTCTGTTGTCAGCAATGTAGATGCTACGCTGGTTGCATTTTGTAATGCGCTTCTTGTCACCTTTGCTGGATCAAGGATACCTGCTTCTACCATATCTACATATTCTTCTTTTAATGCGTCAAACCCAATGCCTGGTTTCTGCTCACGGACTTTACTAATAATCACAGCACCTTCTAAACCAGCATTTTCAGCTATTGTAGCAAGTGGTGACTCCAATGCCTTTAAGATAATATTGGCGCCTGTCTTCTCGTCCCCTTCTAAATCAGCAGTCTTTTTTGCTACTTCCTTTGCAGCATGGATATACGCAGAACCGCCGCCTGCAATAATGCCTTCTTCTACTGCTGCCCTAGTAGCTGCTAACGCGTCTTCCATACGAAGTTTATTTTCCTTCATTTCTGTTTCTGTTGCCGCACCTACGCGGATAACAGCAACTCCGCCTGCCAATTTAGCCAGTCTTTCCTGAAGTTTCTCTTTATCAAAATCAGATGTTGTTTCTTCAATCTGGGCACGGATCTGGGATACTCTTGCAGCAATTTCTTCTTTATTTCCTTCTCCATCTACAATAATGGTATTTTCTTTCTCTACTCTTACAGATTTTGCACGGCCTAACATATCCATAGTAGTTTCTTTTAAATCCAACCCTAATTCTTCAGAAATTACCTGGCCGCCTGTTAAAATTGCTATATCCTTTAACATTTCCTTCCTTCTGTCACCATATCCAGGGGCTTTAACAGCCACAACAGAGAAAGTTCCCCTTAATTTATTTACAATTAAAGTAGTTAATGCTTCGCCTTCTACATCTTCAGCAATAATTAACAACCTAGATCCAGACTGTACAATCTGCTCTAACACTGGAAGAATCTCTTGGATATTAGCAATCTTCTTATCTGTAATTAAAATATATGGATCCTCTAAGTTTGCTACCATCTTGTCCATATCTGTAGCCATATATGCAGAAATATATCCTCTGTCAAACTGCATACCTTCTACTAAATCTAACTCCGTCTTCATTGTCTTGGATTCTTCAATAGTAATAACACCATCATTGGATACCTTTTCCATTGCATCTGCAACTAAGTTCCCTACTTCTTCATCTCCAGAGGAAACAGCAGCAACCCTTGCTATCTGGTTCTTTCCGTTTACTTTGCTGCTCATTGCTGCAATTGCTTCTACTGCTGCATCTGTTGCTTTCTTCATGCCCCTTCTTAAAATAATTGGGTTAGCACCTGCTGCTAAATTCTTAATTCCCTCATGGATCATCGCTTGGGCTAAAACAGTCGCTGTAGTTGTACCATCACCTGCTACATCATTGGTCTTAGTAGCTACTTCTTTTACAAGCTGCGCGCCCATATTTTCGAAAGCATCTTCCAACTCAATTTCTTTTGCTATAGTAACACCATCATTTGTAATCAGTGGTGCGCCAAAAGACTTGTCTAAAACTACATTTCTTCCTTTTGGCCCAAGTGTCACCCTAACTGTATTTGCTAATTTATCTACACCAGCCTCTAATGCTGTCCTGGCATCTACGCCATACTTAATTTCCTTTGCCATAATTGGTCTTCCTCCTTACCCTTTCTCTTCCTTAATTATTCTACAATAGCCAAAATATCATTCTGCTTTACAACAATAAATTCTTCCTCTTCAATCTTTACTTCTGTCCCAGAATATTTAGAGAAAATTACTTGATCTCCAACCTTTACCTGCATAGTAATTTCTTTCCCATCCACTACTCCTCCTGGGCCAACCGCAATTACCTCTGCCTGTTGTGGTTTTTCCTTTGCCTGCCCTGGCAATACAATACCAGATTTTGTGGTTTCTTCTGCTACTAACTGCTTTAATACAACTCTGTCACCTAATGGTACTAATTTCATCTTCAAATTCCTCCTTCATATTTTACTAGCACTCATTAACATTGAGTGCTAACCGATAGTTATATATTAGTGATTTATGCCCCAATATGCAAGTTTCCATTTTTATCTAATTCGTATATAATCTTTATTTTTCTTTTAATATCTTTTATTTTCTCCAATTATCTCGTTTTCTTCCATTTTTAAGATTTTATACTTTTTTAATAGTTATCCATCTTTTCCCAACAATCTTTCCCTGGCATAGGGCATGACTGGCTTTTTTTCCTAGCTCTTGCCAATACAAAACAACCACAATATTTACAAGTAAGTCCACCTATTAGCGCATCACATTGGCTACATGCCATTAAACGCCTTTCATATATTCTGTCCTCTGTTCGGAGCTCCTCTGGAATTTGGTTCACATAATTTGCAATGGCCTTAAACATCTCCGATTTTTGCAGATCTGCTGGGATCTGGCAAAGGCAAATAGGATTTTCTTTTTGCATATCAATCAGTATTTTCCTTTCAATTCCTTCTATAAAAATCAAAAAACTCTTTTCTTTTTGAGAAAAGCGTATTACAATAAGATATATGGGTAATATTCCCTACTAAGAAAGGAGTTGCTTCCATGTCAAAAAAACAATTTGGAAAGTTTCTCGCTACAACAGCCCTTGTTGGTGCCGCTGTTGTTGGCTGTGTTGTTTATCTTACAAAATATAAGGACTTTCAGAAATCACTTGATGATGATTTCAACGATTTTGAAGAAGACCCAGAACCTTCTTTTCCTAATCGGGAAGAAACGGCAAGCCACAAAGATGAGACAGTCAAGCGGGAATATGTTTCGATCCCCCTCGAAACCCCTGAAAGTACTGCTAATGAGAACACTGCAGAAGAATAATAGGCTACGTACTTTGCCAAAATACAACGGCTGGCAGCTACTAAATGGGCTTTACTGCCTATAGCTGCCAGTACTATCTATTCTTCTTTTTCTACAATCCCATTTAATTTTGTCAATGCCCTAGGGAGGGAATCTTTTGCATTTTTCCATGGTTCATCATAATAACGGTAATCAAATTTATTAATAAACCATTCTACATCTTCCCGTACTCTATCCATATTTGATAAATAAACCCGATCGGTTATCTTTAAAAATTCTTCTATATTATTGCCTGAAAGCTGTTTAGGTGCTTCTTCTATCAAAATACGATAGTGTTCATTACAAAACCCTTTACAATTTTCATATGTTTTTCGGAAATTATCATCATTTTTCCATAAATAAAAAATTGTCGCTATATAACGGCCAAAACTATTTTCTATCCGGTTACATACAAAACAAGAAGATTCCAAATTCCTTAAATATTCTAAAACAGGATCATGCGGGGCTTTCTTTAAAATCCCCTTTGGCTTCTCTCTTTTTTTACTTAATTTCTCTACATCTTTAATTACTTTATCCATATGGGTTTTCACCACCAATGCAAGTCCCAGTTTATTATTTTGCCCTGCAACCTGCCTCATATGCTTTTGGCAAAAACCCAGCCGATCTGTTTCCATCCGTACATCATCTTCCATATAACTTGGCCCCATTGTGTACTCTACTGCATTTTGTTCTAGTACATCTTTCATAGCACAAATTGGGCACTCACATTCCGTCTGGAACGCATCATTCACAGGTATGGTATATAATTCTTCTTTCATTTCCACGCCTCCTTAAGCCGCCTTACACCCTCTTTAATTTCTTCTTCTGCCATATTGGCATATCCTAATATTATTGTTTTATGTTCTTTCTCTACATTTGTAATATAATACTCTGACAATCCATATACCCTAACTTCTTTCTTTTTTGCTAACTCTACTAATTCTCTTTCACTTCTTCCCCCTTTTTCCTGTAATAATAAATGTAACCCTGCATTTTCCCCTGAAATAGAAAATTTCTTCCATTCCTTTAATTCTCCTAATATTGTGTCATGTTTCGCTTTATAAATCGCACGCATCCGATTTAAATGCCGTTCAAAATGGCCATCACGGATAAAAGATTCCATAATATTTTGATCAATCCTTGATACTGTTGATGAATAATAATTAAATTGCTTATATTGTTTTAAAAGGGAATTGGGCAATACCATATAACTTAAACGGATAGCAGGGGCAATTGATTTTGAAAAGGTGCCAATATAAATAACCCTATCCTTTGTATCTACCCCCTGCAAAGATGGGATTGGCTTGCCCCTATAACGGAACTCGCTGTCATAGTCGTCTTCAATAATATATCGTTCCTCTTCTTCAGCCCAAGCCAATAACTCCATCCGCCTTTTAATAGGCATTACAATGCCAAGTGGGAACTGGTGGGATGGCATCACATAACTAACCAAAGCGTTACTTTTTTTTAGCTGATTTATATCCATCCCATATTCATCCATAGAAATAGGCACAATTTTATGTCCTAATCCCTTTAAAATACGGTACGCTTGCCGATATGTCGGGTTTTCCATTGCAATTTGGCAGCTATTTGGCAAAAGCTGGCTTAAGCGCATTAATAAATATTCATTCCCTGCCCCAATAATAATTTGTTCTGGAGAACAATTTACACCCCTTGCCTGATGCAAATACTGGCAGATAATCTCCCTTAAGGTATTATCTCCCCTAGGATCCCCCAATTCAAATAACTCCTTATTATTATCAATTAAAGTATTTTTCGTTAATTTCCTCCAAATATTATAAGGAAAACTCTGTAAATCAATTCCCCTTGGAGAAAAATCATAAAGGCAGGCTTCTTGTTCTGTTTCTGGTTTTTTTTCTATTTTTCCTTGTTGTTTCTTAGAAAGAAATAATTCATCTATCTGTGCCACAAAATATCCCTTATATGGGACTGCCTCTAAATACCCTTCTGCAGTAAGCTGCGCATATGCCATATCTATCGTGCTCCTGCTTACCTGCATATGCTTTGCCAGTGCCCTAGTAGAAGGAAGCCTGCCATGAAAAGGCAGGCTTCCATTTTTAATTTCTTCTTTAATATACTGATAAATCTGTTCATACAATGGTTCTTTTGAATTTATATTTAGAGGAATAATTAGATCATTCATCCTTTCCTCCTTCTTTACTTCCCTCCATCAACAATTCCTTTAACGTCCTTGCCCTATCTTTTAAAGTAGACGTGGCTGTTTTTGATACTAATATAGTCCCTATCATTTTCTTCGCCATATCAATATTACCAAGCCTTCTAGAAAGATCGGCATATAAATAATTAAACGTCATCTCATCCATTCCACAAATTGGGAACATTTCTGATTGCACAGCGGCATCAAAGCCGCTATACGCTTTTGCTAAATAATCATTTTCTTCTTGTAAACAATTTGCTTGTTTTCCTTCAAAGCCTTCTTCTAAAGGATTCATATCCTCTCGTTTTCCACGGAACAGCCATGCTATTTTTAAACAAATATATGCCCTTTCACTTACTCTGCTTTTTTTTACCACTGAACTATACAATGCAAGCTTATATAGTAAAATAGCATCATCATAAGTATAAATTTCCCCCATTGGCGGGAGGCCCTTAAAATTTGCTTGTACTTCCTCCTTTAAAAATTTTCTTTGCAAAGAAGAAATCCCTATAAAACTCTTCTGCCCCAAAGCCGCATAGCCGCATTTTGGGCAAGCAATTATATCATATTTTATTGGGTCAAAGTATCTGAATTTATGCCGTAAGTCTGTGTCCGTAGAAAGCAGCCTTGTCCTTCCTGTACGTACTGTCCTTTGCGTAAACTTATAATCACAAATAGGACATTCATACTTTTTATCAAAAAGGCTGTCCTTTTCAAATTCTTTTCCTGCTTGTTTCTCTTGTTCTTTCTTTTCTGATTCACTAACCATATTTAAATGTGATGTCCTCCCATTATCAAACAATGTCTTATCGTCCTCATCCAGGCCTGATAGCCCCATCGGCTTTAACTCAGTAAATATTTTTCCCATATATACCTCATTTTACAGTTTAAAGGAACTCTTTAAAGAAACAATACGGTTAAACACCAACCTTCCTTCCATTGAATCTTTGGAATCTACGCAAAAATATCCATTTCTAACAAATTGGAATTTATCTAATTTTTCTGCCTTAGCCAAAGCTGGCTCTAAATAACATTTCTTTAAAACGGTTAAGGAATTTGGATTTAGGTTTAAGGCGCCATCTTCATTTAATTTTCCTTTTTCCTCATCCACAATATTTTCATACAGGCGCACTTCTGCCTCTACCGCCTTTAAAGCAGGTACCCAGTGGATCGTCCCCTTTACCTTCCGTCCAGTAAACCCGCTGCCACATTTTGTCTCTGGATCATACGTACAATGTACTACCGTTACATTTCCATTTTCATCTTTCTCACAGCCTGTACAAGTAACAAAATAAGCGTGCATAAGCCGTACTTCATTCCCTGGGAATAAACGGAAATATTTTTTAGGCGGTTCTTCCATAAAATCTTCCCTTTCAATATATAATTCCCTGCCAAACGGCACCATACGGCGGCCCATTTCTTCATTCTCTTGGTTATTAGCTGCCTCTACCAATTCTGATTGGTTTTCTGGATAATTATCTATTACTAACTTAATGGGGTCTAATACTGCCATCATGCGTGGTGCCTTTAACTTTAAATCCTCCCTAATGCAGTATTCTAGCATAGCATAATCTACAGAACTATTCGCTTTAGACACGCCTACCAGTTCTACAAAGTTTTGTATGGCCTCCTTGGTAAACCCTCTTCTCCTTAATGCAGAAATAGATACTAACCGTGGATCATCCCAGCCATCTACAATCCCATCTTCTACTAATTTCTTAATATAACGTTTCCCTGTTACCACATTTGTAAGGAATAATTTGGCAAACTCAATCTGTTTTGGTGGGTTTGGATACCCCAATTCTCTTACTACCCAGTCATAAAGCGGCCTATGATCCTCAAATTCCAATGTACAGATCGAATGTGTAATATGTTCTATTGCATCTTCAATTGGATGGGCAAAATCATACATTGGGTAAATACACCATGTATCTTTTGTATTATGGTGGAACATATGGGCTACTCGGTAAATAACAGGATCCCTCATATTAATATTAGGGGAAGACATATCTATTTTTGCCCTTAATACTTTCTCTCCATCCTGGTATGCCCCATTTTTCATATTTTCAAATAATTGTAAGTTTTCTTCTACACTTCTATCCCTATAGGGGCTATTCTTCCCTGGTTCTGTTAAAGTCCCTCTATACTCCCTAATTTCCTCAGCACTTAAATCACAGACAAATGCTTTTCCTTTTTTAATTAATTTAACTGCTGCCTCATACATTTCCTCAAAATAATCAGAAGCAAAAAAAAGCCTGTCTTCCCAGTCTGCACCAAGCCATTTTATATCTTCCATAATGGACTCCACAAACTCTGTTTTTTCTTTTGTAGGGTTTGTATCATCAAACCGCAGGTTAAACTGCCCCTGATATTTCTTTGCCAAACCATAATTTAAAAGAATCGACTTTGCATGGCCAATATGGAGATATCCATTTGGTTCTGGTGGAAACCTAGTCTTTACTTGGCTGCAATATCCTTCTTCTAAGTCCTTTTCAATAATCTGCTCAATAAAATTTTTAGAAACTACTTCTTTTTCTGTGACATTATCCATCTATTTCTCCTCCTGAACATTTATACCTATCATACCACAGATAACCTATTTGTAAAACAGAATTTTATGAACGCAAAAGTGCCTCTATTGCCTCCTGCCTTAAAGGCCGCCCAAGCAAATACCCTTGGATAATGCCACATTGGTTTTCCCGTAAGCATTCTAACTGTTCTTGTTCTTCCACGCCCTCTGCAATTACTTCTAGCCCTAACTTCTCTGCCATCTCAATAATACTAGTAGTAATAATTGTTGTATTTTTCTCCCTAGAAAGCTCTGTTATAAAAGAACGGTCTATTTTTAATGTGTCAATTGGCACAATACGAAGATAAGATAAAGAAGAATAACCTGTCCCAAAATCATCTAATGAAATCCGGTATCCAAATTCCCGGATTTTATTAATTAACTTCACCGTTTCATCTAAATCTTCAATAAATACACTTTCTGTTAGCTCGATTTCAATTTTATGTGCGTTTAACCCATATAATCCTGTATAATATTGAAGTGTATCCAAAAACCTTCCATCTTTAAACTGGATTGCCGAAATATTAATTGACATCATCCCTTCATATGCATATTCTTGTGTCCATTTATGAAGGGCTTTTAAAGACTCCCGGATTACAAAATCCCCAATCTTATTAATTGTCCCATTTTCTTCTGCAATAGGGATAAATAAAGCGGGGCTAATATTCCCGAGTTCCATATCATGCCAGCGGATTAATGCCTCCACGCCACGTAATTTCTCTGTTTTTGCCTCATATTGTGGCTGATACAGCAAATAAAACCCGTCTTTTTCCACAACAGACTGTAATTTCTGTTCTAAATCCGCTTCCCCTACAAACCCTGTCCCCATATAAGGCTCATAATAAGTAATCATATTCCTGCCTGACTTTTTAGACTCTATCATAGCAAGGTCTGATGCTCGGATTAAATCTGCCGCGCTACGAATCTCATTATCACATTCTGCTATGCCAATACTTACTGTAACATAATATTTCATTCCATTACTTAATAAAATTGGCGTTTTTAGCTTTTCCCGGATTTCTCTTGCAATTTCTTTTGCCGAATCATTTGCATATGCCTGTTTTATCCCCATTACAAACTCATCATTGCTAAAACGGGCTACTTTTGTTGTTTCTGACTCATAACTTTGCACTATCGCTGCAAATTTCAATAACAGCTCATCTGCAATTTGAATTCCAAGCCTGTCATTTACCCATTTAAAATGATCAATATCAATATATAGCATCTGCATCATACTAATATCTTTTCCAGCTTCCACAATCTGTTCATGCAGCCAATTAGTAAAAAAGTTCCGGTTATGAACCTCTGTAAAACTATCATAATAAGCAAGTTTCTCTAACTCTCTTCTTTGCAGCATCTCATATGTAATATCCTGATAAAAAGATACTACTTCCTTAGCAGCCCCATCCCCATCATACCAAAACCAGCTAACTTGGGAAATCCATGCTGCATCCTCTTTCATCTGGTATAAAAACTTTTCTGATTCCTTCTTTTTCTTTATTGCATTTTTCCACTGTTCCTCATAGGCTTCCCTATATTCTTCATCTAAATAAGACACCACTACTTCCATTTTCCCTACATTATCTTCTGATACGGGAAAAATACTATACCATTTATTAGAAGCGAATACAGCCCCTGTCTGGAAATTATAATAGACAAACCCATCTGTTGCATTTTCAGAAACTAATTTATAAACCCGTTTTGTTTCTTCTAGGCTATTTTGTGTAACATTTAATAAATCTACCTGATAACGGAGCTCTTCCTCAGAAGAAGAAAGTTCTTCGTACATTCTTTCTACTTTTTCCCTAGAACGTTCAAATACAGTTATATCCATAAGAATCAGGCAAATATAGCCATTTATAGGGACAAACCCAATCACCCGGAAATACATCTCCCTTTGGCTATCATAATACACTTCCATCCGTGGCTCACCAGCAACTTTCAGTGTATGTAATAATTCATAAAACCCTTCTATTCCTTGCTGCCCATATTTTAGTTTTAATGCTTCTTGTATTGGCATAGAACATAACTCTTCCTGTGAAACAGCAAACATCCTTTCAAATGCCCGGTTAATATAAACAGGCAAATAATCCCCATTTTGCTGTATTTTTAAACAAATACACGCGTTAAAGGACTGATCCGCAATCTTTTCTGTCAGCTCTCGTTTTATTTCTTTTTCTATCATATCTATTTTCCCCTTATTATGTCTGTTCATCCAAAGTCAAAAAATAAGCTGGCAAGAATTCTTCTATAAAATAATCCACTTCTGGAATCCCCATTTCCTTTATTGCCATTAATGTAGCCTCCTCAGCCTGCCTAAAATCATCATTTCCCATTTTACGCTCTTCCATGCACTTTATCAGTGCAGACAGTTTATCTGCCGCTTTTACTAGCCTCCAAAGTTCCTTTTCTTCTTCTGTCTCTAACAAAAGAGGTTCATATATCTCTTGGAATAAAGCTGGAAGCCCCTTTAACAAACTATTTTTTGCTGCTGTTTCCACCTCATGATAGGCTTCCCTTATTTCTGGCGCATAATATTTTACTGGTGTTGGCATATCCCCTGTAATAATTTCCGTACAATCATGGAACAACGCCAAAACAGCCACCCTTTCTGCATTAATGCCTCCTTGGAAACAAACATTACGGATTACTGCCAGCGCATGTGCTAAAATGGCTACATCTAAACTATGCTCACTAATATTTTCTATTAATGTATTCCTCATTAATCCCCATCGGTTAATATACCTCATACGGGAAAGCATTGCATAAAAATTTTTTTCCTTCATTTCTTTTACTCCACTATATAAAAATGAAATACTGTCTGGCTGTCAAATTCCTCCCCTGCCTTAAGGATAGGGCTTGGAAAATTCTTATAATGGATACTATCTGGGAAATACTGGCTTTCAAAACATGCCCCACTCCTTCTTCCATATATTGCCCCTTCCTTTCCTACTTCTGTACCATCCAAAAAATTAGATGTATAAAATTGAAGCCCTGGCAAATCAGTATAAACCTCAAGCCCACGCCCAGAATCCACATCCTCCATACATGCCACCAATTTTGATTCTCCTTGTGTCTTAAGCACCCAGTTATGATCATAGCCTTGCCCATATACAATTGCTTGATATGTACTATCAATATCTTGCCCAATTGGTTTTCTTTGCCGAAAATCCATAGGGGTCCCTTCTACTGGCAGGATTTCCCCTGTTGGGATAGAATCTTTATCTGCATCTGTATAATAATCTGCATCAATCCATACCTTTTGTTTCAGGATATCGCCGGACCCATGGCCTGAAAGATTAAAATAAGAATGATTGGTTATATTAAGAATAGTATCTTTATCACATACAGCTCTATAGGAAAGAATCAAAGAATTATCCTCTGTCAATGTATATGTAACTGTAATATCGAGGTTTCCAGGATACCCTTGGTCCCCGTCTGGGCTATATAAAGAAAAACTAACTGCATCCCCAAGCGGGCTGTCCATTTCTTCTGCTGCCCATGGGCGCCTGTGATACCCATTCGTCCCTCCATGAAGATGGTTTTTTCCGTCATTTTTCTCTAATTGGTAGATTATCCCGTTTAAAGTAAACTCGGCATTTCCAATCCGGTTTGCATGCCTGCCAATACATGCCCCAAAATTAGGAATATTTTTCTCATATCCTGCCACATTTGGATAACCTAGCACAATATCTGATGCCACTCCTAACTTGTCCTTTGTCTCTATTGCAACAATCACTGCCCCAAAATCGGAAACTTTTACCTTTACCCCATTCTGGTTTTCCAATATATAAAGGCTTGCTTGAAAGCCTTGTTTTGTTATGCCAAAATCCTCTTTTCGAATCCCCATGCCTATTTACTCCCTTCCTGCATGTTTCCAGCCTTTCCTTATTTTTCCTTGCATCTACGCTATTCTTATTTATTATACTAGAATTTAACATCTTATTCAACTTATTTCCAGATAAGAGTATTAAATATTATTTTACAAAAATTTCAAAAAAGTACTTGCCAAATTAAACATAATAGTGTATTATAAAGGAGCGTCAGTTGTGGCTCGTTGGTCAAGCGGTTAAGACGTCGCCCTCTCACGGCGAAAACAGGGGTTCGATTCCCCTACGAGCTGTTTTATTCTAAAGAGAAAAGATGGTATTTTTTAAATATCATCTTTATTTTTTTCTAATTTTACTCATCCTCTTTGTAAAAGATGAGTAAATATAACGCAATAAATTCTTGTTTTTCCTTCTCATTTATGTTATAATTAATTATATCTTAAGAAATTAGTGTGATATAGTTTTATACTAATTCTAACGATATATGTAATAAAAAAAATGCAAGGAGGCTCTAATGGAAAAAATTACATCATTAACAGCATCAGAATCCATTGTTATGAAATGTATCTGGGATGCAAATGAAGAAATATCATTAGGTGATATTTTTATAATGTGCAATGAACGATTCCATAAAGACTGGAAATACCAGACTGTATCTACTTTTCTTATAAAATTAGTCCAAAAAGGTTTTATTTCTCCCCGAAGGGAAGGGCACCGGATTTTATATGAAATTTTAATTCCAGAAGAAAATTATATTGCACAACAGGCCTATGAATTTGTACATTTTTGGAACCGTGGTTCTGCTTCCCAATTTTTAATCTCTTTTTATAGGGATCAAAAAATTACAAAGGAAGAAATTCAAGACTTAAAAAAAATACTGGATACGCATGGAGAAAAAATTTAATTTACTTACCAAAAAACCAAAGAGTAGGACTTTTCTAATAAAGTTAAATGGCAGCTTACCATTACTATTTTTTGGTGAGCTGCCTATCATTTACTTTGCTTCTATCTGAAATAACTGTTCCGTATTTTTCTTAGCATATTCTATTAATTCTTCTTCTGGAACTTTTTTATACTTCGCTAATTCCCTAACCACATATTTAATATTTTGCGGTACGTTAGTCCTATTAAGCCCTTGTATATTCTTTGGCGTTAAATATGGCGCATCTGTTTCTATTAAAATCTTATCCAAAGGAATAATGGAAACCGCCTCCCGCAATTCCTTCGCACGGCGATCATCACAAATCCAGCCTGTTATCCCAATAAAAAAACCCATAGAAAGATATTTTTCTAAAACTTCTTTCCCGCCTGTAAAACAATGGACTACTGATTTTTTGCAAATATCTAAATGGTTCTTAAACCTACGGATAAACTCTGTAGAAGCATTTCTCTCATGGAGGAATAATGGCATACCAAGCTTTTTAGCAAGTACAATCTGCTTTTCCAAACATCTTATCTGGTTTTCTTTCGTTGAAAACATCCGATCAAAATCCAGCCCACATTCCCCAATTGCTACAATTCTCTTATTTTCTGCAGCAATCTTTTCTATAAAATCAAAATCCTCTTTTCTTGCATTATCTGCATTATGTGGATGGATTCCAGCCGTCCCAAATACATTATGTTCCTTTACAAAACTATTAATCTTTTTATTTTCCTTTGTATCTGTCCCTGTTAGAATACAACAGACGCCTTCTTTTTCTGCATCTTCAATAATTTTCCCTGGATCTGGATACTGTTTACAAAACAAATTTAACCCTATATCATAATACTTTATCTCCATTTTTAGCCTTAATCCCCACTCGCTTTAAAATTATAAATTGGTTTCATTCTTTTATTAATTTCTACTGTATCTGTAATACAGCCTATAATATCATCCATCCCTTTATAGGCCATTGGACACTCATCTAAGGTATCTTGGTTTACCGAAGTTGTATAAATGCCTTTCATCTGTTTCTTAAATTCAGAAACAGTAAATGACTCTTTTGCAGTAGCACGGTTCATTAACCTGCCTGCCCCGTGCGGGGCCGACTGGTTCCAGTCCTCATTCCCTTTTCCTGTACAAAGCAAGGCACCATCCCGCATATTCATTGGAATTAACAGTTTTTCTCCTTTTTTAGCAGAGACTGCCCCCTTCCGCAGAACCATCTCTTCTGTATCAATATAATTATGCACTGTTGTAAATTGTTCTACTATATGCAGCTTCATGCCTTTTATAATCTCATTCATCATAGCCTGGCGGTTCCATACAGCATACTCTTGTACAATTTTCATATCATGGATATATTGTTTAAATACTTCTCCTGAAACATATGCCATCCCTTTTGAGATGGTGGTTCTTTCTTCCCCGGATAAATTCTTATATCCTTCTTCTTGGTAATATCTTGCTACCTCAAACCCCAAGTGGCGGCTTCCAGAATGGATAATAATATAAATAGCACCTTCTTCATCTTTATCTACTTCAATAAAATGATTCCCACCGCCTAATGTCCCCAAGCTTTTTTCTGCTTTATCCGCCATAATATAACGATAACAATATAACTCTTCTAGATTCAAATTATCTATATATTTATGTGTTTTTTCCCGTACTGCAAAACCAGATGGGATCTTCGCATAAATCAGCTTATCTAACTTTTGCAGCTCTAAATGCTTTTCTTTAATTTGCACGGTTTCCATTCCACAGCCAATATCCACGCCAACCATATTAGGCACAACTTTGTCTGTTATTGTGATGGTGGTCCCCACCGTGCAGCCTGCCCCTGCATGAATATCAGGCATTAACCTTATTTTGCTCCCACTTACAAACTCCTGGTCTAACAAAAGTTTTACTTGGGCAAGTGACGCTTCTTCTACCACATCTGTAAATATTTTTGCTTTATTATATTTTCCTTCTATTTCTATCATAAACTTCTCCCAATCTTTTAACTATCTTTCTGATATTCCACTGCCCATTTACCAGATCCACATTCTGCCTTATACATTCCTTTCTCCTCTTTAAATAATAGCTCTTCTGCCTGTACGTTATATGCCCCTTGTTCCAACAATATGGTTGCTTTTGTATTTACTGGTACCTCAAATAAAAGCGTAACCTTATTTCCTTCCCTCTTCCAATCCACTGCTATTTTTCCATAAATACTTTGGAAACTTCCTTTTGCAAAGGTAAAGGCACTATTTGTCTGCGGTTTTATCATGCTCTTCTGGTACCCTGGCTCCATTTCATCTGTATCAATCCCTAAAACTCCCCTATATAGCCAATCCCCTACTGCACCATAAGCATAATGGTTAAAAGAATTCATATCTTTACTCCACATCGTCCCATCTGCTTTCTTGCCATCCCAATGCTCCCAAATCGTTGTTGCACCCATTTTCACCTGATACAGCCAAGAAGGAAAATCTTCTTTTAAAAGCAACTGGTATGCCTCTTTTCCATAGCCATTCTCACTTAACGCATGGCAGATATATGGCGTGCCTACAAACCCTGTTGATAAATGCCCATCCCGTTCTAATAAAAGTTCTGTAAGGCGCTTTGCTGTCTGCCCTACAAACTGCTCTGGCACCAAATGAAAATACAATGCCACAACATGGGCTGTCTGTGTCTGCACTGACATTCTGCCATCTTCCATAAAATATGTTTTTTGGAATTTTTCTACAATTCCTTGGTATAATTGAGAAAATTCCCTTTCATCTTCTTCCCTTCCCAATATTTTTGCCGTTTTAGCAAATAACCCTGTTGAATACGCATAATACGCCATACAGACAAATTCATTAGGGGTTGCCCCAAAATAACTGCCTTCTTCTGCGTCTAATGCCAGCCAATCCCCAAACTGCCTTTTATAATCCCAAATATACTCTTTTGAATGTTGTTTCATAAACAAAATCCACTTTCTCATGCTTTCATACTGTTTCTTTAATATTTCTATATCACCATATACCAAATATAAAGTCCATGGATTAATAACAGCAGCATCTGCCCAAGCAGCAGCTGAATGTGTCCCCTGTGAGATCAGCCAGTCTTCCTGCTTTTTATCACTTACAATGTCTGGCACTACATGTGGCACGCCGCCTTCTTCTGTTTGATCGAATGTTAAATCCATTAACCATTTTGTAAAAAACACATCTGTATTCATTAGATAACATGCCGTACGGCAAAAAATCTGTGCATCCCCTGTCCAGCCCATACGTTCATCCCTTTGTGGGCAATCAGTTGGAATATCTACAAAATTTCCCTTAAGCCCCCATAATATATTGTGCTGGAGCTGGTTTACTAATGGATTAGAACAAGAAAATGTCCCTGTTTGCTCCATTTCTGAATAAAGTACACAAGCATGGAAATCCTCTGGCAACAGCTTTTCTATTTCTGTATGCCATTTGCAGACTTTCACATATTGGAACCCTTGGAATGTAAAATGTGGATGATATACCCTTTCTTCTCCATTCGAAATATATTTTATTGTCTGTTTTGCTGTACGTAAATTATCAATATAAACATTCCCGTCTGCATCTAATGTTTCAAAACATTGCAATTCAATTTCTTTCCCTTCTTCTGCCTTAACTCTTACCTCTACCCAGCCAGTCAAGTTCTGCCCAAAATCCAGCACTGTATCCCCTTGTGGTGTTACAAATACCTGTTTTACAGGAATTTCCTGCATTTTCTTTACCCTGCTGCCTGCCTGTGGCGTTAATGCTTCAAGAGGGAATTCCTCTTTTGAGACAGGTTCCCACTTTTCTTTTCCAATAACGCTAAAATCTTTTATTTCTTTTCTAGCATCATAAATTTCCCCATCATAGATTTCTGAAAATAAAATAGGGCCATCTGTGCCTTCCCAACTTTCATCTGTTACTACAACCTCTTTCCTGCCATCTTTATATTGGATTACCATCTGCATAAAAAAGGCAGTTCTTTCCCCATAATTATTCCTTAATAACAGGAAGCCCATTTTTCCCTTATACCAGCCTGCCCCTATCATAGCGCTAAACACATTATTCCCTTTTTTTACATAATCTGTTACCTCGTATGTCTGATAGCACAAATGTTTCTTATAAGAAGTCCAGCCGGGTGCCAGTTCATCTTCCCCTACCTTGTTCCCATTTATATAAAAATAATAGAGCCCTAACGCCGTAGTGCATACATAAGCACTCTCGATTTCCCCATCTGCCTGAAAATTTTTCCTGACATATGTCCCTTTTGAATTATCTTTATCCTCTATTATTTCTGCTGAAATAAACTTTGCCTGCCATTCTTCTTTCTTTAATATGCCTGTTATAAAAAATACAGGATCTGAAAGTGGGCTTTCTTCTTCCTTATCCTTTACTTGTACCAAGACAGTATATTTTGTTAAAGATTTCAACACTACATCTGGCTTTATATGGGCTGACTGGGCAGTTTCTACCCAGCCACTATTATATATTTCTTGGCCCCCTTCTTTAATCACCAAATAATATGCTTTCTGTGTTACGTTCTTTTTATCACTCTCTAATACCCAACTAAACAAAGGACATCCTTTCGTCCCCATTGCTCTTTCTTGGTAATCCATATAAACAGCCTTTATCCTTAACATAATATCCTCCATTTTTTATATTTTATGAAATAATATCTATCCGTAAGACCCAGTCATTTCCATTTGAATATTTTTTTACAGGGCTAAATGTATTTTTTCCTGCTAATAACTTCCCAAAAGGGCTATATACACCCGATGCCGGATCATACCAAGACGCCATTAACTTCTTTCCTTTATACCCTTCTAAATTCAATGTAAATGTCTCCCCTAAATAAGAATAACAAAAAATATAAGTTTCTCCCGCAAATACTGCTATATAGTGGTATCCCTCTTTTTGTTCTTCTAATAATTGTTCTAATGGGGCCCCATTTTGAAAATCCACACTCTCCATTAAATCAACCAGATGCTTCATTTGGCAAGATCCCTCATGGTGGATTGCTTCTGTCCAAAGTTCTTTTACCCCATATGAGCCTGGCTCCTCCCACGAATTATAAAACTGCATTACCGCATTATCCCCATATGTATGCCCCATTGCCCCTTGAAATACTGACCAATACGCATAACGGCGTACATCAGATGCCTGCCAATATGGTTCTTCTGGATTATGTAACCCTTGTGGAATCCATTCATAAGAAGGCTCCCCATCTACAGTCGGCTTTTTTATAGAATAAGACAAATCCCTTTTTACATATTTCCAGTTATCTTCTCCAAACCAGCCTTCTTTTCCATTATTGTCATCCCATTCCCCTAATGTTACTTGATCATAACGCCTATGGCCAGATTGGAACATATTAAAATCTAACCATGGTTCTTTATGAAACCAAAAAGATGATGATGTCCTTCCAAATGGATGGAAACCAATTAATTGATTTGTTGTTTTTTCTTTTAACCGCCTGCCAAAACGATTATAAACTCCAAGCCCATCGGTTCCCCGGATATCTCCACCCAAAATCCAGATTACATTTGGGTATGTCCCATACCGGCCTGCTAAAAAATCTGCATATTCTTCTATATTATCCTCTGTAATATATTGATTTTTTACTAAGCTTCCCCATGCTGGGAGCAACCCTATATAAAGCCCCAACTCTTTTGCCATCTCTAAAATTGCATCACAATGCTCCCAAAAAGCTTCTGTCCTATAATCTGCCCGCACTGTTTTGCTGCCTTCTGCCATATGGATTATTGTTGCCTGGATTACAGAAAATCCCTTTGCTTTGCGGTTTTCCATATATAGTTGTGCCTCTTTTAAGTTACATTTCTGGAATAACATCCATGCCGTGTCACCCATCCAAAAAAAAGGTTTTTCTCCATTTTTTAAATATTTCTTATTTTCACTTATTGATAATGGCCCATACTCCCAAAACTTTTTCTCTTCCATTTTTATTTTCCTTTTATAAATATTTTTCTTCAAACTCTTCCATTGGCATTGGTTTTGCAAATAAAAACCCTTGCCCCATCTGGCACCCACATTTTAATAGAAATTCTACTTGTTCTGTTGTTTCCACTCCTTCACAAATAAACCCAAGTTTCATTTGCTGCGCTAAATGAATCATTGTCTCTATCACGCAAGCGGAACGTTCGGAATCCAAGCCACTCCTAAGAAATGACTGATCCAATTTAATAATATCTATTGGCATCCCGCTAATTACGCCAAGGGACGAATAACCAGATCCAAAATCATCAATACTAACTGCAAACCCTGCCTCCCTTAAATACTCCAGCTTTTCCATTAATATTTTTGTATTTTCAAAAAATGCACTCTCTGTTATTTCTATTTCAATTAAATGGTGGGGAACTTCATACTGGTCTGCCATATGGATTAAAACTTGTTCTACATCTTGCGAAAAACAATCTACCCTAGAAATATTAACCGATATTGGGACAACTTTCCTACCCTCATCCAACCATTTATGTATTTGTTCCAGGACTTGTTGGTAAATACAAAAATCTACGTCAATAATATTCCCTGACTTCTCTAACACGGGAATAAAATCCGTTGGATAATAATACTCTTTTTCATTAATCCTCCATCGTACTAATGCTTCTGCGCCAACCACTTCACGGGTATCCAACCGGAATTTCGGCTGTAAAAACGGAACCAGCTTCCGTTCCAAAATCGCTGCCTTTACTTCAGCAAGCACCTTTCCTTCCCGGAGCACCATTTCCTTCATGGTATCATCAAAAAACGCATATTTTAATCCCCTATTTTCTTTTACCATTTTTTTGGCAAGGCTCGCTCCATCTAATATCTGGACAAACTCCATATCCTGCCTGTCCATAATGCAAATCCCTGTATGTATGGTAAAATCACTGCTTGGGTAAAACAATCTTTGCTCCCTTTCAAATTCTTCATTTAACTTAACAACACTTTCTGTTAAGCTATCCCTTCCCTCTGTACGTACCAAAGCAATAAAATTATCTGCATATACCCGGCAGCCAGCAATGCAAAAACGATTGTGGATAATACACTTTTCTGCAAATGCTTTTAAAATTTTATCCCCTACCTCAAGCCCATAGGTTTCATTAATATACTTAAAATTACTAATATCCGAATTCACAATTGCAAGCTTACCTGTCTGTGCAATAGACATTACACGGGATACCTCTGTCTTAAAATTCGTATATAAATATAACCCTGTTACTTTATCATAATTGCTAAGCCGTTCTATCTCTTTGCTGCTCTGCTTATAATCCGCATGGACTAATAAAAAATGTGTAATAATTTTCGTTACACAACAAAAGGTGTCCCTTTCTTCCTTTGTCCATTCTCGCTTTCCAGAAGCACACTCAAACCCAATATAAGCACACAATTCATTTTGTTCATTATAGACGCCGCATGAAATAAAAGCAGTAATATTCAGCTCTAGGCAACTATTGTACATATCTGGGATCATTTCTTCTTCTTTTACTTCTGCTACTTCAATAACGCCTGTATCCCCAAACCCTTGGCACAACTCTTCCATAGAAGCAAAATGACCATGGGTCAATGGTTCTTTTGGCAAAACTACAATTTTATCCTGCCACATATACTTTACTTCAAAAGCACGGTTTTCATAATTAATCCACATCAGCCGTATTCTATCTAAAGAATATGTTTTTCCAATTCTATCTAATAAAACATTCATGCCACTTGGCAAATTTTTAGTAGAAGTAAGCACATCAAAAGCAAATGTCGCTATAACTCTATTATATCCATAAGCATCTGGAAAATGGGCATAGGTGTCAAACTGGTATCGCCCTTTCCGCAAAGAAGGGTTAAATTCCTCTTCATCTGCCTTATTATAAAAATGATACCAATTCCTTCCCCTTTGCTTCATAATATACATTGCTTCATCTGCTTTACAAAATAATTCCGCATAATTTTTCCCATCCTTTGGGTATAAGGCAATTCCCGTACTTCCTGTTACCCTAACAGAGTTCTCATCTCCTGTATACATATCATAAAACATCTGATTAAGCTGCATTGCCACATCAATAACTTCTTCTTTTGTCCGTTCTTTAAGAAAAATCAGGAATTCATCTCCTCCTACTCTTCCTGCAAAATCTTCCTTTCGGATACAAGTAAGAATCCCTTCTGCAATAGCTTGGATTATGGTATCTGCAAAAACTCTTCCCATTGTTTCATTTAAGCTTTTAAAATTATCAATGTCCATAATTAGCATTGCATGTTGCCCTGTCCCAAAATCTCCTAATAAAAATTGTTCTATTTTTGCCTTTATCATTTGTCTATCCAAAAGACCTGTTGTGGCATCAATAGAATGTTCTTCCACCTGAGTCATAGATATCTCCTTTTTCTTATGCAGCCTGCCTGTTTCTTTGTTATATTGTTTTCATTATACCATACTCTCTTATTTCTACAATCTATTTTACTAAAATGCCTCGAAAAAGCCTTGCAAAATACAATATTTCCTGTACAATAGAAATGATTGTATTTTAGGTTAAAACAGGAGATGGAGGAAATTATGATTAGTGCAAATAACGTCACTCTTCGGATTGGGAAAAAAGCATTATTTGAAGATGTGAATATCAAATTTACACAAGGGAATTGCTATGGACTGATTGGGGCAAATGGGGCAGGAAAATCCACTTTTTTAAAGATTCTTTCTGGCCAGCTTGAACCAACAAAAGGGGAAATTATTATTACCCCAGGAGAACGGTTATCTTTTTTACAGCAAGATCATTTTAAATATGATTCTTACGCTGTATTAGATACAGTTATTATGGGGAACAAACGTTTATATGACATTATGAAAGAAAAAGAAGCTATCTATGCAAAAGAAGATTTTTCTGAAGAAGATGGTATCCGCGCCAGTGATTTAGAAGCCGAGTTTGCAGATTTGAATGGTTGGGAAGCAGAAGCAGATGCTGCTATGTTACTAAATGGGCTAGGTATTGACACAGAACTCCACTATAAGCAAATGTCTGAATTAAACGGATCAGAAAAAGTAAAAGTCCTTCTTGCACAAGCTTTATTTGGGAACCCTGATATTTTATTATTAGACGAGCCAACCAACCATTTAGATTTAGATGCCATTGCATGGCTGGAAGAATTTTTAATTAATTTTAATAATACTGTAATTGTCGTATCCCACGATCGGTATTTCTTAAATAAAATTTGTACTCAAATTGCCGATATTGATTATGCCAAAATCCAGCTTTATGCTGGGAACTATGACTTCTGGTATGAATCCAGCCAGCTCCTAGTCAAACAGATGAAAGAGGCAAATAAGAAAAAAGAAGAAAAAATTAAAGAATTACAAGAATTTATCCAAAGATTTAGCGCAAATGCTTCCAAATCCAAACAAGCAACCTCAAGAAAACGCGCCCTTGAAAAAATTGAATTGGATGAAATTAAACCTTCCAGCAGGAAATATCCTTACATTGATTTCCGCCCAGAACGTGAAATTGGCAACGAAGTACTTACTGTTGAAAACCTTACTAAAACAATTGATGGCGTCAAGGTTCTTGACCATATTTCTTTTATTGTTGGAAGAGAAGATAAAATTGCACTGGTAGGGAGCAACGAACTTGCTAAAACCACACTTTTTAAAATTTTAATGGGTGAAATGGAACCAGACGAAGGAAGTTATAAATGGGGTGTTACTACTTCGCAAGCATATTTCCCAAAAGACAACACACAAGAATTTAATAATGACCTTATTATCTCTGACTGGCTTACCCAATATTCCCCTGTAAAAGATGTTACTTATGTACGTGGTTTCCTTGGGCGTATGCTATTTGCAGGCGATGACGGCGTAAAAAAGGTAAATGTATTGTCCGGCGGGGAAAAAGTACGTTGCTTATTGTCTAAAATGATGATTTCTGGTGCCAATATCCTACTTTTTGACGAACCAACAAACCATTTAGACATGGAATCTATTACCGCACTCAATAATGGGTTAATTAAATTCCCTGGTGTTATTTTATTTACATCCCATGACCACCAATTTGTGCAGACTACCGCAAACCGGATTATAGAAATTATCCCTGGTGGCTTAATTGATAAAATTACTACGTATGATGAATATTTAGCAAACGATGAAATGGCAAGGAAACGCCAAGTATATACTGTAAATACGGAAGAAGGGGAAGACTAAACATATATGAAAAGCAGGAGGGGATCGCCTTTATAGCGTTCCCCTATATGCTTTCTAGCAGCTTTTTTTTATGTAACTCAAACTGCTCTTCTGTAATTAACCCTGCTTCTTTTGCCTTCATTAACTTTTTTACCCTAATTTCAAATTCTGCCACTTCCTCTTCTTCTGGCTTATATAGCAGGGCTTCTTCTTTTTTCATTCCTTCCGGCCCACTTTGTTTTACTAAAAGGCATTCCTTTTTTTTATGTTTTAAAGACCGATAAACCCGGTCTGATTCTGGCTTGCGAATGGTATTAACCCGGAACTCATCTAATAAAATCCCATACTCTCCTATTTCCTCTGCCATTTTATCTTTTAATAAAAGCGAAATACCATTCAAATCCTTATCTAGTTCTAATACAGGCACATTCTTTTCTTGAAGAATAACAGGAAGTTGTGTTTTCACATTTTTAATTACTATTTGCTTTATATATTTACAAATACTTTCTTCCTCTAGGCTTTTTTCTGTTACTAACAACTTCCTTGCTATTTTCTTGGCATCTACTATTTTAATTTTTACACTGCCAGACGCACCTATAACAAATATATGGTTCTCTACTGCCTTATCCATATAGCAAATATCCCCTGTTCCCCATAAAATAGCAATTGGGGCCTCTTTATTGACAAAATACACCTCACAGTGGAATAATGCTGTCTCATTGGGCGGAATATGGACATAATTACTTAATAGTGGAATATTTTGTGTATGAAGGGTATAATTTCCTGGATTTTTAAACACATCCAACACCTCTTTCTCAATACACAAAACAGCTTCTTGAGAGGAGCTTACGACAAGCTGTGACAATGTATTAAAATCTTCTCCTTGAAATTTCCATATTGGAACTAAATTATCTGCCTCACACTTAATCACATTAAATACTTCCATACTTTTGCCTCACTCCACTCTGCTTTTCCTCTATTTTATTTTTTCATGCAGCTCTTGCAAACTCTTTACACCTACACTCTTATCATGCTTTACTGCTTTAATCCCCTTTGCTGCTGCTTTTGCTGCCGCCATAGTTGTCATATAAGGAATCTTTGTTTTAATAGCAGCCTTCCGCACATAGCTATCATCATACTCACTATCACTCCCTATAGGGGTATTAATGACAAGTTGCACCTCACGGTTTGTAATTGCATCATAAATATTTGGGCGCCCTTCATACATTTTATTAATCTTTGTAACTGCAAAACCAGCATGTTTAATGGTTTCATACGTATTTCCTGTTGCCATTAACTTAAACCCAGCCTCTGTTAAATCTTTGGCAACTTCTGCAAGTTCTGCTTTATCTGCATTATTTACACTTAAAAGCACTGTCCCTTCCAATGGCAAAATAGTCTGTGTCGCTTCTTGTGCCTTATAAAAAGCTTCCCCAAATGTATCCGCAAGCCCTAATACTTCTCCTGTAGACCGCATTTCTGGGCCTAGTATAGGGTCTACCTCCGGGAACATATTAAATGGGAATACTGCTTCCTTTACACCATAATGGGGGATCTGCTTTTCTTTTAACCCTGGCACAGGAGATGGCCTTCCTGTTAATTCTGAAGTAATAATATCTGTTGCAATTGGGACCATCTCAATATTGCACACTTTGGAAACCAATGGGACTGTACGGGATGCCCTTGGGTTTGCCTCTAATACATATACTTTTCCATTTTCAATTGCATACTGCATATTCATTAATCCGCGTACATGCATTTCCTCTGCAATTTTTCTAGTATATTCTTTAATTGTCCTTAAATTTTCTTCTGATATATTTAATGATGGAATAATACATGCAGAATCACCCGAATGTACTCCTGCTAATTCAATATGCTCCATAACGGCTGGCACAAAAGCATGTGTCCCATCGCTAATCGCATCTGCCTCTACTTCCATTGCATGGCGGAGGAAACGGTCAATTAAAATTGGCCTATCTGGCGTAACGCCAACTGCTGCCGCCATATAACTTTTCAGCATTTCCTCATTATTTACTACTTCCATTCCCCTTCCGCCAAGTACATAAGACGGGCGCACCATTACTGGATAACCAATCCTATTGGCAATCTGTATTGCCTCTTCAATCGTAACAGCCATTCCAGATTCTGGCATTGGTATCCCTAATTTTTCCATAATAGCGCGGAATTGGTCCCTATCCTCTGCCAAATCAATAATAGCAGGTGAAGTCCCTAAAATTTTTACTCCATTTTGCTCTAATTCTGCGGAAAGATTCAGTGGGGTCTGCCCGCCAAACTGCGCAATAATTCCTACTGGCTGTTCTTTTTTATATATACTTAATACATCCTCCACAGTTAAAGGCTCAAAATACAATTTATCTGAAGTATCATAATCGGTAGAAACTGTTTCTGGGTTACAGTTTACAATAATCGTCTCAAATCCTAGCTTCTTTAAAGCAAGTGCCGCATGGACACTACAATAATCAAACTCAATCCCTTGCCCAATCCGGTTAGGGCCTCCCCCTAGGATCATTACCTTTGGCTTGTCTGTATTTACTACAGAACTATCCTTTGTATTATAGGTAGAATAATAATAGGCACTATTCTCTGTCCCGCTTACATGGACTCCTTCCCATGCTTCTGTTACCCCTATTTTTATCCTAGCATCCCTTATATCCTTCTCTGGCACTTCCAAACGCTGGCTTAAATATTTATCTGAAAATCCATCTTTTTTTGCTTGTTCCAAAATATCTGCCGGCGGAACCTGCCCTTTATAAGTAAGTATCTCTTCTTCCTCTTCCACAAGCTCTTTCATCTGCTCAATAAAATAATGCTTAATCTTTGTCATTTGATACAGCTCTTCCACTGTGGCGCCTTTCCTTAGGGCTTCATACATAATAAACTGGCGTTCACTGGTAGGCACATACAAAAGTTTTAACAATTCTTCTTTTGATTTCCCTGCAAAATCTTTTGCAAACCCAAGCCCATAACGGCCTGTTTCCAGGCTACGGATTGCTTTTTGGAACGCTTCTTTATAGGTTTTTCCAATTGCCATCACTTCGCCTACAGCACGCATCTGCGTACCAAGCTTATCTTCTACTCCCTTAAACTTCTCAAATGCCCAACGGGCAAACTTAATTACAATATAATCTCCATCTGGCACATACTTATCTAATGTACCATATTTCCCACATGGGATTTCATCTAATGTCAGCCCTGAAGCCAACATAGCAGATACAAGGGCTATGGGGAACCCTGTTGCTTTTGAAGCCAGCGCAGAGGAACGGGAGGTCCTTGGGTTAATCTCAATAACTACAATCCTATCTGTCTCTGGGTCATGAGCAAATTGTACATTTGTGCCGCCAATCACTTCAATCGCTTCTACAATCCGGTATGCCTGTTCTTGCAGCCTTGCCTGTACCTCTTTTGAAATTGTAAGCATTGGTGCGCTACAGAAAGAATCTCCTGTATGCACGCCAAGAGGATCAATATTTTCAATAAAACATACTGTAATCATATGGTTCTTTGCGTCACGGACTACTTCTAATTCTAACTCTTCCCAGCCAAGAATAGATTCCTCCACAAGCACCTGCCCTACTAAGCTTGCCTGTAGCCCCCTCGCACATACTGTTTTTAATTCTTCTACATTATATACTAAACCGCCTCCGGCACCACCCATTGTATAAGCAGGGCGGAGTACCACTGGATAGCCAAGTTTTTCTGCAATCGCTAGCGCATCTTCTACCGAATATGCAACCTCGCTTCTTGCCATCTCAATCCCAAGGCTATTCATTGTATTTTTAAATTCAATCCTATCCTCCCCACGTTCAATGGCATCCACTTGTACTCCAATTACTTGTACCCCATATTTATCCAAAATACCTGCGCTTGCAAGTTCTGAACACAGGTTTAACCCAGATTGGCCCCCTAAATTCGGTAAAATCGCGTCTGGCCTCTCTTTCTCAATAATCTGCTCTAAACGTTTTACATTTAATGGCTCAATATATGTGACATCCGCAATCCCTGGATCTGTCATAATTGTTGCTGGATTTGAATTTACTAGCACAATCTCATACCCAAGCTTCCGAAGTGCTTTACATGCTTGTGTGCCTGAATAGTCAAACTCACATGCCTGCCCAATAATAATCGGGCCTGAACCAATAATTAGTACTTTGTGAATATCTGTTCTTTTTCCCATGTTTCCCTCCATGTATATATTACTGTACCTGAATCGTAACAGCTCTTATCAGATACCATTATAAAGCAATTTTTTTAAATTGAGAAGTACTTCTTCTGGTATTAACAGATTTCCTCTTCCTACCCCTAAATCAATATGTGGTTTTGTTGCACCATGGAAGTCTGAACCACCACTAATAGCAAGCCCAAACTCAGCCGCAAGTTCTTTCATCTGTCGTTCTTCTGCCCCATTATTCATAGAATAAATAGCCTCTAGCCCGTCTAATCCATCGCTTTTACATTGTACAATTAATTTCTTAAGTTCCTGCTCCCCCATATGGTATAAAAGCGGATGCGCCAATATTGCAAGCCCTTTTGCCTGATGGATTAACTCAATTGCTTCCTTTGGCGTAATCTTCTCCCTTTCTACATAACATGGTTTCCCATCGCCTAAAAATCGGTCAAAAGCTTCCCTATAACTGCCCACATACCCTTTTTTCATTAACATTCTGGCAAAATGTGCCCTAGTAAGGACAGCATCTGCATATTCTGCCTGCATCTCTTCTATTGAAATTTCCATTCCACAATTTGAAAGTGCGGCTGCCATTTTCTTATTCCTAGTATCCCTTGTCCTTTTAAATCTTTCCAAATATTCTAACAATAATTTTGACTTATAATCAATAAAAAGCCCTAAAATATGAATATCTCCTTGTTGATATTCCACAGACAATTCTACTCCTGGGACTAAAAAAAGTGATGTACCCTTTGCTGCCTTTTCTGCGGCTTCCATTCCTTTCACAGTATCATGATCTGTTAATGCAATAGCAGAAAGCCCCTTTTCCAGTGCATAAGAGACTAACTCAGATGGTGTAAATGTACCATCTGATTCTGTTGAATGTACATGTAAGTCAATTTTATTCATGCCAAGCCCTCCTTCGTATTACTATAGAATGAAGTGGGTTTAAAATCCATGCAGACAAAAAAAGCAATAAAATAGATAACAGTATCTGTATCCCTAAACTAACCCATATCCAGTTATCAACGAAAAACCCTTGCTCCCTTGGAGCATACATACTGCATACTTTTTCTATAAACCCTTCACTACTCACCTGATTATACACCAATTCTGCAAAAGCAACAGCAGGATTTAACAAAAGTATATAAATACCCTTTCCAATCCCATTTGTAAACTTTCCAATATTATTACTATCTAAATATTGTAAAAACCCTAATATGCCATAACTGCCAAAAATCAAAGCTATTAAACTTCCATAAGACAAAACCGTTGCTGTTGTTGTTTTTCTACTAATTGTAGAAAATAAAATTCCAACGCTTCCGGCAAAAAAACCAGATATTAATAAGGCACACAATACCCCAACTAAATCCCGGATACGGATTCCTCCAAAGATAAATACCAAAGAAAGAACCGGCAAACTTGATATTGCCAATATCCTTACTAAGTTTAAAGAAGCCTTTAATTTTCCAAGCACAATAGAAAAGGAAGTCATCCGGCTTGTTAAAAGCAAATCCAGCGTCCTTCTTTCTTTTTCACCCGAAATACTTCCTGCCGTAACTGCTGGGACTAAAAGCATAAACATTGCAAATTCAATATAAGCTACTGTAGAATATATCTGGATTACGCTCGAAAACTGGACACTTCCAAAAAAACGGCTTCGGTTTACTGCACCATACATAGAAAGCAGGCTTAGGGCTGCTAAAATACCATTAAATACCATAATCAGCATAGCAAGGCGTATGGTCCGAACACTCATTTTCATTTCTTTCTGGTATACTGGATTTGACATTACCCTTCCTCCCTTTCCTTTGTAAGCTGCATAAAAATAGTTTCTAGGTTATCCCTTTTCCTTCCAAAAGAAAGGACTTGGATTCCTTGTTGAATCATCTGCTGCAATAGTTCTGCTTCCTCTTTTACAGAACCAGTAAAGGTAAACTGAAATTCTTTCCCATCTATTGCAAGTGTTTGCACAAGTGGATTTTCTTTTAGAAATTCTAATGTTTTTTTCTGTTCATCACATACATGTAATAAAATTGGGTTTGAAATATTAACAGCAGAAACAATTTCTTCAATACTTCCCTGTTGTAATAACTCCCCTTTTTTTATAATGCCAATACTGCTGCACATTTCCGCCAACTCTGACAAAATATGGGAACTTATTAATATAGTTGCCCCTTTCCGGCACAATTCCTTTAAAATCATTTTCATTTCAAACCGGGAACGAGGATCTAGCCCAGATGCAGGTTCATCTAAAATAAGTATATCTGGTTTATGGATCATTGCCCTTGCCAAACAAAGCCTTTGTTGCATACCCCTGGACAACTCATCTACATAAACCTCGCCCCTTCCTTCTAGCCCTACTTGTTCCATTAATTCATAACATCTTTTTTGTACCTCTTTCCCAACCAATCCATACGTAGAAGCATAAAATTCCATATACTCTATTGCTTTTAGGTTATCATATACCCCAAAATTATCTGGCACATACCCAATTTTTTGTTTTAACTTATCTGCATCTTTTAAGGCATCCTTCCCATCTAAATAAACATGCCCGCTATCTGCCCGAAGAAGCCCTGCCATAATCTTAATCGTTGTTGTTTTCCCAGCACCATTCGGCCCTATAAACCCAAATAGTTCCCCTTTTCTAACTTCCATACTAAGCCCGTTTAATGCCCTGCATTTCCCATAATTCTTTACCAGGTTCTCTATTTTCAACATCTACATCACCTATTTTTTCTTAATTACTGATACAATAGGCAGGACAATCTCTTTATATTGTTCTGCATCCAAAATATCTGAACTGTACTGCACAATTAAGGAATATCTGCCATCTCTTCCTGTTAGATATTTTTCCATATCTGTTATCCAGAAATTTTTCCTGTCCAGATTAATTTGCTCATATGCTAAAGTAAGAGGATTATAAAAATACATTTCGCCAGAAAAAGCCTGATAATCTGGGTTATCTGGCGATACCTCCGCTGTGGCAATACGGATTGCCCGGAGTTCCTCCATGCTCCCAAGCTCATATTGTAAACGGATACTTGCACTATAAGTAGAGCCTGTTACTTTATTGTAACTAATGTCATCATCTATATTCACAATTTCGTCAGGGGCCAAATTCTGATATACTAATCCTCCCATAGAAGTATCTAATCCAATTGTTTTACTTAAAATAGTTGCCCCATATGTTTGGATTTTAATATCCTTTTGGAACCCATCTGACTGTTCTGGCGTATAAAAAGCAAACAGCACTGCCCCTACCCCATTATTTATATCTAATTGTTCCAAACAATAAGTAAGCAGCCTTGTTTTTTGAGAAAGTACCGCATATTCTTTATTTTCTGAATCCATTTCATATACCACAGAATCAAACCCTGTTACTTCCCTTGCTGCTGCCTCACAAGTACTAGGATAAAAATAAATTTTCTTCCCTTCACTCACATCCACTACTTTCCCAGGCTCCATATAATCCAACATATAAATACAATTCCGCAGCACTAAAATAACATTTTCTAGATAATTCTGCGTATCGTTATAAACACGGCCGCTTAATGTCTCATTAAAATACATTAAATCTGCCCGAAGCCCCAATAGTTCTTTATCTTCCCATTCTCGTTCCAACCGGAAATATTGTGATTCAAAAGGGATTGGCTTCCTCATTGTAAGAGTAGTATCCTCTTTATCATAATACATCTCTATCTTATAATCACGCAATATCGTTTCTTTATCTACTGTTTCATAAGAAAAATGGCTGCTAGATGATACCGGCTCGATGGAATAATCAGAAGAAATTTTAAGCTGGTATGGGCTGCTATTTGGGGCCTTTGTATCTAAATAAGATTCTTCTGATACCAGCCTTCCATCTAATGTCCAAATAGACGCATACCGGATAATTGGTTCCTGGAACCTTGTAGTTGTCCCTACTAGGTAGATAATTACAGAAAAACCTACTGCAAGCACACTTACTGCTATCCCAGTTAGCCCTGCTTTATCCTTTTTTCTCAATACATAAAAAACAACTGGGCCTGCCAGTATTAAATAAATAAGGATAATCCCTACATAAATAGAAATATTAGGCAATTTCCTTCCCATTGCTGTATCCAAAAGTTCTTTTACTGACTGCCAAGTATATTCCCCATTATAATAATGATCCTGTTCAATAATCTTTGTAATAGACTCTGCAGAACATACTTTACTAATGACTGTGCCAGGGATTGCATTATTGTCCACTGCAAATTCCATTAAATCCATATCTTCTACGCGCAAATTAAAATAACCACATTTTCCTTTTTTCACTGTTTGTGTCTGCACCCAAAGATATGGCCTGGCTTCCACTTCTTCTGTTATGGGATAAATATTTTCTGGAAACATATACTGCCCACTGCGTACTTCTACTACCAATGCCCCGCCTTCACTAACCCAATTATAAAGCGTATCTTTTTGTTTTTCAGTTAAAGCAGAGGCTACCCATCGATCTACAACAATAATGTCCAAACAATCCAGACCATAATGAATATCCTCAATATCCTCCCTTTTTAATGCAAATGCCCTAGTTTTTACATATGGGAAACTACTGTCTGTATATTCTCCTACATTGACTTTAGAAAATGCACGGGAAGCATCTGGATTTTCACTTAATACCCCAACATATAACTCTGTTACTTCTCTTCCGCTAATTTTTACTTTTGCCTGCATCTCTGCTAAAACTTGGTTCTTTTCACTAATGACTTGAAAAGAAATAGAAGTATAATTAGAAACTAATGGGATTTCTCCCCTTATTTGTAGTGAACTCCCCTCTTCTGCTGCGATAGGATATTCATACGCATAATTTTCCTCTCCTTTATTTGCTGGGACAATAACACGGAGAATCCCTTGAAAACTCTTTGTTGATATAACCTCTGCAAAAAATGGGATATTCCTGCCGAACTTCCCATAGCCATCATATCCACATTCTGCCTGCAGCATTACCTCGCCCGATGCTGCTTGCGGCTTTTCTATTTTATTAATAATGCCTATACACACAAAAAGAAGAAACGATATATAGAAAATTGTACTTTTTCCCTTTCTTCCCATTTCTTTTATACCAATCCTTCCTATTTCCAACTATGGGTTTAACTCCAGCTTTTCCTCATCTGGGTTAAACGAAATATTTAGATGCACTTCAAAGACAGTCCCATCCAGGCTGCTTTTTACTGAAACCCTTCCTTTATGGATATCTACCACATTTTTTACAATAGCAAGCCCTAGCCCAGTCCCTCCAGTATCCTCTGAACGTGACTGCTCCACACGGTAAAATTTATTAAATATTTTATCCAAATCTTCCTTTGGTATCACATACCCGTAATTAATTACCCGGACTACTACTTGATCATTTTCCTTTTCTGCTTCCACTCGGATAAGCTTTCCCTCTGCACCATATTTAATAGCATTATTAATTAGGTTATCAAAAAGCCTTGCTATTAAATTTCCATCTGCATCAATTAATATCGCACTTTCTTTACAGCTAAACTCACATGTAATATTCTTATCTTCAAAACTAGGGTAAAAATCCTCCAATAACTGGTTTAATAACATTACAATATCCAATTTCCCTATTTTCATGGCAATCTTCCCATAATTTAATTTTGTAAAGCTAAATAAATCTTCTATTAGCTTTTGCAAACGTTTTGCTTTCATATATACTACATGGATATATTTCTCCTGTGTTGCCTCTGGAAGCTTCTGATCCATCGTTAAATATTCCATATAACCTAGGATCGATGTCAATGGGGTACGTAAATCATGTGCTACACTGGTAATTAACTCATTTTTTGTACGTTCTGCTTCACGTTCCCTATCCATCAGCCTTTCAATCTTTTCTGTCATATCATTTAGGCTCATGGCAATATAAGTAAGTTCATCATTTCCCTTTACCGCTATCTGTGCCCCTAGATCACCATCTGCAATCTGCCGGATTCCTTTTGTTATTTCCTTTACATAGCGGACTACATTATTCATTAAGAACAGGAATGATACTAAAAATGCTGCAATCCCTACTACTACCATAAGTGCAACTTGAAATGTCTCATTCCTGCTTTCTTGGATAAACGGCCCGCCCCCTAATTCCTCCTGCCCTAAAAGCCGAAGGACTAATGGCATATTCATTCCCAAAAATATCTCAACAATACAAGTGATAACACAGCTTACTGCCCCATACATAAGAATCCGCTTATAAAGACTATCAATATATTTACTTTTCAATTTTATAACCAACTCCCCAGACTGTGGTAATAATCTTATTTGTCCTTGTATCCTCCTTCATCTTGCCACGCAGCCTTCTAATATGGACCATTACTGTATTGTTTGCCTCATAAACCTTTTCATTCCACACTTTCTCAAAAATATCATCTGTACTAAATACTTTTCCCGGATTCGAAGCCAATAAATACAAAATGTCAAATTCAATAGGGGTTAATTTAATTTCTTCCCCATATACTACAACCTTATGGTTTTCCTTATTAATCTCCAAACCATGGATGGAAATTTCATTTTCTTCTTTCTCAACCTGATTATTTGGGTTAAGCTGGGTATAGCGGCGGAGCTGCGATTTTACCCTTGCAGTAAGCTCTAATGGGTTAAACGGTTTTGTTACATAATCGTCTGCCCCTGTGCTTAATCCCATAATTTTATCCAAATCCGTAGATTTTGCACTTAACATAATAATTGGAATATTATTAAATTCACGGATTTTCCGGCACATTTCCAGCCCATCCATCCCTGGCATCATAATATCCAATAATGCCAAATCAATAGGATTCGTTTTTAATAATTCAAACCCCTCTTCTGCCGAATATGCCTTATGCACCTTGTACCCATCACTGACAAGATATAATTCTACCAGCTCCGCAATCTCCTTTTCATCATCAACTACTAAAATATTTATCTCTGCCATATTTACCTCCAATGTCCCACTATATGTAAGTATTGCCATATATTTGTATTTTATCATAATCGGGAAAACATGTCATTACGATTCTCTTACATTCTTCCTAAATATAAAAGTAGTTGTGCATCTTATCTACTATTCCATTGGCTGGAATACTCTGCTTGGTATTTCTTTATTTATATTTTTCCCTTCTTCTATCGCTTCTTTACAAAACTGTTCTTGTGAATTTAGCATTACCTTTCCCCTACGTCCTACCTTTTCATAACTGCCATCGCTTTGTAAAATATGTGCCTTTGCTGTATCTGCAAGTTGTACTTCTAATACATGGCGTACTTTCTTTTTTAAATTCTCATCTTCTATTGGGAATAAAATTTCCACGCGCCGATCTAAATTTCTTGGCATCCAATCCGCGCTGCCCATATAAATTTCCTCCCTGCCGCCATTTGCAAAACAGAAAATCCGGGCATGTTCTAGGAAATTCCCTACAATAGAACGGACAGATATATGCTCACTTAACTTAGGGAGCCCTGTTTTTAAGCAGCAAATCCCCCTTACAATTAATTCTATCTTTACCCCTTCATAAGATGCCTCATATAATTTTGCAATAATTTCTAAATCACACAAAGAATTCATTTTCGCAATAATATATGCGTTCTTTCCTTCCTTTGCATTTTGTATTTCCCTATCGATTAAACTAATAAATTTATCCCTTAGCCACAATGGTGCTAAACTTAGTTTGTTCCATGATTTTGGTTCCGAATAACCAGACAGCATATTAAAAACTGCCGTTGCATCTTCCCCAATTAATGGGTTACAAGTTAAAAGCCCCATGTCTGTATAGAGTTTCGCAGTTGCATCATTATAATTCCCTGTGCCTAGGTGGACATAACGCCTTATGCCTTCCTCTTCTTTCCGTACTACTAATGTAATCTTACTATGTGTTTTTAAGCCCACTAACCCATAAATTACATGGCAGCCTGCTTTTTCTAGTTTCTTGGCCCATATAATATTATTTTCTTCATCAAACCTTGCTTTTAACTCTACTAGCACAGATACTTGTTTCCCATTTTCTGCTGCTTCTGCTAAAGAGGCAATAATCGGCGAATTCCCGCTTACCCGGTATAATGTCTGCTTAATTGCAAGGACATCTTTATCTTTTGCTGCCTGCCTTACAAAAGCTACTACTGGATCAAACGTTTGATAAGGATGGTACAATAAAATATCTTCCCTGCGGATTGAGGTAAAAATATCTTCTTCCATATTAATTTCTTTTACTGGCTGCGGCGTATAACTTAGCGTTTTTAAATGTTCATATCCAGGAAGCCCATACACCTTCATTAAAAAGGTCAAATCCAACGGCCCATTAATATGGTAAATATCCTCTTCCTTCATATTCAGCTCTTTTTTTAATATTTTTAATAACCGCTTATCCATATTGTCTTCTATTTCTAAGCGGATTGCTTCTCCCCATTGTCTCTTTTTTAATTGTTTTTCTATTTCTTTCAATAAATCTTCTGCCTCATCCTCATCAATGGTTAAATCTGCATTCCTCATAATCCGATATGGATGGCAGCAGATTACTTCATAATTAGAAAACAGCTTCTGGATATTCCTCTCAATAATTTCCTCTAAAAGAATAATCGTAGTTTCTCCTTTTTCATCCTCCGGGACAGTAATAATCCTCGGAAGCACAGATGGCACTTGCACTGTAGCAAATTCTAATTCATTTTTTTCTTTTTTTAATAATAATGCCGCTAAATTCAAAGATTTATTCCGAATTAATGGAAATGGCCTAGAAGAATCTACTGCCATAGGAGTCAGCACCGGATAAATCCGATCCATAAAATACCGATCTAAATATCCTGCCTGTTTCTCACTTAAATCCTCATGCCTGCCTATTAACCTTAATTTCTCTTTCCGCAATAGTGGAAGCAAGGAACGGTTATATGTTATATATTGTTGCGCCACAAGCTGGTGTGTTTTTGTATTTATGGCGGCAAGCTGCTCCTTTGGCTTCATCCCAGCAATATCTGCCTTATCATATCCTGCATTTACCATATCTTTTAATGATGCTACCCGGACCATAAAAAATTCATCCAAATTAGAAGCCGTAATACTTAAGAATTTTAACCGTTCCATTAATGGTATATGCTTATCTCTTGCTTCGCTTAAAATACGGTAATTAAAATCCAGCCAGCTTAATTCCCGGTTCACATAAAATTCAGGATTCCTAAAATCAATTCCTTCCATACCTTAACCTCCTTAATCTTCTTTTTTCCTCTTTAATACAGGCCTTATCCCATACATTTCCTCAAAGAAATCCGCCTTTTGCCGGAATAATGCTTTTTCTAAGGAAATATCTTCCATCGTATCTGCCGTAATTACTAATTCATCTTCCTTTAATGACACTTTAAAATCATGGAATTTCTGTTTATGGCTTCTATCCATGGCATTTGCAATCCGAAGGATCGCTGTAAGCTTTGCCACTGTCATATACATGCCGCTTGTCATACTTTTATCTGCCTTTGCCGAATAATCAAATTCCTTTGTATTATATTTTACAATATTTGCCACGGTTTCCCGTTCCGAATGGGATAACCCAATAATTTCCGTAGACATAATAATATGGTAAGAGGCGTCCGAAGGCTGGTTCATGGTTACATATTTCCCACAGTCATGTAAAATAGCTGCAATTTGTAACAACACCCTCTCCCGTTTCCCAAGCCCATGGTACTTCTTCATAATATCAAAAATTTTTAAAGCACATTCTTCCAATAACTTTGTATGCCCAATATTGCCCATATAACGTTTTGCTATATTCCTGGACGCAATTACAATATCCTTTGAAAAATCATGGGAAAATAATACTTTTACATGCTTTTCTGCATAAGCCGCTGCAATACCATCACATAGAGTAACGCCTGGTATCCAGATTAGGCTGGTTGCTGTTGTTTCAATTAATTTTTTATAGACCATAAAACATGGCAAAATTAAAGACGCATTTTCTGCTGGGATACTCATTTTCCTAGCTAATTGTTCTGGGGTATTCCCATGGATTGTGTTATACAATTCCATAAACTGATCCCTTGTTAAATAATCCCTGCCTGACTTCTTTCTTGCCACACTCGAAAAATATGTAACATAATCTCCAACTGCTATAATATTTTCTATTTCTTTCTTCTGTAAAAATAATTTGCGGAATGTATCTAAATCATTATCAATCAATTCTTCAATTAAAAGCTCCATATGGGCACTATCTATACTCACGCTAGGAAGCATTTCCCGGATACGCAGCGCACCAAGCCGCATATTCTGTGTAGTAATTAATGCGTCTTTATCAAATAAAGACAACTGGATACTCCCTGAACCCACATCTACAATTGCCGTAGGCTTCCCAATAATTTGGTTAAAATCATTTTCTCTGGAAGCAATTGCTTTATAACATAAAAAACGCTGTTCAGAATTACTTAATATTTTTACATCAAACCCTGTGCGCACCTTAATCCGGTCAAGCAAAATCCTTGCATTTTTTGCCTCCCTTACCGCACTGGTTGCATTTGCCCTATAATCTGATACCTCATAACCTTTTATAATATGATAGAAACGGTTTAATATTTCACATAATTCTTCTGTTAAATCAAAACTTATCTTCCCATGTGCATAAGTATCCCTGCCAAGCTCCATTACATACCGGATATCATCAATTTCCCGTATGCCAAATTTCTGGGAAATCTCATAAATCTTCATTTCTATTTCATAAGAACCAACTTCAATTGCTGCAAACCGTTTGATTTCTGACATATTATCCCCGCTTTCCAAATCCATATATTCTTTACTCTATTGCCCTAACTAATAATTCCCTAGTATTTTAAAAGATTTTGCCTCTTCTTGTATCCCTAAAAGTGCATTTTTCATATTTGCATCTCCTAACCTGCCTTCTACATCAATAATAAACCGGTATTCCCAATTCCTTCCTTCTATTGGCCTAGATTCAATTTTAACCATATTCAAATGGTTAAAAATCAAATGGGAAATCATATTATAAAGTGTCCCGCTGGTATGGGGAAGTTCAAAACTAATACTGACTTTCTTTGCCTTTTTTGTATAAATCTTTTCTTTACTAATAATTAAAAACCTTGTAATATTATCTTGGCTTGTATTTATGGCTTTTTCTAGCAAATCCAGCCCATACAACTTACCTGCTAGTTCACTTGCAATCGCCGCATGGCTTTTATCCCCATATTCTACAATCTTCTTGGCACTAACCGCCGTATTTAATTCACTAATGCTCTGCCAATCCTTATGTTGCTCCAAAAACCTAGAACACTGCATAAGCCCTTGTGGATGAGAATGTACTACTTTTATATCCTCTAATTTTGTCCCACAAAGCCCAAGGAGTGCATGTTCTACTTTTACAAATGTCTCTGCCACAATATAATTTTCAAATTCTACTAATAAATCATAGACATCATTTACACTCCCTGCCGAAGAATTTTCTATTGGAAGGACTGCATAATCTGCCTTGCCATCTTGTATTGCTTCCATAGCTTCCCGAAATGTCTTAACATGGAAATTAGGGATATTTTCCCCAAAATAGCCTCGCATTGCCTGATGGCTATATGCCCCTTCTACTCCTTGGTACACTACAGTAATATCTTCTCTTTTTATATCTTCTACTTCAATAAACCCTAGTGGCATGTCCGCGCCGCCTTCTAAAAGCATCTGATATTGGAGTTTCCGGCTCATAGCCATTAATTGTGTAAATAATTCTCCTGTACACTGTTTATAAAACTCAGATTCTGCTAATGCACATACTGTTTTTAATTTTATCTCTTCTCTTTCTGGGTCAAAAACCTTTTTTCCTGTATTTATTTTAAACTCGGCAACTTCTTTGCATAAGTCCATACGTTCTTGGAATAAACGCACTAATTCTTTATCTACCTGGTCAATCTCTGGCCTAATTTCTTGTAAATCCCTCATTTTCTCCTGCCCTTTCCTATTCTTTTCTTATTTGTTTGATTATACCATATTTACACCCATTTTTCCATTTCTTGATAAAAGTATTGGAAATTTTTCTATTCCCTGCTATACTTATCTTAATACTACACTATTCTTTAGTTATAGTATGATAGATTGACATTTTGTGCCTGCAATACCGCACAAGACAGGAGGTTATTATGACAAGTAGAAAGGACCAGGTTAAACTAATTTTTATTATTTTCCTTATTATGGTTTTTATTTCATTTATTGTATTCCTACAAATGATGGATTTTACACCCGATAATGATATTACAGCCACTGGGAATACCGCAGGCAACCTATACAATGGCGGTTATTTTTGCGAATATAATGATGATATTTATTTTTCATGGCCTGCTGATGATCATGCCATTTATTGTATGAAAAAAGACGGCAGCCTATCTAAAACCCGCGTTACTGACGCCTTTTCTATTAATATCTACAATAATTATTTATATTATGGCAGAAATGCCGCAAAGGGTAAAACCCGTTCTTTCTTAGATGGCCGCCCTTTTGGCGTCTACCGTGTTTCTCTTAAATCTGGAAGGAGCAAATCATTATGTAATTCATTATCTGCCTATATATGCCTTTGTGGGAACAATCTTTTCCTTCAAGAATATACAGATACTAGCTTGTATTTTTCAAGGGTAGATGTAAAAGATTCAAAAGACTTTGAACGGATCTCTTCTATTGGATATCCTATTTCCTGTGCTGACAATGGTTACTTATATTATGCAGAATTAGAAGAAAACCATAATATTTATCGTTATGATAGCCGCACTGGGGCAACTGAACTTTTTTATGAAGGAAGCTGCTACCAGCCAATTTACGAAAATGGGTTTTTATATTTTATTGACCTTGCTGACGGATACGCCCTAAAGCGTTATAATGTTTCTTCCCAAGAAATCACTGTTATTACTAATGATAGATGTATCAACTATAATGTATCTGATTCTGTTATATTGTACCAAATTGAAAACCCAGATACAAACCATTATGCTTTATACCGGAATAATACAGCAGGAACCGAAGAAGAGCTTGTTGCAAAGGAAAGTTGTAACCATATTAATATTGCAGGAGATTATGCCTATTTCCAATACTTTACTAATAAATACGCCTTTTACCGCGTCAACCTGCTTGGGCCTCTCCAAGTAGAAGAATTTAAGCCAGATATTATGAATATAAAATAAAGAACCAAAATATGCCTGCTGCCTATTTGCCAGTGGGCATATTTTGGTTCCTTTTATCGATCCCAATTTTCTTTTGCAGATAAAAATAGTTCTTCCTTCTGCTGCCATACTTGATTTAGCCAATCTATTGCCTGTACAATCCCCTCTTCGCTAAATGGGAACTCTTTATATTCTCTCTCTTCTTCTTTTACTGCAGAAAAACTATATGGTTCCTGCCAATAATAAACAATTAACGTTGTTTCTTCTTTTTTTTCCATTTTTATTAAAAACCGCATCCCTTGGTAACTTCCTGAAAAGGTGGTTTTCTTTAAGTATGGAAGAGACAAAATATCCTTTCTTTCTATCATATCAGCTTTTCCAATTCTTTTGCTATTACCTTTGCCAAAACCTCATTTCCCTTATCACTTGGATGCAGCCCATCATAAGTAAAGTTGACTGCTTCTATAGGATATGGGTACTCATCTATTTCAGGGTTATATGGCACTCCTATATAATCTGGGAATGGAAGGTCTTTTACTATGCCATCTTCCTTTACTCTTTTAAAACAAACTACATTTTCTTGTGTAAACCCACATTCTTTATGAAGATCTAGGGCTGGAAGCCCTGCATGTTTTGCACACTGGTAAATTGCATCTGAAACTTCTGAAAGCATAACACCTGCTTCTTCTGCATAACTGCCCTGTGCCTGGTTTAAGGTATCTAAAATACAAATAAAATCTCCTCGTTCTACAGGGTTTAAAACCAAAATCTTTGCCTTTTGGTTTACTGTATAAATATTCTTTATTAAAACTCCAAGGTTCCCTAAAATAGTACCCGGTTTTTTCTGTGTAAAATCGGTTTCTGCACCAAGCGGGATCTGCCTATGCCAATCATTTGTCCCTAGTAAAACTGTATAAATATCGGCTGATGGAATTGTAATCTCTAACCAATCTTGTGTAGTAGATCCATTTACCCCAATATTAATTAACGTAAGCCCCGGAAGCCTTTCTAAAATCCTGCTCAAATATCCCTTTGTAACACGATATCCTGTTTCATCTAGATGGTCATTCAAATAGGTAAACGAATCACCAATTGCACACCATGTTTTCATATACCCTCTCATTCTGCTATCCACTGTCAATCCTTCATAAACATATCTTTAATATCATCTGCTACATCTTTTAAGCCTTTTTTCTTTTTTCCTTCCTTTACTTCCTCTTTTCCAGGAACATGCCTTCCATTCATCGCATCGTCAAAACGGCGCAATGCCTCTTTCTGTTCTTCATTTAAGCGTTCTGGAACCTGTACCACTAATGTAATATAATGGTCTCCCCTAACACTTTTATTCCTAAGGGAAGGCACTCCTTTCCCTTTTAAACGTACTTTTGTATCTGTCTGCGTCCCTGGCTTTACATCATAAGCCACTTCGCAATCTACTGTTTTTACACGTATTTCACCGCCAAGCGCAGCCGTAGCAAAACTAACAGGGACTGTAGAAAAGATATTATAATCTTGCCTTTGGAAAATTGGATGGCGGGATACATTTACCTCTACCAATAAATCTCCTCTTTCCCCACCATTAATCCCTGGCTCTCCTTTCCCACGGATACGGATACATTGCCCATCATCAATACCAGCTGGTACAGTAACAGCTATCTTTTTCCTGCTGCTAATATATCCTGTACCATAACAGTCTGGGCACTTTTCTTTTACTACCTTGCCTGTACCATTACATTCTGGGCAGGACTGTACATTCCTTACTGTGCCAAATAACGATTGTTGAGTATATACCACTTGGCCTTTTCCATTACATTTTGGGCAAGTAGAAGGAGTAGTCCCAGGCTTTGCCCCAGTACCATGGCATTTACTACACTCATCTTTTAAGCTTAAATCTAACTCCTTATCTGCTCCAAATACCGCCTCCTCAAATGTTACACGGACACTTGCACGTAGGTTAGCTCCCTTCATTGGCCCATTATTAGTACGGCGGCTTCTTGTACCTCCACCAAAGAAATCTCCGAAGATATCAAAAATATCTCCCATATCATTCATATTAAAGTCAAACCCACCTGCACCGCCTGCGCCATCAAATGCGGCATGGCCAAATTGATCATACTGCTGGCGTTTCTGTGGATCACTCAAAACTGCGTATGCTTCAGAAGCCTCTTTAAACTTAGCCTCTGCTTCCTGATCTCCAGGATTTGTATCTGGATGGTATTTTTTTGCAAGCTGCCTATATGCTTTTTTTAAAGCTGCATCATCTGCATTCTTTGGTACACCAAGGACCTCATAATAATCTCTCTTCTCTGCCATAGCTGTCACCTTTCTAATAACGCAGAGACTGTCCTGCAAGACCTTCCCTGCACGACAGCTCTGACAATTCTATTTATTCCTGTAAAACTTTATACTTCCTTATAATCTCCATCTACTATATCATCCTGGGAAGCACCTGAAAAACCTGCACCCATATCTGGGCCTTGGCTTGTTCCCATATCTGGGCCTGCCCCTTGTGCCCCCTGCGCTTGCTCATACATCTTGGCAAATACAGCCTGTGCACTTTCCATCAGCTTCTCTTTTGCAGCTTTCATCTCGTCTACTTCCATATCTGACATATTGTCTGGGTTAGAACGCTCTACCAAAGACTTTAAGTTACTTAAATCTGCCTCAATCCTTGACTTATCCTCTGGGGATACTTTATCTCCTACTTCTTCTAATGCTTTCTCTGTCTGGAATACAAAGGAATCTGCATCATTTCTAGTATCAATCGCCTCTTTACGTTTTCTATCCTGTGCCTCAAACTCTGCTGCTTCCCTTACAGCCTTATCAATATCGGCATCTGACATATTAGAACCTGCTGTAATAGTAATATGCTGCTCTTTCCCAGTTCCCAAATCCTTTGCTGATACATTTACAATACCATTGGCGTCAATATCAAACGTAACTTCAATTTGAGGAACTCCCCTTCTTGCAGGAGGAATCCCATCTAAACGGAATTGGCCAAGGCTCTTATTATCCCTTGCAAATTGTCTTTCTCCTTGTACTACATTAATATCAACTGCCGTCTGGTTATCTGCTGCTGTAGAGAAAATCTGGCTATGCTTTGCAGGAATCCTAGTATTTCTTTCAATTAACCTAGTTGCAATGCCGCCCATTGTTTCAATAGATAAGGACAATGGTGTAACATCCAAAAGAAGAATATCAGCAGCACCGGCATCTCCAGCTAATTTACCACCTTGTACAGAAGCACCAATTGCTACACACTCATCAGGGTTTAAAGACTTATCTGGCTCTTTCCCTGTCAATACCTTTACCTTTTCCTGCACAGCAGGGATACGTGTGGAACCACCAACTAATAATACCCTTCCTAATTCTGATGCTGTAATTCCTGCATCTCTTAACGCATTTTGCACTGGAATGGCTGTTTTTTCTACTAAGTCATATGTCAGCTCATCAAATTTAGCCCTAGTAAGGTCCATGTCAAAATGTTTTGGCCCTTCTGCTGTCGCTGTAATAAATGGAAGATTAATATTTGTTGTAGTTGCAGCAGACAATTCCTTCTTTGCCTTCTCTGCTGCTTCTTTTAATCTTTGGAGTGCCATCTTATCCCCAGATAAGTCAACACCTTCCTGCTTCTTAAATTCACTAATCATCCAATTAATAATCTTATTGTCAAAATCATCTCCACCCAAATGAGTGTCACCATTTGTAGAAAGTACTTCTACAACGCCATCTCCTATATCAATAATAGAAACATCGAATGTGCCTCCACCAAGGTCATATACCATAATCTTCTGCTCTGTTTCATTATCCAATCCATATGCCAATGCTGCTGCTGTTGGCTCATTAATAATACGTTTTACATCTAACCCTGCAATCTTCCCTGCATCTTTAGTTGCCTGGCGTTGTGCATCATTAAAATATGCTGGGACAGTAATAACTGCTTCTGTTACCTTATCCCCTAAATAGTTCTCTGCATCTGACTTTAATTTCTGTAAAATCATAGCAGAAATTTCTTGTGGGGAATATCTCTTATCATCAATATTTACTTTATAATCACTTCCCATATGCCTTTTAATAGAAGCAATTGTTTTCTCTGCATTGGTAACTGCCTGGCGTTTTGCAGGCTCCCCAACTAAACGCTCCCCTGTCTTTGTAAAAGCAACAATAGATGGTGTTGTCCTTGCTCCCTCTGTATTTGCAATTACTACTGGCTTACCGCCTTCCATAACAGCTACACAACTATTTGTTGTACCTAAATCAATTCCAATAATCTTACTCATAACCAATTTCCTCCTTCTAAATATGCCTTACTGCTTTTATTAGCAGTTTACAACCTTTACTTTACTATACCTCACCACAGTGTCACGATACATATAGCCTTTTACAAATTCCTCTGAAATAATATTCTCCCCAAGGTTCTCATCTTCTCCCTGCATAAGTGCTTCATGGTATGCTGGGTCAAATTCACAGCCAACCGCCTCTATCGGTTTTACCCCAAGCTCATCCATCGTTGTGGTAAATAATTTATAAACCTTATCCATGCCTTCTGCAAATGAAGTATGTTTCTCTTCCTCAGACAACATACCCAAACCTCTTTCAAAACTATCAATAATAGGAAGCATCTTCTCAATTACAAGCCTTGCACCAAACTCTTGCTTTTGTGATTTTTCTTTTTCTGTACGGACGCGGAAATTTTCAAATTCTGCCAAAATACGTTTATATTTATCTGTTAGTTCCTCTATCTGAATATCCTTCTTATCCTTTTTTTCCTTTTTCGGCTTACCAAACAGCCCTTTCTTTGGTTCTGGCTCCCCAGTTTCCTCTAAATCTTCTTTTTCTTCAGAAACTTCCTGCATATCCTCTTCTAAGTCTTCCTGTGGCTTCTCTTCCACTTCTTCCTCCTGCAAAAAATCTTCGTCTATCCTTTCCTCTCTTTCCTGATCTGCCAAATTTATTCTACCACCTTTCTTATGTTTTCTTATAAATATTATCAAGCTGAGTTGTCAGCGTCTTTAAAGTAGTAACTACCTTATCATAATCCATACGTTTTGGCCCAATAATGCCAATTGTTCCTTTTACACCCTCTTCAAGCTCATATGTCGCTGTCACTACGCTACAATCCTTCATCATCTGGACTGGCGTTTCACTTCCTATATAGACTTGGATTCCCTGGTTTCCATCCTTATACTCCTGCACCAAATTTGTAAGAAGCTCTTTTTCCTCAAACGCCCCAATTAAATTCTTTGCTTTTTCTTGATCACTTAATTCAGGATAACGGAATATATTAGTAGCTCCACTAGTATAGATCTCCAAATCATCATCTGCTGTAATCGCTTCTGCCACAGCATCTAAAACACTTCCTACAATTCCCTTATGGATTCCTGCTTGTTCCTTTAATTTAGCAATTACACCAAGATTAATTTCATTCAGGCTAAGCCCATTTAAGCTGGTATTACATAGCATATTTAATTGTAAAAGTGTTTCATCGGACAATTCCTCTTCTACATCAAGTATGGTGTTCCTTACAATATTCCCATCAATTACCACTACCACCAATAATTTACCTACTTCCACCCGGGAAAGCTGGATAAATTTTACTTTATTTTTGTTGTATTGTGGCGAAGTAATCATTGTGGCATAATTCGTATTTTCTGCAAGTAACTTTGCCATCTGCTGTAATAAAAGTTCTACCTTATCCACTTTTTCAATAAGGAATTCTTTCATTTCCTCTACTTCTTTTTCCCTTCCAATAACCTCCCGTTCTTTTTCTTGCATCATATCATCTACATACAATCGGTATCCCTTATCGGAAGGAATCCTTCCAGCCGAAGTATGGGGCTGGATAATATAACCCAATTCTTCTAAGTCTGCCATCTCATTTCGAATGGTTGCTGAACTTAAATTCAAATCTGTATACTTGGAAATCGTCCTTGATCCTACTGGTTCACCTGTTTCCAGATAATTGCGGATAATTGCTTTTAGTATCTTCCGTTTTCTCTCATCTAAATCCAAGCCTCTCACTCCCATTCTTACAAGTTTTCCTTTTTGTTAGCACTCATTTAAGAAGAGTGCTAATCACTTGTTACACTTAAAATAGCACTTAGTTTCCTCTTTGTCAACACCTATTCACAGATTTTTCAAATTTTTAATATTTTTATCCTGTGGAATACTATCCAACTTACTCTATCCACCTTTTTCTTTGGAACAATCCTTTCATTTTTCCTGCCCTATATAATATAAAAAAATATATACATAAAAAATATGTACATACATATAGAAAATATGTACATACACATAAAAGGCACCTAATTATATTAATTTACTATTTTGTAGCAGCTCCCTATTCCTAAATTCTATACTTCTAAATTGTTTCAACCCACTCGCAGCAGTCAGGAGCCAATTATGTGGGTTGCCTCATGGCAGCAAGGGATACCACTTTCACTCTTCCCGTTGCTGCCATTATAATTATTTTTAGCAATCCCTCCCCTACCTATAAGGAAAAGGAGTCCTTGCTGTTAATTGTTAAAATAATATTTTTAAAATTAAGATGCTTTCCCTGTCTGAAAAAACATAGACTCAAAATTAGGGATTGGCATAGGTTTTGCATATAAAAATGCCTGCATCATAGTACATCCGCTTTCTCTTAAAAAACTACATTGCTCTGGAGTGTCCACGCCCTCTGCCACTGTTTTCATATCTAGCTCTTTTGCCATATTAATAATAGCCCGGATTATAATACGGCTCTGTTCATTATATTGGCCAATAAAAAATCCTCTATCCAGCTTTATTACATTGATTGGTAACTCTTTTAAGATATTAAGGGAAGAATACCCGCTTCCAAAATCATCTAAAGAACAGCTATATCCTTTTTCCCTCATATGATACATAACATCTGTCAATAATTCTGTTTCCTCAAATACTGTCCTTTCTGTTAATTCAAATTCTAAATATTTTGCTGGGACATCATACTTTTGGCGGATTGCATCAAACTCATCTAAAAAATTTTTTTCCATAAAATGAAGCCTTGATAAATTTACAGAAACTGTTAAAAGTGGCACTTCTGTATCAATCCATTTCCTCATATATTTACAAATTGTTTCAAACACAAACAAATCTATCTTTTTAATAAAACCATTTTTTTCAAATAAATCTACAAACTGGGCTGGCGGTATCAATCCCTTTTCTGGGCTATTCCAACGGATTAACGCCTCTGCCCCTTCAATTTCATTTTGGGCTAAGTCTAGTTTTGGCTGCAAATAAACCTCAAACTCCCCATTTGCCAAGGCGGCTTCCATCTGATCCTCAATTTCCTTTTCCCTTAAAAATTGCATCCGGTCTTTTTCATTATAAAATGCGATTTCAACGGCACTATGGCTCCTACGGCTTAAATTCTTCCTTGCAATATTCGCACGGTCTACCATTACAGAATAGCCAAGCGATGGCTCCGACATAATATAAACACCCATGCCAAAGGTTAAATGATAATACTTTTCATCTTGCTGTTGCTGGTTGAAACGCTCATTAATTACTTCTGCTATTGTTCTTAGCCGTTCTTTTAAAATCGTATCTGTTTCATATTTCATAAAGATAATATAATTATCTGCTGATATACGGGAACATTTCTCTACTCCTTTTAATTGTTCTGTAATACAGTCATACATTAGCTTTAAAAGCTCATTTCCACGCTCATATCCATAAAAATCATTAATTGCCTTAAATTTCACTAAGTTTAAATAAACAAGGCAAAATGTACTTTTATCCTTTTCCAATACACTATTAATCCATTTTTGCAGGTATGCCTGGTTTGCTCCCTTTGTCACCCTATCCCAGTAGGCAATCTTATTTGCCCTACGCCTTTCTTTCATAACCATATATGTACTAATAACTGCTATAAGCCCTATTATACTAATATAAATAACATCTTTCATAACTCCTATTAATCCTTTCTATACCATGCCGTGCCCTTCCCTTCCACTTGAAATTATACTATATTTTTCGAAGTAAAACAATCATTTTATGGAATTTGTTAAAGTTTTCACCATATAAGAAATATATTTCTATTTTTTCCAATCATTTCTCTTGACAAAATTGTTTCCATTGAATATAATGTACTTAAACAACAAGTACACTATATGACAGGAGGGCATTTTATGTGGAAATTATAATTAGTAGTAATACCAATAAACCTATTTATGAACAAATTACTTCACAAATCAAGGAAATGATTATGAGTGGCGAGCTCCAAACAGGGGACTCTATCCCATCTATGCGGGCACTCGCTAAATCTATCCATGTCAGCGTAATTACTGTGCAAAAAGCTTATGAGGATTTACAGAGAGATGGATTTATTGAAACAACAGTAGGGCGCGGAAGTTTTGTAGCTGCTAGAAATAAAGATTTTTATCAGGAAGAGCAGCAGCGGCGTGCAGAAGAACATCTCCAAGAAGCTGCCGATATTGCAAGAACCAGCGGAATCCCATTAAATAAAATGTTAGAACTTTTCACTATGTTCTACCAAGACAAAGAATAATTGCAGAAATGAGGAAAATTATGGATACCATTTTACAAGTAGAAAATTTAACAAAACAATATCCTGGCTTTCAATTAGATCATGTTTCCTTTTCTATCCCTAAAGGCGCCATTATGGGCTTAATTGGTGAAAACGGGGCTGGTAAAAGCACTACCATCCATGCTATTTTAGATTTAATAAAAAAAGATGAGGGCACTGTTTCTTTCTGGGGCAAAAATCTATCTTCTGATCCTTGCTTAAAAGAAGATATTGGAGTTGTCTTTGATGATATCAATTTTTATGAAACCTTAGACCCACAAAAAGTTGGGGCCATTTCTAAAACTGCATATAAAAAATGGGATAATCATTTATACCAATATTACTTAGACCGCTTTTCCCTGCCTGTCAATAAAGAAATAAAAACTTTTTCCAAAGGCATGAAAACCAAGCTTTGTATTGCAGTTGCCCTTTCCCACAAACCGAAACTATTGATTTTAGACGAAGCTACAAACGGCCTAGATCCAGTTATGAGGGATGATATATTAGACGTATTTTTAGAATTTGTACAGGAAGAAGATCATTCTATTTTAATCTCTTCCCATATTACCACTGACTTAGAAAAAATTGCAGATTATATTACATTTATCCATAAAGGAAATGTTATTTTCTGCAAACCAAAAGACGAGTTGCGCTACTCCTATGGAATCCTTAGGTGTAAGACAGAAGAATACCAAAAGCTAGATCCTGCTGATATTATTGCTTGTAGGAAAGAGGATTATCAATGGAGCGTACTGGTGGCAGACAAAGAATTAGCTAGAAAAAAATACAAAAATGCTGTAATAGACAATGCCACAATCGATGATATTCTTTTATTATATGTGAAAGGAGAATTAAAAAATGAAAAGCTTAATCCAAAAAGATTTATTTAATATTAGCCATAATGCAAAACCTATGGTTTTTATGCTTATTATTTTTGCTTTTATTATTATCCCCTCTACAGACAGTAATGGATATATTGTAATGTCAACCCTGCTTTGTGGCATGATGGTAATTACTTCTTTTTCATTTGATGAACATTCCAATTGGAACCAATATGCCTTAATTATGCCTGTTTCAAAAAAAGATCTAGTAGCTGGAAAATATGTCATTTTATTTATAGCTACTATGGTTGGCTCAATAAGCGGATTTCTATTAGCTTCTATTGGCGGCATAATATTTGGGAAAATAAATTTACAGGCAAATACTCTTTTAGAACTATTATTTGTAACATTAGCTGCTGCCATGATTTCTATTATTTCTGGGAGCACTACTATCGCCCTAGTCTTTCAGTTTGGGGCAGAAAAAGGTAGGTTACTTCTGCTTCTTTCCTACCTCCTTCCTGCTACCATATGCCTTGCCATATATAAAGGCCTTTTAAAACTTGGGATTCATATAACAGATACTTTTATTTTTTCCCTTGTCTGCTGCTTGCCAATTATTGCATTAATCTGGAGCTATTGCATGTATAAAATAAGCTGCTTTATCTTTTTGCGGAAGGAAGTTTAAATAAAAGGTGGCGGTATAGCCTTGGTAGGGCTTATACCGCCACCTTTTATTATAGCAAATCTTAAATTATCCCTTCTCAAAAACTTAATTATGGATTGAATACAACATCTCCTTTGTATTGTTCAAAAAAACTCATTGGAATACTTTTTTGACATTTAAAACTTTTCTCTGCAACATAAGTGAAATATTTTCCTAATTCTTCTCCCGGACATATAATTAAAGCATCTATTGCACCATTAACACAATTTGTTAATGCAATAAGATATCTGATAGTTCTTGTTGTAAAATTATTATTAATTTGCTCCTCAAACTGAGGGGAATACCTTCCCAAATCAATTGTTGGTGAGTCTTGTACTTTAATTTCAAGCATTTGATTTCTAATATCAGGATATCCCCCTTCCAGTCCATCCTGTACCTTTCTATATCCTAATTGATATGCAACCATTCTTTCCAATTGTTGTCCCTTTTGTTTTGGTGGAACAATTTCATATTCACTTGCAGCTTTCAGGCATATATTCAGCTAAAAGATAATTTGTAATAATTTTCCTAAAATTTGATCCATCTGTTCTAGATTTTCCTGTCATTTGTATTTTTTGACCAATTAAAGATCTCAACTTTTTTACTAATTCCTGTGGTGTAGAGATAATATTTTTACATTTAGGTGGTTTTTTTCCTTCTTCTATATAATCCATTAACATTCCTCCCTACCTTTTCTTCCAATAAATTTTTCTATTTTCACAATATCTTCCTTATTTAGTTTGAATCTATCATAAATAATTTCATCAATCCTATTCTCTAATTCAGACCTATGTTTTGTTCCAGAAATCAGTTTATCTACATATTCAGATATTTTCATTGCATCATCTTTATCTATTTTAGGCATAGGCCACCTATTTAGATTTGATGTAGTATATCTATACTTTTGAGAATATAAACAACCACTTATCATTTTCTGGTAATACTCCATTGCCTTTGAATTTAAAATTCCTAAAATAAAACAATAATATTGATGCTCATTTAATTGTATATATTCTGTTGAAAAAACTGAGTCTTTCCTTGTCAAAAAAAATGTATTACCCTGACACAATTTTCCTGATTCGTCTAATGCAAATGTATTGTTAGAAACAATATCTTTCGTTACAATTTTTGTTTTCTTAAATTTTGATAATGTTTGAGGAACCCAACACTCATACCACATTCTATTTTTAGATTTCCTCAAATAAAGACGATTTTTTAATATATTGGCACATTCTTCAAGATATTGTTTTGTTCTTGGTATTTCTTCTAAAGGAATTGCAACCATATTACCATCTACTTCTTGATGTGGATACAAAATGTATCTATCTCTCACATTTTGCCCCCATGTAATACTCCACTTATTTACATCAAAACTTTGAATCAATGAATAAATAACATTCTTTTCAAATCCTCTTTCTTGAATAAATTTTTCTGTCATCGGTTTTACAAACACAGAGTCTGCTGTAGTTTTTATTCCTACGCATATGTCCATAATATCTTTTAATGAACATATTTTTTGTTTATCCATTTTTAATTTAATGCTATTCTCATCACTAGAAGAAAAATTCCATGTTGTCCCATTTAATGGAATTTTAATCTTAGAATGAGAAATTTCTAAAATATTTGTATCACTATTTCCATAATGTACAATACTTTTGTTACATTTCATTTCATTCTCTATATACCAAAATAACTTATTCATATCTAAACAATGATATTGTGGCTTCTGTACAGATAATTTCATTCCAGTATAATCTACATCATAGTCTTTTAGATTACTATTTTCACACATAATAATTGCTGGCAATACAGATGCACTAAAAAATTTTGTATCATATAAATCTATCAGTTTCCTGACATGTCCCTTACTTGACAAATACTTGCGTATTCCTACCCCATAATTTGCAGTCAAATATTTATTACTTGTAATTAAGCACATCTTTCCTTTTTCATTTAATATACTATCACCTTTTTCTATAAAACATGTAAATATATCAAACCTTCCCGTAGCACTAACAAAATTTTTTTTCATAAATTCCCGATATTCTATTGGCATATTTTGCAATCTTATATAAGGAGGATTACCAATCACAAAATCTGTTTTCCTCTCAATACGCAAAAAATCATTACAATATATCGGTAGTTTATCCATCATTTCTATTATATTTTCCATTGTACTTATCAGATTATTTTTAATCAAAGTTGAAATCATTACAATTTTTGTAACGTATACATTTAATGGTTTTGTATCATATGCACATATTAATTTTTCTTTTATAAGTTTTTCTTTAATCATATTTATATTTTTATTTTTATAAAGCCCAGCTATCAATCTATCTAAAATTTGTTTTACAAATGTTCCTGTTCCACATGCTGGATCTATAATACTATTGTATATAGATGTGTTTTCATTATATCCTATAATATCTAACATGTATTTTATTATTTCTTTTGGAGTCCTTTCACTTCCAGATTTTTTTCGAGAACCTAAATCTATACCATCTGTCAATAATCCAAACAATATTTCATCTAACTCTTCCTCTGACTTATCCACCAAAGAAATTTCATCTTTTTGCATACTTGAAAAACCTTTACATATTTTCTCAATCTGTAACTTTGTATACTTTATTCCATTTCTACACATTATTTCCAGTAACACCGCCATCGCTGTATATATAGCAGATATCGAATAATTCAACATTTTATCCTGAGCAGATAATATATTTTCAGTGTTTCTAAACATTTTATCTATAAATTTTGTTTCATCATCTTTTACATCTAAATAATAGGTATGACTAAAATTCTTCTTATAAAAACCAAAATTTTTATTTATCATATAATATGAATTCTCTAAAACACTAAATGCATCCATAATCTTTCCCTCTATCTATTTCCTAATTAGCAACATAACATATTACAGACTGATTCATAATACATTATTACCTATAATCGAACAAGTTTTCTTTATTGTACCATCTATATGTCACTTTTGCAATTTCGTTTTTACTTTTGCTAAATATTACTTAATAAATAAACACATATTATTACTAAGTTAAAATTATTAAAAAACAGTACTGTAGACACATAAATCTCAGTACTGTTTTGCCTTCTTAAATATGTAACAATTTCATTATAATTGCAATTGGAGTTCCCACACCACTAATACATGTTCCGAAAGTTCTATATCAACAGGAGTAATATCTGGCAGCCGGAAGGTTCCTTTTGCCATCATAGGGACTGCAACATGGTTGTCCATTCCCCTCGCCATATTTTGATAACCATTTTTATATTTCATAGATATAACGGAACCAAGCCTGGCATCCCCGGCTTCCGCCATAATAGCCGCCTTATGCCTAGAATCCTCAACTGCCTGGTGTAATAATTTATCTTTATATTCTTGCAATTCTGAAACAAAATATTCTAAACTAATTTCTGGTGTCAAACTACTTTGAATAAGCCCTTGCAATATTCTTCCAATCGCCTGATGATCAATGCCAAGTTCTACTTCAAAACTATGTTTATACCGATAACCTGCAAATACCTTTACCTGCTCATTCTTTTCATTAATCACATATTCATATTCTGTGGTAATATTCCAGGAAAGTGTTTTTAAATCTGTTTTTAAAAATCCTGCTTTTTCAATAGTATCTGCCATCTCTGCCTCTGATTTCTCTGCAGTACTCATTGCCTCATGATATTCTTTTGATATATTTCCTATATTAATTATAATTCTGACCCTATCTGGAGCAGCAGAAACCTTTGCTTCTCCAACCACTTTTATACTATGTTTCATTTTTTCTTTCTCCTATCCTATCATAACAAAAGCAGAGAACAACATTACGCCACTTGTCCTCTGCTCTGCCTTATCTATTTTATTACAAATTATCTTTGTACACGTCCAGAAGCATCCCCGCCTGCCAAAGTTTCTACTTCTTTCCTAGATACTAAGTTGAAATCTCCAGGAATTGTATGCTTTAATGCAGATGCTGCCACACCAAATTCCAGCGCTGCCTTAAAATCTTTGCCATCTAAGAATCCACAGATTGTACCACCTGCAAAGGAATCCCCGCCGCCTACACGATCTACAATTGGATGGATGCTGTAAGTCTTGGAATGATAAAATTCCTTTGTATCCCTAGAATAAATACATGCAGACCAGCCGTTATCAGATGCAGAATGGCTTACACGTAAAGAAGAAATACAATATTCAAAATTATAATCTGCTACCATTTGCTCAAAAATAGACTTATATCCTGCTAATTCCAAATCACCACTGGTAACATCTGTATTGCCTGGCTTATATCCAAGTACTAATTCTGCATCTTCTTCATTGCCAATACATACGTCCACATACTGCATCAAATTCTTCATTACCTTTTGGGCTTTTTCAGAAGACCATAATTTCTTACGGAAGTTCAAATCTACAGATACTTTTACATTATGGCGTTTTGCTGCCTTTAAAGCTTCTTCTGTAAGTACTGCTGCTGAATCAGATACAGCAGGGGTAATTCCTGTAAAATGGAACCAATCAGCACCTTCAAATACCTTGTCAAAATCAAAATCTGCTGCTGTCGCAGTAGAAATAGAAGAATGTGCCCTATCATATACAACCTTGGATGGCCTCATGGAAGAGCCAGACTCCAAAAAGTAAATACCAAGCCTTTCCCCACATTTTGCAATATTCTTTGTGCCAACATTATATTTTCTTAAAGCTGCAACTGCACACTCACCGATTTCGTTGTTAGGGACTGCTGTAACAAATTCTGCGTCATGCCCATAATTTGCCAAAGAAACTGCAACATTTGCCTCTCCACCACCATAGCATACATCAAATTCATCAGACTGAATGAATTTCTCATTGTTAGGGGTAGATAATCTTAACATGATTTCACCCATAGTAATAACTTTCTTTGCCATTTTATAAATTCCTCCATTTTGATTTTATTTAATTTAATAGTATTATCCTTAGCGCTGTACTAAGTGCAATGCAAATCCGCCAAACTCACCTTTAAAGTAAATTGCTTTCATATTTCCTTTTGCATCATACTTCGCTGTGTCCATATCAAATTCAAAGCCTCTCTTCTCCAAATGGTAAATAGCCCTCTTAATATAATTTGTCTGGACTGCAATATGGCCATTTGTGCCAAGATATGGTGTTTTCATAATTTCAAAGCCTGTCCCTGCAAAAATAGAGCTGTTCCCTACTTTCTTTTCAAAGCCAAACATCTTATTTAATGCAGTAGCAACACTGTCAGCTTCTCCTTCATCTTTTGCATTAATCCCAATATGCTTTAATTCAAAGCCAAGCATTGTCTCAACAGCTTCCCTAGTAAGCTTTTCAATCCCTGCAAAATCGCCTGCCGCAACCATTGCCTTATTTACCATCCAGCTTCCGCCACACGCGATAATCTTATTAAAATCCAAATAATCACATACATTAGACGCATTAATGCCGCCTGTTGGCATAAACTTCATGTTTACATAAGGAGCTGCCATAGACTTAATCATATTTAACCCACCTGCTGCTTCTGCTGGGAAGAATTTTACGACTTCCAATCCAAGCTCAATTGCCTGCTCTACATCACTTGGGTTTGCTGTGCCAGGCGTAATTGGAATATCCTTGTCCACGCAATATTTTACTACCTTAGGATTTAAGCCTGGGCTTACGATAAACTTAGCACCTGCATTAACTGCACGGTCTACCTGTTCTGTAGTCAGCACCGTACCTGCACCCACTAATAATTCAGGGAATTTGGATGCCATAATACGGATAGACTCCTCTGCTGCTGCAGTACGGAATGTCACCTCTGCGCAAGGAAGCCCGCCGTTAATCAATGCTTGCGCCAAAGGCTCTGCATCCTTTACGTCATCCAATGCAATAACAGGCACGATGCCTATTTTGCTAATCTCTTCTAATACTTTGTTCATCTTTAACCTCCATTCTGCCGCTTGCCGGCACGCTAAATTCTTAATTTTATTATAGATTTTGCACTATTGTTTGTCAATTACATTTTACTTTTCCTAAGGAGCAAAATACCTGACTTACAAACTATAATGTAACCCCTTGTTTAAAGATAGCCATATCATGGAACCCAGCATCTTCTGCCTTTACTTTTTTCCCTGATGCGACTGCTAACACATAGTCAAACAATTCCTGTGAAAGTTCTTCCATTGACGTTTCTTCCACTAATTTTCCAGCATTAAAATCAATCCAGTTCTTTTTCTTCTGGTACAGGCTAGAATTGCTGGAAATCTTTACTGTAGGGACAGGGGAAGCAAATGGCGTCCCCCTTCCTGTGGTAAATAGGACAATATGTGCACCAGAAGCAGCTAATGCCGTTGCTGCCACCAAGTCATTCCCTGGCGCACTCAAAAGGTTTAGCCCATTCTCTGATACTTGCTCCCCATAAGATAACACTCCTTTTACCAAAGCACTTCCCGACTTTTGGGTACAGCCTAAAGACTTATCTTCTAAGGTAGAAATCCCACCTTTTTTATTGCCTGGTGATGGATTTTCATATATTGTCTGGTTATGGCTGGTAAAATAATTTTTAAAATCGTTAATTAAATCTACTGTTTTATGGAATAATTCTTCATTTGCACAACGATCCATTAATAAAGTCTCTGCCCCAAACATCTCTGGGACTTCTGTTAAAATGGTGGTTCCGCCTTTTGAAATTAAAATATCGGAAAATGCCCCTACTGTTGGGTTTGCCGTAATGCCTGACAGCCCATCAGAACCGCCACATTTCATGCCAATAATTAATTCAGAAGCATCTATCTTCTCCCGTTTAAAGGTTCCTGCATAAGCAGCCAGCTCTGTTAAAAGCTTCATGCCCGCTTCCATCTCATCTTCTACATCCTGGCACACTAAGAAACGGATCCGTTCTTCATCATAATGGCCCATAAATTTCTTAATCTCTTCTATATTACTGTTTTCACAGCCAAGGCCTAATAATAAGACACCACCTGCATTTGGATGGTTTACAAGGTTCGCCAAAATTTTCCTTGTATTATCCTGGTCGTCCCCCATCTGGGAACAGCCATATGGATGAGTAAATGCAATAATATTTTCCACGCTTCCTACTGCTAAAAACTTTGCCTGCCGTTCTAACGCCTTTGCAATATCATTTACACAGCCTACTGTTGGGATAATCCACACTTCATTACGGACGCCAACCTTGCCATCGGGACGTTTATAACCATCAAAGGTAACATGTTCTGTTTCCTTAAGTTTTGTTCCCACTGGATTATAAGAATACTCTAATAAATCTCCTAGCGCCGTTTTTACATTATGGGTATGGATCCATGCGCCTACGCTAATATCTTCTTTTGCATTGCCAATACGGAATCCATATTTTACTACAGCTTCCCCTGCTTGGATTGGTTTTATTGCAAACTTATGCCCTTGAGGGATATCTTCTGCCGTTGTCACTTCTGTGCCACCTACAGACAGTATTGTGCCCTTTGCAACTGGCTTTAATGCAACCGCCACATTGTCATTTTGATGTATCTTTATGATATCTTGCATGCCATGCTCCTTTTAACCAACTAATTTATCAACAACTGCCCTCATGCCGTTTGCGCGGATATCAGCAACATACCCTGCTACTGCATCGGCCAGCCCATCTATCTTACCCAAATCTTCCCCGCCAAAGAACTTTGTGTTGCTTAAAAATGCTTCTGCATATTCCTTAGGCTCTTTCTGGGAATTTGCCTTAAAGAAATCTAATACAAACCTATCATCACGGATTACATATTCTTCGCCATTTCTTTCCCCTATTAAACAATAACCCCCGTTTGCCTCGCCATCCTTCTGTGTAGCATAGAAACACATCTCTGCTGCAAGGGAGAATGTTAAATACTTCGGCAATTTCCCAAATTTCTTAATATAGCCAAGGAAAGAAGGCATACAACGTGCTTCCCATTTTGAAATAGAATTTAATGTAATATCTAATAATCTGTGTTTAATATATGGGTTGCAGAACCTCTCTGTAACAGCGGCTGCAAATTCCTTGCACTCTTCTGCTGGAAGTGACAATGTAGGGATTACTTCATCTGCCAACGTTTCTTCCATAAACTTACGGATTACCTTATCATCCATGGATTCTTTTACTAAATTATTGCCTGCTAAGAAAGAAGTAGGGACAAAAGAAGTATGCGCCCCATTTAAAATACGTACCTTTCTTTCTTTATATGGATGGTGGTCTTTTGTAAATACAACAGGAAGCCCTGCTTCATTAAATGGAAGCTCTTTTTTCAATGCATCCAAATCCTTGTCACTTTCAATTACCCATAAACCAAAAATCTCTGCTGTATCAATTAATTCATCTACATAACCAAATTCTTTACATAATTCTTCTGCTTCTTCCCTTGGATAACCTGGCACAATCCGATCCACTAAAGTACTGCAAAACGAACATGCATCCTCTAGCCACGCTTTAAACTCATCCCCTAATTCCCAAGTTTCCGCAAATTTCATTACACATTTCTTTAACTCAATTCCATTATCTGCAATTAATTCACATGGGATCATAATAATTCCCTTGTCTTTCGCACCATTAAAATGTTTAAACCTTTCATATAAAAGCTTTGTCAGCTTCCCTGGGTAAGTCTTAGGTGGGCATGCCTTAAATTCATCTGTCTCGTCAAATACAATGCCTGCCTCTGTTGTATTTGATACAACAAAACGGACGGAATCCATTTTTGCATAAGACATAAACTTCTCATATTCTTCAATTGCTGCTACCGCATCTACTACAGAAGTAATAATACGTGTTTCCTTCTTTGGTTCACCATTTTCAATGCCGCGGAGCTGTAATGTATATTGGCATTCCTGCTTATGAAAACGGTCAAGGTTCCCAAACTCAATCGGTTTTACAATTACGACACCGCCGTTAAAATCCGTTTTTTCATTGGTTACATCAAACATGTAATCCACGAAGGCACGAAGGAAATTTCCTTCTCCAAACTGGAGTACCTTTACTGGCCTGTCTGCTGCGTTAGAAATCTTCTTACTTAATGTTTCCATCCTTTGTCACCTCATCAATTATTTTCTGGACCCTCTTACATATTTTCGTATACACGAGCATATGTAAGTGCTTACATTCACTATTTTACATAGAAATATAACAGAAGTCAATTCTATTTTCATATATTTTACCATTTTTTCATTAAAAATTTTTTTCTATTCCTTGGTTTACTATTGCCAATCTTCTTTTTCCATAGTATAATCCTTATAGATGTTGTAAGCGCTTACACTTTGTATGCCGCACACAAATCCTGACTTGTTATTTTGCAGGAATAAAGGAGTTGACTAATTTGAACATTTATGATGTATCTGAAAAAGCTGGCGTTTCTATCGCTACGGTCTCCCGTGTCCTTAATGGCAACCCTAATGTCAGTGAACAAACCAAAAACAAGGTTCTTGCTGTTATGGATGAGCTTGGTTATACACCAAATGTCTTTGCTAGGGGCCTTGGGCTAAATACTATGAAAACAATTGGTATTATGTGCACAGATTCCTCTGACATTTATCTTGCCAATGCCGTCTATTACACTGAGCATGAACTCCGTATCCACGGCTATGACAGTATCCTTTGCTGTACTGGCTATGATTTGGAGAACAAGAAAAAATCTCTCGATCTTCTTCTTTCCAAACGGGTAGATGCCATTATTATGGTAGGTTCTAAGTTTTTAGAACCAAAACATAGTGACAATGCCTATATTACTGCTGCTTCCCAGCAAGTCCCGATTATGTTGGTAAATGGATTTTTAGAAGGTTCTAATATCTATTGTACCTTATGCAATGACTATCGTGCCATATTCGACATTACTAATGCCCTAATAGAAAATGGCAGGCACAACACTCTTTATTTATATACCAGCAATTCCTATAGTGGGACTCGCAAAAGAGAAGGCTTTTTAAGGGCATTAACACGCCACAAGCTCCCTATCCGGGAAAAGTATATGCAAATGTGTAAAAAAGACATTTCAGATTCCCGTGATACTATCGCCCGCTTATACCATAGTGGGCTTACTATTGACAGCGTGGTTACTTCAGACGATTCCCTAGCAGTCGGGGCTTTAAAATTTGCCCTTAGCAACCAATTATCTGTGCCAGGGGATATTAGTATTGTTGGATACAACAATTCTATTCTTGCTACTTGCGCAGAACCAGAATTAACTTCAGTTGATACAAAAGTACAAAACCTCTGTATCCACACAGTTAAATCATTAATGAGCATTTTTAAAGGTTATAATGTTCCGGCTAGGACTATTCTTTCCGCTGACATTGTATACCGAAAAACCACAAATATCTAAGGAGGATTTTTTACATGAAACAATTTATGGACAAGGATTTCTTACTATCTACGGATACAGCAAAAACATTATTCCATGATTTTGCAGAAAAAATGCCCGTATTGGATTACCACTGCCACATTAACCCACAAGAAATTGCAGAAAATAGGAAATTTAACAATATTACACAAGTATGGCTTGGCGGGGACCATTACAAATGGCGTGTTATGAGAAGTTGTGGCGTAGAGGAACGTTATATTACAGGAGATGCGCCTGACAGGGAAAAATTCCAAAAATGGGCTGAATCACTTTCCAAAGCAATTGGGAACCCTCTATATCATTGGAGCCATTTAGAATTACAAAGATATTTTGGCTATACTGGGGCTTTAAATGGGGATACTGCAGAAGAAGTATGGAATTTGTGCAACGCTAAATTACAAGAAGACAGTATGAGTGTAAGGAATATTATTAAACAGTCCAACGTTACTTTAATCTGTACCACAGATGATCCTGCTGATACTTTGGAATGGCACAAAAAAATTGCAGAAGACAATAGTTTTGACGTCCAAGTACTTCCTGCATGGCGCCCTGATAAGGCTATGAATATTGAAAAGCCTGATTACTTAGACTATCTTGCCAAATTAACATCTGCAAGCAATATGGTAATTAAAACATTTGCTGATTTAAAAGCCGCCCTGCAAAACCGTATGGATTTCTTTGCTTCCATGGGCTGCTGTGTATCCGACCACGCTTTAAACTATGTTATGTACAACCCTGCTTCTTCAGAAGAGCTAGAAGCTATTTTTGCAAAGCGTATGTCTGGCGGTTCTATCTCCTATGAAGAACAGTTAAAGTTTAAAACAGCATTTATGCTTTTTGTTGGAAAAGAATATAACAAGCGCGGCTGGGTTATGCAGTTGCACTATGGCTGTAAACGTGACAACAACATTTTCCGTTTTAACCAATTAGGCCCTGATACTGGTTTTGACTGCATTGATAATTATGCCCCATCTGCTTCTATGGCTGATTTCTTAAACGCCCTAAATGCTACAGATGAACTGCCAAAAACAGTGCTTTATTCCTTAAACCCAAATGACAATGCCTCTATTGGAACTATTATTGGCTGCTTCCAGTCTCCTTCTGCCATAGGGAAAATACAACAAGGTTCTGCTTGGTGGTTTAACGACCATAAACTTGGCATGACCGAACAGATGACTACCCTTGCTAACCTTGGCGTCCTTGGTAACTTTATTGGTATGTTAACTGACTCTAGAAGCTTCCTTTCTTATACCAGGCATGAATATTTTAGGAGAATCCTTTGTGACATTCTTGGCAACTGGGTAGAAAATGGAGAATATCCAGCTGATATGAAAGCATTAAAAGAAATTGTAGAAGGAATTTCTTATAACAATGCCGTAAGATACTTTGGGTTTCACCTATAAAAACAGCTATTAGATAAACTTCTTTAATAAAAGCTTCCTAACATCTCTTACGCGTTGGGAAGCTTTTTTAATAATTTATTTACTTAATTCTAATCATACCTTCAACTTAACATTCCTCCTGCCATACCACCTGCTACACAAAGCAGGCATATGGTTATTGCATTTTGTATATCAGAATAAAAACTTTGTGTTACTAAACAAGATATTATTGAAATTATTACAAAATAAATCAGCCCTGTTATAACGCCCCAAAGAAACTTCTTTTGTTTCATTATTTTCCCAATTAAAAACCCGCCAATTAGATTTACTATAATATACAAAATTCGCACGCCCATGCGGATTCCACTTTCTGATGGCTGGAATCTCATTAATATTAACGCAAATAGGCATAATGCAGCTACACTAATAAGGGCTTCCATTACAAGGACTTTTACTATTTTTATTGCCTTATCTATCACTTGTTCCCCTTCCATAAACCGTCCCCTCCCATAATCCATAAATCATATTATCCATTGTTTTACAATATATGCTGCTTTACTTGCAAATAGCACTTGACAACACCTGTCTTTATAGTGTAATATCATATTTATTTACTATACTAAATTTATATTTTACAAGGAGTGATTTTTTTTGGACCCTAGTGTCGCCATACGTTTTATTGTACTATTAGTTCTAATTTTCTTATCTGCTTTTTTTTCTTGTGCGGAAACGGCTTTAACTACTGTAAACCGGATTCGTGTTCGTACTCTAATTGAAGAAGGCAACAAAAAAGCGGTTACGCTTGGAAAGGTTATCGAAAATTCTGGAAAAATGCTTGGTGCTATCCTAATTGGCAACAATATTGTGAATATTTCAACCTCTTCCATTGCCACTGTCCTTGCAATTGATTTGCTAGGAAATACAGGCGCAGGTGTTGCAACAGGCATTATTACTTTATTAATCTTAATTTTTGGTGAAATAACACCAAAGACCTTTGCCACCTTAAATGCGGAAACGATTTCCTTACATGTTGCTGGTATTATCTATACATTAATGTATATCCTTACTCCTGCTATTTATATTGTCAACCAGCTTTCTCTTGGCGTTTTAAAACTACTGCGTGTCAATCCTGACAACAAAGGCACTACTATTACAGAAACAGAACTCCGTACAATAGTAGATGTTGGCCATGAAGAAGGCATTATTGAAAGTGAAGAACGCCGAATTATTAACAATGTATTTGACTTTGGCGATGCACGGGCAAGGGATGTTATGATCCCCCGTATTGACATGACATTTGTATCTATTGACAGCACCTATCAGGAATTATTAGATATTTTTGAAGAATTCCGTTATACTAGGCTTCCGGTTTATCAAGGCACTAATGACAATGTAATCGGCATTATCAATATGAAGGATATTCTTTTATATAAGCCAGATACAGAATTCCATATAAAAGATTATTTAAGGGAAGCATATTATACCTATGAGTCCAAGCGTATTTCTGAGCTTATGTTAGAAATGAGGAAAACTTCTGTCAATATTGCCATTGTCTTAGATGAATACGGCGCAACTGCCGGATTAATTACCTTAGAAGATTTACTGGAAGAAATTGTAGGGGAAATCCGGGATGAATACGATGAAGATGAAGATGAAGTATTTAAAACCATTTCTGATACAGAATATGAGGTAGATGGGCAAATTAAACTTGGCGACCTCAACGATTTATTGGATAGCAGCTTATCCTCTGAAGACTATGATTCTTTAGGCGGATATATTATGGAAAATTTGGATCGGCTTCCAGAACAAGGAGACATGTTTACAGCAGAAGGTTTCCAATTCTCTGTTATATCACTTGATAAAAACCGGATTGAGCGAGTCCACATTATACGTTTACCAGAAGAAAAAGAAACAGAAGCATCAGCCTAAGCTGGTGCTTCTATTTTTTCTTTTACTCAAAAAGATTCTCTTTTTCTGTAAATAATTCTGATTTTTTTATTTTTTCTGCATTTCCTACTGCACATATAATATTATCTTTTATAATTGCTGACAATAAGGGGGCCAGTGCCTGTATGCTTTCCTTTGTTGCTGAAAGAATTTCATCTCTTTCTTTTTGCAATTCTTGGTAAGTAAGCCCTGTCATATAAGCAGTAAGTGCACGGACTGCCTTATTTTTAGGGGTAAGGGGCTGATCAATATCGCTAATTGTACCAATAATATATTTATCCATATCCCTTTCTTCTACTACAAAATTCTTTACAAATTCTGGTATTCCTTCAAATACCTCATTTGTTTTCTCCAAATTTGGATCACGGTATGAGACAAAATAACTATCCCCATTTCGGAAAAAACCACTCATGCAGCCATAAGCGCCTCCCTTTACACGGATATTCGTCCATAAATATTCATAATTCATAATTACAGACAATATCCTTAAGCAGCCATTATAAGAAAATCCTGCCCCCTTATAATTTCCTGCCCTTGCCACATATTGTACTTGGGAAGAAGTCATAAAGCCCTCTCTCCGTTTATAAAGTTGTGGAAGCTCTTTCTCTGTTTTAGGGCTGTCAGGATAAAGCTGTAAAACAAACTCTTTTACAAGCCCTGGTATCTGTGTATATCCTTCCTCATCTGATGTATAACTCACTAAAAGATTTTTTGCACAGAAAACCATTTTCATGGTTTTCCTTAAATTCTCCTTAAATTCTACTTTCCTTTCTTCATAATGCTTATCTAAATCTTCTATAAATTTATAAAAAGCAATGCCACTAATATGCTCCGAATAATATTTCTCATAAGAAATACAAGATAACCCTCTAGTAATTGCAGCAGCATGCCCAGAAGAAGTAAGGCTCATCTGCATACGTGACTTAAGCTGTGCAATAATTTCTTTTAAACGCTTATCATCCTCAAGACTAGATTCCTTTATTATCTCTTTTATTATTTGGAATGCAAACGCTTGCTTATGGTAAAAAGCTTTTGCTGTAATCTGGAAAGTCAATGTCCCCTTTGCCCTTTCTGCCTTACAGTCCCCATAAACAACAGCCGCACTGTCAATTCCTCCTGTTTGGCGGTTAATTTCATGGAACAGCTTTTCATAACCATAATTAGTAGTATCCACAAAACCCAATATATTCTTTAACAAACTAAAATATGGCAAAAATTGGACTGGCAGACTATCTGCGCAAAACACCAAATTCAAATAACCAATCCCATTTGTAAAAATGGGATGGAACAATACCTTTGTCCCATATGCCTCACGCTCTTCCAAAACAAACGGCGTTGCTTCTTTTTTAATATCTTCTCTCTTTAACATAGGGATCTTTTTTAAATCTTCTTGCAAAGATGGAATTTCCTTATATTGTATTAAATTCCTTGTTTCTTCTACTAATTTCTGCCTTTCTACCGAGGAAAGGCTTTCCTTGTACTTAGCAAGTTTCTTCCTTAATTCTTCCTCCTTCTTTGCCGTAAGCCCCTTAACCGGCTCAACTGAAACTAATGCTGCATGTCGGTTATCTAAAATATACTTTTGCAGCATCTGCTCAAAATAATCTGTGCCTAACATACTTCTTATTTTTTCAAAGCAGCCATTCATTTCCAAATTTCGGAATGGGTTACTATCTGTATAAATCCAGCTTTCATAAACACTTAATGCAAGCATTAATCCTTTTGGGTACCTGCCAAAATCTGCTTCCCTATATTGGAACTCTAAATAATTTACAGCCGCTTCCAATGCATCCTTATCTAACCCTTCTTTTACTAAGTGCTTCACCGTATTTATAATAACCTGCTCAAATTCCTCTTCTCTTTCCTTATTAGAATTTTTTGCAACAATATTAAATAAACTATATTTTATATCTGTTTCAAACCTTCCATATACATCCCTGCCAATCCCTGCATCTAATATCGCCTGCTTTAATGGAGCGCCAGGGGAAGAGATTAAAACATAAGCCAAAATCTCAAATGCCAAATTTCTTTCTGTATCTAAACTATCGCCTATTGCAATATTATATGATAAATAAGTATTATCCTTCGTACTTTCTGCTTCTGTAATAGAATACTGTTTACTTACTTTTTTAATTTGGCTAAATGGCTTCTGCTCTTGTATTCTTGAATCCACCTGCTCCATATTATAATGGCACAAATACTCCCTATCCAAAAACTTTAATTTCTCTTCCATATCCATATCCCCATACAGGTAAATATAGCTATTAGAAGGATGATAATATTTTCTATGGAAATCTAAAAATGCCTCATAAGTCAATTCAGGGATATTTTCTGGATTTCCCCCAGATTCATTTGCATAATTAATATCTGGGAACAACGCTGACAAAACCTCTCTATCCAATACCCCTTCTGGAGAAGAAAAAGCCCCCTTCATTTCATTATAAACTACTCCATTATAAGTAAGTTCCCCATCCTCTTTTTCTAAGCTATAACTCCATCCCTCCTGCATAAAAATTTCCTTATGCTTATAAATATACGGATGGAATACTGCATCCAAATATACATCCATTAAGTTTTGGAAATCCTTATCATTACAACTAGCAACTGGATAAATTGTCCTATCTGGATAAGTCATAGCATTTAAAAAAGTATTTAAGGACCCCTTCACCAATTCCACAAATGGATCCTTTACAGGAAATTTATCCGATCCACACAGCACACTATGTTCAATAATATGCGGGACACCTGTACTATCTGGTGCTGGAGTACGAAAGCCAATATTAAATACTTTATTTTCATCCTCCGTCTCAATCACTATTACCCTTGCCCCAGATTTCTTATGGCGAAGTAGCCATCCCTCTGCCTGAATATCTGTAAGCTTCTTTTGTTCTACCAGCCCATATTCTGGTACATTCCTTATTTCCATGCCTCTCCTCATTTCTATGTTTGTTTACACATCTTTTATTTGGATAAAATTTCATCTGGATAAAAATAGTATAACACAAAAAACCATTCCTATGTACATTTTCTGCTGTTAAGAAAAATAAAATTTTTATAGTCAAACTATTTAATATTCGGTATACTATAGATAAGAAATCTTGAAATGAGGTAAACAATTATGAAAGAAAAACTAAACAAAGCAGAAATCAGTTGGATTTTATATGATGTTGGGAACTCTGCCTTTACCATGCTAGTTGCCACTACTATCCCAATTTTTTTCCAATCCCTTGCATCTGGGGCAGGCATTACAGAAGCCCGTACTTCCGGCTTATGGGCAAGCGTTACAGCTATTTCCGTCCTAATCCTTGCCATTCTTTCCCCAATCCTAGGCGCGGTTGCAGACTATAAAGGAATGAAAAAACCAATTTTTTCCATTTCCTTATGCATCTCCATTATCTCCCTATTTATCTTATCCTTTACACAACACTGGCTTACCTTTTTAATAGTCTTCGTTATTGCCCGCCTTTCCTACAGCGCCTGCAACGTCTTTTACGATTCCATGATAACAGACGTTACCACAAACGAACGGATGGACATGGTTTCCTCCCATGGGTTTGCATGGGGCTATATTGGCAGCTGCTTACCATTTATTGCTGGAATCGCCCTAATCTTCACCTGTCCCTTTGGCATGTCCACCGCACAGGCAACCCAGCTTTCCTTCCTAATCACCGCCATCTGGTGGGTAGGAATGACCATACCCCTCCTAAAAAACGTAAAACAAACCTACTACCTAGAGCGCCACAAAAACACCATTTCCCATGTATTCAAGCGCCTTAAAAGCACCTTCCAGAAACTAAAATCAGAAAAGAAAATCCTATTCTTCATTATTGCCTACTTCTGCTATATAGATGGTGTCTACACCATTATTTCCCTTTCCACCACCTATGGCGGAGAAGTTGGCATCGACAGCACTGCCATGATACTAGCCCTCCTAGTAACACAGATTGTTGCCTTCCCATGCGCAATCCTAAGCGGAAAACTAGCCCAAAAATTCGGTTCCCTAAAACTAATCCGCTTCTTTATCCTATGCTACATCGCCATCTGCCTATTTGCCTACCAATTAGACAAAGCATGGGAATTCTGGTTACTAGCCATAGCCGTAGGCATGTGCCAAGGCGGAATCCAATCCCTCTCCCGCGCCTACTACGGAAAACTAATCCCCAAAGAAGAAGCCAGCGAGTACTTCGGCTTTTTCGATATATTCGGAAAATTTGCCGACTTCTTTGGCCCACTAATCGTAGCCTTTTGCGCCTTCGTATTCGGCACATCCACCTACGGAATCCTAGCCCTAGCCCTCCTATTCCTAATAGGATACCTCCTCCTAAAAAAATCCGAACAAACCCCCTAACCCACAAATCCCCTTACCAAACACCCCACCCACAAACTCCCTTACCAAACACCCCCACATTCCCCCTCTCCTTCTTACCAAACAAACCACCAGCCGCTGGCAGCCTATAAAAGCCAGCGGCGTCCCCTTCTATTTTAGCACCTCCACAAACCTCCCAAATGCCTTTCTCCCTTCTTCTGTGCATTTAAACACTCCTGCATCTTCCAGCACTTTTTTAAATACCTTACCAATTTCCTGTTTTAAAATACCCTCTACATTCTCTTCTGTTATAGAAACATAATCCCCTTTAAATTCTTCTACCCAGTCTGCATGTTTTGCAATTTTCTCATTCGCACGGATATCCTTCCCGCCTAATATATATTCCTTTAATAATGCCATTTCCTCTTTTAGCCTAGAAGGAAGCACTGCAAGCCCCATTACTTCTATTAACCCTATATTTTCTTTTTTAATATGGTGTAACTCATTATGTGGATGGTACAGCCCTAATGGACATTCTTCTGTAGTAATATTATTACGGAGAGTTAAATCCAATTCGTATACTTCCCCTACTTTCCTGGCAATTGGAGTAATGGTATTATGTGGTTCCCCATTTGTCTCAGCAAAAATATAAGCCTCTTTATCTGTATAATTACGCCATTTATTTAAAATCTTTTCCCCTAATTCAATTAACCTCTTTTCATCCTTTGAGCGAGTACGTATTACAGATAAAGGCCATTTCACAATCCCTGCCTCTACATCTTCAAAGCCTGGAATGGTAATATATTGCTCCATTGGTGCTTTTGCCATAGCAAATGTATAATTCCCGCCTTGGAAATGGTCATGAGTTAAAATAGAACCTCCTACTATTGGCAAATCTGCATTGGAGCCAAGGAAATAGTGTGGAAACAATTTAATAAAATCAAATAATTTTACAAAAGTAGCCTTGTCCACTTTCATAGGGATATGTTCCCCATTAAATACAATACAATGTTCATTATAATATACATAAGGAGAATACTGGAACCCCCAGCCTTGCCCATTTATTGTAATAGGGATAATCCTATGGTTATCCCTGGCTGGATGGTTCAGCCTGCCTGAATATCCTTCATTTTCTTTGCATAATAAGCATTTTGGATAACTACTTTGTTTTGCTAATTTTGCTGCTGCAATCGCCTTTGGGTCTTTTTCTGGCTTAGAAAGATTAATTGTAATATCTAACGGCCCATACTCTGTATCCACTACCCATTTCATATCTTTTTTAATTCTGTAACGGCGGATATAATCACTGTCTTGGCTTAATTTATAAAAATACTCTGTTGCATTTTGTGGCGAAACCTGGTACTTTTCCCAAAACTTATGTATTACTTCTGATGGCCTTGGCATAAGGCACGCCATTAATTTTGTATCAAGCAAATCCCTATAGCCAATGCTGTCCTCTTCTAATGCCCCAGTCTCTAATGCACAATCAAGAAGATTATTTAATACGGCTTCTAATTCGATCTGCCCGAATTCTTCCTCTGGTTCTTGATAACTGTCCATATGTAATACTGAAAGAATACGGTTTGCCGCATAGATTGCATCTTCCTTTTCTATCAGCCCTCTTTCTAGCCCATAAGATACCAGTTTTTTAATCTCTCTGTCTACCATTTTGTTCACCTTTTCCTTTCTGCCATTACACTTTCATATACTTCATATAAATTTTTATTATCAATTCCTTCTAATTCTGTAAACGTAATATCTTCCCACGCATTTTCATTAAATTCTGATAACAGCTCTTTTATAAAAACGGCATATTCTTTATCAAAAGCTTCTTGTTTCCGCTTTTTTAAAAGTTCTATTTTATTAAGCCCTGTTTTTTCCTCATTATAATCATCAATACACTTTATAATATGGTAGCCATTCTTAGTTTCTACAATACTGCTAACCTCGCCAGTTGCTAGGGAAAATGCGGCTTCCTCCAGGCTTTTTTCCATTTCGCCCCGTCCAAACGAATACTCCAGCCGCTTATCATCACTATATTCTTCTGCTAAAAATGCAAAATCTGCCCCTTGTGTTAAAAGCTGGTCTTGCAGCCCCAAAAGTTCTCTCTTTTTTTCCATTTTCTCATTTTCAGTCATCCCTGTGCAATCTTTATAAATATGCCATATTACAATAACTTTTGCCTCTGCATCACTAATTTCCTCTTCTACATCTTGGGTCAAACTTTGGTAGAGCTTTTCAGCTATTGCAAGATTTCTATATACTTCCTGGATTTCTTCTATGCTTATGCCAAGCAATTCCTTTTCTTTACTATCCAAGCCCCTATTATAAATTTCTGCTGCACTTTTTACTAATTCCTCTTCCTCCGCTGTAAGAGAAATTCCTTTCTCTTCCGCCAAAAGCACCATACATTTTAACTGTGCAAGCTGGTTTTTCACAATATCTTTTACATATATTTGAAAAGCCTTCCCTTCAATTTCCTGTTCCCAAATCTCTTCTCCAAAAGCTGCTTCATACTGGTTTTTCACATTAACCAATAAAAGCTTTGCCTCTCCTACTGTACAAGGAAGCCCGCCTATTTTAAATACTTCACTACTTGTTAAGCCTGTTGTAAACACAATTTCCCTTGACATTACTTCCCTTGTACACCCAGTTATGCCAAACACCAGAATAACTCCCGCCAGTATCCCCCTTAACCACTTGCTTATCCGCTGCATACTGCCCGGTTCCTTTCCATTTATCCTATGCTTCTACTACCATATATTTTCCGCTTGGCAGTTCAAATACCTCTGCCGACTCTAGTATTTCTTCCTCACTCATTCCATGGACATCCATGCCATTTTCATCAAAATATTCCCTAATCTCTTCTACAGAGCCTAATACTGTGGCAAAACACTCTTCCAAAAAGTCTTCTGCCTCTTCTATTGTTTCCAATACCACTTCACCTAACAATTTTTCCTGTTCTTTTAAAAACACCTCTGCACATTCTTGTTCATATCCATCCATTCTTCCCGCCTCCTATTGTATTCCATTCTTTTCTAGCAATGTACGCATTACCTTTAATACCCCATCCTTTACATTCGTATCTGCAAGATAATTCGCTGCTTTCTTTATTTCTTCCCTAGCATTCCCAATGGCATAGCTATACTTTGCCCGCCCTAACAATTCCATATCATTTAAGTTATCCCCAAATGCCATGGTTTCTTCTGGCAAAATCCCAAGGCTTTCTTGTATCTCACAAAGTGCTGCCCCTTTGTTTACCTGTGGTTCCATAATATCCAGCCACTCTTTGCCGGCTGTTACCACCTTTAGCCTTTTGCCCCATTTAGGGATTATTATGCCTCCTGCTGCTTGGAACGCATTATACCCTTGGTGATAAACAGACGCCTTTAAAATAATTTCATTTACCTCTTCCAAGTCCTCTACTTGTTTTACTTCATTATGGTAGCCTAAAATTAAATAATCAATAAAAACTTGGTTCTTGCTTTCAATATAAATAATATCTTTGCCGGAAAGCATTAAATCACACTCTGGTATTTTGCGTGCATCTTTTATAATCTCTTTTACCACATCAGGCGCCATTGGAACTGTAAATAATTCTCTTCCCCTTGCCCCAACATAGGCGCCATTTTCTGCAATATAAAAAATCTCATCTTTTATTGGCCCAAACAGCCGTTCAATACTTTTCCACTGCCGCCCGCTTGCTGCCACAAAATAAATCCCTTGCTTTTTAAGCTGCAAAATTACTGGAAAAATCTCTTGATTAATTTTATCCGATCCATCTGGGACCAAAGTCCCATCAATATCTGACGCAATTAATTTAATCATTGTACCTATCCTTCCATTATCCTATTTTTTCTATATGTAATATTGTTGAATAAAACGATCTAAAACATTCTCTACAGAATCTGCCTCATAATTTGCATATGCCTTTACTTCTGGTACAGCACTTTCCATTACATAACTTTCTTTTGCACAGCCAAACAGTTCCAAATCATTATAATTATCCCCAAATACCATGGTTTCTTCTAAAAGCACGCCTAACTCCTTTTGGAGCGCCAAAAGCGCTGCCCCTTTATTCACCTTCTTATCTGTAAAATCCAGCCATAGCTTCCCTGATATAGTAGCCTTTGCCCTACTGCCAAAACATTCTGTAAAATGTTTGGCTACCTTTTCAATCCCCTCTTTGCAATACACGGAAATCTTTAAAAAAGGTTCCTCTACCTTCGTAATATCTTCTACAATGGTAACATTATTTTTTACAATGCTTTTCATACGATATACATACTCTTCTGTTTTTGGCTGAAGATAGGAAGTTTGTTTCCCTGAAAGCAATATTTCACAGCCATCTGTTCTGTCAATCTCTTTTAAAATCTCAATTCCAAGAGAACGATCCATGCTAACTTGAGAAACTTCCCTCCCTTGGCATATAGTATAAGCACCATTTTCACAAATAAATGCCATATCCTTAGACAATTCGCCAAACAGCCTTATTAAATTTGGATATTGCCTGCCGCTTGCTGCTACAAAGATAATCCCATGCCCTTGCAGGCAATGGATCTGCTTTTTTGCCCTTTCTGTTAGGCTTTGTGCCCCATTCTGCAATAATGTCCCATCTAGGTCACTGGCTACCATCTTTAGCATAATATAATCCCTTTCTTAAGTAACTCCTGATAAATCCTGGCTATTGGGAACCCAACCACTGTATTATATTCCCCTTCTACTCTTTTTATATATACGGCACATTTTCCTTGTATCGCATATGCGCCAGCTTTGTCCATCGGTTCCCCAGTGGCAATATAGTCCCTAATCTGCTTTTCCGTCATTGGATACATAGTAACATCTGCTTCTTCATAAAAGGTATCCTCTATCCTTGTTCCTTGTTCTATAAGGAAGGTCACTCCTGTATACACTTTATGTGTATGGTTTTGTAGGGTTGACAGCATATAATACGCCTCTTCCTTATTTGCTGGCTTTCCCATAATTTTCCCATTATATGCCACTATAGTATCTGACCCAATAATTAAATACTCTTTTTCTTTCCTTGTATCGCCTAACCGTACCTGCTGTTCCACATCCAAAGCCTTTTGTTTTGACAACTCACAGACTACATCCTGTGGCAAACTTTTTAACGGCTTTTCCTCTCCCTTTGCTGGAATACAGACAAAGGAAGGACACAACCCTGATAGTAGTTCCTTCCTGCGGGGCGATGCACTTGCTAAAATAACGTCCATTCCTCATTCCTCAACTATTTGTATCTTTTCTATCCTTCCCCATTATAACATTGAATCTTTTATGACGCAAACTTAATTTTGCCACTGGATCTTTTCCTCTTTTATCAGTGCAAACCTTTTTAACTCGTTTCCATCTAAATCTTCCCTGTGCATGTCAACCGCTGTTATTTGACGGTTCCCATACGTGATATAGTAATAAATCCCTTTATCTGCATTACAGCATGAAGTATAAATAGTAATTTCATACTTTCCATCACTTATCTCGCAACAGCCTCTTTGTTGATCCACAGAGCCTAAAATATGGAAAAATTGGCTAATACTTTCCAACTCAGAATCCCCAGAAATAGAATTCATTTTTACAAACGCTGCCCGCACAAAACGGGACTCTGAATCCAATCCTCCTGGAAGCCCAATTGTCCCCATGCCACGGCCATATCCCGGTAAATCTAACTTGGCAGAAAATTGGTTTTCTGGTTCTTTTACGGATAATGCTTTATAATTGTTTAATTGGCACATTTGATAATCAAATGGTGGATTATTTGTTAATATCCCTACCGGGTTATGGTAAACCTTTAATCCTGATTCTACAGATTCTACTGTAATCGCTTCTTCTTTATCTGCAATAATCCAGTGAAGCTGTGCCACTGGCAATTGGCTATTAAATGGTATCTTTGTTAAGTTTATCCTATTTAACAATACCTTGGCCTCTTGCACAGTAGCACACTGCCCAAGGATCCATGGGATAAATTCAAAAGTTGCTATATTATCTTTCCTTTGCATTATTTCTTTATATTTTGCATTCCCCACAAAATTTAGTCCTGCCATTCCAAGCCCCTTTTCATTTATTGCATCATAATATAACGGATAATCCCCTTCTATATGTGCTATGCCAACCATAGCATAATGCTGCCGCATCCTTCCCATATTCCGAAAGGTAAAACAATAATTCCTAGGAGTAATTGCTATTTCCTCCCCATAGGAAAAATCATAATCTAAAGTACGCCCAAAATAAAAATCCTTTGTTTTATAAGTAGCTGCTGTACACATAATATCGCCTCCTAATTTTCTTTTTCTTATTTTTCCCTATCTCTTGCCAGTTATCATAACATGAAAATAATATTCTGTCTTTACAATTTTTCTTTTCTATCATATAATTCTATAGGATAAAGATATTTATACTATATATCCCTAAATTTCCAATTTCTAATATTAAGTGAGGTGAGATTATGGACGGCAGTAGTGGCAGTCAATATACAGGCAGGGTTTTTATATATTTTCAGAATAGAAATGGCTCTAATCCGTCCATATCTTAAGCCTTTCTTCTGTTTTTATATAAATTCCATTGTCTGTAATACTTTATCCGCAAAGCAGCGAATATAAGGAGGGACAAGACAATGAAAACAAAACCTATGGTTCAAAATGAGGAATTAATTGTTACACAACACCCAGATTATACATCTGAGGTAGTAACTTTACTTCGCAGTAATTTAACCCCAAAAATAAAACAAGAACGGATTCTTTCCTACCATGAAAATGATATAGCAGCCGCACTTGACCTTTTAACAGAAGAAGAACGCAACAGGCTTTACCATATCTTAGATACGGACACGTTAGCCAATGTCTTAGAATATTCTGAAACTCCCAATAATTATATTAATGAGCTTGGCATCCGTAAAAGAATTGATGTTTTGTTACATTTTGAAATTACAACTACTGTCGAGTACCTTCGGCAAATGGAAAAAGCAGAACGGAACATGCTGCTTGAATTAATGGATAATGATATTAAACGGGAAATTATTTTACTTAGTTCTTTTCATGAAGATGAAATTGGAAGTAAAATGACTACCAATTATATTTCTATCCATACAGGCACTAGTATTCGCCAGGCCATGCGGGAATTAATTGAGCAGGCAGCAGATAATGACAACATTTCCACTCTTTATGTTATTGATGAAGAAGAAACACTAATAGGCGCCGTAGATTTAAAAGATCTTATTATTGCACGGGATAATACAGACTTAGATTCTATTACAATGACTTCTTATCCTTATGTCTACGCAAATGAACAAATTGAGGATTGTATTGAACGGATTAAAGATTATTCGGAAGACTCTATTCCTGTCCTAGATTCTGACAACAAATTGAAAGGGGTATTGACTTCTCAGGATATTACACAACTTGTAGATGATGAAATGGGAGATGACTATGCAAAACTAGCTGGCCTTTCTTCTGAAGAAGATTTACAAGAACCTCTAAAAAAAAGTATCTTAAAACGCCTTCCATGGTTAATTATTTTACTTGGGATGGGGCTGCTCGTATCTAGTGTCGTAGGAATTTTTGAACATGTAGTGGCCCATTTAACATTAATTATTAGTTTCCAATCTCTTGTCCTTGATATGGCAGGAAACGTAGGGACACAATCTCTTGCTGTTACTATCCGTGTCCTTATGGATGAAAAAATCAGTGGCAGGCAAAAGTTATACCTAATTGGCAAAGAAGCCCGTATTGGCCTTGTAAATGGCATGGTTCTTGGTATCTTATCTTTCTTATTTATTGGATTATATTTAGTAATATTAAAAGGGCAAAGCACTTTATTAGCATTTACTGTTTCTCTTTGTACAGGAATTGCGCTACTCGTCTCTATTCTCTTATCTAGTATTGCAGGCACTGTAATTCCTCTGATTTTTAAAAAATTGCATATTGATCCGGCTGTTGCTTCTGGCCCATTAATTACTACTATTAATGATTTAGTTGCAGTAGTTACTTATTATGGATTAGCATGGATACTATTAATTTATGTTTTACATCTGTAACTTAGACTTATGAAAGATGAAAGAATACCTAAATCGTTATAAATCATAACCACCCGTCAAACGGGTGGTTTGCTCTAGGGCTATAAGCCCTTATTGCTAGGCCAACGTCTAAAGGCGCTGGCTTTCTCTTTAAGCTACGAGAACTATGCTTACGCATATTCCCGTAGCTCCGTTCAAGCCTAATTGCTCTTGACTCATCGCTCCCCCCCTTAAGGGGCGTTGTTACTACTTAGCTTTAACCCTTAAAAGGGTCTTCATATTCTTTTACACTTAACTTATCCATTGCCATATCATGTTTTTCCTGTTCCTGGATATATTTCTTGATGGTTGCTTCATTTAATCCTACTGTACTAACATAATATCCTTCTGCCCAGAAATGACGATTCCCAAATTTATACTTTAAATTTGCGTGCTTGTCGAATATCATAAGTGCACTTTTCCCCTTCAAGTATCCCATAAACGATGAAACACTTAGTTTGGGTGGAATACTTACCAACATATGGATATGGTCTGGCATAAGGTGTCCCTCAATAATTTCTACCCCTTTGTAACTGCATAATTGCTTAATTATATCTCTTATATCTTCTTTGTATTGATTATAAATGATTTTTCGTCTATACTTTGGAGTGAAGACGATATGATATTTGCACATCCATTTTGTATGTGCAAGTGAATATTCTTTCTTCTCCATAATTACCTTTCCTTTCCGCAATATAAGCCTGAACAACTTTATTGTAACAGGAAAGGTAATTTTTGTATAACATCTGTCGCGCACCCGCATAGCGGGTGGTTCATTGTTGATTCACTTTCCATTTTTCGGAACACGAAAAACTCCAAGCGAATCAACAGACTAAAGTCCATAATAAAAGAGCAAGCTGCCTTGATAACGGCAGCTTGCTCTTTTACTTACCCAAAAGCCACTCTATCCCTGCTACTATCCTTTCTACTACTTCTTTATTATGGCCTCCTATATTTTTTTGAAATATAGTATTTATTCCTTTTTTTTGAAAAAACTCTACGATATTCTCTGTATTTTCTTGCACTTTTTTTAAATAAGCATTTTTTGTTCTACATTCCTTATCACCTAAAGAAAAATACAAAGCATCTAATTTCCCCCTTATCTTATTAGAAAACACATATTCCTTAAACTCTGGGAACCAAAGAGATCCTGATATACTGGCAACCCTTGAAAAAACTTCTGTCTGGTAAATACTATATATTGCAAATAAACCTGCTAAAGAATATCCCACTAGCCCTCTCCACAAAATACCAGATATGTCTTTTTCTACCTCTGGCATAATCTTATTAACCAATAATTCTAAATATAAATCTGCACCTTTTGTACATGGAATAAACCCCTTTGCAATTGACGGAATATCCCATGGCGCCATATCCTGATGCCAATTTAACCTACTAATTACTACAAGCGTACAATTTAAGCCTCTATTATGTAATGCTTTATATATGTTGTGCCCCTCTTCTGAAAACATATTCAAATATAAAATTGGCATATTAGTACCTGTAGATGGGTAAACTGCCACCTTTTTATCTTCTATTCTATAAACCTTATTCTGAATTTCCTTTTCCATTTTATAATACTCCCTTATTGACATTACCTTTTTTCTTTTTTATACTATGTATGTTTTTACACTTTTAAAAGGAGTGATCGTATGCTTTCTTATCGCACTGATATTTTACAATATGTTTTTGAACAATACCAAATTATGCCAGATTACCCGTGGAAATCTGCACCTAACCATGCTGTCCTCCGCCATTTGGATAATAAAAAATGGTTTGGCCTTATTATGAATATCCCACAAAACAAGATTGGCTTTATAGGCAAAGAAACGATTGATATTTTAAATATAAAATGTGACCCTATTTTAATTGGTTCCCTTCGCATGCAAAAAGGCTTCCTTCCTGCCTATCATATGAATAAAGGAAACTGGATTACCATACTTTTAGACCATACAGTAAAAAAAGAAACTATTTTTTCTTTACTTGATTTAAGCTTTAACCTTACCAAATAGCAATAGGGAAACCTACTTTGTTAGCTGATAAAGCCTTGCCCCATGTGCAGGGACAGAATCTATTAGTATTTCTCCTTGTAACCTACTATCTTTTTGTCTCCATAATTCCTTTATCTTACAGCCTTGAAAGCTCCTGCCTAAAAACTGCCCTACTTCCCCTAAAATACATGTTATTTGCTGTTCTGTTTCTTTAAAATTAAAAAATGCTATATATTGTTCTTCTCTAGTTTTATGGATACAGCTCCAAATGGCATAATCTTTCTTCTTTTCAACTTGCCTCCCCACATATTCATTAGAAAGTAATTTTAAAATATCTTTCCTTGTTAAAAGCCATAACGTCCAATGATCTAACTTTGTTAATTCTGCGCCAACCATTAATGGAGATCCAAATATGCACCACAATGTCATCATTGTAATTTGTTCTTCTTTTGTAAAAGAAGTATCCCTTTCCATGCCAAATCCTTTTCCTATCTTTCCAACTGGCAGCATATCACAGTCAGGATAAGACCCTTCTGCTACATGGTTTTGCCATAATTCGCACTTGTCGAACATATTGCGCAATAAATCCCACTGATCCCAAAAATCATCTGTAATCCGCCACATATTTGCATATTTTTCATAGTGCCAAGCCTTTTCTATTAACGCTGGCCCTGGAGAAAGTGATAATACTATATTGTGCCCTGTTTTCTCAATGGCATATTGTAGCATCTCTACCTCATGTGCAGCAGAATAAGGATTTTCTTTATATAAATTAGTATTACAAATATCATCACATTTAATAAAGTCTACTCCCCACCCTGCATATAAACTAATAATAGAATTATAATATTCCTGTGCACCTTCCACGTCTTTCCTTATCCCATACATATCAGGATTCCATCCACAAATAGAAGATGGATCTGCAATTTCATCTGCCCTAGCTTTAGACCCTACTATTGGCAAATGGTTATGTGCCGCAATTCTGGGAATCCCACGCATTATATGTATACCAAATTTCAATCCTAAACCATGGATATAGTCTGCTAAAGGCGCAAATCCTTTTCCATTTGCCGAAGAAGGAAAACGACTTATGTCTGGCAACAATCTTCCATATGGATCGATTTCTAAATCCCCAAAAGGAATATACTGGTATTTATGCCGCATACTACCTGCCGTTTTGGCATACCATTCAATATCTACAACAATATATTCCCAGCCAGCCTCTTTCATATATGTTGCCATAAACTTGGCATTTGCCTTTACCTGTTCTTCTGTTACAGTTGTATCATAATAATCATAACTATTCCAGCCCATTGGCGGCCGTTTCATTTGATATTTCATACTCTTCACCTATGCCCTTTCTTTTGAATCAGCAAGTTTTATTCCCTTCCTACTTGACATATAATTTTTATTCTGCCCTTGAGTTTTCTGAATATTTTTAACTTACTATTTCTATTTTACCAAAGAAAAAAGGAAAATAAAATAGAAAAGCAAGATTATTCCGCCTATTCATTGACTTCGATTTAGAATAGTGTATAATAAGACTGTTACAATATAAGTAAATTTGAAAGGCGAGGAACTTACATGAATGAAGAAAAGGTTACTAAGACACAAGGAACAAAAGGATTTCGTAGCTTGACAGTTATGTTAATCTCCATTATTTGTATTATGGTTTCTATCCCTACGATTGGACTTGCATGCCTGGGTGTCTATTATTTAAGAGCATCTATGACAGAATCTGAGGAGTTATATGAAGAATCCATGACAGACGGCTATTCCATGGAAATTAAATCCCAGGTACAGGCTGCACTATCTGTAATACAAACTTATTATGACAAAAGCCAAAGCGGAGAATTAACAGAAGCAGAAGCACAGACACTGGCTAAAGATGCGGTCCGTGCCATGCGTTACCGTGATGATTCATCAGGCTATCTTTGGATTGATGGTGCAGACTATGTATTAGTTGTACATCCAATATTAACAGAGCAAGAAGGCACAAACCGATACGACTTAACTGACCAAAATGGTGTAAAAGTTACACAAAATGTTGTATCTACTGCACAAGCAGGGGGCGGTTTCCATGAATTTTATTTTACAAAGTCAGATGGTGTAACGGTTGCGCCTAAACTCGCCTATTCTGAAATGTTCCAGCCTTGGGGTTGGGCAGTTGCTACTGGAAATTATATTGATGAAATGAACGAAAAGATTGATAATAGAAAAATATATATTGAAAAAGAATTTTCCACTATGCTTACCTTTTATGGAATCGCAGCAGTCGTAATGTTAATTGCAGCATTTGTTATCTCTGCCTTAAGTGGATTTAGAATTACGAAAGGCATCAAGCTAGTAGAAGACAATCTCCGCCAGGCAGCTATGGGGGACTTAAGTTTTACTGTTAGCCCTGCTTTACTAAGGCGGGCTGACGAAATCGGGGATATGGCACATTCTCTGGAAAATGTCCGTAAATCATTGGCTACTATGCTTGGCAGCGTAATACAAACCGGGGAAGCATTAAGCCATAGTAGTGAAAAGTTTAATGAGAAATTTGAAAATATTTCAGAAAGTATCCGAAATACAAACCAGGCAATTGAAGATTTAGCACAAGGGGCAACTAACCAAGCCAATGAAACAGAAATTGTAAATGAGAAAATTATAGAATTAGGCGGTGTTATTGAGGTTGAGAAAAATGGTGTGAATAAACTAGAAGATGCAGTATCTGCTATGACCTCCCATTCTACAGGCGCTTCTGAAAGCATTAAGGAATTAGACCAAATTACGCAAACTACTATTGAAACTATTGATATTGTATCAGAACAGACAAATAAAAATAATGACTCTGCCGCCAATATTAATAAAGCGATTGAAATTATTAAAGGCTTAGCATCCCAAACCAACCTGCTTTCACTTAATGCCAGTATAGAAGCTGCAAGGGCAGGGGAAGCCGGCAGGGGGTTTGCTGTTGTTGCTGAAGAAATCAGGAACCTTTCAGAAGAATCTTCCAATAATGCCCAAGAAATCGAGAGAATCGTAAAAGAATTAGTTGATAATGTAGAACTTTCTGTCAATAAAATGAATGAAGTTACACTTAATGTACAAAAACAACAAAAATGCTTGGAAGAAACTAGAACAGCATTTAGCAACTTAAACCAAGAAGTTACTTTAGTAGAAGAAGTTACAAAAGAGATTGGCAGCCAAACAGAAATTTTAAACGCTTTACGGCAAATTGTTATGGATTCTGTCAACAGCCTCTCTAGCGTAGTAGAAGAAAATGCTGCTTCTACAGAAGAAACAAGCGCAAGCATGACTCTTCTTTCCCAAACCATTGGTGAATGTACGGAAGATACCCAAGGCTTAGTAGAATTAAGCCGCCAGCAAAACGAACAAGCAAGTAAATTCCAAATTTAAAAAAATTGATACATAGGGCTGTCATATGGCAGCCCTAATTTATTTTGCTTATGCACAAGCCACTTTTTTATGGTTACAAATTACGTCTAGTAATAATTCTATCAATCAACCCAAATTCTAATGCTTCTGTAGCAGATAAATAATAATCTCTTTCTGTAGCTATTTCTATTTCTTTTATTGGCTTTCCTGTATTTTCTGCCAATAGTTGGTTTAACCTTTTTTTATTATATTGGATATGGTCAGATATAATCTTTATATCAGATGCCTGCCCTTTTACGCCATCTCCATGGATTGCAGGCTGATGTATCATAATTTCTGCATTTGGCAACGCCATACGCTTGCCTTTTGCCCCTCCTGCCAGTAAAAACGCCCCAAAACTTGCTGCTAACCCAAGACATATTGTAGAAACATCGCATGTAATATACCGCATTGTATCATAGATTGCAAACCCTGCAGATACCGATCCTCCCGGGCTATTAATATAAAACTGGATATCCTTTTTTGGATCTTGTGATTCCAAAAAAAGCATCTGTGCAATAATGACACTTGCAGAATTCTCACTTACTTCTTCCCCTAAGAAAATAATTCTATCTGAAAGAAGCCTAGAATATATATCGTAACTTCTCTCTCCCTTGCTTGTCTGTTCCACCACATAAGGCACTAAACTCATGCTGCCATCGCCCCTTTTCCATTTCCAAATAAAAATATTATATCTTTTTTCCTTATATTTATCTCTATCTTTTTTTGTTTAGGGGCAAATACCCCTATCTTCCTATATTCTTTTGGAGTACAAATATATGTGTAACGGAAAGCCTGGGTAAATGCCTGTTGTGAATGATATCCTGCCTCAAAAGCAATTTCAATAATTGGCTGCTTTGTTTGTACCAATTTTTTCGCAGCCACATCCAACCGTCTCCCTTGGATATATTTATATATTGTAATACCTGTATTATCCTTAAATGTCCTTGCTATATAAAATTTCGAATAGTTGAGTTGATTTGCTATTTTCCCTAATGTCAAATCCTTTTCTAAATTTTCTTCAATATATAAGAGTATCTTTTTTGTAATTGATATACCGCCCATATACAATTGCCCTTTCTTAATTTTTTTCCATTATAACATTCTTTTATTTACCTGTCTTAATGAAAATTGCCCTTTTATATAAGCAGAATATCATTTTCTCCCATTAAACTAATTGTTTTAATCCACTCGTAGTAGTTAGGAGCAAGACAATTACGTGGATTGCCTCATGACAGTAGGGGATACCACTTTCGCTCCGCCCACTACTGCCGTTACACTTGTTTTGAACAATTCCTCCCCTATCTAAGAGAAAAGGGAATCCTTGCTATTAATTATTAAAATTTAATTCATATAATTCAAATAAAGGAATCTCTTCTATATTCCTTAACAAATCTTTTTCTCCTGCAAAAATAAAACCTTTTTTCTTATACAAACTTATTGCTGGGACGTTTTTAGGCACAACATCAAGCCGGATCGCTTTATATCCTTTTTGTAAAGCAAGCTCTATACAACAGTCTACCATATATCCGCCTATCCCTTTATGCCCTGCTAATGGGTCAACTGCCAATGTATGTATTACAAGATATTCACCCTCTTTTAAATTCTTACTCCAATTACCTGCCCCATAATTTCCATCTGGATTATGATTCAATACAACAGCACCTACTACTTGGCCGTTTTCTATACAAGCATATTGTTCCCCTTTTCTAATTGCTTCCCTTACACTTTCCCTACAGGGGTACTCTTTTGACCATTTGGGGTAATTTATTGTTTCTTCTAAATGCTTTACTACCCTACTATACATATCTGAAACCAAATCTAATTGTTCGTTTTTACACTTTATCCATTCCATTTCTTGCTCCTTTAATTTCTGTTTTTTTATTTCACTTACCCATAAAGTAAAATATAATACAGTATAGCACAAAATAGATAAAAATTGTTTATAATCTATCCCCCATATCTTCTTTGTAAACTAGATCCCCAGATAACTTCTGCCCTATCCGTGTTTTTATAAAGAAATACCCACACCAACATGGCAGATGAAAAAACCTAATTTTCTTTCCATGCACATAAGCTATCCACTTTACTAGCCTTGTTGTGCTAAGGTATTCTTTATTTTGTGGATGAAAAATCCCATCTGCTTTTTCCTCTATTAACCTTTGGACAAACTTACACAAATTCCCTATATACAACATACTCCTTTTATTTTTTATTACTGGAAAAACCGGAATCCTAACTATTAATGTTTCTAATTTTTTATAATTCCCTTTTGCCCCTTTCCCATATATCATTGGCGGGCGTACAATACATACCCGGAATGTTTCACTTTTTAGTGCTAACAATTCTTGTTCTGCCTGCAATTTACTAATCCCATACAAACTTTTGGGATTAGGTTTTGTCCCTCTTCCAATACTTCCCGTAGAAATCCCATATACACTCATTGTACTAAAGAAAATAAACTGCCCTACTCCTTCTTTCTTGCTTTTTTCTGCAAGTTTTTTGGTTAGGTTACAGTTTATTTCCTTATATTCCCCTGCCTGGCTTTCTCTTTCTTTTCTATGGACTAAAGCGGCACAATGAATGACAATATTAAATTTTCGAAAATCTAAACTTTCCCATTCTTTTCCATGGACAGATAACATGGTTACTTGATATTTTCCTTCTAAATATTTTCTTAATTCATTTCCTATGTAGCTAGTCTCGCCTGTAATTAGTATTTGGCCCATCTTCTGCTTTTTGTTTCCCTTCTTTTAGCCCTTCTTGCTTCCATAAACAATATACTGTCCTTCCTACACAGCGGCAATCCATAATAAAACTTATATTCTTTGCATATTCTCCATCTAATTTTGCCTTTTCTTTCATGGATAGTGTATCCCTGCCATTTACTTGTGCCCAGCCGCTTAAGCCTACTGGTACATTATTGGCCCCATACCGTTCTCTTTCCTGCAACAAATCTTCTTGGTTCCATAAAGCTGGCCTTGGCCCTATAAAGCTCATATCCCCTTTTAAAATATTAAAAAGCTGTGGCAGCTCATCTAAAGAAGTACGCCGCAGAAATTTTCCTGTCCTAGTAATATAACATTCAGGTGTATCTAAAAGATGCGTTGGTGTATTATGTGGTGCTTCCTGCTTCATGGTACGGAATTTTAAAATATAAAACTCCTTTTTCTTCCTCCCTATTCTTCTTTGCCTAAAAAGCACTGGCCCGGGAGAATCCAGATAAACTGCTAAAGCTAATATTCCAAATACTGGCAATAAAAAAATAATGCCAATTATTGCCCCAACAATATCTATTACTCTTTTTATATAATAGTACATGGATATTCCCTTTCTAAATTATAGTTTTTTAACCCTTGATATTCTGGCACAATTAATTGGATCGCCGTTCGGATTTCCTCTGGTTCCTGTTCTATCATTTGCTGTAAATATGTCACTTTTGTTAATAATTTCTTTTTATCTGGATAAATATTTTCTTTTTCTATTTCCTTCTTATCCATACTAATATTACCTATCGTTTTTATTTGGATATCTTCATTTAATATCAATCCTGAAATCTGTACCATATTTTTTACAAATTCTAACTTTGTCATTTCCTCCCCTATTTCCATAGGCACAATCTGGCTTCCCTTTGTATCTATGCTTTTCTTAAGGAGCCATGCCGCTGCCCCTTTTACCGAGACAAAATGCAGCTTCTGTTCTGGGTTAGAAATATATAATGTCCCACCATTTTGAATCTGTTTTTTCCATTGATGGATCAGCTCTTCTCTGTCTTCTAAAATTTCTCCTAAACGGAACACGGTAAATTTCGTATATTCCTGTATATCATATTGCTGTACCAGCATCTCACCAATCCTTAAGCAAGCCTCTGGTAATTTTTCTGGATAAATTGCTTTTTCAGAAGATAATAGAAAAAACTGCCCTACTTTATATTCTTTTGCAGCTTCCATACACCTCCATGCCCCAAACACATTTTGTTCCACCGATTCATTCACACTTTGTTCCATTAACCCTGCATTTTTACATGGCATTGCATAGTAGACAATATCTGGCATATATTGCTTAAAAATCGACCTTATCCGTTCTATATCCCAGGCAAAACCAATCAATACTTCTATCTCTCCTTCTGGGCAGAGTTCCCTAAGCTCTTGCTGGATATCATACGCATGGTTCTCATATATATCTAAAATAATTAATTTTATTGGCCTTAAAGCGACAATCTGGCGGCACAATTCTTCTTCTAATAAATTTCCCCCACTAATTACTAAAATTGTTTTTTCTTTTATACAAGCCGTTTCCTGCATTGGCTGCCCAAGCAAATCCTGCCTAAGCAAGTCTTGCCCAAGCAAATTTTGCCCACACAAATCTTGTTTAAACAAGTTTTCCCCAAACAAATCCACAATTTCTGCTTTACGTAAGCTTAACGCCTTAGGTTCCCCTAATATTAACTTTTGTATGCCAGGAAGGACCAAGACTTCCAAGCCTGTTTCTTTACAAATTGTATAAATTTCCCTTATGGATTTCTTTTCTACAGAAGGCATAGCAAGAATAATTCTATCCACTGGGAATTGTTCTACTGCTTTCCTAATCTTTTCCCGCCCGCCTATTACTTCAATGCCATGGATATAACTTCCCCATTTCCTAGGATCATCATCTATCACTGCAACTATCTGTTTTTGTTGTTTCCCACTTTCTGATTCCTCTATTATGGCATGCCCTGCTTCTCCAGCACCTACTAAAAGCGCATAGCTGCCTCCTATCTTTTTTCTTTTTCTCTTTATATGTAAGAACCTAGCTAAAAAACGGCTTAGCATAACCAATAACATAAAAAGAATCCCATAAAGGAAATAAAAACTACGTGGAATCCGCCAATGGAGCAACTGCAATACTACCAAATGAAAAAAAGAAAGACCCATACATGCTGTTACAATATTCTGCATCTCCGTTACCCCAGCAAAAACCCATAGGCTCTGATACAACCGGAAAACATAAAAGACCAGCAATGTTGCCATTACATTAATTGGAAAATACCATAAGGCTGTTTGGATATATTCTGTATTTATAGCTGCTACGTCAAATTCAAACCGCAAAAGAAGTGCTGCCGCTTCTGCGATAGCAATTGACGCTATATCATAACCGACTAGGATAGCCCGATGAAAATAAATTTGGTTCCATGTTTTTCTTTGTTTCATTTTGCTCACTCCTACTTTCTTCTATATAGGTGGTCCCCAACAGAATAATTATCCAAAAAAACGGCTGCCTAGCATTTACTAAGAAAAAACTTTCTACAAATAAAGCTGCATATATCCCAAAAAACATTTTTGGAACTTTTTTCAGGTTTTGGTAAAGCCATTTTAATAAAAAAAGAAACGGCACACTTCCATAACAAAACCATAGTTGCAATAAGGTAGAATGTATTTCTTGAAAAGGAAGCCTAGATTCTGCAAACCTAGTATATGCGCCATCCCCTGCACCCCACAAAAGATATTCTGGGTACAGCCAAACCCTATCTATTCCCCGCATAGCAAGAATTTCCTTTACTCCATTTGCAGAACATAATACTTGGAACTTCTCATACATACGGACAAAAAGAGAATAGGAATCCTTATCTGGTAAAAGAAGCCCTAAGCAAAGCCCTGCTGCCATTACTAAAAATATCCTTTTCCCTTTTTGTATTAATAATGTCCCTACAAAAATTATTAACCCAAGTGCTATTCCTACTGATTTTGAATAAAAAATCAATAACGCCCCAAGTAATATATCCAAATAAATCCACTTTTCCTGCTTTCTTTTTCTTTGGATCAAATAAATAATGAGGATCATGGAAAATACAAAAAATGCCATTTGGTTTGGATCATGGAAAGAACCAATATACCTATGCTCAAAACGATATTTCCCTAAACCGCTTACCAAAAGAAACCCTTGCACCCATAAGTTTAACCTACAAACCCATTTTGCTTTATCCAAAAATCCATAGTTCCTTGCCATAGCTCGGAATACTACTATTACGATATAGTTATAAATAAGATAAAAACCAGAAAATAAAGAAAACATATCTTCATATAAAAAATAGCAAATATGATTACTAATAAAAGCTGCTATAGTAAATAATAAATACCATTTATCAACAAGAATTATCTGCCCCCATCCTTTATTTTTCCTACTTTTTATTGCAAAAAATAGAAAAGAAAGTATGAAAAAGGCATCACCAAACTGGAAAGAACCCGATGGTAAAATATAAAATTGTTTTAAAAATAAAAACAATAAAAAACATATCTGTGAAAGATCTATCATATTTTATGTATCCCTTATGCCATAGCAGCTAATTGCCTTTTAAAATATGGGATTGTCGCATCTAATCCCTGATCTAAAGATACCTGTGGTTCCCAGGAAAGTAATTCTTTTGCTTTTTCTATAACAGGCTTTCTTTGCAGCGGATCATCTGCTGGCAAAGGGCAATATTGTATTTTTGAAATTGTATTTGTTTTTTCTATAATTCTCTGTGCCAACTCTAAAATTGTAAATTCTCCCGGATTCCCTAAGTTTACTGGCCCCATTATTTCATCTTTGCTGTCCATCATACGGACAATTCCTTCTATTAAATCATCTACATAACAAAAACTTCTTGTCTGGCTGCCATCTCCATAAATAGTAATATCCTCTCCTTTTAACGCCTGCATAATAAGGTTAGAAACTACCCGCCCATCTTTTGGGTCCATATTTGGCCCATAGGTATTAAAAATCCGTATTACTTTCACCCTGGTATGGAATTCTCTGGCATAATCAAAACAAAGCGCCTCCCCACAGCGTTTCCCCTCATCATAACAAGAACGTATGCCAATCGGGTTTACATATCCTCTATACTGTTCTGGCTGGGGATGGATTTGTGGGTCCCCATACACTTCACTTGTACTAAATTGTAAAATTTTAGCATGGTATTTGGTTGCTATATCTAACATATGGATTAACCCTTGCACACAAGTTTTCGTTGTAAAGGTAGGAGACTTCTGATAATGTGGCGGGCTTGCTGGACAGGCAGCATTATAAATTTCTTCTACTTTTATATCCATCGGTTCTGTAATATCATGCTGGACAAACTCAAAATCTGGATTAGAAAAAAATGGCTGTATATTTTCTATCCTTCCTGTATAAAGGTTATCCACTGCAATGACATAATGTCCATCTTCCAAAAGCCTTTTGCACAAGTTAGATCCTAAAAAACCTGCCCCTCCTGTTACTAAAACTCGTTTCTTCATTTTGCCACCCCTATCTGGTAGTATTCAAACCCAAGCTCATCCATCCGTTCTGCATCATATTGGTTCCTCCCATCAAAAATCACTGGCTGTTTTAATAACTTTTTCATCTCTATAAAATCAGGGGCCTTAAATTCTTTCCATTCGGTTGCTAATATCATGGCATCTGCCTCTTTTAGGGCTTCATATTTACTATCTAAATATATGACATTATCATTGTCTTTTAAATAACATTCCTGTGCTTCCTGTTCTGCCTTTGGATCATACGCCTTTACTTTAGCCCCTCGTTTTGTTAATTCCTTAATAATCGTAATTGCTGCTGCTTGGCGCATATCATCGGTATCTGGCTTAAAAGCAAGCCCCCATACAGCAAATGTTTTTCCGTTTAGATCTTCCCCAAACCGTTTCTCTACCTTTTCTGGTATAATATATTTCTGGCTTTGGTTTACTTCCTCTACTGCATTTAGTATTTTTGTTTTATACCCAAAGGCTTCACTTGTTTTAATTAAAGCCTGTACATCCTTTGGGAAACAGCTCCCGCCATACCCGCAGCCTGGATAAATAAACGAAAACCCAATCCTTTTATCGCTGCCAATACCAAGGCGCACCTTATTGACATCTGCCCCAACCCGTTCACAAATATTTGATATTTCATTCATAAAAGAAATTTTTGTTGCAAGCATGGCATTTGCGGTATACTTTGTCATCTCTGCACTAGCAATATCCATAAAAATAATGACTTTCTGAATTCTTAACAAGTGGCAAATATAATTCTCTCATTACTTTTGCAGCCTTGTTATTATCTGTGCCAATTACAATTCTATCTGGCTTAGAACAATCTTCTATAGCTGTCCCTTCTTTTAAAAACTCTGGATTAGAAATTACATCAAATGTTAATAGGCTTCCTCGTTTATCCAGTTCTTCCTGTATCTTTTCCCTTACTTTTTTTGCTGTCCCAACTGGTACTGTAGATTTATCAATCACGTACATATGGTGTTCCATATATGTCCCAATTGTTTCTGCCACTTGTAGCACATATTGTAAATCTGCACTGCCGTCTTCCCCCATTGGTGTCCCAACTGCAATAAAACAGATATCGGATGCCAATATTGCTTCCTTTGCATCTGTTGTAAACTGAAGCCTCCCTGCATCAAAATTACTTTTTACCAGTTGTTCTAATCCTGGTTCATAAATTGGGATTTGCCCACTTTTTAAC
>CAJTLB010000011.1:0-11465 GCA_910577045.1 uncultured Lachnospiraceae bacterium | reverse complement strand
TGCAATTTTCATCTCTAGTCCCTCCTATTTTCCATATTCTGCAACCGTTTCCCGATAAGAAGCTGGATTTCCCAAATCATACACTCTTCCATTTATATGGCAGCCCCTCATCCCATACTGTTCTCTTACTTCATCTAGGGCATCTGTTAATTGTATTTCTCCTTTTGTCATTTTCTGCCCCAAAATATTCTTCTCTAAACATTCAAATACTGCAGGAGTTAATACATAATTGCCAAACACTGTTAGATATGTTTTCTTACCTTCCAGATCTGTCTGTAATTCTTTTCTTGCTTTCTCTATAGATGGCTTTTCTATCATTTTGTTTACTTCTAAAACTTGTTCTTTATTATCCAGCCAATTACCTGTTAAAATTCCATATTTAGATACCATATTCTCATTTGTTTCTGTAATGCCCAAAGTAAGTTGCTCTGTATCCTCATACGCATCTAAAAGCTGTTCCACACAGCTTCTTTCCTCATAACTCCTATAAAGCATATCTCCTAGCAACAATAATACAGGCTCTCTATTCGTAAAATTCCGGCACTGGTATACTGCATGGCCAAAACCTTTCCGTTCTTGTTGAACCACATAACGAAGCTTTTTCCCAATTCTCATAATTCTTTGTTCATATTGCCGCATTTCTTCTGGTAACTTAAAAAGATGCTCCTCTGACAGTTCTTTTTCAAAAAACTCTTGATATGCTGCCCGATCTTCTTCCCCAATTACGAGGCATATTTTTTCAATCCCAATACTATCTAATTCTTCTAGCAAAACCAATATAGCAGGTTTTAACATCCCATCCCGGTCAATAACTGGGAAAAAATCCTTTTTTACACCACGAGTTTCTGGATATACCCTTGTCCCAAAACCTGCTACTGGAATTACTGCCTTGCGCACACTTCTTTGCTGGCGGATTGTAAAATCAAATGCCTCCATATTCTTTTCTTGTTTTAAATATTGGGCTAACTTCTTTTGGCATACTTCATCTTTCGCCAAAAATTGTACTGTCCCATCCCCCTGTGATCCCACGCCTTTCCCGCCATATACCAATTCCTTTACTATTGGATCGCATAATATTCTATGTAAGACTGGGGCACGTAACTCAACTGGAGATGCTGGAGCCACTTTTTTATCAAAATTTTCTTGTGCTTCGCTCATCAGTTCCCCAAGCTTTTTCGCATCTCCTTCTTGAAAATAAGAAATCGCTTTTTCAATAATGGCTTTATTATCCTTCCCAAGTGCTTCCCATACCGCCTTTTGCACTTCTGTTTCTGCTAAAGGATAACACTGGTTTAAATCTGATAAAATCTTTACGGTATCTTTAGACGCATTTAAATCCGCAAATACCCAATAAAAATTTCCTTTGATCCTTAACCGTTCTACATAAATATCATTTCCATCGAAACGCATCTGTACTGGCCGTACACCAAATGCACATGCCTGATCTAACCTGCCACACTTTGAGGGAGTCCTTTGCTCACCCCAATATGCCGCCTGCATTTCCCCTAACGTATTCATATGTAAATCATATAAACGGTTAAAAGCCCTTGCTACTAATACACAGACCGCTGCGCTAGAAGAAAGGCCCCGTTTCATAGGAAGTGTCATTGTATCAATAACAAGCCGGATTCCATTTACCTTATAATGTTCCTTAAAATAAGATGCCACCCCTGCCACATAAGAAAAAAATTCTCCATCTGCTGCTATTTCTCTTAATTCTGAAAGTTCCATTTGGCAAAAAAGCCTTTTTTCCAGCCCTGGCAATGTACATAATACTTCAAAAATTTCCGCTTTTTCTGCAAAGGCATGGATTCCCTGCTCTATCCCTGTTACTATTGCCCTACCAGGCTCTATCTCTTCATTTGTAATCCTATAAAACCCTGCCCAGTCACTATGTTCCCCAAATAAACACAACCTGCCCGGGACAAAGATCTCAATCCTACTTTCCTTTGTTATCTCCATTCTTTTCCTCTCCAATTAGCTTATATGCCAAATTCATAGCCTGATATATAGTAATGTCCATATTATAATATTGGTACTCTGCCAAACGCCCAAGCAAATACAGGTTTTTCACTGGTTCAAGTAATTCCTTATATTTTTTATATAAAGTCCTATTTTCTTCTGATTCCACTGGATAGTAGGGAATCCTCGTCTCTGTACAGGGAACTGGATATTCATATACCAACACTGTTTTGTCCTTTACAGGCTCCTTTTGCAATAACTTAAATTCACTGGTCCTAGTGTATAAATACTGGTTTGGATAATTTACCTGTACTACAGGTTGTGCTTGCGTTACATTTTTATGCTCTAACTCAAATATAAGGGAACGATATGGCAAATTCCCAAAACATCTTCCACTTAATTCCTCAATACAACCTGTATATATTACTGGTTCTTTCCATTCTTCCCCATCAAAATAAATTTTTTCCTTCTCTACTACAAGATGTGACAGTGCATCACACTGATAACGAATAGATATATTTTTATGCTCTGCCATAGTAGTTATTAGTTCTGTATATCCTAAAAGCGGCATTATTTGAAACTCATCTGTAAAATATCTGTCATCATAAGATAATCTTACTGGTACCCTTGCCATTACAGAGGAATCCATTTCTTCTGGAGATTTACCCCATTGTTTTTTGGTATAGCCATAAAATACATTTTGATAAACAAATTCTGCCAGTTCTTGTACCTTTTTATCTTTAGATTTACGCAGTTCCATCACTGGCACACTCTCTTTTTCTGGATATGCCTGCTTTAAAGCCTGTTTTAAGTGTGTTGCTTCCTCTATGTTAAAAAGCATATCTATACTTTTAAAGTTAAATGGAATAGGGACTAACTTTCCTTGTATTTCTCCTAACACCCTGTGCTCATATGGAAAAAACTCTGAAAACTGTTTTATAAACTCCGCTACCTGCGGCAGTCTTGTATGGAATAAATGTGGCCCATATTTATGGATTAAAATATTATCCTCATAATAATCATAAACATTGCCTCCAATATGATCCCTTTTTTCTAAAATTGTCACCTGATAATTATTCTCCGCTAGTATCCTGCCTGCGGTAATGCCACTAATACCAGCACCTACTATTAATACTTGTTTCATTTTTCCCCCTCATATTTTTAAATAAATTTAATAACCTTATTTTTTAATAAAAATATTTGCTATTTTTCTGACAAATGCTCGTCTTTTTGTACCAATAGGCATTTTTCGATTTATCATATTAATAAACTTAACCATTACACCATCTACATATATTGTATCTGCAATCCCTTGTACTCTTACTCCCTTGTGATCTACCATCTCTCCATTATTAGGTATAGATATATTATTAGGTACAGGTACATTATTTTGAAATATTGTTTGTACTTCCTCAAAAAATAATGTTTGTCTTAAATAGAATAAAAATTCCTCTTTATAATCTAACTTTTCCGCCATCCATGGTTTAATATTACCTGCGTAAGCTATTGCATATGGGTTACGTTTCACATTTAAATATTCACTATAAATACTTATTGGTAATGCCGCTATATCAATATTATTATTATCAATATATACATTCCAATTTTGCTCCTCAAACTCAATATCATTTTTAAAAATCATATTCCATACATTATCATTCAATTCCTTTTGGTTAAGAAATTTCCTTTTTCTATTTAAAATTTCTTTTGTTCTCTCAATATCTAATAACATTATTCCAGTAGAGAATAAATATGTTTGCTTTAAAGCATGTAGTCGATTTTCCATACCAATTTTAATTAAATCTTTTGTAACCAATAAAGCTTTTGTTTGCTTTTTTAAATAAAATTTAGCTATATCTGCCTTTAGCATCATATAATAACGCAACCATATAATACTTTTATACACTCCCAAATAATTTATCAAATCCAACTCATTAAAATCTTTTCCTTTTTTTAGCTTTAAAGGTAATAAATCAAAACATCTAACACTTATATTTTCTTTTTTCATATATTGAAACTGTCTTTTTTCCTTTTCCTCAATACCATATGAAAAAACTATAATATCATAATTATATTTTGATTCACTATTTACAATAATGGACTCTATACTTGCAGCAACCCAAGGTAAATTACTTTTTTCTTCTAAATATATAATTGGAATCTCTTTATCATATGTTTTGGATACAAGCTTGAAATCATCTGTAACATGAAAAAATGTTCTTTGTAACTCACATATTTTTTTCTTTTTTTCTCTTTGGTATTCACAATAAATATCTAATAATCGTTCTCCTAAATAAGCTGTCCCTCTATATTTTTCTACAGAACGATTTTCCATATCTGTTTGCTTTTCAAACTCAAAAAGAATATCAAATAACCAATTTGAATATTCCATAAACATCTCTTTATTCATAATAAACATATTAAATAAATGTCCTGTATTTCCTCTTATATATTTTTTTACAGCATTATGATATTCAGGATACTTTTTATAAATAATCTCTATTACTTTATCCATATCTGTTATTTCTGCTGCTTCCCATCCTTTATATTGCTCGTATACATTTGGTTCCATCACACTATTTTCTGAAACAATAATATCATACTGTTTTATTATATTTGACATTACCTTCTCATTAAATTGTATCTTTTCCAATACTTCATCACTAGGATAATCAAATATCGTACCAAAAAAATTAATTACTGGAAATTTTACAGGTGAAAAGGAAAAATACCTTCTATAATGTATAAAACCATAATAATCCGCATCTCTATCATTTTTCCATGCCCAATATTGTGCTGTTAATTCACAATATTGCTTATTTTTTGCAGAAATGTTGTCACCTTCGTTATCATACAACATTCCTTGTAATTTTTTTTCTGCTAATGCTGTCCCTACTTGTATGGGATATAATAATTTATTATCTGGTATATAGCTTTCTTTGTGGCAGGATACATATATCTTAATCTTCGGTTCCTTCTTTTCCATTTCCAACTCTCTCCCTAATACATTTTCTTCTCATGCCACTTCCAAGCATGTTCTACAATGGTTCCTATCTCTTTATATTGTGGCTTCCACCCTAATATTTTTTCTGCTTTTTCTGCGCTTCCAATAAGCATAGGCGGATCGCCTGCCCGCCGCTTTTCTTCTTTTACTATAAATTCCTTGCCAGTTACTTGTTTTACAACTTCGATTACATGTTGCACAGAATCCCCATTTCCATTGCCTAAATTAAAGCAAGTACTTTCTCCTCCTTGTTTTAAATATTCCAATGCACGGATATGTGCCTCTGCCAAATCTGTTACATGGATATAATCCCTTATACATGTACCATCTTCTGTTGGATAATCTGTCCCAAAAATACTTATTGATTCTCTTTTCCCACTTGCTGCGTCTAAAATAAGAGGGATTAAATGGGTTTCTGGCGTATGGCTTTCGCCTATTTCTCCATCTGGATCTGCGCCTGCTGCATTAAAATAGCGCAGGCAACAATAATGTAACCCATATGCCTTATAATAATCTTCTAAAATCCGTTCTACCATTTTTTTCGTTGCCCCATAAGGATTTACTGGATTTTGTGGCATATCTTCTGTAATTGGCATTTTCTCTGGTATTCCATAAGTTGCACAAGTAGAAGAAAAGATTATATAATTTACGTTATATTTCCTCATTATATCCAAGAGGTTAATTGTATTACATACATTATTGTTATAATACTTTGCTGGCTCTGTTACAGATTCTCCCACATAAGCATAGGCAGCAAAATGAATCACTGCCTCAATAGGATAATTTTTAAACACAGATTCTAAACGCTCTTTATCTGATAAGTCCCCTATTTCTAACGTCCCCCATTTTACACTTTCTTTATGCCCATAAACCAGGTTGTCATATACTACTGTTTGGTAGCCTCGTTTATGCAGCTCTTTATTTGTATGGCTTCCAATATAACCTGCCCCTCCTGTTACCAATATCATTTTTTCTTCCCCCTTATAAAAATTTTTTAAATAACTGCCTCACCCATACCCGCCGCTTAGAACCTGGTGGCATTAACTTGTTAATTTTCTTCATATCTACTGCAACTTCTAACTTAGTTGGCCTAAGGCGGAAAATCCTTTTATTACTATTTTCTTCTGTTATGCTAGTATATTTCCTGCTTACTATTGTTTCACAAAGAATACTTTCATAAAATGGCGTTTTCCTTGCATAATCCCAAAACTCCTCTGCATAATCACAGCTTGGCATATTCCATGGTTTCCACGCGCCAGCATAATGAATTATATATGGTTGTTTTCTTGCATCTTGATATTCCTTCCATAAAGAAAATGGGGCATTTTTTATAATGTCAATACGTGACCGCCCTCCATACTTCCAATTTATTAGTACATTCCAATTCTGTGGAAGAGCCTTTACTTTCCCTTGGAAAACCATATTTAAAACATCTTGGTCTAACATCCTCCACGTCTTTTTTAATGTAATCTCTATTAATTTAGAAACAGGGTATTTTTTTATCTCATCTAGGTTTATAAGTAATACGCCTGCTTGAAAATAAGACCTAACCTCTTTTAACTTAAGTTCCTTTTCTAAATATTTCCTTACATCTTTCTCTACTTTTGCACTTCCTATTACATCTACATCTTTTACCGCTGCCAGTGCATAGCCTGTTATATCCTCTTGGAATAATCCTGCAATATCTTTTTTTACCACTATATCTACATCTAAATACAATACTTTCTGATATTCCTTCATTACCGCTGGGATAAAATAACGGTAAAAAGTTTCCACTGAAAAATGATGGTGTACTTGAAAGGGAATTTTTGCTACATAATCTGAAATATTACAAAAACGTATAGAAATATTTTCTTTTTCCCTTTTTATCCTTAAAATTCTTTTCTGGTTTTCTTCTGTAATCTGCCTATGCAAAATCACTATGTCATACACATTTTCTTCTAATGCACAATCCACAATACTTTGTATTAGTACACCAAGATAAGGAGAAAACGAATTATCTGATGCCATCACCAAGTTTATGCTTCCTTCTGGATATATAGGGTTTATACAAGGATATGGTTCTGTATCGTTAAAAATTTGATAGGGAAGCTCACAACACTTTTTTTTCTTCTGTTTTTTTATATGGGTAAAATAAATGCCAAAAAGCCTTTCTGCTAAAAAAGCAGGTGCCCGGCATTCTTGTTCACTATATTCTGAAAAATCTGTAGATGCCTTAAATGCTTCCAATAAGGGAAATAGCCATTCCATATAGGCATAAAATAGTTCTTTTTTCATAATATACATATTTAAAAAATAATGCTCTTTGGAAGCCATATATTCTTCTGCTGCTTCCTGATATTTAGGATACATCTGCTTTAGTAAATGAAGCATCCGATCTATATCTTCTTTTTTATGGAATTGGCAATATTGCTCATATACACTTACCTTCATTGGTTCGCGCAAAACAGTAAGAATATCGTATTTTGTTATTATTTCTTCTAACGTTTTATCGGAATATTCCCATTCCCTTATATTTTCTGCCTCTGTATAAGGCCGCCAACTTTTAACAGGTAGTCTCCCATCTGCCCCAACTGGATATTCTTTTTGAAAAACCATATATCTTCTATAGTGGAAAAATCCATAATATTCTGCCTTAAGCTGTTTCCAAGCCCAATATTGGGCCGTTAATTCACAATAAAATTTATTTTCTCCTGATATATGATCGCCTTGGTTATCATAATAACTAGTTTTATATTTCTTATTAGAAATTTCTGTCCCTACTTGAATTGGATATAAAAATTTACTTTCTGGTACATAGCTTTCCTTATGACAGGAAACCAGGATTTTAATATCTGCCATATACTATACTGCTCCTTATATGCCATTGCTGTATGCTTCGCATACGGCTGCTGTATTTCCTACCATTTTTATTCTTCCATCTTGTAACCATACCACCCGGTTACACATCGTTTCTATTTGTGTAATATCATGAGAAACAAAAAATACAGTAGTTCCACCACTCATTAACTCCAGCATCCTAGCACGGCTCTTTTCTTGGAAACTAGCATCTCCTACAGATAAAATCTCATCTACAATCAAAATTTCAGGATTCACTACTGTTGCAATCGAAAATGCCAACCGCATCATCATACCAGAAGAATAATTTCGAATTGGAGTATTAATAAATTTTTCTAATTCTGAAAAACCCACAATTTCATTATATTTTCCTTTTAAATATTCCTTCGAATACCCAAGGATTGCACCATTTAAAAAAATATTTTCTCTTCCTGTTAATTCATAGTCAAAACCTGAACCAAGCTCTAGCATTGGCACTATATTTCCCCTTACCAAAACTTCTCCTTTGGTTGGCTTCATAATGCCTGATATAATTTTTAGTAATGTGCTTTTTCCTGCCCCATTCCTTCCAATAATCCCAATTACTTCTCCTTTTTTAACGGAAAAGCTAATATCCTCTAAAGCCCTAAATTCTTCATATTTTATTTGTTTTTGTAATGCAGCCACAAAAAACCCTTTTAAAGATTTTACTTTATTCTGCTCTAGCTTAAACTGCATAGATACATTCTTTACTTCTACTATTTTCTTGGACATAGGCTCCCTCAAATATTCATTACAAATTTATCCTGCGTCTTTTTAAATACTACTCCGCCAATCAATAGTGCCCCTAATGAAAACAACACACATTGTACATACATAATAGGCTCTGGCGATACCCCGTCTAACACAATTTTCCGCAAAAATTTAATATAATAGTGCATCGCATTATAATCAAAAATCCATTGATACTTTGGTGCCAGTATTGTCTCTGGATAAAACAATGGTGTCATATAAAGCCACAATAAACTAATAATCCCCCATAAAAATTGTATATCGCGGAAAAATACCATAAGGGCTGATAATAACATTCCCACGCCAATAGTAAATAAAATAATACATGCCATAACAAAAGGAATCATAAGGAAGGCCTTTGTTATTGGCTCCCTTGTCACCACTATTACAAGGAAAAGCGGAACCATGGATATTAAAAAGTTAATAGCAGAAGACAATACCTTCGTTATGGGATAAATATACTTTGGCACATAGACTTTTGTAATTAAAGGTGCATTATAAACAATAGAACCAAGTGACTGCCCTACTGCCTCATTAAAAAAATTAAACATTACAAGCCCAGATAATAGATAAAGTTGGAAATTTTCAATATCCGATTTAAACAACTGGGAAAATACAATATATTGTACGGTCATAGTTAAAAGAGGATTTAAAAAGCTCCAAAAAATCCCTAGCATAGAACGTTTATACCTTACCTTAAAATCCCGCCCAACCAACTGTTCCATTAAAAACCCATATTTCTTTAATGCTGCCATAGTAGAAAAAAATGGTTCCTTTTTTCCATGATAATACCTCCATGCAGCAATAAAATAACACAAACTAAAAAACAGCCATCCACATAAAATTATGCTTTTATAATGGCTTCCTGTCCATATTTCTTCCTTTCCATGGACTGCTATACATAAAGCCCCACTCACTTCCTTCCCATCAATCCGAAATATCCCATCTTCTATTTCCTTTTGGGATTGATAAAGAGCTGTTGGGACTAAACCTATTTCCCCATTATCTGATGTAACAGAAAGCCTAAGCACTACACTTTCCATCTTTTCTGTTTTATCCAATTTCAATATACTATATTGATTTAACCCAATTTCTTCTGGCAATACTATTTTTTCAGCTAAAAGATCCCCTGTATCCTCCCTCCAAAGTTTGAGATGGATATTCCCACTAATTTCTTTATTATAATTTGACAGCATTACCCCAATTTCTTCTATGTAATTTACCCTATTAAGCCAAATTTGTTCTATATTCCTACCTATTGTAATATCCCCTACAATATTATCTGCTGGAAACTCTTCTATAGAATATCTAGATTCCCGGATATGGAACTCTTTCCCACCTGCCACATATACAAGTGCCATTACTATAAAATATAAGATCATCACTATAAAATATTGTTTTATATATGTTGTATTTTCTTTTCTTTTCTCTGCCATAATTCTCTATCTTTCTTAACCTGCATATAAATTCTTCTATATTCCTTTTCTACTGCTTTTCTATCACAAGAGGCAGATAATGTTGTATATCCTTGTTTTTCCTTCATTACTTCTATAATTGCCTCTTTATAAGCTTTTGGAGATTGTTCTACTAACCATTTTCCTTTTAAAACCAAATCTTTGTTCCCCCTTATATTGGAACATACCACTGGAACCCCTACTGCCATTGCCTCCATTAAAGCTACTGGAAGCCCTTCCTGCTTTGATGGGAATAGAAAACAATCTGATATTTTTAACAATTCCTTTGTGTCCATACGGTATCCAGAAAGCAACACTACCTCTTCTAGCCCTTCCTTTCTAATTAACCTTTCTAACCGCTTTCTTTCTGGCCCTTCTCCACAAATCAAATATTTGATTTTCTTTTCCCTACATTCCTTCTTTATAAGGCCAAGTGCTTTTATTACAATCTGGTGGTTTTTCCTTTTAGTTAATTCCCCTATGCTAATCAGTAGATATTGATCTGGCAATATTCCTAATTCTTTCCTCTTTTTTCCTTTATCCAGTTTATAGGTTTGATATTCTTCTATATCAATCCCTACTCCCTGGACTTTTTCTATACTCCTATTTTTAGCCGCCAGATATTTCTTTGCCCGTCTATAATCCTCCTCATTTATAGTAATTAAAACGTCTGTATCCTTGGCAAGCAGCCACTCTATTGGAAAATAAAGTAACCAATTCCATAAAGGCGCCCCTTGGAAAAAATGGAACCCATGGGCCGTATATAATACCTTTGTCCCATCTTTGCGGTATTTCCTACCCACTATCCTTCCCAACGCCCCTCCTACTGGAGTATGGCAATGTATAATCCCAAACGTACACTCCTTCATTAACTTCTTAAGCTGCCTATATGCCTTCCCGTTTTCCTTAATACAAAAAGGAGAACGTGCAAAATCTACTTGATGGCATATAATGCCTGTCCCCTCTAGCCTTTGGTTATCCTTCCCATAATGTGGGTTATAAAAATTAGCAGCATAATGCACTTCATATCCTAAACTTTGAAGGATATGTATATTATTCATCTCAAATTGTGCAGCAAACCCGCTGACTGTCGCTATAATTAATACCTTTTCCTTCTCCATCAATAACTCCCAGCGCAACTGCCATATATCCTATATGGCTTTATATAACCTTATATAACTCTATATAACTTTTTATATGGCTTCTTTAAAAGATTCTCTCTTAAGGTGGCGCTGTACCTGTTAGCCAGCTCCTAAAAACCAGCTAATTCCTATCTATTTTCCCTTATACCTTTCCATTCTCAAAAAGTATACTTTTTGAGAATCCACTATCCTTTGTGCAAGTTGTACAATTTTCCTTAAAAAAACCCCTTGCAAAATCCGTAAAATATGGTAAAATAGCATAAGAAAAAACCACTCCGAAAAAGTATACTTTTT
>CAJTLB010000010.1 GCA_910577045.1 uncultured Lachnospiraceae bacterium | reverse complement strand
GCCCATTTATATAAGTTTCTGCTGGTACTATTTTGTTATTAGCACTTGCATTTAATTGCTCTATTAAATTATCTTCTTTTGGTTCTGTTTGTACTGTCTCTTCATAGGCGTAGATAATTTCATAAATATATGCTGTTTTTCCTGATTCTTTCCCATCAGCTGCAACATTATATTCTGCCATATAATAGGTTTTTCCTACTTCTACTTTGATTTCTTCAAATACAAAGTTTTTCGCATCACCTGTATGTTCATACGAATATATTACTTTTTCTCCAGTGCTATCTTCCTCATATACTTTTAATACACGTTTATTAGGATCTTGTGAAGCATCAATCTGCCCTGCTATCTGTATTGTCCCATTATACTTTGGCATAAACTGTATAGTATCTGATTTTTTACCACCAATCTTAGCACGAAGTTTTGTTTCTTTACCAGTTATCTCCTTTTTTGTCGTTGCATCATAAAATGGCTTATCACCTTTCTCGCGTACTTCTAATGTTAAATCTTTTTCTAATTTAACTTGCCCATTTATATAAGTTTCTGCTGGTACTATTTTGTTATTAGCACTTGCATTTAACAATGCTATTAGATCAATTGTCTTTTCATTTTCTGCTATTAAATTAATCCCTGCATCCACATATCCCTTATATGTATAATTGAACTGATAAAACCTCATATTTCCTTTATCTGCGCCAATATAATAGGTTTCATCTGCCTTTACTTCAAATTCATCAAATAGGATATCTGATTTTTTATCAATGTTCTCATAATCGAACACTACTTTTGCTGCACTTCCAGTAACTGCAGAGACTTCCATTACCTGTGAGATTTGGAAATGTTGTCCTTCTTCCAACTGCCCGGCTACCTGGATTGTCCCATCATAGTCTGGCACAAAACGGAGCAATGCCCCTGCCTCTTCTTCCTCCAAAGGCTCCTCTCCCTGTATATATCCGGGAACTGTTAGCTCTGAATTTGACATTATGGCTTCTTCCTCTGTGTAAGGCATATTCATGTCTACACTAACCATATCATCTAAATAAGTCTCTCCGGTCACAAGGCCATCTGCCATGTCAAGCTCCAGTGTAATTTCTTGTAACTTTACACTGTCCGTTGTTACTCCCCCTGGTTGGTTTTTTGAGCCTGTCATATCCGCGGACACATACATAGAATCCGCACAAGAAATTACCATAAGTGCTGACAACATGCCTGCTAGCACTTTTTTAAATTTCTTTATGGTAGTTCGTTTTACCATACCCTCTCCTCCTAACATTTTTATTTTGGAACATATTGCCACTATGTTAATATTTTATCATTCTTATTTTCTAAAAGTAAAGATACATTTCTTTACATATAAAAATGTACCTTTTGTATAATCAAAATCAAGGTTTACGCCCTTTTTTCATTCTTTTTTTATAACCATCCAAAAAGTAACCCTAAGAAATGATCCCCTTCTATTTCAAATTCAAAATATAAAAAACAGGCCTTTCAAACATTTTTTTGTAATTATATACAATATATGGTAGGTAAACATACCAAAACTAAAAATTAGGTATTTTAAGATTACTATAAGCTAAACTATTCATATTTATTAGAATAAACAGATACGCAGAAATCCGTGATTGGATTATTAAAATATATCTTCAAGTAATTTTAGCCATAATTATATACAGAAACTAAACCTTTATACAAACGCTGGAATTAAAGCATACTGGATCATTATCCCTCAAAAAAGTGTGTTTTTGTCTATTATTTAAAACAAGCAGAATTTAAAGTCGAAATATTCAATTTTTTAACAAAATAAAATTGAATATCTGTAATGATTTACTAATTAATTATTAAAACCTTAATTTATATTTTTTAACTATTACTTTTACAAATTATAGACTTTTCTATAATTGCATTTTTTATCACTTTATGTTATTCTATAACATACAAGTGTAATATAATTAATATTTTTTTAATTTAAGCTATTTTTTTTAAAGGAGTGAATATAATGAATTATAAGACAAAGGGAACTTGTTCCCGCGAAATCAATTTTGAGGTAGAAAACAATATTTTAAAGTCTGTTGAATTTGTTGGAGGCTGTGCAGGAAATACAAAAGGGGTCGCTTCCTTAGTAGAAGGCATGGAAATCCATGATGTCATCCACCGTTTAGAAGGAATTCCATGTGGCATGAAGGGAACCTCCTGCCCAGATCAGCTTGCCCATGCTTTAAAAGCTTATCTAAATCAGCAGTAGAAAGGGTTATTCTATGAAACGAATTGTTTTAACCGGAGGAGGCACAGCAGGCCATGTTACACCAAATATCGCCTTATTGCCTAGCTTAAAAAAAGCTAACTATAAAATCTTTTATATTGGTTCCTATCAGGGCATTGAAAGAAAACTTATAGAAGAACAGGGAATTCCCTATTATGGTATATCCTCTGGTAAACTTCGCCGTTACTTAGATATCAAAAATTTTACGGACCCTTTCCGTGTTCTAAAAGGTTATTATGAAGCAAAGAAACTACTAAAACGTTTAAAGCCAGATATTATATTTTCAAAAGGTGGTTTTGTATCTGTCCCAGTAGTCTTTGCTGCAAAACATTGCCATATACCAGTTATTATACATGAATCTGATATGACACCAGGATTAGCCAATAAATTAGCTATCCCATTAGCCACGAAGGTATGTTGTAATTTCCCAGAAACAGTGCAGCAATTACCTGAAGGAAAGGCTGTTTTATCTGGCTCCCCAATACGTGCTGAACTTATGAAAGGTATCCGGTTGTCAGGGCTTTCTTTTGCTGGGTTATCAGATAAAAAACCTGTTATTTGTATTATGGGAGGTAGCCAAGGTTCTAAAGCTATTAACCAAGCTGTGCGTTCCATTCTTCCAAAGCTTCTTACTACCTACCAAATTATACATTTATGTGGAAAAGGAAACATAGATAATTCCTTAATAAGCACGCCTGGTTATGCCCAATTTGAATATGTAAAAAATGAATTAAAAGATATATTTGCTGCTTCTGACCTTATTATATCACGGGCTGGGGCAAATGCTATCTGTGAAATTCTTACCCTTAGAAAGCCTAATATCCTTATCCCATTATCTACAGCAGCCAGCAGGGGAGACCAACTTTTAAATGCTGCATCATATGAAAAACAAGGATTTAGCAAAGTACTACAAGAAGAAAAATTAACAGATAAAACCCTTCTTTCTGCTGTACATGAAGTTTATGCAAACCGAAAAAGTTATATTTATGCTATGGGGCAAAGTACCCAGACAAATGGGGTTCAGATTATTACAGATTTAATTGTAGAAACTACTCCAAACGTAAGCAAATAATAGCCTTACCTAAAAAACTGGGCTGTTACAAAATAGTAAATTCTTACAATATCTAATATAAATATATAAAATATTTATAATATATTGTAAAAGAATTATATTTTGTGGCATCCCAGCTTTTTCTATTACCTCATTTTCTGAAGAATTATTGCTTGTATATCATCTAAATTATAATCCTTTGCTTCTTTTCCTTCCATATTAAGTTGAATACCATCATTTGTATAGCGTGGAATAAGATGCAAATGAAAATGAAATACTGTCTGCCCAGCAACTTCCCCATTATTTTGTACAATATTAAAGCCATTACAACCTAATGCCTCTGTCATTGCCTTGGCCATACGTTTTGCCAATACAAACACTTCTGATGCCGTTACATTATCCATTTCATAAATATTCTTAAAATGTTTCTTTGTAAGAATCAGTGCATGGCCTTTTGAAGCAGGGTTAATATCCAGAATTACCCGAAACATATCATCCTCATATAATGTTTTTGATGGAATTTCTCCATCTGCAATTTTACAAAAAATACAATTTTCCTCCATATTATTTTTTCTCCTTTCTTTTTGTCAAATTTTGTCAATTATATTTTATTTAAAAAACAAGTATTTCCTGTATTTTTCTTGTCTCTTTTTCTTTTTCCTTGTGCTTTACAATCAATTTATGTCGGAATTTGTCCTATATTATTCGTTGCTAACTGTCATAAAATGTGCTACACTACCAAACGTAACTAATTAATCTGTTATAAAGTGAGGGAGACGCATATGCTTACCAGAGAAGAATTGAACCAAATCGAACAACTCAAAACCGACAACCCAAGGCTCTGGCACTTATTCCACAAAATAGAGCAAGAGCATCGATGCATCCTATTACATTTTTCGCATAATATACGAAATGATCTAACACTTTTATCAAGCTCTTTACAACTTATGGAAAAACAACATCCACTAATCCGTACTTTCAAATATTGGACCCACTGTATTAATAGTGTTACCTATATTTGCGATTTTTTAGAGCAATTTTCAGATTATAATAATGGTTCCAAACTAACCTATGTTTTATTTAACCTTGATAGGTTACTTTCTAAATTAGTATACTCCATACAATATGAGCCCCATTCTGTTCCTACTTCTGTCATTCTTCAAACAAAAAATTCTTGCCCAGAAATCTGTGGAGATCCCATAAAACTTTACCATGCTATAGAACTACTTTTAGAAAACTCCTTTGAAGCAATTTCAGAAGAACATAATACAATTATTATTAACTTATCCCATTATCATTCCTTTTGTAAAATTTCTATTTCAGATAAGAGTAACAATTTTGCCGATAAAATGGAACAACGATTATGGAATCCCTTTTGTGTAGACGGAAAAAAACACACCGGGCTAGAACTTTGCACAGCTAACCGTATTATCCTTGCCCATAGTGGTTCTATCCGGCTTGCCCATGCCTCTTCTGGAGAAAGTGTCCTTGAAATATGGTTGCCACTACCTTCCTCCAGAAAATGCAAACAGCTCGTCCAACAAACGAATTAATGCAAATTCTCCTTTAGCGGCCATGTCACCCCTCATAAAGCTTCCTTGGAAGCTCGTTTTTCCACTTATAATTTCTTCCAATACATGGCTAGTTAAACGGGCTGTTACCTCAGTAGACTGACTGCCATCCCCATAATAACAATCTAATTTTCCATTATTGCACTCTAAGAGCAAAGTGCGCTTTTTATCTTCTATCACAAAAGCGTAAGTTGCTCTTACTTTTTTTATAGATTGAAAAGCCCTTTTAAAATCATCCACATATGGCACGCCGCTGTCTGACTTTTTACTTTCTAAAATATTTTTATATAATCCAGCAAGTTCTTCTATATCTTCCTTTTGTTTTTTTACATAAATATCATCCGCCGCATATTTCGAGAGCTGTTCACTTTCCTGTGGCGTAAAATCCATTGTTTCTTTTAAGATATTTTGCTTAATGGCAATTGTGCTACTTGGCAATATTTTCATTTTTTGTGAAATACTTCGATACAAATCCTCTGCCTGTTTTTCAATAATTAGTTTATAATCCTCATTCATTTCAAAGGCAACTGGATCCTCCACATATGCGCACAATCCCCTACAAGTCTTGCCACCTAACATTTCCCAAGCATTAATTAAAGAAAGCTGGGCTTCTCTTTCCCCATATGTGGTTGACATCACTACTGGAACCATATAAATACTGCTAATCTTACTTTTATCCCCATAAAACCAACAAGCATCTAAAAATACCTGCATCCATCCATTTAAAGCCAGCCACTCTACTGTACTCGCAAGAATCACGCCATCTGCTTCCTTTAGTGTACTTGGTAAAGATGTTACATTATTTTTTAACTCATGGAGGTTATAACGTTCTGATCTTACATGTAATTCTTCAAATACCTCTTCTAGTTTATTCAGCACATAAATTGTAGGATCGTCAATTAGCCCCCTGCCTGCATAATAAATATTAATCTTCATAATTTCCTCTCATTCTACTTTATTAACTATCTATTATTTTCACTGGTACTTTTGTAAGCTTCCTATAAGAAAAGCCATAAAAAATCCTGTTAGCAGCCCGCCTATATGTGCTGCATTATCAATCCCTGGTGTTGAAAAACCACTATAAAGAATATATAAAATCATTAACCCCATTCTTGGCATAGTTAATTCTTCTAATCTGCCCTTATTCTTTATTGTTAAATAAAATAAAGCCCCTATTACCCCAAAAATAGCCCCAGAAGCCCCCGCTGCCACAACTGCCCTATCTAATAACCGATTGTAAATGCAAGATAAAATACTTGCACCTACCCCGCTTCCAATATATAACAACACATATCTAACTTTCCCCAATGCCCGTTCCAGATTATCCCCCAAAGCAAATAATATAATCATATTACTGCTTAAATGCGCCATGTCAAAATGTAAAAACATAGCAGTAAAAAGACGGTAAAACTCCTTTGGCTGATCCATATAGGGCATATAAAGGGCGCCCCATTGAATAAAAGAATTGCCTCCTCCTTTTTTCTCTGCCAGTCTCATTACAAAAAAAACTAATATGTTAATTGCTACAATAATAGTATTACATAATGTTACCTGAGAATTAGAAGGCCTTCGCTCTATTTTTTCTTCCCTTAACAACACCTCTAATGGCTTCTTTATCCCTGCAAATTCATCTGGTTGTTCTTCATAAATTATTAGATTATTTGTATTGCGGTCTACAATCCATGCTGGTACTCCTGAATTTACTAAATTCCTTGCATATGCCATATTCCATGTAAAAATTAATACCAAAGGATATGGCATGCCTCTTCCAAAACGGCCATCCAAACTTGCCATCCAAATCATATGCCTTATCTGGTTAGGCTCTGGCATCTGGGATTCCTTAAAATTACAAAGCATTAAAAGGTGATTAACGCCCTCCATTTCTTTATAATGTAATGTTACTTCCTCTACATTTGTTTTAACCTCAATAAACTTACACTCTTGTAATAATATTTTTACCTTTTCCAGATTCATGGTTTCCGTCTCCGCTTTCTTCTACAAAAACCTTACCATGTATTTTTAAAGCTGTCAATGCCCTTTATATTGCCTGCCATAATGAATTAAAAAATAAAGCCCAATTGCTGCTGCCAAAAGTGCACCGCCACACAGCAATAAATTATTCTGCCAATAACAAAAGCCTGCTACTGCCCCACAAAGTATAATCCCAACTGCATAGATCCCCCATTGTGCTATTATCTGTTTTTTTTGCGCTGTCCCTAATTCTTCTTCCCATAGATTTGGTTCCTCTTTTTTCTCCTCTTCCCAGGGAAATACAATTTCTTGTTCTTTTGGCTGTTGTTCAATAATTTTATATGTAAATACGGAAGCATATCCTTCTTTCATTACATTTTGGTACATTTGATATGCCATGGTCACACCCTGTTTATCACTATAATCAAGCTTCTGCAAAAAATACTGCAAAAGTTTTAATAGGCCCTTTTCAAATACTTCTTGCTTATATGGCCCATAACAGAATTGTAACATATATTCCTTTTCATCTAAATAAATATGTTCTGGTAACATACACAAACAATCTGCTTCCAATAAATATTCTTCTATAGAAGAAAGTACCCCTTTTATACTTTCCATAAAATAGCCCAACATCTCACAATTAATAACACGTTTTTCTAAATATTCAGAAAGTGCCATAAAACTGCCTGCATCATAATGATATTCCTTCTGTTTATTAATTGCGCATATTTGCACTGGAAGCAAACCAACGGGCCTGTTCTTCCTTAACATCTCCATCTGATAAGAAGGCTCTATTAAGCTTTCCTCCCCAATAACAAGTGTACTTCCTCTTCCATCTCGCATATATGTATCCATAATATACCCCTTTTATCTTTACCTAAACCTATATTATTTATTTTCCCATAACTTTTTAATTTGCTCACTTATCACCAAACCTTTTCTAACATAATCTACAGAACAAGGATAAGAAAATGTTCTTTTTACATGTATTCCCTTTTCTTGCTTATATCCCAATATCGCCTCTGGAAACTTGGGTATATCTGCTTTGCCTAAAAGTTCAATTGATACTTTACCCGATCCTATTGTAATATTTACTTGTTCTATCTTAGATACAAAAAGCCTACCTTCCAACCGTTCCTTTACATAGGTTTCAATCTCTGGCCTTTCCAGTGACATAAGCTGCCCTCCTCCATAAACTGCCCCTTCCCATGCACTCTGTTCCATTACTATTCTATCATGTAAATAAAACCCTAGAAAAATAATTCCATACATACATGCAAACGCCAATGGAAGAATATAAGCAGCTTCTATTGTATAACTCGCTTCTATTCTTTTTATTTTTAGTCTTCCTTTCATATAAATAGCCCCTATTCACCTTCTTACAATGTGGCAAAAAAAGCAACACATAAAAATGGGACAAAAGGCAGCCTGCTTTTCTTTTTTACTTTTCCTAAAAGCAAAAGCACCGTTGCTGTTATGGCGCAAAGCAATAATGCTATAAACAATACTAAAATCTGCCGGCGTGCGCCAAATAACATGCCCAATAGCATAATTAACGCCCCATCTCCTATACCAATATTTTCACCCGCTATACTGAAAAAAAGAAATAATACCCCAATACAGCCTGCTACAAGATATTCCCATATAGCAAACTCCCTCACAAGCATCAAACATCCTACTGCCACTACATAACCTGCCACAAGCATATATGTTGAAATTTTTCTATAACGTATATCCTCATATGAAAGATATAATAAAAACAATATTGCTATTATTAATTTTATTTTTAGAAAAAACACTCTACTCCTCCTCTCCTTCTATTCCTGCTTCTGGCACCGGGTACAAAGCTTACGGTCTCCTACTTCAGAAAGTGGGACTGCTTTCCAACTCCGCTTTAACCCCTGGCATTCTGTGCTGCTGTGATACCTGTCCCCATGTACGGTTAAAACTACTGTCCCAGAATCATCTGGGATTCCGCCGCACAATTCACATGCGTAATATTTTCCCCCATTACTATTTCTTATTGTTTCCAAGTTAGCACTGTCTGTCCTTTTTACAGATAAATTTAAATGAGTACAATATCTATTAGTATGGTATACTGTCCCTGTCTCTGTTATATACACTAACTTTTCTGCATCTTCTAAGCTTTCTTTATCTTTTTGTGGCATAAACCCAGTAAATGTCCTTATACGTACTCTTTGCACACAAAATAAGCCAAACCATTTTCCTGGCAGAATAGGAATATCTACATAATACCGCAATACCATATCTACCATCTGATTATTACTAATCAAAGAATCACTTAACAAAGACAACCCATCTGCCCCATTCCGAATACAAGACTGATCCAACCAATCTTTTCCTATTCCCTTCTTTATCTGGCCAAGTGCATAAGCCGAAGAAAATCCATGATAAAGCATATCTGTTAATCCAGGCTCCATTTCTCTCTTTATTTGTTCTTCCTCTGAAGGCGCCATATGTAAAATTTCTTCATAAGTAAACGCATATCTAGCTGTTTTTCTTGCACTTTCTGATAATTCCTCATATAGAGCTATCTGCATATTTAAAATAACTAAAAAATACAAAAACCCACATAAAACAAATACTATAATTGGCAATATAAACGCTGCCTCTACTGTAAAACTTGCCATACAGGAAGCAGGGCAGGATGCTCTTAACCACTTCTTTAATTCTATTCTGCGGCGGCTATGTATTTGTACTTGGAGAGAGCACTTATCTTCTTTTTTTATTTTTTTTAATGCGCATTTTCTTTGAACTAATTTTTTTGCTAAGAGCACCCTGCACTACCTCCTGTATGGTTTTATTTTCCTACTAAAATTTCCTTTTGTTAATAAGAATAGCTACTAATTCCTTTTATCTGATAATATTCCTTTGTATTTCCTTTTATAAAAGGCAACATTACAAATAATGGCTTTGCTTTAAATTCTGCATAAACTACTAATTCTGTCACACACTCTTGCAAAGAAAACCCCTTATCATACTCCTTTCTTATTACCCCTTCTATTAAATCCATTACTCTTCCATTTCTTTCTGGTCTTTGAGCTTTTAGCAAAAGTAACCTTAGATAATCTTGATATGTAAGCCCTTCCCCCTCTTCTGTTATAGGGAATAAATCAGAAATATTCTGTTTTATCAGGTTTGTAAAACTAACTTTCCATGTCCTGTCCTCTTTGGTAAAAGGAACTCTTTTTCCAGCAAATAATTCTCTAACATCTGCAATGCCTTCTGCTTGTGCCCATACAGATAAAATAAGCAATTGTGTTATTTTAATAATTCCCTGCATCCCTGTAAATCCTGCAAGCAATATAGCCAGCCCTTCTGCCTCTGCCCGTTTTTGCTCATTTCCAAGTAAATAAATAAAATTCATCCCACTACGAAGCATTAAAAGTTCTGCCGCTACAGAGGCAAGGTTTTGTCTGTCACTTTCTTTACCTGCCAAAATATATTCCAGTTCATAAGACACCAGTTTATCCTTAGCAGGTTCCTGCAAATTTCCAAAACGATTTAGCAGATACTCATTTATTAAAATTTGTCTTATTATATCTTCTTGCCCATATGGATACCCTTTTAGTATATCCTCGTATACCTTGTCCAATATTAACTCCATATTTGACAATTCTCCCACATTCTCTGCTACAAGGCCTAATAACCCACTGCCTAATAGCTGCCTGATAAAAGTAATAATATCTACTTTGCCTTTCCCAGAAGCTGCCTGATCCTTATAATTTAATCCCATGCGGTCGAGCCGGTAACTTCCCATAGCACTTATGCAAGAATCCAATACAGAACTCAGCCCTCCTGTCCCACCTGACATATATGGAGAAAGCTGGCTAATATTACTTTCTAAAATTGATATATTGGGAGCCAAATCTTGTGTCCCATCTACTACCCTATAATAATCTCCTTCCCCAGCAGAATACAGCCTTATATTGCTCAATTCTGTATCTACTATTTCTTTTATTTCTTTATCCAGCTTCTCTTTCCCTTCTTCAAATAATTGTTCCATTTCCACTAACATTTCTTTTACCAATTGTGTATTTTCGCTATATTGCTTTTTTTGGCCTGCTACATAATTGTTATATTCCAAAAGAGTGGTATGGTTTTGCACCAAATCTTGCACATTTAAAGCAATGCTTCTCTCTAATATATGAATTTCCTTTTCTATCTGTTCTATTTCCTCTTCCTCTTTTGTTTCCTCATATTCTTTATACAACTCATCCAATTCGTCAATAGAATCTTTTATATAGCCTGCTGCCTCTTCTATATTAAACTGATATTCCTTTACTTGATTAATTCCCCTATGCATCCTATGAATTGCTAAATCCACCTTTTCTGCATATGTACATAGTCCAGACAACTTTTCAAAAATAGTAGTAACAATCTCTGCCTGTTCTAATAATCCAAGTTGTCCTAAGATCCATTCTACCAATCCTGCTGGCATTGCATATTTCATATATTCTAATATCTCTTTTTCTAAGGGGACACCACCTTCCCCAGCAATAATCTGTTCCTTTTTTAAAGAAACATTTTCTACCTGGGCTTGGCAAAAATCACTTCCTTTTACTAATAACTCTTTATTTACAGACGCATTATATGAAATATAATTCTTTAAATATAAAAGGTACTCCTCTGGATTATCTGTGCCATATGATTTATCTAACATAAGAAGCCCATATTCTCTTGCTACAGGCAAAGAATAATCCGCAAATACAGATTCTAGCCCAAGATAAGCACTTGACTGGCAGCGAACGCGCACTCCGCTTAACCTCGCTGACTCTATTGTGGTACAAAGAAGGGAAAACATTACTACAAGTAATAAACTAAAATAAATTGTAATATGTCCTTTCACACTTTCCCCTTTATGAATAAATAGTACTTGTTTTTGTCTGGATCTCTTTGAAAATTCCATCTACTAATGTTTTTAACTGATTTTTAAATATTAGTACTAAACCAATTAAAACCACTAAAATTAATATCATTTCTACTACGCCAACTCCACTCTCATCCCGCCATAACTCTTTGCACCATTGTCCTGCCATATTTTTTCCTCCTTTTAAAAACTCATTATTGCTGGGGCCACACAAATTATTAATACAACTAATAATAATAAAACCATAGGAAATAAAAGCCTTGTTCCTGCCTCTTGTGCCAATTTTACAGCAAATGCCCTTCTTTCCTCGAATGCCTGCCATGTTTCTTCCTGTAGCAGCGCTAACAGCCCAGATGTTCCTTTCTTTAAATTTTGTTCTAAAAGGCTTCCCAATTTCCGATAACCATGCTGCCTACATCTTCTTCCAAATGCCGCATATGCTTTTCCTTCTGGGATTCCTCGTTCTAATTCATAATAAGTTAATAGCATTTCCTCATAAGCATAATTAAAAATTTGTGCTTCTTTATAATCCTTAATAATTCGTTCCCATGACCGCCTTACAGTCAGCCCTGATCCAATTAATAAACATAACTTAGAAACAATCTCCGGGTATGCCAGCATTAACTCTTTTTCTTTCTCTTTTTTCTGTTGGAGCAATCTTTGATCTGGTAAAAACATACTACATCCCACTATCACTAACATTAACGCCCCTAATACCCAACTTTGATTATTGATAGGCTTGCGGTATACTATCTTTTTCTCTCCTACCACAGCAGGCAGTATAAAACTGCTTTCTGTTTTTTCTTTTTCCTCTGCTGCCTTTACTCCTTTCTTAATATCATAAATAAATTGTTCCCTTTTATTCATTATAATTGGGGCTACAAACACAGAAAATAAATATTCCTTTTTATAATTCCCTACAGATATTTCTGCTGTTAAATTTACTGGTTCTTTTTGTAATAATCCTTCTGTATAAACTTTTCCACTTCTATCAATCCGTTCTGTATTATCAATGTACCAATAAATATGACATGCTGTTTCTGGCATATAAGTAATTAACTGTAATGGATAGCTTACCTCCTCTAAAGACTGATTTTCTCCCTTTATCCTCTCTTTTAAAAGGATATATGTTTTTTCTACTGCCGCTTTGGCTTCTTCTTCCCCTAAAGTTCTTTCTCCTACCTCAATAACAAGTGGTATCTCTCCCTCCTCTGTCCATGCACTTAACATAACCTGTTTTTTCCCTTCTCCTGGTTCTGGGCGTTCCACTTGCCTAACAGGCTTATCATCTCTTTCTATTGTCTGCCATGTACTATACAAAACAAGCAATATCGAACCACTTAAAAGCACATAACAGCATGTCTGTAACTTTTTCCTCCAAAATACCTCTCTTTCTTTCTGTTGATTTTTCCCAGGTTTTAAATATAAAAGTGCATCAGAACAAGACAGCCCTACTGGCGGACAGCAACCCCAATCTTTTTTCTTCCCAAGCAGCCACAATATTATACATGACGTTAAAATTCCTGCCCCACCAATTACCATATTTTCTTTTTCCCCCTACATTTTAATATTTACTATTTTCTCGGCCATACAATATGCCACAAGATAAATTAATAAACATATTGTCATTAACACTTTTCCTGTTAATGAAGTATATAAAATCTCCATAAATTCCCCATTTCCCAATCTAAGATAAAGAATAATTGCCAATGGCATTAGATTCATTACCTTCTGCTCGTACCTTTTTTCTTGCACAAGTACTTGTATTTCTCGTTGTGTCTCTAATTTCTTCCCTATAGTTTCTGCCGTATTTGACATAATAGTTGATAAATTGCCGCTGCTCCTTTTTGCTGCTTTAAAAATTCCTGCAAAATTCTTAGCGTCTTCCAATCCACTCCTCTTCCCAAATTCTTCTAGTACTTCCTCGGCTGGACGGTTTAACTTCATTTGATGGAGCATCCTTGCTAATTCTTTTGGAATAAACGCATTTTTCCCATATAGCTCTGCTAATTCCTGATATGCTTCATAAAACGCATTTTCCACAGCATATCCTGCACGCATAGACGCCGAAAGAGAATGGAGGAAATCTTTAAACTGCATATTTCCTTCCTCTGTTTTCTTTCTATTACCATTCTTTTTCAAATACTTTCCTACTGGTTTATAAAAAGGAAGAAAAAATACAATTACAAATAAATTATTGTAAAACAGCCAAGCAAACAATGAAAAAACTATCCCTACTTTAAGCAGTTCCGGGAGTTTCCCAATTAATTCCTGCCATAATAAGCTTTTGTCTATTTTTAAGCCTTTCCCTCCCGCCTGATAACCTGCCAACCACTCCTCCCTCCTTCTGTGCCATTTCTTCAAACCAAAAAATCCTATTAAGTTGATAATTGTTATTCTTTAATGGCAATACTTCTGCAATTTCTAAAACTCTTCTACTTTTATCACGCATCCGCCCAAGATGGATTACTATATCTAATGCTGATGTAATCTGTCCCCTAATTGCCTGTATTGGCATATCTAGCCCCATAAGCACCATGGTTTCTAACCTTCGCAGCATATCCAATGGGCTATTACTATGCCCACTTGACATAGCACCATCATGCCCTGTATTCATACTTTGTAATAAATCTACAGCTTCCTCCCCACGTACCTCCCCAACAATAATCCTATCTGGCCTCATACGTAGGCTGGTACGTATTAAATCACGGATGGATATAGAATGTTCTCCCTCTGTGGTCCCATTCCTTGTTTCTAACTTTACTAAATTCGCAACCCCTTTAATCTGTAATTCTGCACTATCTTCTACTGTAATAATACGTTCCTCTTTTGGGATAAAATCTGACATAGCATTTAAAAATGTTGTTTTCCCAGAACCAGTCCCACCACACACCATAATATTATAACCGGCTGCTACCATATCTTTTAGCATAGCGGCTGCCTCTTCACTAATGGTTTCCCATAACACTAACATCTCCATGGTTATAGGGTTTTTAGGGAACTTTCGGATAGTAATAATTGGCCCATTAATGGCAACAGGATTTAATACTACATTGACACGGGAACCATCTTCTAACCTAGAATCTACAATAGGGGAAGCTTCATTTACCCTCCTATTTACTTTTGCTACCATAAGCTGAATAACATCTGACAAGCGTTCTTGGGAAATAAAATGTCTGTCCAATTTTTCTATGTTTCCTTGCCGTTCCACAAAAATATCCTCACAACCATTTACCATAATTTCTGTAATTTCATCATCCTCTAAAAGTTCCTGTAATATATCCAACCTTCTTAAGGAATCAAAAACCCCTTTCCTTACTTGGCTTCTTTTTGGCAATGGCAAATATTCTATTTTACTAAACTGTACAACCACCTCGTCAATACAACGCCATATTTCTTCATCTGCCAACTCCCGAGTTTGGTCAAGGCGGTTTAATACCTCCTTCCTAATTTTTTCAATCATTTCCCTCCTCCCTTAATATTTTTTCAATTATTCTTTTCATTTCTTCTGATTCCATATACTCTAATATTCCTTTTTCTTCCCCATCTAGTACCATAGGCTGCTTTTGTATCTTTTTATTAAGGGCTTCCCATCCTGATAATAATAAATAATCTTCATACTCCTTCAGTTTTGCAAGGGAAATTTTATCCTCTAATATTGGCATATAAATTTTATTACACAAAGCCAAAATCTCTTCTAACCCATAAATACATTCTCCTGGCTCTACAATAATCACTTCGTATTTACTCTGCATTAATAATAAAAACCATTCCCGCCATTCCTCTGGCTGTACCGATTTCATATCCGCCGGGCACATGGCTGGCGGAAGGTAGTATAAAAAATGCAGCCTTTCTGCTATCTCCTCTACCCGGTTTAACATCCCTTGTTTTTCCTCACGGTAAAAATACAATAAATCTGATACATCCATACGGTATTCTCGGTTAAACAGTGCCCTAAAACCCGAAAAATCCTCTAAATTTATATAAAGCACATGTTTATTTTTTGCATACTCCTCACCCAATGCTAATGCAAATGTAGTTTTCCCACAACGTTTTATAGGTGAATAGATGCCTATTATTTGCGTTGTTGCTAATTTCGCTGCTGCATAGGCAACTGCCAAGTTTCCTGTACCATAATACTGCATCACTTCTTGCACCAAATTTCCAGAAGCCTGGTATCGGTTTACTGTTGGGAACCCTTTTACTCCTACCGCCCCATCTTCTGTAAGTAATACTATTTTTCCAATAGAAAGCCCTGCAATTTCTTCATCCATAGCTTCTGTTGATATTAACAAAAGTTCAATACTATTTTGTACAGCATATTCTTTTAAAAGTTCTGTTGATGTAAATGCCTGTAGTTTCAGTGGAATATTCTGCCTGCTATTTATATATTGTATTAAGTTTTTTACATAAAGCCTGTCCGTATCACATACGGCAAATATTTTACTCAACCCAGCCTCCCTTTCTCTTTATAACCATAATAATACTAATACAGCAGCCAAAACTGCTATAGAAAAGTGTATTGTGCCACTGTATCCATCTTTAGCAATTTGATAATAAGGAATCCATTTTCCTGTGTGAACCACAGTTTGAATATAGTCCAAGAAAAACCGAATACGTGTTTTTAAAACCCCACGTTGAATTAAAAAGAATAATGAAAGAACCGCACCAAAAATAAATGACAATATTATACTATATATCCCTTCCTTTCTTCCAAAAAAACTTCCTACTACTGACAAAAGTTTTACATCCCCGCCTCCTATTACTCCCATTCTTTGTAAGAAAACCAGGCTAATAATAGGAAGGGACGCACCTATGAAAAATTCCCTAAACCCTGCTATTCCATTTTTTAACTGAAAAAAGCAAGAAAACAAATAACCTAGTAAAATAAAACGGTTAGGAATCTTATAAGTCCTTATGTCATAATAAACAGCAACTACTACAAGCAATACTAAAAAAATTCCTTCATTTTACACTCCCCCTTCTATTCCATTTTTCTTTGTTGAAAAATCCTGCCGAATTTGGCTTGAAAAACTAAACGATATAAAAGAAATATCTCTCCTAGATAGGATAAGTTTATTATAACGGATTACTTTGTATTTGTAAAGCACTTTTTTCCAAAATTTAACTATCCCTTAGCAAATTATGCCTTGCACGCCCTATGTTGCAAATATACCTCAGCGTATTTATGCCTATATAATTTTCATGATAATCTGCCTTACTTGCCTATACACGACATAGGCAAATGTGGCTATCCACGTTATACGTATACTATATACAGCCATAATACGCTGGATTTATTTTTTCTGTTAATACTCCATTTTTTACTTACTCCAATACCTTTTATTGTCTGTAAGTTTTAGTACCCAACCTTTAGGAAGCTTATTATAATTTTTGCCTAATAAAAAGCCTATATATTTAACTATGCTACTTATATATAACCTAGGGGCCCAATACCATTTCCCTGTTTTTACTAAATGTTCGGATACAGCTTTTACCATACGGATTCCTTCTGATTCTGAAACAATCCCTTTAAAAATAGTTGGATTCTGTTTTTGGGAAACTGCGAGGTCAAAACTTCGTTGAAGTTGTTTTCTACAATTATCATTATGAGAATGGTACACTCTTGCCTCTGAAGCATAATATATGGCTTTTCCTGCCTCTAATACCTTCCTTGCAAAAATCATATCCTCATTAAAAATGGTTTTTTCTGGAAACCCACCAAGCTGTACATAATCTGATTTCCTATAAATAGCGCAGACATCTGAACAAAAAAATGCCTTAATCCCCATTGTTTCTATATCAGCCTTTGTTTTTTTCTTACTTTCCTTTGGATAATTAAAACCTCTGCTATAGGCATCCACCGGATTACAGTCTGTATAAGGAATCTGCCTGGCATAAGCTACTGCCACTTGTGGATCTTTCATTGATTGCATTAGCCTGTCCAGCAATCTTGCATTTGCAGGGACTGCATCCTGCGTCATAAATACCATGTATGGGGCAGTAGACAATTCCGCCCCATACCTTCTTGTCCCACCATGATCATATTCTTCTTCTTTAATATGGTATACTTCTGCCTCTGGTATTCCTTGTATCCATTCTTCTTTCCAATATTGTTTTCCTGTATTTAAAAGTAAAATTCTCTTTGGAACTATGGTTTGGTTTTTAAGCCCCCTAAGAAGGCGTGTAAATTTTTTATCCGGTTTATATACCATTATAATAACATCAATTTCCGTTGCCTGCCTCATATCCCTTTTCCTTTATTTTATCTATTACCATAGCAACACTCTTCTCTGCTAATTCTTCGCTCTGTGCCTCTGCCATCACCCGGATTAATGGTTCTGTGCCACTCGCACGGAACAACATCCTCCCCTCTGTCCCAAGATATTCTTCTGCTTGTGCCACGGCAGCTTTTACATCAATATCCCCTAACACAATATCTTTATTTTTTACCCTAATATTTTTAAGAAGCTTTGGGAAAATTCTTACAGGTTCTGCCAGTTTGCCAAGTGTCGCTTTCTGTTCTAACATAGCTTCCATCACTTTTAAAGAAGTCAATATGCCATCTCCTGTTACAGCATGTTTACTAAATATAATATGCCCAGATTCTTCTCCTCCTAGCCCATAACCATTCGCCCTCATATTTTCGCCTACATATTTATCCCCTACTGCTGTTGTCTCATAATGGATCCCAGCACGCTCAAATGCCTTATACAATCCCATATTAGACATTACTGTAGTTACTACTGTGTCATAAGGGAGCTGCCCTTGGCTTTTTAAATAACTGCCACATACATAAAGGATTAAATCTCCATCAATAATTCTTCCATTTTCATCTATTGCAAGGCAACGGTCTGCATCCCCGTCATATGCAAACCCAACATCTAAATGATGTTCTTTTACATACTCTTGTAATTTACGGATATGGGTAGAACCACAATCCAAATTAATATTTGTCCCATCTGGGTTATTATTGATTACATATGTTTTTGCCCCTAACGCATCAAAAACATTTTTCGCAATAGCTGATGCACTTCCATTTGCACAATCTAAACCTACCTTTTTATCTTTAAAAGAACGTGTGGCAACAGAAATTAAATATCCAATATAACGGTTTCTTCCAGCCGCATAATCTGTAGTCCTTCCAATATGTTCTCCTACGGCAAATGGTATTTCCCCTGATATGCCATCCATATATTTTTCAATTAATTCTTCTACCTCTGGCTCCAATTTCTGCCCTTCCCCATTTAACACCTTAATGCCATTGTCATAAAAAGGGTTGTGGCTTGCAGAAATCATAATGCCACAATCAAAACCATCACTTCTAACCACATAAGACACGCTTGGTGTAGTTGTAACATGTAAAAGAAATACATCTGCACCAGAGGCTGTTAATCCTGCAACCAAAGCATATTCAAACATATAACTGCTTCTTCTAGTATCTTTTCCAATCACTACTCTCGCCTTGTGCCCTTTTCCATAATACCAGCCTAAAAAACGCCCTACTTTATAAGCATGTTCTACTGTTAAATCCTTATTTGCCTCTCCGCGGAATCCATCTGTACCAAAATATTTACCCATTTTTCTCCTCTTTCTATTTTAAATTTTTATTATTATACTATATGTTCTTATGAATTTAAAGTTATACTGATAAAAAAATGGATGCTATAATCCATAGCATCCAACCTTACTGCATTATTCAGAAATCTATTCTCCAAGCCCCGCCTGGACACATGCAATTAATGCAGCCAATGCTTCTTTCTCATCTTCACCTTCGCAAGTAAATTCAATTTCATCGCCACATTTTACACATGCTCCCAGCACACTTAATACACTTTTGGCATTTGCTGTATTATCCCGGAAACTAAATGTAATGACAGACTTAAACTTCATTGCTTCTTTACATAGAATTCCTGCTGGCCTTAAATGAAGACCTGTAGGGTTTTTAATTGTTACTTTTTCCTTTACCATTGCTCATTCCTCCAAAAATAATTTTATATTAGAACCAACTACTCAGTTTTACAGTCTGCCTTATATAGCCTTCCAAAAATAAAACACTCTCTATGTATTATAACATTATATCTAAAAATACTCAAGCAAAACTGGCATTAGCAAACTAGGGATTTCGTACTGGTGTAGTGTCTTGTACAGATGTTTCTGGCTCTGTTATAGATGTTTCTTGTGGTTCTGTTTCTGTCTCTGGTGCTGTTGTTGGTTCTTCTGGCCTAGTTTCTGCCTCTGTAGGAACTGTTTCTTTCTCGGTTTCTTCAGGAAGAGGTTTTACCATAACAGGGATCGTTGGCTCTTCTGTTTCCACGGGCGATGTTACCGTTTCCATTACTTCTATGGTATCTGTATTCTCTTCCTCTTCCGCAACAGACAGAGGCTCAGTTTCTGCCTCTGTCTCTTCTATTTCTGTTAGTATTACTGTAATGGATGCTTGGCGGATTATTGTAATTCCTTCTGGGAGCGTTACTTCCACTTGGCACTGGTAAGTACCTGCCCCTCTTCTTCCAAGATCAATTGTTGGGTTTAGCATCCCAATATTTACTTCTGCCAGATCCTTTTCTAGCCCTTCCAAATCTAACATAGAATCTGGTGTTACTTCATATACAATATCCATATTATCTGGCACATTTAGTACATTAAGGGAATCTACAGAAATATGGATACTCTTTCTTTGGAGCTTTTCTACCCTAAGCGTAACTGTTATATACCGTTCCTCTTCATGTAATAACGATGTCCCTGGAGGCAAATAAGGTAAAATATCTATAATCCCTTCTTTATCCCCTTCCAACCCTGTTAAATCCAATGCCTCTTCTGTGGATGGCACTTGAATTAACATGGAGCCTGACATAATATCCCTTACCCCCTTTAAAGTTACACTATTTAGGGACATTTCCAAGCCTGTGTACTGATATCCATCTGCTACGCTTCCGCTTGCTGCCATTTGGATAGGGATAGTCTGGCATTTTAGAATGTCTGCACCTGCAATTACCATAACCGCACTCATTGTAATATGCTCATTATCAGAATAATCTATTTCTTTACCATTCCCATCTATTAAAACTAAAGAAACACTTTTTCCTGATACATCCATAGACATGCCATCTACATCTACCCTTATTAAAACACGGCGGATTTGCTCCATAACAGATTCAGGTGCTTTTATATTAACTACATTTGGGGAAACCTCTGTATTTCCTACTACAAATCCCTCTGCCGGGGTTCCCGTAGTTTCTATTTCTACCTTGAACCTTTGGGATAAAATAGGTTCTGCTGTAATCTTCATATTTTCTGTTATTTTATTCTGAAGAGTTACGCCTTCTGGTAAAGACACAATGTTAATTGGTACTGCCCCTACAGAAGAAACTTCGCTAAAATCCACTGTTGCCTTAATATCAGACTTGTCCATTTTATCTACAATAGAACGCGGCCCTTTTACTACAACTGCAGCTGTCCTATTTTCCCGTATTGTATAAACCTGCCCTTGCCCCTGCCCAGTAATTGCCTGCTCATTTAAGATTGTAATTTCAATTGCCCGTATTGTCCTTACTGTATCTGGATCATTAATATTTACTACTACTAACCATAGAATAAAAGCAAGGACAACGGACATTACTTTTAAAAGCAGATTATGAGTGATTTTCTTTTTCATTTTTCCGCCTTCCCTTCCAGAGCCTAAATCGTTTTGCATCAATGGTCTTATTCTGAAGCATTACAAGCTTATTCTTTAGATTTTCACTATCCATATTCCGCAACAAACGCCCACCAAATGCAATTGTCACCTTTCCTGTTTCTTCTGATACAATAATAGTCATAGAATCGGTTACTTCACTAATCCCAAGCCCTGCCCTATGCCTTGTACCCAAATCCTTGCTAATTTCCATATTATCAGAAAGTGGTAAATAACAGGTTGCCGATACAATGCGGTCTCCCCGTATAATAATTGCCCCATCATGCAAGGGTGTATTATGTTCAAAAATATTAATTAATAACTGGCTGCTTATTAAGGAATCCAGTGGTATTCCAGTATTCTCATACTCTGTTAATGGAACCTCCTGCTCAATTACAATTAAAGCCCCTGTCTTTGTTTTTGCCAGTGCAAAAGATGCCTTTACCAGTTCCTGTACCGTTTTATCACTAAACCGTTCCTTTGTCCCTTTTGTGTCATCAAATGGTATTACCCCTGTAATAAAATTCTTACGCCCCAATTGTTCCAGTGCTTTCCTAAGTTCTGGTTGGAATACAATAATAATGGCCGTAACACCAAGCCCTAATGTTTTTTCTGCCAGCCAGATAATCGTATTCATATGGAATAACACTGCAATCAAGGTAAACGCCAACAATACTGCAATTCCTTTTACTAAAATCCATGCACGGGTATTTTTTATCCATACCATAATTTGATACAACAGAAAAGAAATAATCACGATTTCCACAAAATCTGTTATCTTATATTTTATTGTTGACAAACGTGACATTTTCTCAAGATACTCGGATAATGTCCCCCAAAATGCTTCCACCTGATTCACTTCCTTTCTTTTCTCTTACTTTCTATGACTGTCTTTTGGTTCTTTGTGCATTAATTCTCTTTACATTTACATGAGGCGTGCTAACGCTCATTTTCGGCACTGCCTTTACATAATATACATAGTCATCATCTTCAAATGACACATGTTCTGTCCTTGTATAATCCACCGCAAAAATAAAATATTGTAATACAAACATAATCGCTGCAGCAATTAAATTCCCCACTATCATTCCCATAACAGAACCTGACAAATCTAAACTAAATTCTCCTACTAAAAGAATTACCATATTCACTACCATCCCTGTCCCAATTGCAATAGGCCATGAATAATCTAAGGATAAACTCTTAATACAAAATACAATTATTGTAGTAACAATAAATGCCACTACCATTAACATCATTAATTTATTCTGCACTAACCCATCTATAATTAATGTTAAATTCTGTAACAATGTTTCTGTAGTGGAATTACTAAGTGCTGGGGCATTTGTCTTTGCATAATCTAAAAAATAATAAATAATTACTCCCATCCCTGCTGGGACTGCTGCTCCAACCCCTCCTGTCAAGCCAGCAAGCAAAGGCATAAGATATGGGATTTTGAGCCAGAATAAAACTGGTGTTAATAATACAATATATCCTAATGAAGAATCAAAACGAATATACAATAAAAACATAAGTAAAAATAATACTAACGCCACACCTGCAAGCTCTAATGATACTGTATAAAAATGTGCTAAAACAAATGCTGCACACAATAATACCATGCCACCTACTGGAATAATAGAACATACCAATGATGCAATTACTACAATTGCAGGATTTTTTAATCTTTCCATATAACCAATATTAGAATTAATTAGCATAAGCACAACTAATGCCCCAATAAATTTTAATACAGCCATTACATATACATCAAATTTCCCATAAAACCGTTTTAATTGTTCTTTTATAACAAGTATTGTCGCCATTCCTTAATCCTCCCCACCTTTCGCCTCTTCTTGGTTTATTTGTTTTACCTTCTTTAAATTTGCCCGGAAACGCTTTAAACTTTTCATTGATACACTATATTTTATACTATATATGGTATAAGAAAGTACCAAATACCCCACCAGCAATACTACATAATATGTTAGGAACTTCTTAATTAGATCTGCAAAATCCAAAGTATACAAGTTCTCCATAAGGTATTCCAGATGGTAAAGGGCCCAGCAGGCAGCTACTATTAGATAGGCAACCGTTGCAGCAATCGCTGTTTTAATCATATTCCAGCTAACATAATCCCCTTGGAAATACTTTGTCATCTTCATAATTTTTTTGCCCTTTTTCTTCTCATACATTGCCATACGAGCCATTAACTTAACCTTGTCTTCGTTGAGCATCCTTCCACTCCTTTATCGCAGCTTATAATTGCACCAAATCTTATTATAGCATACCCTTTCCATAATTTATAGTACTTTTTCAAAGGATTTCCTTTCAAACTGCTTACAATTTCCAATATATCACAAATTACTATTCTTATACATACCACACATACTTTCCAGAAGCCGATATATTTTCTTGACATATCCCTTCCTTTCAGTTAGTATAAAATACAGTGGGCAAGATATCCTACATTATCTACAAAGATTCATACTATACCATCCGATATCCGATTTACTTAAAGGAGGAAATAAACAAGATCTTATGGCAACTATTGATTTAATTGTACTAGGAATTGTAAAACAAAAATCTTTAAGTGCTTATGATATTCAAAAAAATGTAGAAAAGCACAATATATCGAAATGGGTTAAAATAAGCACCCCTTCTATCTATAAAAAAGTAATTCAGTTAGAAGAAAAAGGCTTCATTAAAAGTGTTTTGGTGCGTGAAGGGAAAATGGCACAAAAAGCGGTTTATTCCCTAACCCCTAACGGAGAAAAAGAATTTGAAAGGTTAATGTTTGAAATATCTAATATGCCTATCCATATTTTCTTAGATTTTAACGCTATATTCATTAACCTAAACAGCCTTTCTACAGACCAACAACATACTTGCTTAACTAATATTGAACAGAATATACAATTTATGAAGGCATACATAGAACAAGAAAGAAATGGAACAGAATCAATAAATCTTCCTAAAACAAGTAAAGATATTTTAGACCAGCAATATATTTTAATACAGGCAATTGAAACATGGGTGCATGATATAAGAGAAAACAATCACACAGAAAATTTATAAAAAGGCTCAGTGATATGCCCCTGTCAAATAGACAGGTTAAATATTTAAAATAAAGTGCTAATGAACGACTACATGTAATATGTGGTCGTTTTCTATGTATACCATTTCTTTCTGTGCTTTGTTAATGGTTTCTGAAAATAAAAAAGGTAGCTGATCCTCTGCCAAGATAAATCGCTACCCAAATATACAATATTTCATTTTTTATTTTCTTTCTGCACCTGAAAAACCATGCCAATTCCTATATTGAGTGATAGTTCTCTTTCTCAATACTTATATTTCTATTTTCTAATTCTTCCAAAAAACAATTTAGTAAATAAGATTTGTAATCTCCAATAAAAAATGTTCTTTTGGAGTGCATATTTCCATATTTCTCAACAAGCTCTTTAATTGTCACAGTTTTTGCAATATTCAAAGCATCTGTATCTTCTTCTATAATTTTCCTAATCATTTCTTCTGGCTCAGTGTCCTTTAGGTTGCCAATTTTCCATGCTTTTGTCATATGAGTAAAATTAAAATACACATCAAAAGTATTGGACACATACAGCACAATTTGTTCTTTATTATGATATATTACATGAGAAGCGTCTTCTTTAAGTAATTCACAACATTCCTGTTCCGTAATAGCCCTATTATAGTCTAAATAATAGGGTATTACTTTTTCTGGAATATGGTCTTTTTCAATTCTAATATTATATAATTTGCGGTTTTCACCCTCACAACTTCCACAATGTACAAAAAATTCAAATTTTTCACCAAACGAGACGCACCTTTCCTCCAGTTGTAAGGTATTCATTAAATCCACTAATTGAATAATCTGGTCTTTATTTTCCTCGTTAATAAATGCCTGCCATCTTGGGGCAATTTGATTAGTAATGAGAATATATGTCGCTTTTAATAGTTCTTGAAACGCACCCTTCCGCCCAACATATTTATCTGTCATTTCTTGCATTCCAAAATATGTAAGTTGAACTTTTTTTACCCCTACTTCTTTTAAGAAATGTACATAATCAGGATCTCGTACCAAGCGCCAAAAACTTGCTAATTCAAATCGCTTCGGTTTTGAATTGACAGATATCTGATTATCCTTGTCCCAACGTTCTCTGTAATCATTACAAAAATCTGGTTCTCTCAACCAGCTATAATAAGTAATTTTATTAAAAAAGGGCTTGAAATAATCAATAATCCAAACGTCTGCATCCTTATCCATCTGCTTATTTGGCATATGGCTAATCCAACAGTGCTTGCATCTGTTAGGGCATCCATACATATCCACTACAAGTTCAAGTGATATATTATACATATAGCTGTATTCCATCCTATTCCCATTTTTGAATATAGGATAAATTATACTACAAGCACTTGCACTTTTCAATTAAATATAGTTAAGCTTTTATTTATATTGGGCTGCTGCCTCTATAAACCCTTTAAATAATGGATGAGGATTGTTTGGGCGTGATTTTAATTCTGGATGTGCTTGTGTTGCAATAAACCACGGATGGGTAGGGATCTCTATCATTTCCACAATCCGCTTATCAGGGGAAAGGCCCGATAATTTCATGCCTTTTTCTATTAACTCCACCCGATAGTCATTATTGACCTCATAACGGTGGCGATGCCGTTCTGTAATCTCTTCTTTCTTATATAACTGATATGCCTTAGAATCCTTATCTAGTACACAAGGATATGATCCAAGCCTTAATGTGCCCCCAATATTTTCTACCCCATCCTGCCCTGGCATTAAATGAATCACTTGATGGCAGCTTGTTGGGGCAAATTCTGCACTATGTGCATCTTTATATCCTAAAACATGCCTAGCAAATTCTACAATTGATAGCTGCATCCCTAAGCATAGCCCAAGAAAAGGGATTTGATGTACCCTCGCGTATTCAATGGCACATATCTTTCCTTCTATCCCTCTATCCCCAAACCCTCCAGGTACAAGGATGCCACATACATCTTGGAATAACTCCCCTGCATTTTCTCTTGTCACTAATTCAGAATCCACCCATTTAATATTAACTAATACTCCATTTGCCACTCCTCCATGTTTTAAAGCCTCTACTACACTAATATAAGCATCATGGAGCTGTATATACTTCCCGACTAAGGCAACTGTTATCTCTTTTTTTAGATTTTTCCATGTTGTTATCATAAAACGCCAGTCATCTAGATCAGGTTCTGGGCAAGCCAGCTTTAAACATTCACATGCTACTTCTGCCAAATGCTCTTCTTCCATTGCTAAAGGTGCTTCATATAAAATATCCACATCTAAATTTTGTAGCACATGTGAGCTTGGGACATTACAAAATAAGGAAATTTTATCCTTTACCCCCTGCCCTATTGGTAATTCAGAACGGCAAATAATAATATCTGGCTGTATCCCAATTCCTTGTAATTCCTTTACACTTGCCTGCGTAGGTTTCGTCTTCATTTCTCCAGAGGCTTTTAAATAGGGAATCAATGTTACATGGATTAAAATTGCATTTTCATGCCCTACATCATGCTGGAACTGCCTAATAGACTCTAAAAATGGCTGGCTCTCAATATCCCCTACTGTCCCTCCCACTTCAATAATTGCGATAGTTAATTGATCTTTATTAGAATCTTTATAAAAACGGCTTTTTATCTCGTTTGTAATATGAGGGATTACTTGTACTGTACCCCCGCCAAAATCACCCCTCCTTTCCTTATTTAATACTGACCAGTAAATCTTTCCCGTTGTAACATTTGAATTTTTACTTAAATTTTCGTCTATAAACCTTTCATAATGCCCCAGATCCAAATCTGTCTCTGCCCCATCTTCTGTTACAAAAACCTCCCCATGCTGGATTGGGTTCATAGTACCTGGATCAATATTAATATATGGATCCAACTTTTGCATAGTCACATGATACCCCCTAGCCTTTAATAACCTGCCTAATGATGCTGCTGTAATCCCTTTCCCTAATCCAGATACTACTCCCCCTGTTACAAATACATACTTTACCATGCCTATATCCTCCCTAATTTACTTTATAACCCACATGCTGCTTAAACACCAAAAAAAATTGTTATTATCTTTTATTTGGACGCCATATAAATAAAAAAAGGTGACTTTAATAAGCCACCTCGCCTTTGAGTTATCTTTTCTTCTATTCTTAATAAGCATTTATTATACAACAGATTCTAAAATTTTACCAGTACTTTCTGTTTTTATAATCTATTAATTTCTTACCTTGCATCTTCTATATAAAACCCATTCCATGACTCTTCCAGCATAGCCATAATTTCCTGTTCATTCATAGCCATTATCTCTTCTGGGCTTTTCATAACCCAATTCATTGTCACCTGTTTTTTCTTTAAGCCTGAGAATACTGTTTCTGCCATTTGATTATACTCTTCTTCTGTTATCTCCTTTTGTTTGTCACCTTCCTCTGCATTTGTACAAGTAATTACTGGTTCTGCACCTTCGCCTGAATATATGGTAGACTTATATGCCAGAAAATTCTCAACCACTTTCCTATCTTGCAATGACCAATCCCTAACATTCTCATAATATTCTGCTGCCCCATTTTTAGCTAAATCATGAAATATATAATGATATACTTGGCTATCTGGATCATAATATACTACTGCTGACTCTGTAATAATATCTGCCTCTGAAATAAATTCACCAAGGATTCTCTCATAAGGCACCAAATTATTTGTGCCTTTTTCCACTTCATATATAATGCTGGTCGTATAGATCCCTGTGCCTTGGCAGGCAGATTTAATAATTTCAAGCTGCCCATCTTGGTTAAAATCTGTTACAATATAACTACATGTAAAATCTTCTTCTATCCACGTCCCTTTATTTTTAGCTATTGCCTGAAGCTGCTCTTGTATGTTCTTATCTTCAATCTCTTTTGTTTCCTCTATAACAGAAGTTGTCTGTGTGCTTGGCTGCACATTCCCTTGTGCTTGTGTAGTTGCTGTTGTATTTGTATTTACTTGTGTACTTGGTTGTGTATTTTTTATATTTGGCTGGTTATCTAACCTCATCCCACAAGAACCCAATATAAAAGCACAGGCACTCATACATCCAATTCCTATTATTCTTTTTGTCCTTTTCATCTTGCCACCCTTTTACTATTCTACCTTTCTACTGTGTATAAACTCTATCCTAATCGCTTTTCTCTACGACTGCCATAATACCGCCTGTATAAATTTATGTCAATATTTTAGTCCCAAAATACTATTTGTTTTTTCACCAAACCATACAAATAATATCCCCATATGAAAAGATAATCCATATTATTATTTTCTAAGAGTTATTTACCATACCAAGGATATAACCTAGTATAATACTCCTCTGGTACTTCTACAATCCCTCCATTACTTCTCACTTTCGCTGCCAGTTCTAGTGTTTCAAAAGAAGCCCCAGTAAAATCACAGCCACAAAGGTTACTGTTTATTATAATATAAACACTTTTAGTGTATTTCCAACCATATGGTTTATGGAAGGATACTAAATTATGTTGATACTCAATACTATACATTCTGGGATAATTATCATATCCTCTACTGTATCGAGTATATATTTGTTCCTTCATATTAAACTGTTTATATAAGTCACAATTATAATTATTACTCCACATATAAATTTTATTGCCACTGCACCCTATTTCTTTATCTCTATCTAACCCAATCCACACAATCCTCCCATCTTTTGTTATCTGGTTATAGCACCAAACTCTCCCATCTGATGTCTTTCCACATAAAAAAACACCATCATCAGATATATGTACATATTGATGTTGTTTTATTCTTCTTATAATTCGGTTTTCTTTTAAATCCCAAACTTCAGCCACATCATCTTTGTGGGAAACAATACAAATATTTTCTTTATCTGCTATTGAAATTGCAGTAACCGGAGAATTCCTCCCCTGTAACACATAATTACAAACTTTATTTTCTGAATCCCAAATCATAGCTATCCCTGTAGTCTGTCCAATATATAATGCGCTACAGCCATTCACACAACATATTTGATGTGTGCTTCTAGGGAATTCTTTTATGATTTTTTCTTTTTCTAAATCCCAGATACAAATGCTCCCATCTACTAACCCAGCTACGCAATATTTTATATCTTTCGATAAAGTTGCAGATGTCACCATAGCCTGGTTCCCAGATAATATTTTTTCTTTTCCTCCTGGTAAAGAAACGATTAACCTATCCTCTTGTATTACAATATTCCCTGTATTTATTCTATATTTTAAAATGATCTCCAATTGCTTTTTTCTTGCCTTTTTCCAGCCAAAACTAGATTCTTTCTTAAATAACTCTATCTCATCTTTCCAACCATTATCACAAGAAAATAATGTTGCAAAACACTCAATAAACATTCCAGCACAAATATCATTTTCCCCAACCCAAACAAATTCATTTCCATCTGCTGTTATAAATTTCCTATAGTACTTTGGTTGATTATATTCAAAATCTCCATTTAGTTGCTGGATACCTTGTGTAATTTCATGGATACAGCTTCCTGTACTTATATCCCAAATTCGGATTTCAAAAGCTGATGCACTAATCATTTGCCGTCCATCTTCTGAAAAAGCAATATAATAAATTTTATCATGGTGCCCCTGCATAATTAATGTCCCATAATTAATCTTTGCATTACGGAAATTGGCACAGCACTTCCCATTTACTAGCCGTGCCCCATTTAGCTGCACAGTCCGAAGATCCATATTTGAAAAATCCATATTAGATAAATCATCTTTTTTTATTTTCCGAATTATGCACATTAAATTAAAAAATATATAATTATCATCAGGTATTTGCTGATTCCTTAAAGACTGGAACATATTATCTGCGTCTGTCTCAGGCATCCATTCACTTAAAAAAATAATAATTCTATCAGAAAACGGCTGTTTTTCCCATGTCTTAACAATTATTTCCTTATAATCTGCCTTTATTACATAATATAAAAATACAGCAGCTAAAAAATCCCTAAAATTCTGGTGTAAAAGAGAAAAACTTATATTTTGGTACTTCATTAAAAGATTTACCTCTTTTATTAAAATATGTAAAAAATTATTATTATCCCATTCTATTTTTCCTAATTCAATTTCTAAAATCTGTATCCATGGCTCAGGAGATAATTCCCATTTATTTTTATATACTTCAATTGCTTCCTCTACCCATTTTTGAAGTTCACCAATTTCAATTGTAAACATTTCTTCCCATTCCATTTTCCAACATATATAAGGTAATATATACATAGAAGCTACAACTGCTTTCAATATATCCATATTCGATTTTAAAAGATCATTTGCCATCTTTAAAATTTGGCACTGTAAAAAATTCCACATTAAATTGCTAGATGTATTTACTGGCTCCATCCACTGTATAAAAATAGCATCTTTTCCTTGGTTATACCTGCTTTCCACTTGTGTATACAAAGTCAGCATAAAAGGCGTTTTTAAAAGTTCTTGTAATTTCTTATCCTTCTCTGGAAAGGAAATTTTACATAAATCAAACCATTTTTTTATTTGTTGCTCTGATAAAGGTTCTATTTTTACTTCTTTTAACATCTGTACTGCAATATCCTTGCGGAAATCATAACGGGAACTAATTACTATCTGAACCCCCTGATATTGCATCCATTTTTTAATAATACTTACAGCAAATCTTTTATTCTGTTCAGGAATTTCATTAAACCCATCTAATAATAAAATAAACATAGGCGTCCCTGCAGCATTTGATAAATAAGCTATAAACTGCTCTGTTTTTTCTATATTGCCAAACCATATATTCTCTGTTATAAAACCCTTAATCACATCTTGGTTAGAACAGCTATTTAACCCTCCACCCATAACCTCATGCAATGGGATATATAAAGTACAAACCCCATCTTCTATTTGTTTATCCCATAACCGTAATAAAGAAACCGTTTTTCCCATGCCTCCTGCCCCAATTAAAAGAATATGCTGTCTTTCAGGGGATTCCCATTCTTCTGTAAGGCAATTATAAAGAGGGACTAAATCACCATCTTCATTAGAATAACATACCCCATCCCATGCAGATAATGCCGGGAATAACATATCATTGATATGAAGGAGCCTATATGCCCCATTACAATTTTTTTGCCTTTGGTGGTAAGAACGAAAATCATCTATTGGTATTTCCCATATTTTCTCGCTCTCAAGTTTATTTGTTATCCTTTGTATTTCTTCTTTTATTTTTTTTAATTGTTGATCCATATGCTCATCACTAATAATTATAGCAACCCTATCTTCCTTGCCCAAACATTTTAGCATATAAAAACCAGTCAGTTCATAAATATGATCTAAAAAAAGAGAAACTGTTTTCTTCTGTGTATCTGTTATTGCACCCACCTGGGCATATGCCTCGTTATAAAGCCTATGCTTTATTTCTTTCGCTTTTTTACGATCTATTTCATTATAATAAGATAAAACATTCTCAATTATATCCGCACGCAATTTATCAGATAAAACATAAAAATCAATTCCTTCTGCCAATCCTTGGTTTTCAAACAGGGCTTGTCCTTCCTGCCTTACATATAAATCATTAAAAATCTCTTTTACTTTTTTCTTATCCATTTTCCCATGAAAATATGTACTTAGGGCAGCTTTCATTTTTTCTTCAAAAATATCACTTGCAATATTAAACAGGTTCACTTACTATCCATCCTTTTATATAAAATAATAGACTTTATAACAACATTTTTCATTCTATATTTAAAAATAATTATACTTTACATAAAAGCAATTTTGCAAGTTTTATATGAAGTTTTTAAATATAAAAGATTACACGCAAAAAAATAAAAACAGGAAAACAATAGTAATTCATTGTTTTCCTGTATACTAAAGGATTAAACTCCCTAAAGCCCTGCAAGTTGTTTTACTTCTTCAATAGTAAGCCCTGAATCTTCTGAAATCTCTTCTATAGTAAGTTTTCCGCGTTTTAGCATTTTAAGGGCATTTTCCTTCTTAGTTTCATGTATACCTTGGTTTTTTCCTTGTTCTATTCCTTGTTTAATACCTTGTTTAATACCTTGTTTAATACCTTTTTGGATACCTTTTTGAATACCTTGGTTTAAAATAGTCCTAGCTTCTGTTTCAATTAATGCTCCACCCATAATATCACCTATACCTTTCTGGATATTTGTATATTTTTGTGATAGTTCCTGAATTACATCATTTGAAAGTTCTATAATAGTACGCTTGTCAAATGATCCAATTACTCCTTGATATTCTAATTTATCAAGTCTCCTAAGAATATTTTGATACTCAGTTTTTAATTCCTCTAATTGTTGTTCATTTGTATTATAGTTTTGAAAATATTTTTCGTATGAAAAAATATAAAATGGAATTAACAGCAACAACTGTTTTTCAAAAATATCATTAAGTGAATATGCTTGTACTTTCATAATAGGCACATTATATTGTACTGTTCCACCTGGAGTCATAATCACATATTTCATTTTGTCAGGTGTTTTTTTGTAGGTACGAAGATAAAGGACAGCCGTATGTGGGAAAGTAACAGTTAGGGTTTCTTCTGTAAGTTCCCTTTCATCTAGTGCTATCTGTGCATCATATTCAAAAAGCCGAACCATAATCTTACCATCTGGCAGGCTACTTTCACATTCAATATGGTATTTCTTTTGAGTATCCCCTAAAATGGTAAAGTTTGTATCAGTGATCCTTTCCTGATTAGCAGTACCTTGCTGATCGATAAAATGTTCATTAGGAAAAAATTGAACTTCTTCATTGCCATTATACTGTTCTTCAAAAATTTCATTAATTACTGGAATAATTAGCTTCCGGCAATCATTTAAAATTGTACGAAATACACCATCATATATATTTCCCATATACTTTACTTCTTTTATTTTGTAACTTCATCATATCATTTTATTGTTCTGAATTCAAGATACAAGTTACCACTCTTTTTTTATCTCTTCTTTTGAAATATTATATTTTTCCATAAATTCGTCCATATCTTTATTATTGCGGATTAGCATTATCTCTGTAAATTTCCCTGTATGGATATCCCGAAAACCTATTGTTTTTTCCCCTGTACAAATACTGGTGCGAAGGACAGGCTCCTGGTTTTCTTTATTATAAGTCTCTTTTTTTACCTTTTTATAAAACATTTCTTCCGCCCTTCACTATATCTACTTTAAGATTTTCCTATCTTTATAATAATACTCTTTATCATGCTCATTTATTTCACGTATTACTTTACAAGGATTCCCTACTGCTACCACATTTGCAGGAATATCTTTTGTCACTACACTACCTGCACCAATTACAGTATTATCCCCAATTGTAACTCCTGGAAGGATAATTGCCCCAGCCCCAATCCAACAATTCCTGCCAATATGGACTGGCATATTATATTGATATAACTGTTCACGTAATTCTGGCAAAATAGGATGCCCTGCAGTTGCAATCGTTACATTTGGCCCAAACATGGTATAATCCCCCACATAAATATGAGTATCATCTACGCAGGTTAAATGATAATTTGCATAGACCATATCCCCAAAATGGCAGTGATGCCCACCAAAATTCGCATAGAATGGTGCTTCAATATATACCCCTTTCCCACAATCGCCAAGCATTTCCTTTAACATTTCCATTCTTTTTTCTGCTTCAGATGGTTTTGTTAAATTATACTCACATAATTTATCTTGATATACTACTTGTTCTTCCATAATTTCTTTATCGCCAGGAAGATACAATTCCCCAGTATGAATTTTCTTTTTCATTTCACTCACTTTTTATACCTCCTTTTATTCCTTTTTCTCTCTTTTATTTCAATCCACTTGTAGCAGTTAAAAGCAAAACAATTACCTCCCTCTACCTAAAAGAAAAGAGAGGAATTACTATGGATTATGAAACAAAGGCCCTTACAAACAACCATAAATAATATTCCTTAGCCTTGGATGGATCCAATCCTCCCTGCTTGGCACCAGCTGCTGCATATACACAATGGTAAGTGCTTTTTCTGGATCCATTAATACATAAGTACCAGCCATTCCACTCCAGCCAAATTCCCCTATTGTCCCATTTACGCCGCCTTCTTCTGGATATGCCAGTGTACGGACTCCCAAGCCATAACTATAGCCAGAAAGCACCTTCCAGTCCATATATTGGTAAAGCCTGCCCAAATGATCCCTACGCATTAAGTCCACTGTCTGTTTGCCTAAAATTTTTGTCCCTTCCGCTGAAGTACCGCCATTTGTTAAAGCTGAGGCAAACTTTACATAATCGGCAAGGGACGAAACTAACCCTGCTCCCCCACTCTCGCACATGGATTTCATTGTATAATTTTTCTGGAAAATATCTGTACGTGGTAACAGCTTCCCATCTTGATAAGTATAAACAGATGCTAGCCTCCCTAACTTTTCTTGTCCCATATGGAAAGCAGTATCTGCCATAAAAAGAGGATCAAAAATATGCTCTTTTACATATTCCCCAAACTTCTGCCCTGACAATACTTCTATTAATCCTCCCAATACATCATGTGATAACCCATACCTCCATCTAGTACCCGGTTCAAACGCCAAAGGAAGGGTAGCAATTTTTCTCACAAATTCCCTAGTAGGGCAGCTTGTTTTTTCAAAATTCTGGTAAAGCGTTTGTAATAACTTGCCTGTCAAACGTTCTGTCAGGCAGCTATTCCCATCATACGTAAAACCAGACGTCATACAAAACAAATCTTTAATCTGTATTTCCCTCTTTGCTGGCACAAGTTTATACCCTCCTTTTTGCTCAGGGATACAAACCTGCATTTCTTTAAATTCTGGCAAATATTCTGCTACTGGATCATTTAGCAAAAATTTCCCTTGTTCATATAATTGGAGTGCCGCTGTTACTGTAACTGGCTTTGTCATAGAATATATCCGAAATAATGTAGTTTCCTCTATAGGTATTTGATCTTTTAAATCGGCATACCCTGTATAATGTTCATATACGACTTTATTTTCCAGCACCACTTTTACAGAACAGCCAGCAACCTTCTCTTCGCTAACTAAGTTATCCATAAACATGCCTGCTTTATCAAATTTCCGCATTATTATTTTCCTTTCCACTCTTTTGTCCAAACTTATCTTTCTTTACCTGGATAATACTCATATCCTCTAAAAGTTTCTGAAGTGTTTCTAATTGGCTTATCTCGTCCCTTGGCGCATCCTTTGGATACATATATATAAAATTGGAAGGATTATCTGGACGAAATTTTAACTGGTTCTTATACTTTTTTAAAAGATCTGGGATTTTTGTCCCATCTGCCTCTGCATTTTCATACATTACCAGCTTTATTTCATTCCTATCTGCTTTAATATCTTTAATTTCTAATAAATGTGCCATGGATTTCAAATATGCAATAGAAAGTAAATTTTCCACTGGTTTCGGCATTGTCCCAAACCGATCCATTAACTCATCCTGCATATCCCCATATTCTTCCATAGTATCAATAACAGATACTCTTTTATAAATATCCAGCTTTAATGCCTCATTCTTAATATAAGAAGAAGGAATATACGCATTAATGTCAATATCTATAGAGGTTTCAAATTCCTTTGGCAGTTCCATGCCTTGCAGCCCTTTTACCGCTTCATTTAACATTTTACAATATAAATCATATCCTACTGCTTCCATATGCCCATGCTGTTCTGCGCCTAGGATATTTCCAGCGCCTCGGATTTCTAGGTCACGCATGGCAATTTTAAAGCCAGAACCTAAATCCGTAAACTCCCGGATAGCTGCTAAACGTTTTTCTGCCACTTCTTTTAAAATCTTATCCCTTTTATACATTAAAAAGGCATATGCTGTACGGTTCGAACGCCCGACCCTTCCCCTTAACTGATAAAGCTGGGAAAGCCCAAGCTGGTCTGCATCATGGATAATCATAGTATTGACATTAGAAATATCCATGCCGGTTTCTATAATTGTAGTAGAAACTAGCACATCAATTTCCCCATTAATAAAAGAATACATAATTTTTTCAAGCTGCCGTTCCTTCATTTGCCCATGCGCAAACGCAACTGACACGTCTGCTGGCACTAACTTTGCTACATAATCAGCTACTTCATCAATATTATTAACCCGGTTATATACATAATAGACCTGCCCTCCCCGGGCAACCTCCCTAGTAATCGCTTCCCTTATCATCTCATCATTGTGCTCACAGACATAGGTCTGGATCGGCTGCCTATCTACAGGCGGCTCTTCTAATACACTCATATCCCGTATCCCAATTAAGCTCATATGGAGCGTCCTTGGTATTGGCGTAGCTGTTAAGGTCAATACATCAATATCCTTTTTCATCTGCTTAATTTTTTCTTTATGTGTCACTCCAAAACGCTGTTCCTCATCTACAATTAAAAGCCCCAAATTTTTAAACTGCATATCTTTTGACAATACCCTATGTGTGCCAATTACAATATCCACTAATCCTTTTTTCAGGTTTTCAATCGTATCTTTCTGCTGTTTTGGGGTACGGAAACGGGACATTAAATCAATGCGAATTGGGAAGTCTTTCATCCTTTGGGAAAAAGTATTATAATGCTGCTGCGCCAAAATTGTGGTTGGCACCAAATATACTACCTGTTTATTTTCTTGTACAGCCTTAAATGCTACCCGGATAGCTACTTCTGTTTTTCCATATCCTACATCCCCACATAGTAGCCTATCCATAATTTTAGGGCTTTCCATATCATGTTTTGCTTCCTCAATTGCAGTAAGCTGATCCTCTGTCTCTTCATATGGGAACATCTCTTCAAATTCCTTTTGCCATACAGTATCTTTTCCATATTGATACCCCTGTTTCGCCTGTCTGGCAGCATATAATTCTACTAATTCTTTTGCCACATCTTTTACCGCACTTCTTACCCGGTTCTTTGTTTTCTTCCATTCCTGTCCACCTAAGCTGTTTAGCTTTACTTTCCTGCCATCAGAGCCTGAATACTTTTGGATCATATCTGACTGGGTAGCAAGTATAAAAAGTTTTCCCCCATCTCCATACTCAATCTTAATATAGTCCTTCATAACCCGGTCAACTTGTATTTTCTCTATGCCTTGGTAAATCCCAAGCCCATGGTTTTCATGTACTACATAATCCCCAATATTTAAGTCAGTAAAACTCTGTATTTTTTGCCCCTGGTAAACCGGTTTCTTCTTTCTTTTCTTCTTTTCTGCCCCAAAAATATCCGTTTCTGTAATAATGACATATTTAATCATTGGATATTCAAAACCACGGTGCACATTCCCATATGTCACCATAATTTCTCCCGGTTTTAAACTGCCAGATAAATCTTCCTTATAATAGGCGTTTAAGTCAAACCCCCTTAAATCCTCAGCAAGCCTTGCCCCCCTAGTCCTAGAATTTGTCAAAAGGACTACACGGTATCCATTCTTTTTAAAACGCCCTAACTCTTTTGTTAATAACTCAAAGTTATTATTATAAGGTGTCATATTTTGAACATTTAGATAGCAAGTATGCTTTACATCAATATATTTTTGTTTCTGTTCTAATGCTGCCATTAAAATTAAAATATTTTTTTGCATTCGTGCAAACACTTGTTTTGTACTCCACAGCACATCTGTCTGCCTTGGCAAAATATATCCCTTTTCTAGCCGGTGTGCCATGCTTTCCCTAAATTCCATCTCTAATGTTTCTGCCTTTTCCGCAGCCCTTGCAGGCTCATCTAAAAACACCAAACAATCTTTTAATGGCAAACAATCAAGAAATCCTACTGTCTCTTCATAAAAATATTCTAAATAGCTGTCCAATGCCACAGAAGACTGCATCGCCCTTGCCTGCTCTATAAACTCCTCTATAATTGTTTTTAAACGGTGGGCTTCTTCTGTTTTCATTTGTTTCCTTAACGCTGCTTCACAAACCTTTTCCTCTTCCTTTAATTTCCAAAGCCCATTCTCAAGCAGCTCCTTAGAAAGAATTATTTCTGCTGCTGGATAAATTACAATTTCATCAAGTTGTTCAATGGATCTCTGGCTTTCTACGTCAAAACTCCTAATAGAGTCTACTTCCTCATCCCATAGTTCAATACGGATAGGGCACTCCTCTGTTAAAGGGAAAATATCTATAATTCCTCCCCGGATAGCAAACTGCCCTTCTCCTTCTACCTGTCCCACACGTTCATACCCTAAACTAATTAGCTGGCTTTTTAACTTCTCACTATCTACAATATCAGCGTTATGGATTGTAAAAATATGATCTTTTATAATCTCTAATGGCAATAACTTATCCATACAGCCATCTATTGTTGTTACAATTGTTACAGGCTCTTTCTGCAACAATTTCTTTAATACCCTCATCCGTTCTTTTACAATTAAATTTCCATGGATATCTGCACTATAGAAAATAAAATCCTTTGCAGGATAATACATAATATTCTTGTCAAAACATTGATAATCTTCTAAAATTTCTCTTGCTCTTGCCTCATGGTGGGTAATAATCAGGCAACAAGAAAAATCTTCCCCTAGCCCTTTTATAAAATGTGCTTTCTGGGAATCCATACAACCACAGGCAAACAGCGCGCCTGCCCTTTTTTGCTTTGTTTTTTTTTCCAGCCACTCTTTTATTTCCTGAAATTCTTTTAACTCCATTAATGGAGCAGTTATACAATTCACGTTCTTCTCCCTTTCTTGGCCAATTACTGGATAAATATACCTGTTGGTTTTCTTATTTCTTCACAACATTATACTGGTTCATTGCTGCCTGTATGCCTTCTGTTATAATACATTCCACTGCTTTTGCTGCTTGCCCTATTCCTTCCTCTACAAACTTCCTGTCTATTTCATTAAACCTGCTTAACACATAATCTGCTAAATCCCAGCCTGCTGGTTTATCCCCTATCCCAATTTTAATCCGCTTAAATTTTTCTGTGCCCAAATAAGAGATAATATTTTTTATTCCATTATGCCCGCCAGCGCTTCCCTTTTCCCGAAGCCTAAGCTGCCCTACAGGAAGGCTAATGTCATCATAAATAATAATCAATTCTTTTTCTGGATCACATTTATAAAAATCTATAGCGGCACGGATACTTTCCCCGCTATTATTCATAAACGTTTGAGGCTGTAGTAAAAGGACTTTTTCGCTGCCTATTATTCCCTTTCCACATTTTGCTTTATGCTTATTTTCGTTTATATTAACCTGATATTTTAAAGCCAAATTTGTAATCGTGTCAAACCCAACATTATGCCTTGTTTTTTCATACTGGGCTGTGGGATTTCCAAGTCCTGCTATTATATACATAAGAATCCTCCTTACTCCCTCTTATTCCTTTTAATATCTCATCACCAAAATATTCCCTAACTTCTCCTTGCCCTTCTTTATTTCCCCAATCCACATACTGGTTTATTAAAGCTAAAATTGTCTCAAACTTTCCTCCAACTGCCTCCACTAACCCTATATCAATAGGGCTGTCCTCAATTACATAAAATACAGGATAACTTTCTTTTTCTATTTCAATACCTGTTATACAGTCCAGCCTTCCTGCCATTTCCTCTTTTCTCCATTTTTCCCCAACAGCAACACTAAAAAGCTGCCAGCATTGCGGGAAAAAAGTATATAACATTTCTTTTAATAATAACCCTACCCACATGCCATTCTGGTTATTTACCGAAATTTTCAAATATGCCTTTTTCCGGTAAAGCCTTGAAGGAATATTAACAGGAATCTTATCTGCCCTTTTCAAATCATAAAACCGGCTGCTACACAAGTTTGATTCTGTATGCACAATAATATCTGCATAATGTAACTCTACCTGAATATCCTCTCTTTGTATAAAATAAGAAATCGGCATCTGCCCTGCCTCTTCTATTTTTATATCCCTTACCTGCCTATAATACCTGCGATGCCTGCAAGAATCCGATGCCCGCCTTAATTTTACAAGCCTTCTTTCCCCACTATAAGAAATTTCTTCTACCCGGTAATATTTCCCATCTAATGTTAAAAATTGCCCTGGCAAACAATACTGGTAAACATGGCCTCCCATTATTTGGTATAATTCATCTTTCTTTCCCGCCCCTTCTTTTAAGGAAAGTGCCATACTAATATTCCCATAATACCACTGAAGGAACTGTTGCCTGCCCTCTTCTGTGGATATTATTACTCGTTTTCTTCTGCCTGCTTCTTCCTGGTTAAAATAATCCTCTGTTACCCACATCTTATCTAAGCCCAGCACATTACGGTATATTGTATTTAACCTTTTTAATATAAGAGAAAGTGGCTCTTTTGTATCAGCATGGTAATATTCCAAAACTCTTTTACTATCCTCCCAATCGGTATTTCCCTTTGCTAACTCATACCCTACTGCAATTGCCATATTTCTTCCAGAACATACAAATTCTGGCGCTAAGGGCAAAATAACCTGATCCATATGGGACAGCATAAACCCATGTAACATATAATGAGGGGAACATACTGCTGTATATGCTGTTATATATCCACAAGTATCATACTGGCGCAATATTTCATGTACATTATAAATTGCATCTTCTGCAATACTCCATGCCTCTTCTTTACTCTGTTTTTCTATGCCATCTGTATAAAACTCAAATATTTCCTCTTTTATCCCGTATTTCTGCATTTCCCGCCCAATATCATAGACTGGGGCAACCCTATTCCCATACCAAAAAATTTTTTCCTTCCTTTCTTTCCGTTTTTGTTGGAATAGACTTACCAGTTTTATGGCATATGGCATAAAATAAGGCATATGGGAATATGCTTCCTCTGTTTCCTTTGTATCCACATCTATAATAGAATAAGCATCCTCCCGGATAGTAGCTACCACGTTTACAGCCAAAATCTCTTCTTTTACCATATGGGATAGCCAATCTGCCATACCTTCCCCATTTTTATCAAAAATTAAATAAATAGCTTTCTCTTCCTGCGGCTGGATCCTAGATAAAAGCCTAGCAAGCTTTAGTGGGCACGGCATAAAACAAGAAGGTTCCAATAAACAGACTACCGCCGCCTCATGCCAAAACCCATAGCTATGTTCTGGGACTTTTTCCATATTCTCGAAAGAAACTACTGCTATATCCGACTTACTTAATTCTTGTTCTCCGTTTTCCGCCGTCCAAAATACTATGGCATCGCTTCTTTCCTGCAGCCCTAACTTCAGCCATTTTATTATTTTTTCCTCTTTATGCCTGCCAGATACCACTAAGATTTTTTTATTCTCCAGCAATTCTAGGCTAAAAAATGGAAATATATAATGACCCATGTCCTGATAAAAAGTATTAGAAAAATAAACACTTTGCCGCTTTACAAGCTGAAGGGAAGCTTCTATATAATCAATATGTATTTCAGGGATATCTGCAATTCTTTGATACCAATAATATCCCATACAACGTTCTTTATAGTTTTGGCTGCATTGAATCTCCACAAGCCGCTTTTCTATCCCTAACCGTTCTTTTTCAGGTTTCTTAGGCATAGAAATTTCCTCTGTAATGGGAACCATACAAAGCCTTTTATACTCATCTGCCGTATATCCAAAATAATAATCAAATTTTTCCCATGTATACAGGAAAATAGCAACTGCCATAACAAAAATTTCCTCAAAACCTCCTTTTCTCTCTTGTATTATAGTCACAACCACCACTAAAGGCAATTCTACTGCCAATAAATACTGGTAGAAGCACCTTACTTGTATAAATTCTTGTTTTAGCAGCCACACTTTTTCTATGCCATTATACTCATAAGCAACGCCAAAAGCTTTTTTCTTTCTTCTACTAAAAATCCATATTGTCCTCCAAATAAAATAGAAAATAAAAAAAAGACATAATACCATACTAACAGGGGCTGTAAAAAAAACAGAATAAATAGAACGAAGAAAAGGAATCTCCCATTCCATAAAGCCAAGCCCTCTTATTATATTATTCCATATTCCTTTTTTCCATATAAACCAATATATAATAATTATAACAACCGCCCCTATAATAACAGAAGAAAGCCCCTTCTGCCTGGCTTTATATTTCCTAGAAAAAAAGCTATTCTTCCATTTTGTTTTCATTTGATTTCTCCCCTGGCTGTTCCTCTATATATGGCAAATAGACTTTTTTTAAATAAAAACCACTAATAAATGGGAATGACGCCTCTATATCTATCCCCATTCCTTTTATAGATAATGGATATGTATGTCTATAATGCGGCATATAACAATCCAATGGCCCTTGTGGCGGCACTGAAAAATCTACTGCTATCTGGCTGCTAATATCCCTATGCTTTGGCTGCTCCCCAAATATCCATAATAATTGCTGGATAGTCCCTTCGCTGCTCAGTAACATCTGGCTATAAGCCTCTAATAGCCCTTGTTCTTTTTGTTCTCTCTGTAAAAGAGTATTTTGCCAATGCTCAATTAAACTATATTCCTTATGTTCTAAAATTTTAGCTTGCAGTCTGTTATGCCATTTTTCTGATTTTGAAAAACTACTATCCAATACTTTTAATGATTTATTTAATTTTTCCCTTATATGCATCCGTTCCCAATAAAAATACAGGCACTCGCCTACAAACGCAAATATCAATATTCCTATTATAAATGCCCATAACCAAATTTTTTCTTTATTCCATTGCGAATCCGCTAAAATTAATAATCCAAATGCTACTACACAAGCAAATCCTATCAAACATTCTTTTCCCCATACCTTAACACATTTCTTTGTCATGCGGGTTTGTAATTTCTGCTCCATCTGTTGTAACAATAACTCACTTTGCCCTATATAATTTTTACATTCTTTATCCATTACAATATCTTTAAAAATCTCTTCTGCGCACGCCCTTTTTTTCTCTGTTAAATCCTTCCAGCCGCTTTTACTTAAGTATTTTCTTTGTAAATTTTCCATTCCATGTAAAGACACCTGTTGTGCAATATCCCAATCTTTTTTCTCCTCTAAAACAATTCCTTGTTTCCATTCCTCCAAACACTGTATTGCATCCATATGTTCCATCCGCCATTGGTACAGCCATGTTACATTATCTTCTACTGCAAAAGGGAACCATTTCTTCCCAAATAAAATAGTTCTTTCCCTATTTCCTGTTATCTCCTGTTTTTCTGAAAAATCCCTTATTTCACTTATATATTCTTTTTCACATCCCATTCTCTGTTTTTCTTGCAACAACATATTTTCAATATACCTTCTGGTGCCTTCCATTTCGCCAATATATTCCGAAACTTTCTCTTTCTCTATAGTTAAAATACATTGATACAAATATCCCTTCTCCAACATCGTATTCTGCCATTCATTTAATGCTAAAATAATAGCAGAACATAAAACTTGGAATAGAATTGGTTCTGGCAATATTGGTTCTATTTCACCCACATCATAAATAAAATAACGGAACCTGCTGCTATGCCCTTTTGCAAAATCAGAATATAAATACCCTTCCTCTTCCGTATGGAAATATAAACCACAGCGCATAGCAACACAATATATTTGCTCTGGCAAAAATCTTGTAACTCGTCTTTCTGTTATACTGCACAAAGACCCTTGCTTTAAAAATTCATCTATATATTCAAATTGTCTTTGATATTCTTTATATGGATTTTCAACCTGATATACTTTACTACAATCCAGAAAAAGAACCCTCCACTCACTTACATTCTGCTCAGGAAGCCCTGCATCTATATAATCTGGCAAATCAGCAGGGTTTTCTGGCTTTTTTATTAAACAGACTGTTTCCATATTCCGAAAAGACCAGCTTAAAGGCAAAAGGCTGCTAAGTGGGTATTTCTCCGATTCTTCATATATAATATAAGTAACCATATCTTTTCTTATACTCTCCCAATCCATTCCCTATGGCTTAATTCGTATTTTAATTCTTCTAAAAGCTTTTCCTCTTTTGTTGTAGATGGCAAATAGCCTTCTGAAAACTCCTTGGCGCCATCTACCTGAATACAAATATATTCCCGTACTTTTCCCTCTGTCCTTACTTCAAACACTGCAAAATATTCTTTTAAAATATCTGCCCATGCATCCACAAAAACCTTTATCTCTTTTCTTTGGTTATTCCTTATACGGCTCATATATGCAAGATAAATATCTTTCACTATTTTTGTTTGCTTATATTTTTCTATAAACTTACTTTGGTTAGGATTTATGTCTTCTTTTAACAATTCTTCTAAATCCTCTTTCCTTTTTTGGTTAATAGTATCCTTTTCTTCTCTAAACTCCCGGATAATTTCCATAACTTCTAAAAGGCTCCCACAATCTTCATGTACAAAAACAGACTCTGATATCCGGTATTTCTTTTCCTCTGTCCTTGTAATCCGTCCCATTAAACAGCCATAAATCAGTGCCATCCACTCTTCTTTTTCCCTTTTTATTTGTATGTCCCGGTTCATCTCTGGCAGTACATAAGCCTTATGCCAGTTTCTATCTAAATGTGGGGTTAAAATCTGGCTTGCACTTTCATTTAAGTGCATCCGCTTCGTAATATCATCATAGGCCTTATAACAATTCCCCGCAACTGCCTCATCTGCCCCCTTAAACGCATCCAAATGGTTTGCATGGACACCAAATAAGGACTGATAGTAAACAATAGTATACTTATCAATCACCTTATCTTCATATACCCCATTTTTCCCTACTAATTCCTTTTCTACAATTTCTCTTTTCATCCCTTTTAAATCTAACAAACTAGTATGGAAATAATTCTCCTTAATAATCTCTTTTTCTGGTACGCCAGACACATTTAAAAATGGGGCCGACAACTTATCCTCACAATATTGCAGGATTCTTGTAATTTCTAAGCCAACCACCTGTTCATCTGCCCTACCTTGCCCTCTTTCCCAAAGTACCTGTTTTTCTGCAGCAGAAATAATATCCATATCATATACTTCGCCATATACTTCTTGGAAATTATTCTCCCAGCTCTGTATTAAACTTTCCCAAATTACTGTTTTATCCTTTTGCTTCTCCTTCCATTGCCCTGCCATTTCAAACATATGGGTTGATACCTTATCCAATGCACCATAATAATTAGGTATATCTGCTTTCATTTCTTGATAAACACTATCTAAGTATTCCTTCTCATTACATATCATTTTTACTCTAGTACCTTCATAATGTGTAAGTTCATTTAATACAACCTGCAGTTTCTCTTCTAGCTGGCCAATCCCTTTCCTATATACATCAAACATAAGCTCATACGCTTTATTTAACTGTTCAATCTTTTCAATCCCTTCCATATAACAATAATACAAAACCTCATTCCTTACTTGGCTTGCAATACTTCCATTCATGCCATTTACCTCTTCAATAGTATCAATTAAATTCTTTTTACTATTATTCCGGTAGCCCTCTTGTATTGTTTCTATCCTGCCGCGGGCATCTTTTAACTCCTGCTCTAACTGGTTTGCCCTTGCCTCAAAGTATTTTTGTGTTTGGATAAAAAAGTAACGGACTCCATTTGGATGGAGTATCCCTCCCCTAAGCCCATTTTGCAGCCAATATTCTAAAAAATATTTCTGCTTTACTTCCCTGTGTAATGGCTGGGGCCGGAACACTTCTAAAGCAAGCCTTTTCTTTTCCTGCATTACCTGCCCACCAAGCTTAAAAAGCTCATCAAATTTTTTAATAAAAATATTCTGGCAATCTCCCAAATATCCATGTGCCAAGCTGTCTGCAAATATATTTTGGATTGTCTTTTCTTTTAAATTCCCCTGCAAAACACGCAGGCTTTTAAATACTACTGCCATTCTTTTTTCCATAATGGCATCTAATTCTGTTACTAAATACTCTTCTAGTGCATGGGTATATTGGGCCCATGCTGTACGCTTTGCATCTGTTTCACTTCCTTCTAGGCTATCCAATATCTTTTGGGACAACGGCTTATTCGCCAACTGGACTTTTTCTATATAATACTCCCTTAAAGATTTCATTGGCTCACTTACAAGCCCCTGCCTTTCCTGATCTACATATTCTTGCACATAAGAATAATATTCAGAATCATAATAAAACCAGTCATTTTCCATAGTGTCTTTAGCCCAGCAAAGTGTCAAGTATTTTTTTACCTTCTCATATGGGTACTGAAGTTTTGCTACGCCAATACTACCAAAATGGCGGTATTTCTTCTCTTGCCCCATACTTAACATAATAGTAAGATGCTTAAATTTATTATCTTCCCAAGCGGTGTTTCTTTCATTAATTGGGCTGCAATAAGGCAGGTAAATACAATCTGCTATCATTTCTTTATACCCTTGTAGTGTTTTTAACCCTTCTGCATTGCCGCAATTATCATTAAATAAACCAAATAGGAATGTGAAATTATATAAAGTCCCTTGGAAATATTCCCCTTCTGCTTCCAATAGGCGTATATTTTCTTTTCGTTCTACTGTGCCTATATTGGCTTGTATAAAATAATCCAATTCTTTCACTGCTGCATACGCATTAGAATATAAGCTCATCCGTTCCACATTATTCCCGTTGCCATAGTGCATTACCACGTCAGGCATCATAAAAAACCCATTCATATTATAACCATTCTGTGGAAAATGTTTTTTTAAGTAGTCTGCAAGATAAATCGCAAATGGCAGTAAAAGCCCTGAACCAGTCCCGCCTGCAAGGGAACTTACTAACGCTATCCTTTGTGTCCTAGCTTCTGTATTCCTCTGCATATGGTGCAATTCAAAAATAGTCTGGAACAATGGATCTAGCATTTCCTGCGAAACGGCATGTTCCAATGCTAACCTTGAAATTGCCCGCACTTGGCCTGCCCCATCTGTCAGCGTTTTATTCATAAAAATATTATTATCAGGGTACCATTCTTCCTTTGCATAAGAATTCATTTTTAGGCATTGCTCCACCGTAATATTATTTGAAATACGGATAGTAAGCCCTTTAAACCCATTTCTTTTACGCTCTTGTAACGCATGTTCATCTGTATCAATTAAAATATATTTTACATTAGGTGACTCTAGCCCCAGCCCATATGTTTTTTGTTCCACCATACTAACAATTTCAGAGCCTATCCCGCCTAAGCCAATAATTAATGTAGGTGCTATCATCTTTCTCCATCCTCTCTTATAGCAAGGCTTTCTTGGAATATAATTGTATGCCAAAGCCCACCTGAATCCATAAATTCAAAATGATCCCCTTTATTCATTACCGCATTTTCTCTATAAATAAACCGCCCATTAATTCGGAAACAATCCTGTTTTGAGAAAACAGGCCAATTTTTTAAATAATACCTTACCCTTTTTCTTTTCTGTATAACCAAATCTGGGCACTCTACCCCATATGCCTCTTTTTGGTTTTCAGACATCCGAAGTGTGATCCCACGTCTTGGCACGGCTAAACAACGCAGCCAATTCCTAGGTTTTATCTTTATGCCAAGTTCTGGGTCATTATTAAAGTACAAGGTACACTTAAAAAATGGCAAAAAGCAACGTCCCGCCAACAAATTAAACAGGATATAAAGTAGAAATAAAAATATAATTGCCGTAAAAATATACAAGCATACCCTTAGCCACAATGGAGCCAATATAACCTGTATATCCCCTTGTAAAACCGCGCTACAAGGAACCCCTCTTCTTACATAAGTAATATTTGTATGTATTGGTATTGTCTCCTTATTATTATAAAGCCAATATAAATTTAACATTTGTTCCTTTAGCCATATGCCAGCACTTTTTTTCTGGCTTAAATTTACATATCCATTTCCGCCTTTTAATGTTTGGAAGCTTACCTTTTCTTTTTCCTTATCAGAAAGTTCTTCCCCATTACAAACAAGGCTATATAAGACTTTTCCAGACACTAAATCCTTCCTGCTATAACTGGGAGCAGGCAATAGTTCTGCTTCTAATTCAGCCTTTTCCGCTGTTAATGCCAAAGATAATTCCTGTGTTGCCCTGCTAGCCTCTACATTATCTGTCCTATATGCAAAAATATTCAGTTTTACATCCCTATATACTCCATAGTCTTCCTCCTCTGTTAAAACTGGATATAATAAAAACTCATCGCCTGTCCCACTTACTTCCACAACCTCTACTTCTATATTTGCTTTTTCTGATTTTTTTAAGCCCTTATAGCTAATATTGGCTTCCAGTCCCAAATAATACATAGAAGTATCCCTTAATGCAAGCACTTTATTTCCTGTATCTTCTAAGAGTTTTATATGGACAGCATCTGCCTCCCCATTATTTATACTTCTCCTGTTCATTTTATTATAATCAAAACTAACTGGCTGTTCTAATACTTGGATAACAAAAGGATAAATTCTCTCTTGTACTGGATAATTATTAGTAAGTTGCACTACTTCTTCTAAAGCTGCCCCCTCTGCTTCTGCCTTTAGTGTAATGGTATCTGGATAAGAAGCTTCCATATAGATATGTTCCCCAAACCGGCAAGCCTCCCCGTTTAATTTTACAGAAACCCCTTCTAATAACTTTGCATCCACTGATACCCGTTCCCCTGAATTTGGGTTAATCGGATATAGCACCACCTCATAACTCCCTTCAAAAAGCTTCCCCTCCTCTATTCTCTTCCCTTCTTGCCAAAGCTCTAGCTCTAGCCCAAGCTCTAGCTGGTAATATATATTAATAGATTCATTTGCTTTTACAGGGATAACCTTTTGGTAAATATGTGTGGCATCAATTTTACTTTTTCCATCTAAAGAAAGCATTTCCCCCTGTATGTCTTTCACCTTAAGATTATTAGCAAAATCCTGGTTGCCGCCATAAGAAGGGCTAAGCGTATTAGAATAACTTTGGAAACTATTGTCTCCTTTTAATAGTAACCCTGTTTCTGCGCTAATTTCCTTCCTAATACTTTCTGCCTTTTCCTTAAGGCTTTCGTTTGTAAGCGTAGTTGTCCTATTTTTAAATGCTATTGTCTCCCCTTCCGCCTGCATAAGGACAATTAATTCCTTAATAGGGGCATCAACTAAAAATTCTACTGTACCTGCTGTTTCCCGTGACAAGGTAAGGGAATTCCTATTATAAATATAATCCGTAGCTTCCAATATCTGCGAAAAAATATTCCCACTCTTTGGTTCAACCTGTATTACTTTATTGTTTACCTCTGCATTTAAGTTTAACCTCTCTGGTACTTCTACAATAGGCACATACAAGACCTTTACCCAATCCACATCCCTAAGTTCTTGGTTTAGTGCCTGTTCACACAGCCTTTTATCTTCACTGTCTGTTAAAATAATAATCCACCGTTCCCCACTTTGCGCCTGTAGGTGCGCAATGGCATTGTGGATTCCCTCATAATAAGTATTCCCAAAGTTTTCTGAAGCCTTGTCAATATTTCCGTCATTTGGTGAGCTAATTTGAAAATAATTTATATTTTCCTGCGGCGTTCCTGCCACATTCTCTTTATTTCTATCCATTGGGAACACATATAGCTTATCCCCCTCTTCCATTAATGCTGAAAATGCACGTACTGCATAATCTGCCTCTACCCATCTTGTAATATAATTATCTGCTTCACCTAATTTGTCCGTTTCATTAAACGCCATACTTCCAGAATTATCATAAATAATGTCGATTACCCGTTCTTCTGCATAAGCGATACAGTCTTTCCCTGGTATAACCCATAGCAGGCAAATAACAATGAACCATACAGCGTATTTCATAACAGCCCTTTTTTCTCTCCTCATAGTGCTTTTGCTCCCCTCTGTGTTCCATTATGCCCGTTGCAATACAGGTATAGTATACCATTTTATAAACAAAAATGGTAGAAGATTTTCTATTATGCCCTTACCTTAAAATAAATAATTGCCACTATATCTCTTTTTTGTTATAATTTACCTATACGTAGTGAACCTATAGCCTAAAAGGAGGTCTTATGGAACCATCAAATAAAGATATAAGGAAAGATGAAATCGTATTATCTACTGGTTGGGATGCCATAACCCAAGAATGTGAACGAGTCTACCCCACACAAAAAAACCCTAAACATTATGCAACTTTAATTAGCTGGAGGCTAGGAGGAAATGATCCACTTGATGGAATTAGCATCTATGATGGCGGAGATTATTGGCATTTTGTAACCTATGGGTTATCTGAATTATATGAAAAAGAATCTGAAAATAAAGAAATCAGCGGATTTGGCATGGAATTTACTTTAAAACTAAAAAAAGGCTCTTATCAAGATGAAGAAGCAGAATTAAAAGGCATATGTGGAATTTTACAAACCATAGCTCGGCTGACCTTTACGGAAGGAGAAACTTTTTATCCATATGAATACCTATATACAGGGCAGACAACTGGTATAGATACTCAAATGCAGTCTAATATCACAGGTTTTATTACGATACCTGATCATGATTTAAAAACAATAAACACACCTAATGGTTCTGTTAGTTTTGTTGAATTTATTGGCGTTACCAATAACGAATTGCTAGCAATCCAGAATAAAGAAATAGGTGTAAAAGAACTATATGAAAAATTAGGAAATGATGTTACTGATTATAACCGGGATTCTATACAATAATTAGAATATATCATTTTTTCAACAACTAACAACAAGGAATCCCCTTCCTCTTAGGTAGGGGAGGAATTGCCCAAAACAATAATAACGGCAGTAGCGGGCGGAGCGAAAATGGTATCCCCTACTGCCATGAGGCAATCCACATAATTGTCTTGCTCCTAACTGCCGTGAGTGGATTGAAACAACATAATAACTTTTATTAAAAAAAGTATTGTTATAGAATAAGGACAAATTCAAGGGCAAAAAAATATCTTAACTAGACAAGACAGAGCATGAATCTTCACCCGCTGTCTTGTCTAGTTAAGATATTTTAATTAGGGATTTGGAACTAATTGTGTATATGAGCATGCTTGCCACTTGTTCCTAATACTATTGAGTAATTGTTAGTCTGTAACTTATTATATACATAGTTGCCTTGTATTGTGGATTGTACATCTTGTATAAATTTTTCTATCTGCTGTTCTGTTATGCCATCATTCAATGAAATGAAGATATATTCAATTTCTTGTTCTATTCTATCTGATGATTTATCAAAATAGATTTCAAACTCAACTCTTTCTACAGAACCATCTAAATCAAAGAAATACTTGATATATGAAGTTCTTTGTGATGAAACTGTCTTCTCAAACCGATAGCATTTATTATTTACTTTATCTGATTTATACCCAAAATCTGCCAGCTTAGTTTCTATTTCAGAGTGATTTTGCGTTATATGATTGATGTAATTGTTGTTGTTAGACAAACCAATTGCTATATCCGCAATAGAAATAGCAGAGAATATCACAATAACTAGTAAAGCTCTAACCACCACCCTTTTCAAAATAGAAACTTCTTTTGCATTTTGTACATCATTATCCATGCTAGTGTATATTTTTCGTATCTTTAACTTTTTGTTGCCACAAAGATATGTATAAAAATGTTTTGTTTCTTTTATAAGCTGTGGATTGTGATATTCCTTTCTTTTGTATAATTCAGTAAAGAAGAATTGCTGGGCAAATCCATCTTCAATATTTAAAAAAATCAGTTCCAATATGCCAAACAGATTCTTTATGCCGTTAATACCAGAAACCTTCGAACCATTTAACACATTGGCTGCCATATATGCTGTTAGGGCATGCGCTGCCTGTGATTTTGCATTATTTTTATATGCTTTGTTTGTAATTTTTCCTTTCATTATTTTATCAGGCCGTATTACATATGCTGTCTGTAAACTAGATAAAAAAATAAATAATCCAATACCAAAAATAAAGGCAAAAGCTATTATTGGACACACTCCTGCAATCATCATATTATCTGAAGCAAAGGTGCTTGTAATTTTCAGAATTGAAACAAGCATTATATGTGACACAAAAACAACACCCACCGTAAACATAGAGATAACTCCAACAAATCCCCATACTCCTGTGTTTAGCGCTTTTGTCCTTTTTTCTACCGCAAAATTCGGAATTAAAACTGTGTAACCATCGGTCACAATATACTTCTCCTTGATAAATTATCTTTACATCTATAACCAAATATAAGCGAAAAATATGTTAATAATAAATTAATTGTACCACAATTTCTTGAATAAATCTATTATTGTTCGTTATGGTCTTTACCTTTGAAAAGTCCTTTTGTATTGGCAAGCTGTTGTTTCAACTACGGCAGCATTTTGTCCTGCAAGTTTTTAATATTCCTCGCGTTATCCTGTACTTTTATTATCAGATTTCATATATGGCGAAACTCTGCCATCTCAATATCAAGTGTAAACTTAGGTGGCATATCTTTTTTCCTGATACGGTTTTGCAGAAAGTCTTTTGCCTTTGCCACACCTCCAAAGAATAGGCTAGGCAGCGTTTGCTTTTGATAGACTGGCTTGCTTTTTCATGTCTCTCTGGCTAGATAAAAAATTGGCGGAGAATAAAAAATTTCCCTTGTTTTGGCTCATAAAGGCAAAAACAAGGGAAAATACATAAAATTGGAATATTTATATAAGTTCTCTAAACTATTTTTTTAATACCTACTTCTTGGATACAACTTTACAAACAATAACCCTGCTCCCATTACAAAAGCGGATATCGCTAACCATGCCCATGTACTATTTTGGCTATTATTCTCTCTTTGGAACGTTTCTGTAAAACCTTCTGGGGCACCCCCTGGGAATCTTCCCCCTCCCCCTTGCAGCCTATTCTCCCTTGTATTTGCCCAATCTGGGTTATTTTCCATTTCACTATTGGGTGGTATATTTTCTTGTACTTTTCCCATTGCTTCTGCCATTTTTTCTCTATTTTCTTCTCCCCTGCCTCCTTGGGAACCCATAACAGATATATCAATGGCAGATGTCTCTACTTTTGCTTCACTTACTTGTGTAACAGCAGTTTTTCCCAGTGTTCCGTCTAATTGTTTTCGTATGCTTTCTGCACGCTTCCTACAAAATTGTTTTAACATATCCTTTGCATTCATATACTCTTCATAGGTATAAAATGCAGTTGGGTCTTCTTTCACATAGCTATCAATTAAATAATCCAAATTTTCCATTACTTCTTCAAAATGCCCACTTTCAAAATATCCGCTTATTAATTCTTCTAAATAAGCATAATACTGCTCTTTATATTCTTCTACTGCCAAAAGTTTTGCTACCATTGGGCGTTCCTCTAAATTGCCACTTACTACATCATCAATCCCTCTATTAATAACTGTACTAGCATTATGCCCTTGGAACCCGCCAAAAGCTAAATTATAATCCCATGGAAGCATAGACAGTTTGCCATCTTCTTCATATAAATAATAATTATGGAGCATTGTGCCAAAATAACTGTCATCGTTTACTAAAAATGTATTAGAAGCAATATAACGAAGCATTGCATCTATATCAATATATTGTTCTAAATCAGTACCTTTTTCTAGGTTTTCTAATGCTTCTACCACTTTTTCCTTATCTTCTTTTGAAGGTTTTAATACTGCTGCATCAAAGATGCTGCTATAACTGTCAATCTCATTATCTATATAAGATAAATCCGATCCACTCCCTCCACTCATCCCAATTGTTTCTGGCTTATATAATTCTCCATAATCTGCGCCAAATACCCTTTCCGCATAAGATTCTTCCACTGCTTCTAATGCAAAATACAATCCCCATGCCTCTCCATTCCTACTTACGTCTGCATAAGAAAACAAAGATGTTTCTACCCCTAAATATTCCATAATATCATAAGAAAGATATTCCTTGCGGTATGTTGCGTCACTAATCATATTATTTAAAACTAACTTATCTAACCCCATACAAGTCTGCGTGGAATCATAATGGTCAAATTCTAATTTAAAACTATACCTGTCTGTTGTATTACTGCTCGCAACCTGCGATAAGCTGGTATTCCCTTTTGGCCGTATCCCTACATTGTAATAAGTAATGCCATTTATCACTACATCGCAACAATAATATTCCTCTTTTAACGCATTAGCAAGCATATCCTCCCAATCCTTATCACTCATTAAAATATCAATTTCCATAATTTTATCTTTATGAAATAACTCTGTTTCATATTCCATATATATCCCTTTTGGTTCTAAGGCAAATACATGTGGGAAATATGTAAGAATCATTGTAAACATTAAAGATAAAACCATCCCTATTACGGTTACAATATCTAGCCATTTTTTCTTAATCATATAAACCTCATCCTTACCCTACAAAGAAAATCTTAACAGCCTGCATAATCTCCGTTATAACTAACTAAAACCGCACTTTGTACCCCTTCTATACAATTAATACGGTTTATAAATTCTGTTGCCATTTGTTGTAAACGTACTTCTACTGTAATTTCAATCCCATCTTTCGACACTGTCTTACTCTTTATTACTTGTTTCTTAGTAGAATCCTTAATTTCTGTAATGCAATCCTTTTCTGCTTCTTCATTCGAACAGCGTACCACTACAATATATGGGGTTTCCCCTGGCTTGCGGTTGACAAATACTAACATTAAAACCCCAATTAATACTGTGCCAATAACAGCTAATGGTATCATGCCTGCCCCTAATACAACGCCCGATGCAATTGCCCAAAATAAATACGCAATATCTAAAGGTTCTTTTACTGCAGTGCGGAAACGTACAATTGATAATGCGCCTACCATACCAAGAGATAACACTACATTTGACGTTACAGCAAGGATTACAAAAGTAGTAATCAATGTCATTGCCATAAGCGATACGCCAAAACTAGACGAATACAATACGCCATTAAATGTTTTCTTATATACCATAAAAATAAATAACCCTATACAAAATGCAAGCACCATTGCTATTGCTGTATCCATAATACTAAATGACACAATATTCTCTGTAAAACTACTTTTAAAAATATCTTGGAATGTAATTGCTGATAAAATTCTCATCTTTTTTCTCCTTTCCCTTAACCATAACGCCTGCATGCCGCATATTTTGAAAATGCTTCCTGCTGCCGTTCTCCCTCTTGTATACACATTTGGACAATATCTGGCATATAGTCGTCATACTTTACTTCCATTAAAACTGTATTTGCCATACTAACTGGCATGGTTGGGCAATCTGGGCTTAAAAACGGATCGATGCAAAAACTTGCCCTTATATTCCGATCAAAAGTAATGCGTACATTCCCTGCCGCATATACATAAGGTTCTCTTATGTAATCTACAATTACCTTTGGCGTAAGACGTTCCTGTTTCATTTTGGCATAAAGCTCAATTAATAATGCTTCCTTACTATTACATAATACTTCTATATTCCCTTTTAATAACTCTTTTACCTGCCTTACTGTAATTACTGCAGAAATTTTATTGCATAAGCCATTTATTTTACTCTTTTTTTCCAAATGGATACAATCTATATTTTTGTTATAATAACGGATTCGGAACTTTTCTCTTTCATTTACACCATCTATTTTTTCATGAAGCGCTTTATCCCGGTAATTATCAAAATAAAGGCTCCGTATTTTATAAGTCCCATCTTTACCAGCATGTGTATCTAAACCAGTTACGGTAAATAGACGATTTCGTATAGTAAGATACTCTATATACCTTATTTCATGTTTTGTTTCATGGCGGAATTTTCGTTCTATTTGCATTGTTGCCCCCACTTTTTTTCTCCTTTCTTTTTATACTAATACTATAATGAAAATCTGTGTAATGCTTGTGAAGCGAATGTGATAGGAAACTGAAATTTTTTTATATTTCTATTGATTTTTTTGTATACTTGATGTAATATATACATATATTACATTAAGTAGTTTTTAAAACTACTTATCACTTATTTTATCACTACAACATAAAGTAAGAATATTAATCTGAAAGCGGGGTATCTATATGAATATAAAAATAAAAGATCCTGGAAGCGCAATTACACATTTTATTGGCATGATAATGGCCATTTTTGCTGCAACCCCCTTATTAATCAAAGCAGCAAGGGAACCTGATATGGTCCATGTTGTTTCACTAAGCATCTTTATTGGGAGCATGATTCTTTTATATGCAGCAAGCACCACTTACCATACATTAGATATTTCGGAAAAATGGAATAAAATCCTAAAGAAAATTGATCATATGATGATTTTTATATTAATTGCTGGTAGTTATACCCCAGTTTGTTTAATTGTGCTTGGAGGAAGAACAGGGTTAGGTTTATTTACCTTAGTCTGGGGTATCGCGTTAGCAGGCATTATTATTAAGGCTTTCTGGATTAATTGCCCAAAATGGTTCTCTTCCATATTATACATTGCTATGGGCTGGATATGCGTATTAGCATTTACGCAAATTATTAATGCACTTCCCCAAAAAGCATTTGCATGGCTTTTAGCAGGCGGCATTGTTTATACAATTGGCGGCATTATTTATGCTTTAAAACTTCCTATTTTTAATTCCAAACATAAAAACTTTGGTTCCCATGAAATATTCCATCTTTTTGTTATGGGCGGAAGCATCTGCCATTTTATCGTGATGTATGGCTTTATTGCCACTATGCCTCTTCAATAAGACAACAAAAGGAAACGAAAAAACGAGGTAATTAAAAAACCTAACTTGGTTTCTTGATTACCCCGTTTTTATTTAGTTAGGAAAACTATTTCCCAATTAAAGTATCTAATTCCAAAATATGATGGATTAGCCAGTTTGTTAAAAATTCCAGAATATCTATAATTGCCTCATCCTGATTTTCTCCTGCTTCAATACTGTCTATATCAATATTATCCAGTTTATCAATAAATTCCTGATGTTGTATCTTTTGTGTAAAAATACGCTTATATTGAATAGACTCCATATAAGCCTCTTCGTCTGAAAAATGCTTCTTTGTATAATTACGAAGTTCTTGCAAAATTGCCACTATCCTATCATACTTATCTGGTATAAACTCCTCTTGTAAAAGATCATACGCTTCATTTGCATAAGCAAACAACTGCTTATGTTCTTCGTCAATTAAAGTAATACCTGTAAAATACTCTGGCTTCATTTCATACATAATGCAGCAATCCTTTCTAAACTTATAAATATTCTAATTATCAATTCCTATTTTATAGATATTTCTTTAATAACTCTGTTTTATCTAGCTTCTCCCATGGCAAATCCAAATCATTACGCCCGAAATGCCCATATGCTGCTGTTTGTTTATAAATTGGCCGGCGCAAATCTAACATTTTAATAATGCCTGCTGGACGTAAATCAAAGTTTTCACGGATAATTTCTACTAACTTTTCATCTGCAAGTTTTCCTGTACCAAAAGTATCCACCATCACAGAAGTTGGCTGTGCCACCCCAATTGCATAGGAAAGTTGGATTTCACACCTATCTGCTAACCCTGCTGCCACTATATTTTTTGCCACATACCTTGCTGCATATGCCGCTGAACGGTCCACCTTTGTGCAATCCTTACCAGAAAATGCCCCGCCGCCATGACGGGCATATCCACCATAAGTATCTACAATAATTTTTCTTCCAGTTAAGCCACTGTCCCCATTTGGCCCGCCAATTACAAACCTGCCAGTTGGATTAATAAAATACTTTGTATTCTCATCTATTAAATGCTTTGGCAATATCTCATCAAATACATATTTCTTAATATCTTTATGTATCTGCTCCTGTGTTACATCTGGATCATGCTGCGTAGAACATACTACTGCATTTAAGTGGATTGGCTTTCCATCTTCATCATATTCTACTGTTACTTGTGTCTTCCCATCTGGGCGGAGATATTTCAACGTCCCATCTTTACGCACTTTGGTTAATTGCAATGCCAACTTATGTGCTAAAGCAATAGGGTAAGGCATAAACTCTTCTGTCTCATTGGTTGCATAGCCAAACATCATGCCCTGATCCCCAGCCCCTGTATCCAAATCGTCTGTTATTTCGCCTTCTTTTGCCTCTAACGCCTTATTTACGCCCATAGCAATATCTGCTGACTGTTCATCAATTGCTGTAAGTACAGCGCAAGTATTGCCATCAAAACCATATTCCGAACGATCATAGCCAATTTCACGCACTGTATCACGCACAATCTTTGGTATATCCACATAAGCATTTGTTGTAATTTCTCCCATTACCATAACAAACCCTGTATTTGTGCAAGTCTCACATGCTACGCGGCTCATTGGGTCTTGCGCCATTAATGCATCCAATATTGCATCTGAAATCTGGTCACACATTTTATCTGGATGGCCTTCTGTCACTGATTCAGATGTAAACAATCTTTTTTCCATTTTAAGTTCCTCCTTTGTTCCAATTTGCTGGATTTTAAGTAACACAGCCCATACATTATATAAACAACATATATGGGTTTTTTACATATAAAAAAAAGTCCATCAAATGGACTCGATAGTTATATCAAATCCACTTATTGTTCGATTTGCCATAGGCACTACACGCTCAGGTTGGCACCTTCCTAAAAGGGGTTGCCGTGACTTCACAGATCCTTTGTATCTCCATCACTCTGAATAAGGGAATATAAATCAAATATGAACTTTTCTTATATTCTATGTATACACTATTTTATCCTATAAGTCAAGCATTATTTTTAACAATCTAAAAAACGTTGCAAAATAGGATTTTCCCTTATTTTACAACGTTTTTCAATCTTATAATATTTTTATTTGATTGTTACTAACTCATATTCTCTTGAACCATAACCAAGCGCTGCCGCTGCTTCTACCGTTAAAATCCCATTCCTCGATTCTATCCTTTCTATTAAGTGGTCTCTCCCTGGATCATCAGAAGCATACACTAAATCCAAACAAGCCTGATCGATGGCAACCGGATCCAAAGAGGCTAAAACCCCTATATCTTTCATACAAGGATCTTCTGCCACAGAACAACAGTCACAATCCACTGACATATTTTTCATTACATTAATATAAACAATATTTCCCTTAAAATATTCTACAACCGAAGAAGCTGCATCTGCCATAGAACGTAAAAAAGAATCATGGTCAGAATTCCAGAAATCTTCTGGGTTCCCCACCCCATGGATATATGCCTTCCCAAAAGAAGAAGCCACGCCTATAGAAAGCTGCTTTATTGCCCCGCCATATCCACCCATTGGATGTCCTTTAAAATGAGAAAGCACTAACATAGAATTATAATTTACCAGATTTTTTCCTACATAATTTTTCTTAATTTCTTTACCATTTGGAATCTCTAAAACCAAATCTGGGCCTTCTGCATCTAATAAATCTACTTTAAAATATTTGCTCCAGCCATGCTTTTCCATTGTTTTTAAATGTTTTTCTGTTGTATTTCTTTCTCCTTCATAAGCTGTATTACATTCTACAACAGTACCACCAATATCATCAATCACTGGCTTCCAAAAATCAGGCTTTAAAAAATTCTGGTTTCCTACTTCTCCAGAATGAAGCTTAATTGCCACATTCCCTGTTAATTCCTTGCCAAGTACCTTGTACAATTCTAGTACTTTTTCAGGTGTTATTACTTTTGTAAAATACACAGTTGATTTCATTTTTCCTCCATTCTGAGGCATCCCTGCCTCCTATTTTTGTGATATTGTTTTTACAGGCTGTCCTATTTATCTTATCTTATTTTCCAAAAATATGCAATCAAAATAATGTTTTATATACTCTCTTCTATATTGCCTAGTGCTTGTGCCTTTTTCTTTTATATGCTATACTTTTTGTAACTTTCATTTATTATTAGGAGATTTATCTATGAAAAAATATATTATATGGATAGCTATACTAGCCTTGCCTATTCTACTATCCTCCTGCCAAAACACTTCAAAACCAGAAGAAAATATTTCTACTTTTTCTCCTACTTCAGATACCTCTGCCACCACTTTTAGGACATTTGGCGACTCACTGCCCTCTAAATTCTAGGAACACAATGCTCTTGCCCTAGAACAATTAAAAGAAAATGGCTATACTATTTTGTATACCATTAATATGATGTTCCAATCTATTAATTGTATACAAAATGAAATATATAACCAATCTATTACCGATGACAATATTTTAGAATTAAATATAGAAACCATTGAACCTCTTTATTTGGAAATTACCACAAATGTAGAAGATATTTTAGCATATTCTGAAGATAAGGAACAATTAGAGAAAGAAGGTATTTTGGTAAATTCTCCCTCTTGGATTTTCTTTCTTACTAGGATAAAAGATGTAGAGCAATTCCTCGGGAAGATACTGCAGCGTGTAAAAGATCAAAAACCCTATGATTATTATAATGAATTAGTTATGTCCCTGCCTGGCAAAGATTCCATCACTTCTTTCCAAGCAGGCGTGTCTGAAATCATTACTTATTATAATTCTTTTATCCGCTAATCTTGTTACAACTTGTTAAGGACATATTCATCATTTTCTCTTGGATTGCGTTATTCCCTATACTCTAAATCATAGCATATAGCATGTTTTAGTTTGTCTTTCTACACTTTGGGTACTTTTTTCGTTAAAATATTCTTCCCTATGAACGCAAAAAAGTACATGGTTTACATTTTATGTTTTCATGTACTTTTACTATACAAAAAAATACCTGTCTTTATAATAAAATTCACATTAAATTTCTTCCTTGCTCTGCTTAATTTTATTGCCTGCTATGCTGTTGGCCCTCGTTCTAAAGTTCCCTCTCAAATTTCTTCCTGTTATAGCTGATTTTCTTTTAAATGTTGCGTAAGAACTTTAAATCTCTTAATATTATTTAAAAGTATCATAATAAATATTTTGCGTATTATTTGTTAAAACAGACCACTTTTCCTTTGTAGTCCACAAATGCTCTACTTGCTCCATATTTTTCTCAGGTTCCACAAGCAATTCTGCCAAATAATCAAGCTCACACAATTCACTTTCATTCAGTGTTTTTATTCCGCCACGAAGATATAATGGTTGATAAGAATAAAAGATTTCATTGTTCATCAGTGCATGAAAATCCATAAATAAGTATTCACAGACCCCGTCCAAAAGATTTGGTGAAAAAACGTCTAATTTTTTATCTAGCATATTTTTTCTCAAACCAATCCATGCTTCTGAAGCAGTTACAAACTTTCTACGTGGCAAGTCAAATTGACTATAACCAAAACGCTGTTCATACTCATAATATCCGTCAACATCTACCAAAACCCATCTGTTTTCATTAAAATCCCAATATTCATTAACCCAATGTTCCATGTAACTGTCACCTGTATCGCCAAAATCCATAAATCCAGCCCTTGAACGGCATGGGATTCCTTTCGCTTTTAAAATTGCACTAAATAATACAGAAGCCTGCCGGCAAGATACAGTAATTCGTTTTGTTACGTCTCTGTTCTTTGTAAATCCTCTTTCATCTAAACGTAAAATACCAGCAATCATTGAAACAGCAGTTATATATAATTCATCTTCATTTTTAAAACGATGTTTTGGATAGGATGCAAATTTTCCAAAATAAGTGTCTTCTAAATAAGAAGATGGTTCTGTAAAATACATAGATGGATGTGTAATTTGATCACAGATTAACATTCCTATAGAAGGTATGTCATCTGGCAATGATAATACAAATTCTTTATACATTCCTATATATGTATAAACGCTGGTTTCTAAATAACGCTGATAGATTTTTTCCTTCATTTGATTTTCCATAACCTCCTGCTATTTTTTAAGTAAACACCAACTCTATATGATACTATCAAATAAAAAAAATTACGTCAATGATAACTTAGATACTTCGTCCTGCCTAGCTCGTTTATATAGTTTGATAGTGATAAACCTACCACTGTTAGCTGACAGTTTCGGGGGCAGACAGCCCGTCTGGTTCCTAGCAAGGATTCCAACAGGCTGTTTTTTTAAATACGGAGGTATAAACCTATAAATCAACTTATTTCTTGCAAGTTCAACATTGATACGACTTGTGCCAAGCTAGGTTTCGCAGACGGAAATTTGATATTGAATGGCGAATAAGCAATATCCGAAAGCTGTTACGGAGTAGGATAACCCTCCAATGCGGGACATCTTCTGCATTGTAACCCTATATTTTTGAAAAGGTTCTTGACAAATGCGTCTACATAGTGTAGTCTATATATAAGACTACACTATGTAGACAGGAGGCTGTACTTATGGCAGAAATTCAATTAGGGGCTGTAGAGGCTCGTTTTGCGGACATTATCTGGGAGAGAGAACCAGTGACATCCGCCGAACTTATAAAACTGGCGGCGGCAAAACTAACTTGGAAACGGACAACAACATACACCGTACTACATCGGCTCTGCGACAAGGGCCTATTTCAAAACAATAATGGCATAGTGACCTCTCTTGTATCCCGGCAGGAGTTCTATGCCCGTCATAGCAAAAAATATGTGGATGAGACCTTTGCGGGTTCACTCCCTGCTTTTCTTGCCGCATTTACCAGTGAAAAGAAATTGACATACGAAGAAATTACTGAGATCCGTGAACTGATTGACAAGGCAGGTGAATGATATGGGTGATATATTCTTAAAAACTTTGAACATGAGTATTTCCGCAAGCTGGTTGATTTTAGCAGTAGTACTGCTTCGGCTCATATTAACAAAAACACCGAAGTGGATCGCCGTTCTTTTGTGGGGCATTGTCGCTCTACGGTTAGTAGTTCCCTTCTCCTTTGAGAGCACATTGAGTCTAATTCCTAGTGCCGAGACATTTGACATTCATAACATCCAATACGAGACGCCTGCCATCCAGAGTGGTATCCCTGCCGTCAACAATTCCGTCAACCCCGTCCTGGGTGAAACCTTTGCGCCGGATCCATCTGCCAGTGCCAATCCACTCTATGTCTGGATGTCCGTTGTTTCAATAATTTGGCTTATTGGTATCACCGCAATGGTGCTATATGCTGTAATTAGTTATATGCAGGTATGCCGAAGTGTTGCGGAAAGAGCACCTTATGAAAGAAACATCTTTCTTTGTGACCATGTGAAATCTCCATTTATCTTAGGGCTGGTTCGACCTAAAATTTATCTGCCCTCTAACATGGACACAATGACCATGGAGTCAGTTATTGCCCATGAAAAAGCACATTTGGCAAGGCGTGACCACTGGTGGAAGCCTATGGGCTTTCTAATCCTGATGATTCACTGGTTCAATCCCCTATGCTGGATTGCCTATGTGTTGCTTTGCAGGGACATTGAGCTGGCCTGTGATGAAAAGGTGATCCAACAGATGGATTTGGACGAAAAAAAACAATACTCTACCGCCCTGCTGGAGTGCAGTACCCAACGGCGCCTGGTGGCAATTTGCCCGCTGGCCTTTGGAGAAATTGGTGTAAAAGAAAGGGTGAAAAACATATTGAATTACAAAAAACCAGCGTTTTTGGCTATTGCTGTGGCTGTTATCGCTTGTGCGGTAGTAACAGTATGCTTTGCAACGAATCCGAAGCAGGACTTTCCCCAAGACCTGCGCACGGTTCAAGTGCGGATTACTGAAATTGAAGATCACTCCTTCCTGGTTACGCCAGTGGAGGGTTCTTGGGAATTGTCCTCCAGCGATTTATTCCGTGTTCCCATCACTAATATGCCTGCATCCCCTGACCCCCAAGTGGGAGACATCATGGAGATTACCTATGATGGTTCTATTCTGGAAAGCTATCCAGCCCAGTTTGGTACGGTTTATAGTATAAGGGTAATTTCGCAGGAGAAACCACTGGAAATAGATGCGCTACGGGTTAAATACCCAGAATACTTTGAACTTGGGACTTTCAAAGGGCTGGAAGTCTATGTCTGGCAAATAGCCAAAAATAACTACCGTTTTGGGCTAATGCAGGGAACCAACCGTGAAAAAACCCTGGAGGAGAAAATGGCATTAAAAGGCACTACAGCGGAGGAAATGGCACTGATTCTATCTACCTTCGATATCGAGGACAAAGATATTTTTGTAATCCCATGGCAGAATCCCATTTCTAGTTACATGGTCACAGAGGACATGGCAAAAGATCCAGAATACATCAACAACATTCGTACTATGCTGGGGCTTTATGGTGTTTCGGAAAATTCTACCAAAGAAACAGATATGCCAACCACTGTCGATCCAGACATAGATGCTACTACGCTCTCCGAAGAACAGACTACTATCCATCAGGCGATCATGGAGCATAACCGTTTTGCAGACTGCTCAGTATGCTTGGGGAAATATAACGCCCTCAAGAAAGCCACGGCAGGCGGACACGAAAGGCGGCATAACACTTGATTACGCCGCCCTCTGTGGCAAATAGTTACTTATCGCTATTAAGCCTTGCTTTCATAGTTTTTTCCCTAAAATTCGTTTTTTACATTACCGCCTGTTTCCCTGCCCTTGGTATGTTTGGCTCTTTTGTATTTATCTTAATTAAGAAATCTTTTATATTTTATAACTTCATGTTATTTTTAATTTTTCCACTATCTACATTAGGACGTATTAAGTTTTCAAAAGCATATTCCCAAAGTTTCTTTGATCCTTCTGGAGTCCTTTTATTCCTATCCAATATCTGGTTTAAATGGACTCCATGTTCTACCCAGCTTTTTCCCTTTGATGCGTCATTTAATATAATAGGTTGTATATGATCCATTGTCCGCGCAAACTTTGCTTCTGGCGTCTCACACTTTTCAAATTCCTCCCATAAATCCCGGAATTTTTTCTGTTGTTCTACTGGAAGTATGCCAAATATCCTTTCTGCAGCTGCCTCTTCGCGTTGCCTTTGTGTTTTCTTTCCTTCTTCATCATACGCATAGGTATCACCTGCATCAATCTCTACTACATCATGGATAAGTAGCATGGTAACAGTTTTTAATACATCGATCTTTTCTTCTGCATAATCACTTAACAAAACAGCCATAATTGCCAGATGCCAGGCATGTTCTGCATCATTTTCCTTTCTTTCCCCATTACATAAATATGTCTGCCTAAAAATACTTTTTTCTTTATCTAATTCCCTTAAAAACTCAAATTGCTTATCTAACCCAATCTTTTCGCTATGCTCCATACCAATATCCTTTTGTTTTAATCATTATTTTCCCGTAATACAGCCATAAACTTCATAACTATATTTCTGTTTCTTTCTGTTAGAGAATCTAAACAATTTAACAAATATTCCTTTCTTTTAATATCCCTCATAACCCCTTCTTTATCCGATAACCCTAGGATATAATCTGTAGAAACCCCAAAGTACTCTGCCGCGGCAATTAAAATATCCGATGTCAGCCGTTGGGTATCTAATTCAATTGCATTTAATTTTTTTATAGAAATCCCAAGTTCCTCTGCAAGTTCCATTTGGCTCATATGTCTTTCTTCCCTTAGCTCTTTAATTCGTTTTTCCATAGCCCTTTCCTCCATTTGCAATAATGTATTTTTGCAGAAACCATATTATTAGTTTTCTATCTTATAGTATACTATTACTGCAAATAGTAGTAAATCATTTTTTACTATAAATTTGGGCTATATTTGCATCTTTTTTATTTTTCTTATTTATTCTACAGATAAAACCTTATAATCTTGTTCTTCTACTGCTTTTGTTAAGGTTTCATTTGTTACTTCACTTGCTAATGTCACAACTGCTGTTCCTGCCTCATGGCTTACTGCTGCCTCTGTTACCCCTGGAATTGCTTCCAGGCACTTCTTCACTCTAGCCTCACAGTGCCCACACATCATTCCTTCAATTTTCATTGTTTTTGTCATTCCTTTTTCCTCCATTTTCTCAATTTTCTTTTTCTTTTTTATCTTTCCTGCCTTATAAATAGGCACAAGATTTAACCTTAACGCATTTGTTACCACACAAAAACTAGATAAACTCATTGCAGCAGCTCCAAACATAGGGTTTAACTGCCAGCCAAATATAGGTATCCATATGCCTGCCGCTAATGGAATCCCAATAACATTATAAATAAACGCCCAAAAGAGATTCTCATGGATATTTTTTAAGGTTGCCTTACTTAAACGTATTGCCGCTGCTACATCACTTAACCTGCTTTTCATTAAAACCACATCTGCTGTATCAATTGCAATATCTGTCCCTGCGCCAATTGCAATGCCTATATCTGCCCTTGTTAATGCAGGTGCATCATTAATCCCATCCCCTACCATTGCAACCTTTCCTTTATTTTGTAAAGAACGGATTACATTTTCTTTTCCATCTGGCAGCACCCCTGCGATTACCTCATCTACACCAGCTAACTTACCTACAGCATTTGCTGTCCTTTCATTATCCCCTGTTAGCATAACCACATGGATACCCATATCTTTTAACTCTTGTACTGCCTTTGGGCTATCCTCTTTTATTATATCTGCTACAGCAATAATCCCTATTAACCTTTTCCCTTTTGCAAAATATAATGGTGTTTTTCCTTCTCCTGCCAATTTCTCTGCCTGTTTTTTCAGTTCCTCTGGCACTTCTGCCTGCTTGCTAATAAATAAGGCATTTCCACCCGCCAACATTTCTCCTTCTATTACCGCTGAAAGCCCATTGCCTGGAAGTGCTGTAAAATCTGTTACTTCAAACTCTTCTATATTTTGGTTCTTTGCATAACGGATAATAGCCCCAGCCAGTGGATGTTCACTCTTTTTCTCTAAGGAAAATGCTAGTTGAAGCAATTCTTGGCTTATTATGCCTTCTGCTGTTATTATATCGGTAACTTCTGGTTCCCCTTGTGTAATTGTCCCTGTTTTATCTAGTGCAACTATCTGCATTTTTCCTGCTTCTTCTAGTGATACCGCCGTTTTAAACATAATTCCATTCTTAGCACCTACCCCATTCCCAACCATAATTGCCACTGGTGTTGCTAAGCCAAGCGCACATGGGCAGCTAATTACTAATACAGATATCCCTCTTGCTAATGCGAAACCTATATCTTTCCCTGCAAGCAGCCAAATAAAAATAGTAAGGGCAGCAATTATAATTACGGTCGGGACAAAAACGCCTGACACTTTATCTGCTACCTTTGCAATAGGGGCCTTTGTTGCTGCCGCATCACTAACCATTTGGATAATCTGCGATAATGTCGTATCCTCTCCCACCCTCGTTGCTTCACAACGCAAATAGCCAGATTGATTTATCGTTGCCGCAGATACATGATCGCCTTTTTCTTTATCAATAGGGATACTTTCCCCTGTCAACGCCGCTTCATTTACCGCGCTATTTCCTTCTAATACTACCCCATCTACAGGTATATTTTCCCCAGGGCGGACAACAAAAATATCCCCTGTTTTTACTTGATCAATAGAAACTTCTGTTTCTACCCCATCTATAACAAGTATTGCTGTTTTTGGGGCAAGTTTCATTAAACTTTTTAACGCATCTGTTGTTTTTCCTTTACTCCTTGCTTCTAGCATTTTCCCTACAGTAATTAACGTTAGGATCATAGCAGCAGATTCAAAATAAAACTCGTGCATATATTCCATCACCATATTGCTATTTCCTTTTACTTGTGCATCTGTCATGGCAAAAAGGGCATAAGTGCTATAAACAAACGCCGCTGTAGATCCAAGTGCTACTAAAGTATCCATATTTGGGGCTTTATGGAACAAGCTTTTAAAACCGCTAATAAAAAACTTTTGGTTAATTACCATAATAATTATTGTAAGAAGAAGCTGAAACAGCCCTACTGCAATATGGTTCCCTTCTAAAAATGCTGGAAGCGGCCAGCCCCACATCATATGCCCCATAGAAATATACATTAATACTATTAAAAAACCTAGGGAAGCAATTAACCGCTGGCGCAATAATGGCGTTTCCCGGTCCTTTAAAAGTTCCTCCCCTGCCATTTCAGTAATAACAGGCTTCCCACCTGCTATTGCCCCTTTCTTAGCCGCCCCATACCCTGCGTCTTCCACTGCTTTTATAATCTCTTGTTCTGCCGCTGTCCCCTCTACTCCCATCGAATTTGTTAAAAGGCTGACAGAACAGGATGTAACTCCTGGCACCTTGGATACCGCCTTTTCCACACGGGAACTACATGCAGCGCAACTCATTCCTGTTACACTATATTGTTCCATTCTAACCCTCCATTTCTCTCTATAAATAACTATTCATTATTTCATTAATTTTTGTAATGTTTCCAATAACTCATCTACTGTTTCATCTTTTCCTTCCCGTATATCTTTCGTTACACAGGTCTTAATATGGTTAGCAAGCAATACCTTATTAAAACTATTTAATGCTGCATTAACTGCTGCTACTTGAATTAAAATATCTGTACAATATGCATCCCGTTCCACCATTCCCTTAATTCCCCGTATCTGCCCTTCAATGCGATTTAAACGATGGATTAAATTCTTATATTCCTTTTCTGGGCGTTCCTTTTTCTTTATACAACAACTTTCTATTTCTTCTGTCATATAGTATTCATCCCCCTTTTTTTACATTATATACCCTATAGGGGTATATTGCAAGTAAAAAATTTTGCCTTTTTTCTTTTTTGCCAAAGACGAGAAAAGATAGGCATTTTAGAAATGCCAATGGTTACGGAACTCATCATATCATTTATTTCTTTAACTATTGACAAATAATTTATACAATTGTATAAAAAAGGAGGCTTTGGTAAATGGACAAAGTTATCAAGAATATTTTCAACAACTAACAACAAGGAATCCCCTTCCTCTTAGGTAGGGGAGGAATTGCCCAAAACAATAATAACAGCAGTAGCGGGCGGAGCGAAAGCAGTATCCCCTACTGCCATGAGGCAATCCACATAATTGTCTTGCTCCTAACTGCCGCGAGTGGATTGAAACAACGTACCAGTCAAAACTATTACAGAAGTAAATATATTCCCTCATGATCATTTGGCGAATTAAGGGAACTTAAAGCCAAGATCATGCAGTTGGCGTAATCAATCAAAACCAAATATAACAATAGTGTTAAGAACTGCCACAAAAATTGATATGCTCCCATCTAGGTAGACAAGTGAAATAATAAAACTTGTTACTTAGAAGGGAGCATATTTTATGTTTAAAAAGAACATATCTGTTAAGGGTAAGAGATACGCCGTAGCCCTGTATCTAGCTGGGAAGGAAAATATACTATTTATTTTGTAATGTTAAAAACTCTAAAAATTCTTTTTCTGGCAATGGTTTTGAAAAATAATACCCTTGTATATAACTAATTCCTAACGCTTCCATTGTTTTATATTGTTCTTCTGTTTCTATGCCCTCTGATACAATTTTCAATTTCATTCCTTGTATCATGTGCATAGCAGCATCCATAACATATTTTGCCCTGCCATTTTCAAAATAAGCCCGTGTCATATCCCGATCAAATTTTACAATATCAACCGGCATATCTACAATATAATTTAAGTTTGACTGTCCTGTGCCAAAATCATCTAAAGAAAACCGTATCCCATAATCCATTAATACCTTCATATTATCCAGCAATATTTTTTTAGCACTTAGGGAAGCCGATTCTGTAATTTCTAAATTAATTAACTTAGGGGAAAGTTTATGTTTTTCCATAATATTAATATATGTTTCTGCTAAATGCTCAAATGCACATTGTACTACAGATAAATTTACCTCAATATAATGGATACCATATTGTCCTGTATTGATACCTTTTAAAAAACGGCATACCTTTTCAAACACTATTTCCCCTAATTTTAATATCATCCCATTCTGCTCTGCAATATCAATAAAAACACCAGGGGGAACCATTTTGCCTTCGCTATCCCGTATCCGTACTAATGCCTCAGCAGAAGTAAATTGATGCTCTTTTGTAGAATAAATGGGCTGGTAATATACTTCTACCCTATTTTTCTCAATGGCATCCATGATCATTTGTTCAATCTCTTTTTCATTACGCATTTGCCTCACTATTTCTTTATCAATAGATAACATCCTTTTATCTGCCATCTCTTTATAGTTTTCCCTGGCATAACGCATTAAATATAAAATGTCTTCTGCAGTAGAAACTACATTTGCATCTGGTATATAAATCCAGTCAGGCTGAAGGAATATTGTTAAATCTACTCCCCATCCCCTATAAAAACGCTTGTCCAATATAGTAATCCATTTTTCGGCATCTCCTTTATTTAAAAATACAATAATAATCTCGTCCCCTGAATTTTTAAATAATAATACATTTGGTATCCGAAACAGATATGACACTAATTCTAATTCTATATCATCAATATTATTTGCCTGTAACATTTTAGGCTGCTTTAATATTAAGGATAAAACGGAAAAATTCTCCTCCTTGCCATATAATTGGCGTAAATACTGCATTAATGCACTATGGTTAAACAACCCTGTTTTCCTGTCTAAATTTGTTTCTGGGTTCTCTAATTTTAGGTATACCACCATAATCCCTATTGCACAGGCATACCCTACTATTAACAATTGATTAAAGAAAAACTGTACCCATGCCGCGCCAATCCAAATTACCATCCAAAAAACAACCGCTTCTCTGCGCCTTTGGTTAATCTTTGTTTTTTCTTTTGCACTATACCAAAGGGTTGCCAAAAGAAAAACAAAGGCAGAAATATAAGTAACAAAAACAGCAGGGCCATATGTATAATATACTGTCCCTTCCTTATGTTGATAATGGATAGGAAGTACAAAGATCAATATAGCAGCAGGTGCTGCTATATAAAGCCAATGAAAGATAACCTTCCTATATTCTGACCGTTTTTTATAGACATCAAGGCAAATATAAATTAAACTGCACAAGGCAACAAGCACCAAAGAAGTTAAATATGCCCTACATATTATACTTACTAAAATACGGGGAAGGACATTTATATATTTAATAGCATAAAGGGATATTACATCCAGTGAAATACATGCAAGCGTAACACAAAATACTCTCCAAAACGCCTTTTCTGTATTTAATTGGACTTTTTTCTGGCGGCTGTAAAAATAAATCATCACCAGCATCAATACGATTCCGCAACATTGTATTTTTATATCCATAACCAGCATTTCCCCCTATTACATAATTTGTACTTCTATTCTACACTGACACTATGGATAAAACAAGTATCTTTTACTACTTCTGACGCAATAATCATTCCTGCTACAGATGGGACAAATGCTGTGGAAGCAGGGACAGAAGTATTTATTTTTACTGGCTCTTCTTTAGAATAAACTACTTTTAAAGACTCTACCCCTCTCTTCCTAAGTTCCCTCCGCATTACTTTTGCCAATGGGCATACAGAAGTTTGGTATATGTCCGCGACTTCAAAACTTGCTGGGTTTAATTTATTCCCGGCGCCCATACTGCTAATAATTGGCGTGCCTGCTTTCTTTGCCTCCATAACAAGCTGCAACTTTGCTGTTACTGTATCCACAGCATCTACAATATAAGAATACATTGTAAAATCAAAATCTTTACTATTCTCTGGCAAATAGAAACATGGATATACCTTTACTTTACAATCTGGGTTAATGTCCAAAATACGTTCCTTCATCACTTCTACCTTCCATTTGCCCACAGTGCTATGTAACGCTATAATCTGCCTATTTAAGTTGGTAATGCTAATCTTGTCGCGGTCAATTAAATCAATGGCCCCAACGCCACTCCTTGCTAATGCCTCCGCCACATAACCACCCACGCCGCCAACCCCAAATATGGCAACCCTAGATTCCTTCAGGCGTTCCATTGCTTCTACACCTAACAACGCCTCTGTCCTTGCAAATTGATTTTCCATTTACAGTGTACCTTTCTATCTCCACCATTTACTCTTTTATCGCCAAAAATGCCTCTTCTAAATCTTCAATAATGTCATCAATATGCTCTGTCCCAATAGAAAGCCGGATAGTATTAGGCTTAATCCCTTGTTCTACAAGCTCCTCTTCATTTAGCTGGGAATGTGTAGTAGAAGCTGGATGGATTACCAGTGATTTTACATCTGCTACATTAGCAAGTAAACTAAACAATTCTAGGTTATCAATAAATTTCTTTGCTGTTTTTGCATCCCCCTTAATTTCAAAAGTAAAAATAGATCCGCCGCCATTTGGGAAATACTTCTTATATAATTTTTGCTGCTGTGGATCGGCAGAAACAGATGGATGGTGGACACATTCTACCTGCGGATGATTTTTTAAATATTCCACTACTTTTAACGCATTTTCTACATGCCTCTCCACCCGTAAGGAAAGAGTCTCTAACCCTTGCAAAAAGAAAAACGCATGGAATGGGGAGAGTGTCGCGCCTGTATCACGTAACAAAATTGCACGGATTTTTGTAACAAATGCTGCCGCCCCTACTGCTTTTGTAAAACTAATGCCATGGTAACTTGGGTTTGGCTCTGTAAGGGAAGGAAACTTTCCGCTTGCCTCCCAATTGAAGTTCCCACTGTCCACAATTACGCCCCCTATCGTGGTGCCATGCCCGCCAATAAACTTGGTAGCAGAATGTACCACAATATCTGCCCCATATTCTATTGGGCGGACTAAATATGGCGTAGCAAATGTATTATCAATTACTAATGGTATTTTATGGGCATGGGCAATCTCTGCCCATTTTTCTATATCTACTACTTCAGAATTTGGGTTCCCTAAAGTTTCTATAAATAATGCCTTTGTATTATCTAAAATAGCCTTTTCTACTGCCTGATAATCAAATGGATCTACAAAATCAGCCTTAATTCCATATTGTGGAAGAGTATGTGCCAGCAAATTGTAAGTACCACCATAAATATTTTTTGCTGATACAATATGATCCCCTGCTTGTGCCAAGTTTTGGAAAGTATAAGCAATTGCTGCTGCCCCTGATGCTACGGCAAGGGCCGCTACCCCGCCTTCTAGGGCTGCCATTCTTTGTTCAAACACATCTTCTGTTGGGTTTGTAAGCCTTCCATAAATATTTCCTGCATCACTTAAACCAAAACGCGCAGCAGCATGTTCACAGTTTTGGAACACATAGGAAGAAGTCTGATAAATTGGAACTGCCCTTGCATCTGTTACTGGATCAGGCTTTTCCTGCCCTACATGAAGTTGTAATGTCTCAAATTTTAGTTTTCTTTCTTCATAGCTTTTCTTGTTCATTTTCTTTCCTTTCTACTAAGCTGCCTTTGTAATTTATGCTAAATTATGCTTAGCCATTCGTAAAATTATAATTGCCCAAGGTTATTTAATTCCAAAATACCATAAATATAAACCAATATAGCCTTTTTAACACGTTCTAATGAAATTGCTTCATCTGGCTGGTGGTAATCCCCATGCCCCGGTAAAAACAACCCTTTTGGCGGCTTTGGAATAGGAAGGCCGCCTGTCCCAAATGCAAATGCCCTAGGAAGCTTTGAAGCATATGTCCCGCCACTCATTACAAATGGTTTTGCCTCTAACCCCATTATCCGGTTATAAGTATCTGTCAATACCGAAACAGCAGGATGATCTGGCGGGAAATAATTGGATTTTGCATGTTTTAATACCTTTAATGAAAACCCATTCTTTTCTGCTGCTTCCTTTGCTTTCTCCTGGAAAGGATAATCATTCTTACTAATTGGGAGCCTTGCATAAAATTGGATAGTTAAATGCCTATCTTGGATACAAGCATAAGATGCTGTTAGTGTTACAGGGCCTGACACCTCATCCTCACATGCCACCTGCAAGGCAGCCCCGCTATAATCACTATTTATCCTATGTAAAAACTGGAACAATTCCAAATCCTTCCCTGTTAAAATTGGCTTATTTTTATCACATAGGAAATTAGTAAGTAATAATAACGCATTTTCCCCTGATTTTGGGGTTGCTGTATGGCTGGCTACTCCATGGGCTATAATCTTTGTTTCTTCTGCCTCTGTCTCTATTGTACACCCATTTGTCAAGCCCTCTTGCAAACCTAATTCTTCTTTTGTCCCCTTAAGCCGTATAAAAGCCATATCAGGGATCTGCGCCCGGCTGCCGTTACAATTAAATTCTAAAATAGACTCACTTAATGTATGGTTGGAACGCAATTCCCCATTAAAAATCCCACGTTCCCCAAAACAAACAGGAAAACCACTGTCAGGCACTAAAGACAAGGCAGGAGATAGATAATGTTTTGTATAATAATCCAAATCGTACATCCCCTGTTCCTCACAAGTGCCCAAATAGAGCTGAAGCCCATGCTTCAACTCTATCTGGTGTTCCTTAAAATATTTCATTACATACAATCCCATAATTGCAGAACTTTTATTGTCCTGGCAGCCCCTTGCTATAAAATATCCTTCCTTAACTACTGGATTATAAGGGCTATATTGCCACCTATCTAGGCTTCCTTCATCCACTACATCTAAATGCGACCAAATTCCAATTGCTTTAGCCTGATACTCCTCACTGGTATCCCCATAAGAAATACAGCCTACATAATCTTCATAATTCCTAACTGTGAACCCATTCTCTTCTCCCATTAAAAGCATTTCCTTTAAGGCCTCTTTACAGCCAGCCCCATATGGCAATTCTTCTTTTTCTTCTGGGTTTGCCACACTCCTAATACGGCAGATTCTCGTTAAATCCTTAATAATATTGGGAAGCTGCCCCTCTATCCACCGTTCTACTTTATCTTGCTCCAATTGGACGCCCCTCCTATAAAAGCTGGTCTAAAGCCTTCCTAACCCAAACTAAACGTTTTATGTCTATATTAGAAGGCAAGGTACAGTCTGCCCCTATCATAACTCCTTTTATACCCACTTCCTGAATAATCCGTTTTGTCTCTTCTTCTACTTCTTCCTTAGTCCCAGAATATAACACGCCTGTTTTTCGGTTATCAAAACCACCTAATACACATTTTCCACCAAAAAACTTCTTTCCTTCTGCCAAAGACATCTGTTCTATATAAACTGCCCAATTTACTACTTTTGCAGGATAATCCTTCCATACCTCTATCCGGTTTTTATCTCCTGCCCAGCCGCAGCAATGTAATATATTATTTTCACTTAATGAATTGGCATATTGTAATACCTCCAATTCAGCAGGGGATACAATTTCCTTATATTCTTCTGCCGTAAAGCGGAATTCCTCTGCATTTTGTACACAGTAATAAATCCCATCACATCCTGCCTCTGTAATTAGCAAGCGCACAAGTGTCTTTATATCCTCTGCAATTACCTCAAACGCATGTTTTACTGCTTCTGTATCTTCCTTTAAATGTTTCATTAAAAGCTCTTCGCTTGTGCCAAACCTCATAAGGGACATAGGGCAAAATACATTATAAAACACACAACACTCTTTTTGCACGCCCCCTACCACTCCCTTTGCACGTTCTACTTGTTTCCGTATAAAAGGATGGTTTTCTCCCAACGGGGTAAGCCCATACCAGTCTTTTGCACTTTTTACATTTTGAATATAAGGGTTAGGATAATTAAAATACCCATCACACATTACTTTTATAAAATCTAATTCGGCATCCTTATAAAATTGCAAATGTTCCCTTACTGTTTCTTCTCCCTTATCTTCATCTGGTGAAAAATGATACCAGAAACCCATAGGAATTTTATCTGTTTCTTTATTTTGGAGTGCACAGAGCACTCGTTCTCTTTTTGATATCATCCTTTTCCCCTCTTATCAAATTCTTTCTGGAATTGTTGTAGATCTTGCCCTTTTAATGCCCTCTCTAATAAAGTAGGGAGCATCTGCGGGTTACAAGCAAAACAAGGAATACCCATAGTAGCTATTTTTTGCGCCATCTGTGCATCATAATAAGGCCTTCCTCCATCTGCTAATGCAAGCAGGCAGACTACTGTTACTCCAGATGTTTTCATTTCTTCTAACCTTCTAAGCAACGCAGCACGGTTCCCGCCCTCTTCCAAATCAGAAATTAAGAAAAACAACGTTTTTGCCGGATTTTCAATAAACTGCTGGCAATATGCAACTGACAGGTCAATATTTGTCCCTCCGCCAAGTTGGAAACCAAATAGCAAATCCACTGGATCATCACTTTTTTCTGTCAAGTCAATCACTTTGGTATCAAATGCTACAATCCTCGTCTTTAAACTAGACATACTAGCCAAAATACAACTAATAATAGAAGAATAAATAACAGATTCCCCCATTGATCCACTCTGGTCAATATCTAGGATAACGGTCCATTTATTCGCTGCCGTAGTACTGGTCCTATCAAAAAAATAAAAATGTTCTGGGACAATCGTTTTTAATTTTGTATTATAATGTTTTAGGTTCCTAGAAATCGTAGTTTTAAAATCTAATGCTGCTGCCGAAGGGATAGGCGAATGTCTCCTACGGTTTAAAGAAGCTGTTACCACCCGTTTTATATCCTGTTCTAGCAAACGGTTAATTTCTTCTACAATCTTTTTAATAAATACCCTTACACTCTCTTTAGAACGTTTTGGGATCTGGTCCTTTAGCATAAGGATTGTCGATGCCAGATTTACATCTGGTTCTAAATTCTCCAAAAGTTCTGGTTCAAAAATAAGCTGTTTTAATCCACAACGGTTCATCGCATCCCCTTGGATAACTGTCACCAGCTCTTTATCAAACAGGCTCCTAACATCTCCCAGCCATCGGCTAATCTTTGGGTTAGAGGGGCCATTCCCTGCCCCCCTGCCACTACCATCCCCAAAACCTCCTGCATCTGCACGGTTATAAATTGCCGCTAATGCCTGATCCATTAGATCCTGCTCCTGTGTAAGGGATGTGTCACTCATCTGCCCAAAGCGGTTTTGGCTATCCTGCCCTAAAATCAGCCTCCACTTCTGAATATGATCCTCTGTATTCATGCACACCCTCCATTATTTTCCTGCTCTATATATCAAAATCAAAGTCATCAAGCCCTTCTACTAACTTCTGGCTTTCTTCGTCTAGGGCTGTATTAATAACCTCACTCACCTGTTGCCCATTAAGCCCCCAAATTTCTCCTAAATTTTCTGCAATCTCATCTTTTTGTGCAGAAGTAAAATCAGCAAAGGCACGGCGCAAAAAGACTAATGCCCTTTTAAATTCTTCACCATCTAGTGCATCTAAATAATTATCTAAGCTTTCCCACAAAGATAACCTTGCGATTAACGCATACCTATTCTTCATAGCAAGCCCTTCAAACCATCCTGCACCTAATTCCGCTGGAATCCCATGGGACAACCTTCTTTGCACTTCCAAATACAGCCGTTCTGCTGCCATACTGCCACGCTCTAATAAAATAGCTGCTGCAAAACCAGAAAGCTTTGTATTCAAATCATCCCTGTCTGCGGTTTCCCATAGTGAATTTAACCATGCTTCCCCATCCAAAAAAGCGTGGGCAAGCGCAGCACTATTTAGCTGCTCCATTGCTGTTACAATTCCTTTGCTTGCTGCATCATCACAAACACATGCGCCTGGCAAAATCAAACAAGCCCGGTAAAAAATTTGTTTTAAAATAGGCTCTAATGGCTCTGAATCTAAGCGCCTAATGCTTCCATATTGGATTACTACAGAAAGCCTGTCTGCAGTTGCTGCAAGTTCTTCTATAGAAGCGGCATCTACTGCCATTGCCTGCAACGCAGATGCTGCATAACTGACAGCCCCAGCCATCCCACAAGTAAATGCATCCTCAATTACCTGTGCAATTTCACTAATATTTTTTGCATCTTCTACTTGTTCCTTCATATGGAATGATGCTGCCTGCGCTACCGTATCACCTTTTAGTGCCGCCTCTACCAATTCTATCTCTGCCTCTGGCGTCCAACGGGCCACCCACATTTCAGACCATGTGGCATTATCTTGGCTAACCCTTTGCATCTCTGCAAAACTAATTTTTAATACCCTTAGCTGATGCAAGAAAAAGGATCGGTATAAATCCAAAAATGCCGATTTTTCTGAGACTACTTTCCTATTTTCCCTTAAATCCAATACCAAATCCTGTGCTGTCAAACTTCTATATTTATCCAGCTTCCATTCCTTAAGCTGCCTATAAAAATCTTCTTGTATACTGGTACGGCTTACCCCTTCTGGCAATGCCCCGATAACAGTCCCAATCTCTGTATCTGCTGTAGCAAGGCTAATCACTGGGAAACTGCCGCCCCCCAAACAAGTAATTGCCGCATCCCGCAAATCCCTTAAGGCAGGGATACCACCATTCCTAAGCTGCGCAAGGGCTTTTGCTAGCCTTGCCGCTTCAATTACTTCTGCTGAAGAAACTGGCGTGCCATGTTCCCTTTGGTATCCTGCAATCCTTGATAAATAACTATATGTACTATAACTTGCCTCTCCCTTTACAAGCCCTTCCCACAACAAGGAATAATATGCTGGGGCTTTATTCCCTGCCCCATAACCTGCCCTTGTAGATAAACGGTAAAAAGAATATGGCATCAATGTATGGTTTGCTGGTTTGATAGGTAAATCTTTTAGTTCTTTATCCGACATTGGAAGCTCTTCTTCATCTTTTAATCCATCAACATGGTAGGCACCTGTTACCACTACAATTTCTTCTGGGGAAAAGCCTTCTTTTATCGCGTCTTTAATCTGGCGCCGCATAAATGCTTCTCTTACAATAATCTCTGCCCAGTCGCTTTCCTTACCTGCCGTCATTTTCCTAAGCTCAGAACCAAAGGTATTTGCCCCATTATGGTATCCTTCTGTATCTTGTGTATGTTCCATAACACGTTCCCAGAAAGTTTCATGCCCATCTTCCCCTGCATATTCATCAAGGAGCTGGTAAACATTCATCCTGCCTTCTTCCCCTTCAGAATCATTTCTTTCCCTGTCTGCAATTGCTAAGAATACTTCTGAAGGCAAATCGATAAAGCGGCACTTAGCATGGTTCTTATTTGCCCACAAAATCGCTTGGTACTCTGGTGAATATTCTGCAAAAGGATATAAAATTGTCCTTACTGGCGCGTCTTTTGTATAGGCAAGAATCGCTATTGGCGGCTTTGTTTCAGGATGAGTAATATTCTCCATCTGGTCATTTAAGTCACTTGGGCCTTCCACTAAAACAAGCTTTGGTTTCTTTTCATTTAAAAACTGGATCAGATGCCATGCCCCTGCCGGAGACAAATGCCGTATTCCAAAAATATATGGCTGTTTCATATTTATACCTCCCGCATGGGTCAATGATTCAGCTCCTTACATGCCTTGTACAATCCAGACCACCGTGCTCCTCTTTTCTTCATTACATTCTCTAAATATTCTTTCCAAGCAACATTATCTTTATCTTCGTCCTTTACTACAGCCCCCTGTAACCCTGCTGCTAAATCTTCTTCACTAATCGTACCATTCCCAAAACTGCCAGCAAGTGCCATACTATTGCATAATAATGAGATAGCTTCTGCTGTAGAAAGCACTCCGCTTGGAGTTTTTACCTTCTGAGTCCGGTCCAAGGTTTCCCCTCTCCGCAATTCACGGAATATTGTACATACTCTTTCGACTGTATCTTCATCTGGAAGGCCAGCATTCAAATCTAACCCTGCTGAAAGTTGCGCTACCCTAGTACGGACAATTTCCATCTCTGCCTCAAGATTTGCTGGGGCAGGTAAAACAATAATATTAAAACGCCTCTTTAAAGCGGCAGACATTTCATTCACACCCTTATCACGGGTATTTGCTGTAGCAATTACAGAGAAGCCTTTTTGTGCTGGAACCTCAATACTAAGTTCTGGCACAGAAATTCTTTTTTCAGATAAAATAGAAATCAAGGCATCTTGCACTTCTGATGCACAACGGGAAATTTCCTCCATCCTAGCGATTGTCCCTGTTTCCATTGCGTTAAAAATAGGGCTTTTCAACATTGCCTCTGGCGATGGCCCATTTGCAATTAACATGGCATAGTTCCAAGAATAACGGATCTGCTCTTCTGTTGTGCCTGCCGTACCCTGGATTACCTTTGTAGAATCTCCATTAATCGCTGCTGTTAAATGCTCGGACAGCCAGCTCTTTGCCGTACCAGGTTCTCCAATTAACAATAGTGCACGGTCTGTTATTAATGTAGAAATTGCTATCTCTACTAACCTTTCATGGCCTATGTACTTTGGTGTAATCATAGTTCCTTTTACTTTCCCGCCACAAATATAAGTACGTACAGAACGTGGTGACATACGCCAGCCCGTAGGTATTGGGTCCTTTTCTGCTGCAATCAATGCGTCAATTTCTTTCTGGAAAAGCTGCTCTGCAGGCAGCCTTAATACTTGTTCCATCTTTTCATCCTTTCCTTTCTTTAACCAAATTTTACTTGTTGCCTATATTGTTCAAGCCATTCATCTGTAATATTCCTCTTTTTCAGCTTGCCACTTTTCATTAACTCACAGACTCTTTCAAATTCTTTTATCTTTTCTTCGCTGCTTCCTGGCAATGTATCAATCTGCCAAGTCAGCTCCCACCTATCAACAACTCCCTTTCTTTTAAAGTAATTAACAGCTAAATTCTCACAGAACGGATATCCATGTTCCTTTAAAATGGAACAATACATTCTATTATTTTGGACAATTAATGCCCTTTTATAAAAATAATCTAATAACTTATCACTATATTCCTTATCTTCTATATTCAAGCAATTAGATAACACCCTATCCAAATTTATACTTCCTAGTTCCATAATTAGCTCTGTAAATGCCCCTGGTATCCTTTGTTTCACACTTTGGCATACCGTTTGGTATTTCCCATATACTGGATCTGTTATTCCCATAGAAATAACATATTCTTTTCTTATAGGATCCCATTGTAAAACAGTTAAATACCTTTCTAAATATGATATTACAGATTGGCTTTTCTTGTCAGAGGAATAATCCATGAATACCCGTTTCTTCATCTGTTCCCTTAACCATGCACTACAATCTTCTTCTGTTAAAAGCTTTGCTATAAATGCAGGCTGAAAATATTGGGCTTCTATCTCTGTCCCTTTCGCCTTTTCATAAAGTTCGACTGCCAAATTACACAATCCCTTATCTACATTCACTAAAATACTATGATAAAGCCTGCCGGACATCATACTTTGCAAGCCAGCACCATATGTGGCTTTTGCACTTGCACGTGCCTTATCTAAACATGTCCCTACTTCGAACGCTTTCCTATAACATTCCTCCACTTCCTTGCCACTCTTATTTAAGATTGCATCCATATACACATCAATTGCTAGGAGCTTCTTTTTATCTTCTTTTGATACATCTACATTTGCACTTGAGTTTGCCCATGGAACCAATAATTCTTTAAATTTTTTTGCCACAAATTCAGATGCCCATTCTGTATGGGATACTTCCAAATACTTTACTACATCCTCTGGCTTTTTCTCCATTAATCCTTGGAAGAACTCTTTTATTTCTTCTGAATCCTGACATGCCAACGCATAATAAGCAGCCTTTTTGGATGTTCCTTTTTCTGTTTTTGTCATTTCCATAAGGCGTGCTGTATTTTCTGGGCAATGGCGTAAAGCATAAATTAACGCATAACGTACATCTTTTTCCGCAGTCTCTAATTGCTTCCAATAAAAATCATTTACCTTTCCTTTTGCCACGGCATCCAATATCTGGACTCTCCGCACCATTTCCTTCTTTCCTTTTGGATCAAAACCATTCATTAGTAGTGGAATAATATTTTCCCCGTCTTCCTTTAACCAATCTGCCACTTGTTCCGCAAGTTCTGCATAAGAAGCCCCCAGCGCATCTACCATAGCTACTTTTACACGGTAATCTTGGAATAACTCTTTATGTTCATGATATGTATCTACCACATAACTGTAGCGCCCATTCCCTGAGTTTTTTAACGCATCTAATAATGCGCTTACTACTGAATAAGGGGCATTGGTAACAGCCGTGCCATAGTCCCATGTCTGTATTGGCTCTACTGTACCAGGAACAGATACTGCCCCTTGTGTTAAAAGTACTGCATCTAACAAAGCAATCGTATCTAATAAAAGCCCTTCTTTTTCTCCTTTTTCCGGTGACAAAAGCATAGTTGTAAGCTGCCCAATCTTTGCAAATACAGGAGAAGCAGAAAGCAATGGCTGTATGGCTTCTACTGCCCTTTTCAAACGAAAATCCTCTGACAGCAAATTTGTCCCGGCAATAATAGCGGTCTTTAATCTTGTACGTAATTCATATAAAGGTGAAATATCCATATCTGCCCTCCTTAATACAGCAACCTAACAATATTTGTCTTTGTAATAATACTAAATGGCTGCAATTTAAAACGTCTTTCTGCTTTATCATAATAAAAAGCACCTAACAACACTTGGTTCTGCAAAAGTTCTTTACTTGGCAGGATAGCAATTCGGTTAGTAGTCTCTTCCATACCTGGCGCATCCCCAAGTAAAATCGTATCTCCTCCTGCACAAAGCACTATGCCTTGTTCTGTCCTCCCAATCTGTTCAAAAGCAATTAAACGGAACAGCATTGGATCTGCCATTGCATTTTTCAATAAATTTTTTGCAGCTTTTACTTCTGTTGCCAAAGAAGAAGATGCCATAGCCATTAACTTTTCCAGCTCGCTTTCTTCCACTGGGCGCATATTTGCTCCATCCCATCTTATCCTTAAATTCCCATCTCCTGGATAACAAGCAGCCTCTGGTATATCTGCTACTCCAAATATAGAGTCTTCCTGCTTTACATATTGTAATGCCTTAAGAGGCCGGTAATTATAGGTTTTATAAACTTCCCCTGTCGCTAAATCTGCCCAACAGCCAATATCAATATATTCTTTTCTGGCCTCTTTATAATCTACCCAAAAGGCAAGCTGTACAAGGCTAATATTCTTTTTCCCTTTTCCAATTTCCACCAATTCAGATAACTTCCAAATACCACCTAATTCCTCATATAATAAATTATCATCTTGATCAATAGCATCTTTTTCTAATTTCTCTGTTAAATACTGGCGGGATTTCTTTACTAATGTCCAAAGTTTCTCCAAAACATCTATACATGCCTCATAATGTTCCTCTTTGCCATCTTTTTGGAAGGCTGCAATCTCTAAAATCAACTCGTTTAGCAATCTCTGTGGGCCCGGTAAATAATAATCCCCCAATTGTTTGGAAAGTTGCCTATACGTTTCTAGTGCAGTTCCCCCCATTGTGCCAAGACCAGCCCTCATCAAATCCTGCACTAGCTTTGCTGCCATTTCAAGCCCTTCTAATTGCTTTTTCAGTTTCTTTGACTTTGCAGCTTTGCTTGCCCTTTTGGAAGCTTCCTTTTTCTTTGCTGCTTTTGCTGCTTCCTCTGGCGTCATATCCTCTTCGGATATAGTTTCTTTTTCCTTTGGTTGCTTCTTTTCCCGCTTCTTTAAAATAGCTTCTGGGATTTCACAAACAGTAAATTCCTTCTGTGCTACCATTTCGTAAAGCAACGCTAAACTATGTTTGCATGGAAATTGCCTGCTTGGGCAGGAACAGCGGTATACGGGAGCTTCTGGATTTATAAAATCTGCTGAAGTAATATAATTACTCCTTCCGCTTCCTGTGCACTCTCCCATGTAAAATGTCTCATCCGCTGACTTTTCCAGACGGACAAAACCCCCCTTTTGTGATATTTTCTTCCCATTTGATGCTGCCGCTGGATTAGGCGCAATGGCAAGAATCTGCTGTTCTGTTATCTGTTGCATGTAAGTCACCCCTATTTCTTTTAAAATTTTACCTTATTTTTTATTCCATTCGTTCCTCATTCCATAAAAACAAATGGGTTTCCCAAACTCCACTTCGTTCCGTTTGGGCAAAAATAGTTTCGCACTCCCGTGCTCAACTATTTTCATTATAGCAGGAAAGTTTTTATTCGTAAACTGTTTATCGAACAGATGAATGGGGAAATTGGTACGGTTTGTCTCATAAAAAAGATAATAAATATCTTCCTTATTGGCAACTTGACTTTTCAATGGACTAATGTTAGTATCTATATATTATTTTAATGATTATTGAAGGGAGTTGTTTTGGAATGGGTAAGATTATTTTAACAGGTGACAGGCCTACTGGTAAACTCCATGTAGGGCATTATGTGGGTTCTTTGAAACATAGGATAAAGTTGCAAAATTCTGGTGATTATGATGAAACTTTTATTATGATTGCTGATGCACAAGCTCTTACAGATAATGCGGATAATCCTGAAAAGGTACGGCAAAATATTATTGAAGTGGCATTGGATTATCTTTCTTGTGGATTAGACCCGGATATTTCTACTTTATTTATTCAATCACAAATTCCAGAACTTTGTGAGCTTTCTTTTTACTATATGAACTTAGTAACTGTATCCCGCCTCCAAAGGAACCCTACTGTAAAATCAGAAATACAGATGCGGAATTTTGAAACTAGTATCCCTGTCGGCTTTTTTACGTACCCTATTAGCCAAGCTGCTGATATTACTGCATTTAAAGCAACTACTGTCCCTGTTGGCGAAGATCAGCTTCCTATGATAGAACAAACTAAAGAAATTGTAAGGCGTTTTAATTCTGTTTATGATGAGGTATTAGTAGAACCTGATAGCTTACTTCCCGATAATAAAGCTTGCCTACGTCTCCCTGGCATAGACGGCAAGGCAAAGATGAGTAAATCTTTAAATAACTGTATTTATTTATCTGATCCAGAAGATGAAGTTAAGAAAAAAATTATGGGCATGTATACAGACCCTAACCATATCCATGTAGATGATCCTGGGCAAGTAGAAGGAAACCCTGTATTCGTATATTTAGACGCATTTTCTAAACCAGAACATTTTGCAGAATATTTTCCAGATTACCAGTGTTTAGATGAAGTAAAGGAACACTATAGCCGTGGCGGTTTAGGCGATATTAAAATAAAGAAATTCTTAAACACTGTCCTTCAGGAAGAACTTTCCCCTATCCGTGCACGTAGGAAAGAATTTGAAAAAGATATCCCTGCAATTTATGAAATCTTAAAAAAGGGAAGTCAAAAAGCTGAAGCTGTTGCTGCACAAACTCTTTCAGAAGTAAAACGTGCTATGAAAATTAATTATTTTGAAGACCAAGACTTAATACAGGCGCAGGCTAAACGGTTTTTAGAAAATATTCCATCTAAGTAAATATTAAAACAAAAAGTATAAAAAAGGCACTTCTTTGTATAGAGTGCCTCTTTTAATATTTTAGAAAATATACTAATTTTCCATTGCTAAAAAATAATTACAAATTTATTCCTAATAACCTTATTTCAAATATTTTTCTTCTGAACAAAATTCAAACAAATATTTTATTATCTCCTCCATAACCTCAAAAATATCTTTTTCAATTTTCTCAAACTCTGTAAATTCAATTGGTTCTTTTTGTGAACCATGAGCTACTGAGTTCCTTAATCTAACTAATTTTGTAATAGTATCTTGCTTATCAGAAAAATAATTATAATCTAATCCTAAAACATACATATTCTCTTGTACTACACTATAATCAAGGTTAGACTTTGTATTAATTATTTTTTCATCAATGCGAATCTTGCGATTTAAATAATCAGAGGCTAATTTTTGTGTTAATTCTCTTCTCCTATGAAATTTATGTAAAAATTCTTCTGTCGGTGGTACAGAAGTCAATTCTTTACATTTTCTATTCATATTTTCAAAAGCTGCATATTCTCTATTTAAAGATGCTGTTATTATGGAATCACTAAATTTATTTAATAATAGTTCTGTTGAATTTATATACCTAATATAACATTCCAAACAATCTTTAAAAAACCCTTCAAAATGTGCATATAACATAACAATAAGTGTTTTTACAACGGGAACATTATTATCTTCACGCAACAAATTTTTCAAGGTTATAATCTCATTTATACGCCAGGAAAGAGACTCCTCCATATCACTTCTAAACTCAAGAATATCTTGCATATTAACAATTTCTTACTGCATTCTCTACTAATGCAATTCTTTCTTCTGTATTCCTTTTCCCACCAGTTCTAGTTTTTAAAAAATCTGTATTTTTTCTCAGCAAATTTAAAGCATCTTTCAAAGATTTTGGTGTCTTTGTTTCCAATATATCTGCACACTGGGCTATTCCACAAGTAAAACTATCATAGAAATACATAATTATATCTGTTTTAAATTTATTTTCTTCTAAATTTATTACACTTGAAAAGGCATTTTTACCATCGGTTTCATAAATACATTTAAATGTTTTTTCAAATATTTCTTTTTCTTTAGAATAATCAAAAGGTAATTCTCTTGTTGTCACTTTTTCCATGTAATCTGTCAAAAAGAAATCTAAATCTTTTTTATAATTTACCAAATTATTTTTTAATGCAAAATATCTAAGCACTAACTCTTGATCCTTTTTAGTAATTACATAATCATCTACAACATTAGCAATTGCCTTTTTAAAATACTCATATTCACTACACTCTATAATAAAATTATTAAATTCATTTCCTAATAATCGTATTGTGCAATTGCGTACCTCTTGGTGACTTAATAATTCCCCTCCTGTATTTAATCGCTTAAACATATGATAACGTAAATTTGTATCTGTTTCTTTTCTTAAAACTTCCATTCGTATAAAATTACGTTTAAGTTTTAATTGAACTGCCCTAGGCAAATCATCAAAAGTATATTCATTTAGCTCTTTTACTATATCACATCCTATCAAAACTAATTCTGACTTAATCCTGTCGGAACAAAAATCCTTCCGAATATCCTCTTCTATATCTTTATATCTAAAATGCAAATATGTTGATATCCTCTGCAATCCATCAATTAGCTCATAATTCCCATCCTCACTTTCTATTACAAAAATAGGTGGTAATGGCATTTCTAGAATTAGCGACTCAATAAACATAGATTGCTTTTCTTCTGACCATCGAAACATTCTTTGATAATCAGGATTAATAATTAATTCTTGATTATTGTACATATCTAATAATTCATTAAATGAAATATCAAGACTTTTGGTTTTAACAGATTTTGCTTGATTATCTATCGCTTTAATAACCATTTCATTAGCTAACATAATTTTCTCCTATCATTATATTTAATACTGAATATATTCCCATTTTTACCTTAATCTCATTATACTATCATATTTATATTATAACAAATACCCTAAAATTAACAACCCATTTTTTGAAATACTATCTAGTAATTTGACAATCTAAAGCCAATAAAAAAATGTTTGTTTTTTCTTGCCCAATATAATTACATAATTTTATTCTTTCAAAATTCTATTGAATTTTTATATTATAATAATTTTTATAATGTACTGACATAAGTTTTCAATAAATCCTCAATATAACCAATATTTTTATTATCAATTATCTTTATTTGAGAATTGCCATTTCCATGATGTCCTATATTGGTTACATCTTTTATTATTCCCTGTGGATCGATAATATTTTGAGGTTCTGCATTTATCCATAAAATAATGGAATTCTTTTGAGGCTTTATTGATATTATGCTTTTTCTACTCCTATTAAACCCTATATATAGTTTTGTTGGATTAATTATTATATTATCATCTAAACTTAAAATATAATCTTTTAATTCGTTATATATATCTATAATAAAACTTGAAGCTTTATCCAACAAATCTCTTTCTGAATATGTCTTTGTACTTTTAAATACTTCCTGCTTTACATCTGAATCGAATACAGGAGCAATTGTTTTTATACTTTCATTAGAATTTACTGATAAAATTTGTTCAAAAGAAATAGTATTATTGTTATATCTTTTTATTTTCCATAATTCAATAGGTAAATCCTTGAAATTAATTGAATTAATTTGATACTTTGTAAAATTTGTACTAATAAAAATTATTCTCGATTGTGACCAGTCAAAATCATTTATATCCTTTTTTTCCTCAAATTTCATATTATACCTTAAAACAAAATCTGCTTTATGGTTAAACATAGTTGATAAATATGTATACCCTTGATCAATAACACTTATATTTCTTTTATTTTTATATTCAATAATAACAAAAGCATTTGCTTCTGAATCAAAGGCAACTGTATCTAACCTAAAATTAGAAACAGTAAATTCTGTATCTACAAAATATAAATTAACTAATTTCATTAAATTATTTTCACATAACAACTGCAATTCTTTTTCTGAAGTAAATTCAAATTCCTTTATTTCATTTATACTTCCATTATTTATGCCAAATAACATTATTCTCACCCTATTCCATTATTTTATCTATGTATACAGTTCTCAATTACTATCAAAAAGATAATTTATATATCAATAATTAGATAAAAAGCAACTTTTCTCCCCTTATTTATCCTTAGTCATACATTTTATACCAACTTAAAATATAAATATTATATTTATTCTATTTTAAGGTATTCTATACCATTTCAAAAAACGGCATAGCCCAAATAGCTATACCGTATAATCTAAAACCAATTTTGCCCTTTCCACTTCCTTACACAACAAGGAATAAATAGCAGTTTCATTAAATACTCATATATCCCAATGCACTTAATACAGAACTGATTAAAATAGCTATAATACAAATTGGTGCTATCCACTTAATCATAACTGTATACCATTTCTGCGACTTAAATTCAGAAGACTCTTTTACCTCATCTACAATCGCAGATGGCTTTATAATAAACCCTACAAAAAGGCAAGTAGCAAGTGCGACTATTGGCATAATTACACTATTACTTAAAAAGTCAAAGAAATCCAAAATGGACATCCCTATAATCTTCACCTGATCCCATATCCCAAAGCCCAGGGAAGACGGGATTCCAACGATAATAGCAAATACCATAACTATTAAACAAAGCACATGTCTATTCCATTTTAATTTATCTTGGAATATAGATACAATAGTTTCCATTAAAGAAATAGCAGAAGTTAATGCCGCAAATAATACCAATACAAAGAATAAAACACCAATTATTGTACCTATTTTCATACTATTAAATACTTTAGGAAGGGTAACAAACATTAAAGTAGGCCCTGCTTGTAATATACTTTCATCTCCACCCGAAAATGCAAATACTGCTGGTATAATCATTAACCCTGCAATAAAAGCAATAGCTGTGTCAAATAACTCTATCTGCCTAACCGATGCTTCTAAGTTATCCTGTTTTTTCATATAAGAACCATACGTAATCATAATTCCCATTGCTAATGACATCGAATAAAAAAGCTGCCCCAAAGCCGCTAATACGGTTGTTGGCGAAAAACGGGAAAAATCTGGCTTAATATAATAAATAACGCCGTCTAATGCCCCTGGGATAGTAAGCCCATATACTGCAATAGCCACAGAAAGCACTGCTAAAATTGGCATCATCCATTTACTTACTTTCTCAATTCCTTTTTCTACACCTAAAAATACAACTGCTGCTGTTAAGAAAATAAAAACACTTAGCCAGACAACTGGCTCTACTGGTTTTGAAATAAAAGACCCAAAAAATCCATCTTGGGAAGCAGATGTGCCAGCCCCTGTTATATACACCGTTAAATATTTTACTACCCAACCGCCAATTACACAATAATATGGAAATATAATAATTGGTACTGCACATGTAATATACCCGATAAACCCAAAGTTTTTATCTAACTTATGGAAAGCTTCTACAGCACTTAACTTGGTTTTCCTCCCTAACGCAACCTCTGTCAGCATAATGGTAAAACCAAAGGTAACTGCTAAAATTAAGTACACTAAAAGGAAAATCCCACCTCCATATTTAGCCGCCAGATAAGGGAACCTCCAAATATTCCCTAACCCAACTGCAGAGCCCGCCGCCGCCAAAACAAACCCTAGCTTACTTGTAAAATTACTTCTTTCTTTCATTTTCTCCCTCATTTATCCTGATTTTGATTTTCACATGTTTGTGTTGTTTTAAGCCCTCTGGTATTTTTCTCCACAAGCTTACGTGTCACCATAATCTGATGCCCACAGCCCATACATTTTAACCGGAAGTCCATGCCAACACGCAAAATCTCCCATTCGCTGCTACCACATGGATGTGGTTTTTTCAGCTTTACAATATCTCCAACATGATACTCCATAACCTCAGATCCTTTCCTCTGATGCTATTTTAGGATTGCCTCTATCTCTTGAAGCTCCTCTGCTGCAAAATCCAATTTTCCAATAATCTTTACATTATCCTCAATCTGCTTTACTTTACTTGCCCCAATCAATACCGTTGTTACATGGTTCCCGCGGAGCACCCAGCTAAGCGCCATCTGTGCTAATGTTTGCCCTCTTTTTGCTGCAACCTGGTTTAATTTAGACACTTTTTCTATTACCTCTGGAGTTACATCACTTTCATGCAAAAATACACTCTTGGTAGCGCGGGAACCCTCTGGAATCCCATTCAAATATTTATCTGTCAATAACCCTTGTGCCAATGGGCAGAATGCAATAGAGCCAACTCCCTCTTCTTCCAACACATCTAATAACCCATTCTCTGGCATACGGTTAAACATACTGTACTTCATTTGATGGATTAAACAAGGAGTCTTATTTTCCCTAAGAATTTGTACCACCTTTTTTGTCTGTTCTGCATTATAATTTGAAATACCAACATACAGTGCTTTTCCTTGGCGCACAATATCAGACAACGCACCCATTGTTTCTTCTAAAGGAGTCTCTGGATCTGGCCTATGGTGGTAGAAAATATCTACATAATCAAGTCCCATTCTTTTTAAGCTTTGATCTAAACTTGCCATTAAATATTTCCTAGAACCCCAGTCCCCATATGGGCCCTTCCACATAGAATAACCTGCTTTTGTAGAAATAATCAATTCATCCCTATAGGCACCAAGCTCCTTTCCTAAAATCCTTCCAAAGTTCTCTTCCGCTGCTCCTGGAACTGGCCCATAATTATTCGCAAGATCAAAATGAGTAATTCCCCTGTCAAATGCCCCACACAAAAGTACTTTTTGGTTTTCTAATGAATCTGAAGAACTAAAGTTATGCCAAAGCCCAAGTGCAAGCCTTGGAAGCTTTAAACCGCTTTTTCCACAATGGATATATTCCATATTTTCATATCTTTTCTCTTCTGCCTGATACATACTATCCCTCCATTTTATATTATTATTTCATTTATCTTACATCATACCGGATAATCCCAAAAAATACAATGGCTTATTCTATTTTTACTTGCACTCTTTATTCAGATCAGTTATAGTATTATCAAAAAATAAAAAGGAGCTACACTTATGACAGCTATTGCAGAAACAGAAACCAACCAGAAATATTTTACTGGCAGCACCTTAAAGCTAATCGCTATTATTACTATGTTTATTGACCATATTGGAGCTGCTATCTTAGAAAATAGTGTAATTTCCAGCTATATTATTTCTCATACTTCATTCACTCCTGAAAGTTGGTTTTCTTTTGATCTTATTTTCCGCCTAACTGGAAGAATTGCTTTTCCAATCTTTTGTTTTTTATTGGTAGAAGGCTTTTTACATACCAAAAATGTAAAAAGATATGCCCTGCGGCTTGGTATTTTCTGCCTTATATCTGAAATCCCTTTTGATTTAGCATTTTACCAGCAGCCTTTTTCTTACACACACCAAAATGTATTTTTCACTCTTCTTATTGGCCTTCTAGTCTTAATCGGGTTAAAACAATTTGAAGGAGCTTCAAAAGGTATTTTTCGCATACTTTGTGTACTAGCTGGCGCCCTTGCTGCTACCTTTTTACAAACTGACTATAGTGCCTATGGTGTCTGTGTGATTGTATTATTTTACTTATTCCGCAAACGCCCTATTATACGCAATATTTCTACTATGCTAGTCCTATTTTTATGCAGCCCACTAGAAATCACTGGTATTGTAGCACTAATCCCTATCCATTTATATAATGGAAAAAGAGGTAGCTCTATAAAATACTTCTTCTACCTCTTTTATCCACTTCATTTACTTTTACTTTATGGTATTAGACAATTACTGGCTCAATCACTACTCCGCTAATAGGCTCCCAAAAACCTTGCCTATACTTTCATTTATTAAAAGATTTGCCTCATTATCAAACGCTGTTACGGATTTGTTGATTAATACCAGTTTTTCTCCATGGTAATAATCTACAAGTCCTGCTGCCGGATAAACCGTTAATGACGTCCCACCTACAATTAATACATCTGCATGGCTAATATAAGAAACTGCCTTAGATAATATATCCTGATCTAACCCCTCTTCATACAATACTACATCTGGTTTTATCCTGCCGCCACAGCTACAGCGTGGTACCCCATCTGACTGAAGGATTTCTTCTACAGAATAAAATTTCCCACATTTCTCACAATAATTCCTATGCACAGAACCATGAAGCTCAAGGACATTCTTGCTTCCTGCCTTTTGATGAAGCCCATCAATATTCTGTGTAATAACTGCTTTTACTTTTCCTTGTTGTTCTAATTCTGCCAAGACTTGATGCGCCATATTTGGCTTAGCATCTAAAAATATCATTTTATCCCGGTAAAAACGATAAAACTCCTCTGGCTGCCGAATAAAAAAACTATGGCTTAAAATCTGTTCTGGTGGATACTCATACTTCTGGTTATACAATCCATCCACACTTCGGAAATCTGGGATATTACTTTCTGTTGAAACCCCTGCACCACCAAAAAATACAATATTATCACTTTCTTGTACCCATTTTCGTAGTAAATTCAGCCCTTTTTCCATACCAATCCCTCCAGTTAGTATGCTTTCCCCCAGTATACCATTGCCTTAGCAGGCTTTCCACAGCAAACACAATTTGGCGAAAGCGCTTCTTGTTCAAATGGCATACAACGTGATGTTGCAGTTGTATCCTCTTTAATTTTATTTTCACATTCTTCTCCCCCGCACCACATTGCTTTTACAAAACCTGGCTTATTTGCAACTGCATCTTTAAATTCTTCATAATTTATTGCAGTCGATGTATGCGCATCCCGATGTACCCTTGCGCGCTCTAACATTTCCCTTTGCATAAGCTCTAGGATTTCACCTATTTTCTTTTCTATTTCATCCAAAGAAACCTTAATTTTTTCCCTTGTATCCCGGCGTACCACAACCGCTTGGTTTGCTTCTATATCCTTTGGCCCAATTTCTACACGCACAGGGATACCCTTGATTTCTTGTTCACTAAACTTCCATCCTGGGCTTTTATCTGTATCATCTACCTTTACACGGAACCCCACAGATAAACGGTCACGCAATTCACATGCTTTATCCAGAACGCCTTCCTTGTGCTGCGCAATTGGGACCACCATAATTTGGGTAGGTGCAATTCTTGGCGGAAGCACCAAGCCACTATTGTCACCATGTACCATAATAATCGCACCAATAATACGGGTAGAAAGCCCCCATGAGGTTTGATGCACATACTTCAATTGGTTATCTTTATCTGTATACTGGATTCCAAATGCCTTCGCAAACCCATCGCCAAAATTATGGCTGGTTCCCGACTGCAATGCTTTTCCATCGTGCATTAAAGCTTCAATCGTATAAGTCGCTTCTGCCCCTGCAAACTTTTCTTTATCTGTTTTTCTCCCTTTAATCATTGGAATGGCAAGCACTTCTTCGCAAAAGTCTGCATAGACGTTTAACATCTGTTTCGTCCTTTCTTCTGCTTCCTCTTCCGTTGCATGTGCTGTATGCCCTTCCTGCCACAAAAACTCCATGCTCCTTAAAAATGGCCTAGTTGTTTTTTCCCATCGTACCACAGAGCACCACTGATTATATAATTTTGGCAAATCCCGGTATGATTCTATAATATTTGTATATAAATCACAAAATAGAGTTTCCGATGTAGGCCTTACACAAAGGCGTTCTTGGAGCTCCTGCCCGCCCCCTTGTGTAACCCATGCCACCTCTGGCGCAAATCCTTCTACATGATCCTTTTCTTTTTGTAATAGGCTCTCTGGAATAAACATAGGCAGGTATACATTTTCTACCCCTGTCTCCTTAAACCTTGCATCCAATTGCTTTTGGATATTTTCCCAAATTGCATACCCATTCGGCCGCAGGATCATACAGCCCCTCACACTGGAATAATCAATTAATTCTGCTTTTTTTACCACATCGGTATACCACTTGGCAAAATCCTCTTCCATGGAAGTAATTTCTTCCACCAACTTCTTTTCTTGTGCCATCTTCTTTTTCTCCTTTCTATGGTTTTGGGAAATATAGGGCACAAAAAAACCCTTCTTTCCCTCACAAGGGACCGAAAGGCTCGGCGGTACCACCCTATTTAACCAATCCCTTATTATAAACTATTACTGGGAAGGTTCTCTCTTTTCTCTCCTATAACGTTGGAATACGCTGTACTTTCATACAGAAGCTCCAAGGCAGGTTCCAATATTCCTATGCCAAAGCCTTTCCACCATCTGGCTTCTCTCTGTAGGCAGGTTTTATTGTACTATCCCTTTTCATCGCTTATTTATGCTATATTTTATGCTAGAATTTATAATTTGTCAAGCTCTGGCTAAAAACGCTTTTTGCAAAATCTAGTTCCTTTCTTTTTCTAAGCAAAAAAATTCAGAATCTTCTGGACGTTCCATATAACTCAACCATTGTTTTGGAAACTCGTCTGCAAAAAGAGAAACCATCCCGCCTACAATCGCGCATATCGTATCCCTGTCCCCTAACGCAGAAACTGCCGTCCACAATGCTTCCTCAAACGAACCATACAAATACGCTGCACACCAAAGGCAAAATGGGACAGTATCTTGTGCTGTCAGCTTTATTCCATTCCCAAGCACAGAAACCACAAAATCTATGTTACTTTCCTTTTTAATAGAAGCCGCAGACAATATTTTATATTTTGTGTCGCTTTCTGGTAATTTCCCTGCAATATCACACAAAAAAATATCTCCTTCCCCCAAATAATACCCCATCTTTTTATTTAAAAGCAACGCGGATGCTACAGCAACTGCCATTGCGCCTACAATCCCCTCTATATGTGCATGTGTGACTTCGGCAGATGCCTGGGCGTAATATAAAACTTTATCCAAATCATCGGCAAAATAAGCCCCTATAGGCGCAACGCGCATTGCAGCACCATTCCCCATAGATCCCATCCCATCAAACACTCCTGCCGCAACTTCCCGCCAATCTTTCCCTTCTCCTATACTGCGTAAAATAGAATGTGCTGTCCCTCCATATCCCCGATGCCAGTCTAACGCATAATTTCTTGCAAAAACCTTAGCTAATTCGTCTTGGTCTATTTTCCCATACTTTTCTAACATAGAATAAATCCCTATTGCCATCACTGTATCATCAGTAAAACGCCATTGTCCCTTTAAAATCTCCCTGTCTTTTATCCTTTGGCAAGCTACTCTATCAGGCACAAAAAAAGTTTGTCCAAAACAATCCCCTAATGCAATGCCATCCAATGCACGTTTTGCATATATTATTCTGTCTTCCATGTCCAAATTCTTTCTCCCTTATCCTTTTTACTATTTTTATTTCTATTTAACTTTTATCCATCTTAAAAAATGCAGTTACTTTTGCCCCATTTAATATATTTTCCACCTGCAGATAACCACCATGATGCTCACAAAGCAATTTACAAATATAGAGCCCCAGCCCAAAATGTTCTGGCTGGTTTTTTTCCTCTGTTATATAAGGATTCGTTGCTTTAGGTAATATAGTTTTATCAAAACCTTTCCCATCATCAGATACCACCATCTGCAAGCCATTATTACACAATGTAAACGTAAGTGTTACTGTACTATTCGCATAACGGGCAGCATTTGCAATTAAATTATTGCATACTTGCGAAACAAACTCCGTATCAATAAATACTTGTAATACTGTAGTATTATTTTGCTGATATAATATTTTCCTTTCCTGCGTACATATTACTTTCGCGCTATCATAAAGAGAGCCTAAAAATGGCTGTAACAAAATTGTCCTATATTCTGGCTGTGTATCTTCTAAACGGCGTAGATGGCTCATACTATTTATATAAGTTTCCATACGGGATATATGTTTTCCCATAGTAACAGCAATTTCTCTTCCCTGCATATTATCTGTCTGTAACATTTCATTATAACCTTTTAATACAGTAAGAGGTGTCCTTAAATCATGTGCAAAGGCAGCATTAAGCTGTTTACGTTCTTCCACCTGCCTCCACATTTCTGAAAAATTTTCTACTAATGTCGCCCTCATCTTTTCAAAGGAAGCACAAAGTTGCCCTAATTCATCCCCACTGTTATATTCAATAGAAAAATCCAAATTATTCTTTGATATTTTTTCAGATGCTGCCCTCAATTTATCCAATGGTTCTTTAAGTTTATTTTTATAAAATAACCCTGCTGCAGCTACAATACAAAATACTGAATAAAAAGACGCTGCCACAATAGGAATTACTTCTAACAAAAATACTATAACCTCATCTTTCTCTGTTAGCGGGCTAGAAGTCCCAAGAATATAAGCCCCTTCCCCTAACTGTTCCCCTTTTCCATTTGTTAAATAAAACTTTTCACCTGATACAGTATAAGAAGCCATAATTTTTTCCCTTAGGTTATTACATAAAAAAGCTGTTATCCCCGAAAGTAAAAATGCAAGTACCACAAAAATTACTACATAAAATATAAGGCTTTTTTGAAGTGATAGTTTTTGGTTAAAATGCTTTATTTTATCCATTTATAACCACACCCCCAGACAGTCTCTATATATGCCTTATCCGTATAAAAAGAAATTTTTGTCCGTATCCTGCGGATATGCTCTGCTACCACACTACTGTCACCCATACTGTCATATCCCCAAATACGCTCATAAATCCGTTCCTTATCAAAGATTTGCCCCCTATTTTGGGATAATAACTCTACAATATCAAATTCTTTTTTAGCAAGATCCAGCCGTTTGCCTGCAAAAAACAAACACCTTTCTAAATAATCAATGGTTAAATCCCCAGAAAATTGAACCTGTGCCTCAAAATTATGCCGTTCTTCCCTACGCAAATGGGCTGATACCCTTGCTTCCAGCTCTGCTAAAGAAAATGGCTTTACTATATAGTCATCTCCGCCAATAGCAAATCCTTTTACTTTATCACTATCCTCAATCCGGGCTGTTAGGAAAAGAATAGGGCAAGACACATAATCCCGGATACGTTTACAAACCTCCATCCCATCTAAACTAGGCATATTAATATCTAGTAAAATAATATCTGGCTGCTGTTCTACCTGCTTTAAAGCTTCTATCCCATCCATAGCCGACAAAACAAAATACCCTTTATTCTCAAAGAAACGGCTAAGCATTAATACAATATCCTCTTCATCATCTGCTATTAATATCTTTATGCTCATCCTTTCCACCTCCTTAAGGTTTTAAGTATAACAATTAATTTTCAATTATTTATCTACTTTTCTCCTAGAATATCAAGTACTGTGCTTTTTTCACTAAATCTTTCCTAACTAAAATATAAGCATTCCTACATTCTTTGATTATAATATAAGCTAAAAATAAAATAAATAAAGATGCTTATTGCCATTAAACACATTAGGGTAAGTATAACAGGCGCATTTACATATCCCATAAAACAAAATAAAAATAGTGCCGTGCCGAAAAGAACTGTTTGAATTAAAAATGCTGCTTTCCCTAAAATAATCTCCGATCTTTCATCATTTTCCTCCACTATAGCATTTTTATCTTTTGCCATACAAGCAATTGCTATTGCTATTATCAAAAATATTGCCCCAACAATTAAAAACCCAATATACGCAATATCTGCCCTTGGTATTTGCGGCATATTATCTCTCATAATAAACATCCCTAATGCACTAATCCAAAATAAAACACCCAATATTGCCCATACAGCCGAAATTATATTATATTTACTTTCCATAGATATTTTTATTTCTTTAGATACTTTTGTTCCTTTCATTCCTTTTCCTCCTGATAGATAAATATTTCTTCAATGAATAAGCCAAAATATTTCGCTAATTTAAATGCCAGAATAAGCGATGGATTATACCTGCCATTTTCCAGTGAACCTATGGTTTGCCTTGAGACTCCCATTGCTTCCGCTAATTCCTCTTGTTTTATCCCTTTTTTCTTACGCAATTCTTCCAAACGGTTCTCCACACTATCCCTCCTTTTATGGAAAGTTTCCTTTCCATAAAAAATATTATACCATATCTATTTAAAATATCAAGGAAACTTTCCATTTGCTGTTTTTTAAATTTCTATTGATTATTATAATATTTATAAATATAATACAATTTATAGGGGAACTTTCTTCTCTATTGTAAGCCTTCTTATAAGAATAGTGCTTAAGTAATACAATTTAACTGTACTGGCATTATTGAATTAATATTTGTGTAAGAGAATTAAAAATGCTTGTTACCAATAAAAATAATTAAAAAACTCTAATTCTCCATAAAAAAATAAAATTTGTTAAACCGGAAGCAATATGGATAAAAAATTTAAAGAATTTGAAGCATGGTATCTAAAAAGAAAGCCCATTTGGGCAGAAAAAGGAATATTTATTGAAACATCAGGACTTGGTAATTATGGGCATCAATATTGGATTAAAGCCTATTCCAAACATGGCCTTGGAAATATTATATTATATGAAAGCAATGGATACTATTGGGTTGATTTTGAATGTGGGAATTACAGTCTTGATAAGATATTTTGTAAATCAAATATTTCCTTTACAAATGAAAATGACCTCCTTTATTATGAGCAGGCATTTATAAACTATATTACTTACCCACAATAATGTGAATTACCTATTGTCTAAAAATAAGATTATGGCAGCCTTATTTCAAAATAATTTTTATATCTTGGCCTTTCTATATTGTAATTCCAGAGATTAAGCACTCTACAATTTGTGATAAAAATGGCTGTGTAAAACCAAAGCCCAAAAATTGGGCTTCTAAAACAGGTTTTATATCTGTTATCTCATCTGGCATTAAAATTGCCATTGGCAATAATAATTGGAATAAAACTGGCCCATTTTCTAAAGATAAAATTTTTTTCATCTGGCTATAAGGAATTTTTCCCACTTCCCAATGTGGCCCTGTACAGCCTATTTCTACTTCATTTATATAAAAAATAGTATCTCCGGGATGAAATTCTATCTTTAAATAATTTTCCTTATCTAAAGGAGTAATCAATGTTGTTGGATTATCTAAATAACCATCTGCCTCATCGAAAACCCCATTATAATACTGGGTAAATTCTTCACTCCATTTTATATCAACTGGCAGCACTTGTGTTACAAGATCATACATACTATAACCCATTTCTTCTAAAACTGCACATGGATAATTTACAGAAAGAAAAAATGCCCAAAATTTAATATTATTGAATAATATATCCTTTAAATCAATCACATGCCCCATCATTACTTCCCCTTTTAAGCAAAACAAATAAGATGCAAAACCTGCTTATACAAATAAAAATTTTTAATCATAATCTATATGCAATAAATGCTTCCCACAATGCAAACACCGAAACAAATATCCTTGGGCACTCCCACCATTAGTTAGGTCATGGATATTCTCTATATGCCAATCGTCCAGATCTTCCATCACCTCTTCTAAAATCCCCAATTCCTCCAACTCTTTGAAACCAACATAACCCACAAATGCGCAATAATCATTACAGTGCGCCCGCCAATATTCCTGCTGCCAGCCACAATATCCAGGAGTACGATGCACTAATTCGTCCAACTTATCAATATCTGTCACCTTATCTACAGACTCGCTATCCTGAAATTCCCCATCATATTTTTCTGCTGCTGCGCCACTGGCAATACAATCAGGGCAAATATTCTCCACTTCATCTATAGCATAAAAGGGGCCTTCATAAATCACAGAGGTACTCTTCCCACAACAGGGACATGGCACTGGGCTCTCCAATTCTCGGAATACTTTAGTTGCTAAAGGATCAGGGTGATAACGAAAATATGGCAACATAAATAAAACCTCCTTATCCTGGGCATTTAAAGGCAAGCCTGCTATAGTGCTTGCCTTTAAAAGAAAATTTATAACTAAAAATATTATAGCATAACTTACCCATAATAATATAGCCTATTTATCCTAATTGGCAGGTTCCATTTTATTTTTTAATCCCTATTAATAATAGAATCATCATCTATATATTTGCCTTGTTGATAATCATAAATTAAAATCTGGTATGGTTTATTTATAGAAATCCATATTTCAAAATCCTTACTTTTAAAGTCGCCATCTGTAACCAATTGGTCATTAAACCTCCAGAATGTTGCATTTTCGCCAATTACAGAATGGACAGAATAACATATCCCCTCTATTCCATTGACATATCGAATCCCATTTATATAACTTAATGCGTCTTTATTTCTATCTAGCCCTGAAAAATGATTATATATTTCCTCTTCCATCTCTGCTACTTTTTCATAATGGTCATGTTTCCAGTTATATATTTCCCGCCTGTCATACTCTGGACAGGCAAGATATGCGGTTTTTCCTTTCATATTGGGGACTGATATTTTAAACTCCTTTTTTTCTGGCTGGAACGGCAATGCTTCAGCACCATATACCAAAATATTTACATCATTTTCATTCTCTTCATCCTGTTTCCAAACCACACGGCTGACCCAACTAGATGCTAAATTTACTGTGCCATTTATTTCAAGGCAATTTGTTTCTTCATTGTATAAAAGTTCATTTACACTTATTGTACAAGTAGATAAAGGCTCACCAATTATAAAAACTTTTGCAAACAATGATATTAAAAAAAGCATCAGCAAACCTGTAACCATTCCAACAGCAATTTTTAACTTTCTAGTATTTTTATGTATTTTTTTAAACCCATCAAATACAATTTGCTCTTTTACTTCAACTCCCATATTCCATTCTTCCTTCATTGTTAAATAATCTTTATTACATTTTTCACATTCCTTTAGATGCTCTTTTACTACGTCTGTTCCTGCCTCACTTAAAATTCCATCCATATATCCGGGAAGTAAATCCTTAATTATATCACAAGAAAAATTTTTATTCATATGTATTCAACTCCTTTTTCATTTTTTGTTTTGCCCGGTAAAAAACGGTTCTGCTCCAATTTTCACTTTTTCCTAAAATTTCCCCTATTTCACGAAAAGAAAGTTCTCCCGTAATCCGATACAGGACCACCTCCCGTTCCAACTCATTCAAATGATGGATTGCTTGATAAAACTCTATTTTATTTTCCTGGTTAAGCACACTGGCTTCTCCGTCTAATATAGAACTGTCTGGTAAATAATCTGTTAATTCCACCATTTTTACATGTTTCTTTTTGCGAAGCTCTTGGTACAAAACATGCTTTGCTATCTGGCAAAGCCATACTGATAATTTACAAGAGCCATTATAACGTGAAATAGAGCCTATTGCCCGTAAAAATGTTTCCTGCATAAGTTCTTGGGACCACTCTACATCATGTGTATAGGAATATAAAAAACGATAAATTAAACTCGCATACTCTTGATAAGCAGAATCCATATCTATATCTTTATAGAATTCCTGCACTTTTTCACCTCCTTGCAAATACAATTTCAAGTTATCTTAAATATTTTAACTTATCTTTTATATCACATAATAACAGCTTTTGTTACAATCTAAATCAACTTTTTTAAATTTTTGTTTTTTATTTTACTATTATTGGAAATATATCTTTGCTTTATTATAAAAAATATGGTAAAATATAAAGACAATTTACAAGAAAATTTTTTACATTAAAATATTGATATATACTCCCACTGATAGAAGATATTATATCTATGACCAATATTTACAATTTAAAGGAATACAAACAGAAAACAAGACTATAGATTAAGGAAATACAAAAAACAGATAAAGGAGATTATATATGAGACAATTTTATCTGGAAGCTCCCAATATAAACAGAAAAGAAGATGCTATTGCTTATATAAAAGAATTTTACAAATACAAATCTGTTATACAAGGAACTGGCGGTTTACAGAAATTTTTAGATAACTATGAAGGTTGGCTTAAGCAGCTTCAAGAAAACTGCACTATAGTCCCTAATGAAAAACGAGTCCCTTCAAGGACTTATTTTCTTATTAAAAGTAATGACAATAAAATTATTGGTAGTATAAATATAAGATTAACTTTAAATGAGAATTTAAAAAAATTTGGCGGGCATATTGGATATAGTATAAGACCTACGGAAAGAAATAAAGGATATAATAAAATCAACTTATATTTAGGCTTAAAAATATGCCAGGAATATAATATTAAAATGGTATTTATAGACGCCGCAAAAGATAATCCAGCCTCTTGGAAAACCATAGAAGCACTTAATGGCGTAAATATAAAAGAATTTTTTGATAATGAACACACTCATTGTATTATAAAAGGTTATGAAATCGATGTAAATAAAAGCCTTGCAAATAATTCAGCCCTTTATGAACCCCTAATAAAAAAGAGTATTTGAATCTCTTTTGTCTGCCATATAAGCAAGGACAAATCACTTGCCAAAAAAGAAAGTAGCCCATTCAGTTTATCATTAACAAGAATAACTCATTCTAATATTAAAAAAAGATAAAAAACTGTACATTTAAATGATATAATTTTATATGAATATAAAGAGGATTAATTATGCTAAAAAAAATATATATTCCACCAATAAAAATACAAGGCATAAAAACCAAATTGGTAAACTTAATTTCAGAAGCTGCTTATACTAATGAAAATATGGTATGGTATGAACCCTTTATGGGTTCAGGGGTTGTAGGACTAAACCTAGCGCCAAAACATGCTGTATTTGCCGATACAAATCCATATGTAATCAAATTATATACTGAAATAAAAAATGGTAATATCAATTCTTATATGGTACGCAAATATTTAGAAAAAGAAGGCCAGCTACTTGCTCAAAAAGATGAACAGCATTATTACTACATTAGAGATAGATTTAATGAACAACATAATCCATTAGATTTTCTATTTTTAAATAGAAGTTGTTTTAATGGAATGATTAGGTTTAATAAAAATTATAAATTCAATGTTCCATATGGACATAAACCAGAACGATTTTCTAAAGCTTATGTTACTAAAATAGTGAATCAAGTAAAACATTTAGAAACTATTTTCCCCGAAAAAAACTGGTTATTTAAATGTCAATCCTTTATAGACACTATTGGTGAAGCCACTGACATAGATTTTATATATTGCGATCCGCCATATATTGGAAGACACGTAGACTATTATGACAATTGGGATGAAGAGCATGAAACTATGCTGCGGGATAAATTATATATTTCCAAAGCAAAATTTATGTTATCCACATGGGATGAAAATAAATATAGAAAAAACCCATATATAGATACTATATGGAAAGACTGTTATAAACTAAACCAAGAACACTTTTATCATGTGGGAGCAAAGGAAAAAAACCGAAATTCAATGATGGAGGCATTACTTATGAATTATAACCCTCTTTCTATCCGCAAAAATACAAATACCGAATATAACTAATCGCTATTTATATCATTAGAAACAAACAATGAAATAATTAATATAAGAAGGTAAAATAATGACATTTGATTTTATTAAAATATTTAATGAAAAAATTAACACAAAAAATATTAATTGGGAAGTAAGTGCTTTAGCTTCTCCTGATGGACGAATATTTTCATTAGGAAGTGATTCTAAATTAATAGGAAGGATATTTGAACTTATCTCATATAATATTTTACAAGAGATAGCTAATGAAAATAATTTTATTCTTTTACCATCTAATCAACAAACAGTTTATCCTGATTATACTTTAATGCAAAATAAAAATGATAAAGAAAAAATTGCCATAGATATAAAAACAACCTATCGAAACTTTAAAAAAAATGGTGATATAAGTAATTATTGTTTTACATTAGGTTCCTATGCTTCTTTTATGCGAAACGGAACTAAAAATATCATGTTTCCATATAACCAGTATGCCAAACATTATATAATTGGATTTATTTATACCAGAAATGAAGAAGCAACTGAAGGACAAATATTTCAACTCGAACAAATTAGGCAAGTACCTGTTCCTTACAAAGATGTTAAAGTATTTGTCCAAGAAAAATATAAAATCTCTGGTGAAAAACCAGGCAGTGGAAACACTGAAAATATCGGTTCATATAGAACAAACAATATGGATTATCTTGTGAATGGAAGCGGCCCATTTGCTGCTCTAGGATTGTCCGTCTTTGAACAATATTGGTCAGGTTATCCCAAATATAGGTCAGCCTCAAAAAATTATACATCTTTAGATGAATATTTTAAATTTTGTGAAAAAAATGGAGAAGACATAAGCGAGCTAAAAAGAATATATACATATTGGAAAAAAACACATACAAATGAGTAAAGATTCCTAATACTATCTTCTTTTTTCTTTTACTTAAGTGTTTTATGTACAGCAATTAATTTTCAATTATTTATCTATTTTTCTCCTAGAATATCAAGTACTGTGCTTTTTCACTAAAACTTTCCTTTCCTAGCTAAAATATAAGCCTCTTTACATTCTTTGATTATAATATAAGCTAAAAATAAAATAAAGAAAGATGCTTATTGACATTAAACACACTAAAGTAAGTATAACAGGCGCATTTACATATCCCATAAAACAAAATAAAAATAGTGCCATGCTGAAAAGAACTATTTGAATTAAAAAAGCTATCTTTGATTGAGATAGCCTTCTTGTCTTTAATTATTTTAAAAATAATACTATCACCACTATACGTGAATATCATAAAATATCTTTTTGTTTCTAATTACTCATCAACTGTATCATCCAATGTATTCATTAAAGATTTACTTTCTTCTGTTAATTCCTCTACACTACGTAAAGTACGATTAATTGCCCTTGTACGCCTGCCAACAATTTCGGCCAGTGTTTTATCAGCAGTCTGAATCTGTTTTTGTGCTTTGTCAAGCATATCTCCAAATTTAACAAATTCTGATTTTACAGCACGAAGAGTATCCCATACTTCCTGTGATCGTTGTTCAATTGCAAGTGTCTTGAATCCCATTTGCAAGGATGCCAAAAATGCCGAAAGCGTAGTTGCACCAACTGCCGTAATCTTATACTTATCACGGAGTTCCTCAAACAAAGTTACATTTTGCACCACTTCTGCATATAGCCCTTCTGTAGGCAAGAACATTAAAGCAAAATCTGTTGTTTTTGGGGGTACTATATATTTGTCATGAATATCTTTTGCGAAAGCACGGATTTTTATTGTAAGTGAACGTCTCGCCTCATCAATTTCCTGCTTATCTTCTGCATCAATCAATCGGTTATAATCCTCAATTGGAAACTTACTGTCAATAGGCAGAAGTAATGGCGCATTACCATTGCCTGGAAGCTTTATAGCAAATTCTACACGTTTACCATCTGTAATTTCTACATTCATTTCATATTGATTTGGTGCAAGAATATCTGAAAGTAACTTCTCAAGACGAACCTCACCATATGTACCACGTTCTTTTACATTTGTAAGAGCATTTTTTAATGACTTTGCATCAGCAGCAAGAGCTTTCATTTCTCCTAACCCTTCACCTACACTTTCAAGCTGCTTACTTACCAGCTCAAAAGATTGAGCAAGACGAGTTTCAAGCGTTTTTTGCAACTTTTCATCTACTATGCCTTGCATCTGCTCAAGTCGCTTCTCGTTACTTTCTTGTAATAATTTCATCTTATTTTCAAGCGTAGTATTAATCTTTTCAATATTTTCAGAATTAGTATGCTGAATAGCAGAGAGACGATTGTCAACTTGTTCACCAAATGTATGAAGCTGTTTGTTTTGCTCTTCACGGCTAGTTTGCAGTGCAACAGCCACGCTCCTCCCAATCTGCTCATTACTATCTATGCCAGCTTTTTGGATAGAAGTCAATTGATTTCTCATCTGCTGTTGGAATTCAGCAAGTTGTTGGTTGACTTCCCAGCGGTTTACTGAAAGTGTATCTTGAATACTCTTTTGTATAACGTCAAAACGTTTAAACTGCTCTGTTGTGCCATTTGCAATTTGCTTCTGTACGCCATTATGTTGTTCTTCAGCAGTATGTTTTAGTAAACTTACTATTTTACTGATGTCAGATTTCTTATATCCTACAACCTGCAAAATAATCACTCCTATAAGCAGAGCAACTATTACAATACCCAAAATCTCTAGTAACCCCATTTCTAACTCTCCCTTTAATATTTCATTTCATATATCATACTACATTTACTTATATATGTGAACTGCCCATTGTCTAAAGCCAATGGGCTTCCTGCTTCATCGACCTCGTAACCTACTATCTCCACAGGCGTTAATTCGAGCAGTCCCTGCCCTATACATATTGCTTTTATGCTATCTGCCGTAATCCTTCTGCTAAAATGTTTTTTGCCGCATTAACATCTCTATCGTGCATTGCTCCGCAAATTGGACATTTCCATTCCCTTACTGATAAATCTTTTGTCTTCTTATTCTGATATGCACCGTCCATGTTGTAAATTGCGTTTGTCAAGGCAAATTTATCGACTTCCTTCAGCCATTCATATTCCTTCTTTCATTCCCTGTTGCAGTAATTATTACAGTCTGTTTTGCTGACAGATTTCTTTTTCTTCTCATAAGCTTCTTTGCGGTATGCCAGTGTTTGATTATAGACGAAACGGCAGCAGCCGAATGTTTTTGCAATCTGTATTTTTTGTTCTTTATTTGGATATACCCTGTATTTGTACGCTTTTAACACTCTCTGCCATCGCCTTTCTATATATTCTTATCCTTGGTTTTCTATATATTTTTTGATCGTTTCCTCTGAAACATTACCTACGCTACATGCAAAATATTCATCTGTCCAAAAGGTACGCTCTTTCCAAAAATGCTTTTTAAGATAGTTTGAATATCTTTCCCATATATGGTATGTCATGTAACTCTCTATTAAATTTACGATTTTACTAATAGACATTGTTGGTTCTGTTTCTATCATGTAATGGATATGATCTTTATCTGTTTCGACACCAGTAACTTCTTCCTATACTTACATACAAATATAATATGGTATGGTAATAAATACTTGTGTCTGTTTTTTTGATTTCCATGTTCCCATGACTTAAGTATAACACAAACTGCCACTTTTGGCTACCTTAACCCACCGTCTAAAGCCAGTGGGATTGTGGTAGCCTTATTTCAATATATGTATATCCCATACAAAGGCAAAATCTCAATTATAGCCTATATAATAGACACTTACCACAATGCAGGTACTAAAACAGATACTTTTGAGTATCCCTTTGATTAACCAAAACATGGATATATTCCATCTAAATTCTATATAACGGCCTCTAAAACTTCCATTTCTGCTAAAATACTAAATTTACCAGAAATGTTTACATCTACAGTTTACAACTACCAAATCCCTAACATATTTCTACACTATATTTTTCTTCTTTTGGCAATAACGGCCCTATATCTATCCCCATCTTCTTTTTTTCTCTTAATTCTCTTACATAATCCGTAATATCCGTAATATCCACTATCCATTCATGCACATATTTCCAAACAGCCTCTCCTCTTAACCCAAGCTGTATCGAACGATATTCTAAGGGATTCCCAAATATATCCCTTTCTGGGTCCCACTGGCACCTTATATTGGATTCTTTAATTTGTTTTTTCCAATCTATATAGCTAATCCCCATATTCTCATTATATGTAGACAAAACTGCATTTTTTACAATAAAATCAAATGCTTCCCGTTTGATGTCAATGGCAAGCACACGTTCTTGGTTTTCTTTTGTGCCCCAACCACAACGGTACATCATCCATAAAAAAGAAGGTTTAATCCAAGTCATTCTATCTAATTTAAAATTACCTTGAAATGTCCCATTTTTAACGGCCTCATCTGCTATTGCCTGATTATATGCCTGATAAACCCTTATGGTATCTTCCGTATAAAGAGCCCTGATTTCCCTATACATAAAACCGCCTCCCGCTTTCCTTCAAGCAATATTCCTTTCCCATCTTGTGGCAAAATTATTATACACTTTAACAGCCTGTTTAAAAGCCAAAGAAAACTCCCTAATACAAGAATTTTCCTTGGCTCTACTTAAAAGGGAATCTCCCTTTTTATATTTCCCTTATTTACATCATAGCATTTATTTTCTCTACTACTTGGCTGCCAAGTGCTTCTGACTTAGCTGCTGCATCCTCCAAAGAATTTCCTTTCACTCCATAGTAGAATTTAATCTTTGGTTCTGTGCCAGAAGGACGTACACATAACCATGCACTATCTGATAGATCATAATATAATACATTAGAAGATGGCAGCCCTGTAGTGGTAACTTCACCAGTTTCCATATTCTTTATAGTATCCTTCTTATAATCCCTTGCTGACAATACCTTATAGCCGCCAATTTCAGAAGGTGTATTCTCCCTTAATGTATTCATAATATCCTGGATTTTTTGTAATCCTTCAATTCCCTTTAAAGTAATGGATTTTACTTCATCTTTATAATAACCATAACGCTCATACATGTCAATCATGGCATCCCATAATGTTTTGCCTTTTGTCTTATAGTATGCAGCAGCTTCACAAAGGGCCATAGTTGCTACAATGGCATCTTTATCCCTTGCGTGGGTTCCGATTAAACAGCCATAGCTTTCCTCAAAGCCAAATAGGTATGTCCCTTCTCCCTTTTGCTCAAAACCAAGGATCTGCTGCCCTATATATTTAAAACCAGTTAATACTTCAATTAATTTTACATTATAATACTTTGCAATTGCATCTGCCATATTCGTGGTAACAATTGTTTTAATCAAAGCACCATCTGCTGGCAGCCCTTTTAATTCCTTTATTTGGCTAATTTCATATTCAGCCAAAAGGCAACCAGACATATTTCCTGTTAATGTAATATACTCTCCACTCTTTGCATCCTTTACATATACGCCAAGGCGGTCTGCATCTGGATCAGTTGCAAGTACCAAATCTGCATCTTTTTCCTTTGCTAATTTCAAAGCTAATGCAAATGCTTCTTCTGCTTCTGGGTTTGGATAACTTACTGTAGGGAACTCTCCATCTGGAAGCTCTTGTTCTGGCACAACAAATACATTTTCAAATCCAAGCTCTTTTAGCACCCTTCTTGCTGGAATATTCCCAGTCCCATGGAGAGGTGTATATACAATCGTAATATCTTTTTGTACTTCTTTAATAATTTCTGGGTGGCGGACTTGTGTCTTTAACTCTTCAATATAACTGTCATCAATAGCAGCCCCTATTGTCTCATAAAGCCCTGCCTTTTGTGCCTCATCCTTTAGCATCGTTTTTACAGTATTATAATCTGTTACTGCCTTAACCTCTGACATAATGCCTGTATCATGTGGCGGCGTAATTTGTGCGCCATCTTCCCAATATACCTTGTACCCATTATATTCTGGCGGGTTATGGCTTGCTGTAATATTAATCCCTGCAATACAGCCAAGCTTTCTTACTGCATAAGATAACTCTGGCGTAGGACGGAGAGATTCAAATACATATGCTTTAATTCCATTTGCTGCCAAACATAAAGCTGCTTCATCTGCAAATTCTGGCGACATTCTCCTAGAATCAAAGGCAATCGCTACTCCCTTTGCCTGCTTTCCTTCCTTACAAATATAGTTGGCAAGCCCTTGTGTTGCCTTACGTACCGTATAAATATTCATACGGTTTGTGCCAGCCCCAATAATTCCCCGAAGCCCTGCTGTACCAAATTCTAAGTCAGCATAAAAACGCTCCTTTATTTCATTCTCATTATCCTTAATTGACTCAAGCTCTGCCTTTGTTGCTGCATCAAAATAAGGATTTGCCAGCCATTCCTCGTAAGTTTTCTTAAAATCCATTCTGTCCTCCATTCCTGCGCTTTGCGCATATTATTTTATATCCTTTAATTAGGCTCCAATGATGGATAACTGTAATGTGTATCCGCTTTATCACTGGATATAGTAACGGTATATGTTTTCGTTTCATATCCGTTCTGTCTGAATATAATTGTATGTTCCCCACTCACCTTCTGGAAACTTACTGGGGCAATCCCTTTATATTCCCCATCAAAATAGACGGCAGCCCCTACAGGTGCTTCTACATGGATTCTATAATTTTCTATTTTTACACCTTCTGTATCACTTCCCATTCCTTCTGGGACTCTTTCTGAAATAGATGGGATAGGGATACTAGGAGTTGTCACTGTTGGTGCCGTTACGGTTGGCGCCGTTACTGTAGGGACTGTTACCCTTGGTGTAGTAGGGCTTGTAGTGATAGGATTTGTAGTAGTTTCAGAGGAAACAGATGTTTCTGCCTTTGTCGTAGTTTCTTCTGTTCCTTGCTGCTCCCCCGAAGTGCTGCTTTCCTGCTCTCCTTGTGTATTATCTTCCTTGCCAAGCTGGATTTCTCTCCGTTGGTAATTTTCAGATACTAATAAATCCCCATTATAAGGCACATAACCCTCTGCCTCAATTCGGATTTTATAAGAACCATAATATAGCTTTACTAACTCTTTATAATCGGTTTCTTTATTATCTATGTACAGCTTTGCCCCCTCTGGCTTTAACATAAACCGCAGGCTGCCAGTCTGTTTTGATTCTCCTCTTAGCGCACCTACATCTACATTTGTCTCTTCATTTTTTACTACTAAGATATTTTGCTGCCCCCCAATGCCATCCTTGCTAATTTCTAAGATATATTCTCCTTCTGGTACTTCTATTACCATGCCATCTGTCACCTTTCGGGCTATCCGGCTTCCTACCATAACAATCCCATTCTCAAACTCCTCTGCATTGGACAATGTAACATATCCATGCCCCTTTAATATGGTTATAGAATAAATAGTATTCTCACTTCCACGTACCAATAATTCATCCTGGTTACTAATTTCTGATGGGCTAGACAGCCTCCTTCCATCTGACACAATCACCAGTTGATCGGTATATTCATATAAACTTTTCCCAATCTGTATTGTATGCTGCAATTTATTTATTGTAAAATTCGTAACACTTTGGTTTTCCCATGCCTGGTCTGATTTTTGCAGTTCCTTTAGCATCCTTGTCCCTGTATCATAGCCACCTTCTACAATATCCCCTATTGCAAGCTGGCTTACAGAAATATCTTTCCCATATTTATCCATTATAAAAGTGCCGCCGCTATAGCCAAACTGCACCTCTGCATTAATTACTAAATCTAGGAGGGAAATGGTATTTTCTATTGTATCAATATCAACAATCACCCCAAAACAAGCACCACTAAATACTGCTGTACTTCTAGTTGCTTCCTCTTCCGTAGGAGTTGCCGCAATAATGCCACCAAAATTCCTTCCATCTACAAATCCGCTTCCACTATTTTTTCCTGACCCTGCACATGAAGTCAATAAAGCAATTGATAGAAAAAATATAAAAAGCAAGCCGCTAATCTTTTGCGCTTTCACTAAATCACCCCTTACTGTTTTAGTATAACACAATCACTTCCTTTTTTCCACTTCAAAAATTAGCTAATTCCATTATAAAATAGCTGCATGTGAACAACATGTATGAAATAATTCTACAATCAATAGATAACCTACTGGCCCAAGGATTACTCCTGCCAAGCCAAATAAACGTATCCCAATATACATACTAATAATCATTTCTAGGGAAGTCATCCCAATCTGTTTTCCCATTAACTTAGGTTCTAGCAATTCCCTTACCAAATAGCAGGCACCATAAATCACCAAAAGCCCTATACAAAGTTTCCAATCGCCCATCACCCCAACTAAAACTGCCCATGGAATAAATATAATCCCTGTGCCTATAAAAGGCAAGGCATCTAACACTGCAATTGTCAATCCCAGCAGCAAGGCGTATGGATTCTTAAGTATAAATAATCCTATTACACATATAACAGCCGTTATTAACATTAATATCCCCTGTGTTTTTATATATGCCCCCATTGCACTAGAAACTTTTTTTGCCATACCATCAATTTCTTCCGCAAATAACATACGTTCCCGCCGTTCTTGTAATGCTTCATAATCTTTACAAATCATTAACATAGAGATTAGTGTAATAAATATAACTGCAATCCCTTCAAACAATGCTTTTACAATAGGAAGCGAATTACTCATTACCAGCGGCATTGCCTGCTCTTCTACTGTACTAACAAGCTGGTTAATGCCAGAAGATGCCGCTAAATAAATAGTGTCTGGCTCTAAGCCAAAATTTGCCTCCGCATCACAGCAAATCTGCCGTAAATAGGTATTCAGCGCCTCTTCTAAATTCCCTAAATTTCCAATAAAACGCCCCGCCTCTTCTGCTAATTTATGGACTAGCCACAATCCTGCTGTACCAAGAAACAGAAAAAATAAAAGCCCCACTATTACAGTGGCAAACCCCCGGTTGAAATGTAATTTATGTTGCAGAAAATGAACCATAGGAGCCATTAACCCAGCACCTAAATACGCAATTAAAAAAGGAATTACCAATGGAAGTAAAAACCGGAACGTCAAATATACTCCCGCTGTAATCCCTATAATATAAACTGCCTTTCTGCCTCTACTTCCTGCCTCCATACATCTGCCCCATTTCTTTTCACTCTTTCCTGTACATTTCTGTTATTTCTCATAGTATGGATCTAAGGGCAAAAAATTATTCTTAAAAAAATAAAGTAAATATCTCGTTTACTGGCATCTGTTTAAACTGCATTATCTTTTTTGTCTTTGGATGGGAAAATTCTAAATAATAGGAAAATAAAGCCAATCCTGCCCCATTTGTGGATGGGTTATACTTCCTGTCCCCATAAAGCGGGCAGCCTATATTGGAAAATTGTGCACGGATTTGATGATGCCTGCCTGTTTTTAATTCAATATCTGCTAAATACAAGACTTGTCCTTTATACTCTTGTTCCCCTATTATTTTATAAACAAGTTCAGCAAATTTTCCTTCCTCTATACCCTGTTTTCTGTTATCTGCTATACAAGATATATTTGCCTTTCCGTCTTTTTTTAAATAATCTTTAAGGGTTCCTTCTAACATTGGCGGTTCTTCCTCCAAAACCGCGTAATACCTCTTTTTCATCTGGTTCGATGACGCCTGTTTACTTAATATAGCAGCACTTCCTTTTTCCTTTGCAAATACCATAATCCCGCCCGTTGGCTGGTCAAGGCGGTGAATAACCCCTAAGTATGGCTCACCCTTTATTTTATTTTCCTTCTGAATATGGAGCCTTAATAAATCACTTAAATCTGTTTGGAAGCCTTTTGCCCCTTGCGCTGCAATCCCAGGCGGCTTAATACAGACAATAAGAAAATCATCTTCATATAAAATCTCAATTTCTGGGTTCATCCTAGCCTCACAGTCTATATTCCATCTGGCAGTCAAATGGCTCTTGTTTTACATGAGCCTCATTATATTCCTCTGCCTCCACACAGCCTTTTGCATGATAAAAAGCTTGTGTTTCTACAGCTGAATGTGCTGATATATATAACTTCTCTGCCCCTTTCCCCTTCGCCCAGTTACATGCCATCTTAAATAATACTGTGCCAACCCCATTTCCACGCAAATCCTCTGAAACATGGATGCAAGACAAATCTAGATACTGCTTCCGGCTTCCAAATGGTTTAGCCTCTACTGACGTAAACCCTTTACACATGCCATCTTGAAATGCCCCATATACTATCCCACCTGTCTCTATAGTATTTTTAAGGCATGTTATTAAAAGTTGGTAATCCTTTTCCGACCATTCATCTATAAAAGGATCTTTTTGGATTACCCATTCTCCATCTATCCTGCGCCAACAGTCTTCTACTACTTGCCTACGTATAAAATAGCGGAAAAATTCCCTGTTTATCTCTAACACTTGTATACTTCTGTAATCTATCATGCTTACCTCTGCCAAACTAATATTTTTGCCTTTTACACCTTAAACCGGTATCCAACCCCCCATATTGTTTCAATATATTGCGGTTTCGCCGTATCAAACTCAATTTTTTCCCTGATTTTCTTAATATGCACTGTAACAGTCGCAATATCGCCAATGGATTCCATATCCCAAATTTTATTAAACAATTCTTCCTTTGTAAAAACATGGTTTGGGTTTTGCGCTAAAAAGGTCAATAAATCAAACTCTTTTGTAGTAAAATTTTTTTCTTCTCCATTTACATACACTCTTCTAGCTGTTTTATCAATCTTAATCCCACGGATTTCAATCACTTCGTTTTCCTGTACATTACTTCCAATCAGCCTTTCATAGCGGGCTAAATGCGCCTTAACCCGTGCCACTAACTCACTTGGGCTAAATGGCTTTGTCATATAATCGTCTGCCCCAAGCCCTAACCCGCGGATTTTATCTATATCATCTTTTTTTGCGGATACAAGCAAAATAGGAGTATTCTTTATTTCCCTAACCCTGCGGCAAATTTCAAACCCATCTATATTTGGCAACATTAAATCTAAGATAAAAAGATCAAACTCTTCTTTTAATGCCCTTTCTAGCCCAATATCCCCTGTTGTCTCAATTTCTACCTCAAACCCGCTTAATTCCAGGTAATCCTTTTCTAATTCCGCAATACTAATTTCATCTTCCACAATAAGAATTTTACTCATAATTACTTTCCTCCTGATATTTTCTAAATACCATACACATTACTGTACCTGTATTTTCCCTGCTGGTTGCCCAGATACGCCCTCCATGGTCTTCTACTATTTTCTTAACAATCGACAATCCTATCCCACTTCCTCCTTGGCTTGAATTCCTAGAAGCATCTGTACGGTAAAAACGGTCAAAAATATATGGTAAATCTCTTACAGAAATTCCTTTTCCATTATCTTCTATCTCCACTTGCACAAAATCTACAGCATCCTTTACGCGGATATTGATAATCCCCTTCCTTTTGTCCATATATTTTACAGAATTATTGATAATATTATTAATTACCCGCTTTAACTGCTCTACATCAGCAATAATAATAACATCCTCTTCTAAATAATTAAAATAAGCTAATTCTATATTTTTTTCCTCTAAATCCAATGATAATTCTTCTACACAATCCCTAAAATACTGTTCTACATGAATCTTATTAAAAGTATATGGTATCCTGTTTGTATCCATCTTTGAGTAAAAAGTCAGCTCGTCAATTAAACGGCTCATATCATTTACTTTATTATAAATGGTACGGACATACTTATCTTGGCGTTCCGGCGTATCTGCTACCCCGTCTAAAATTCCTTCCGCATACCCCTTAATCGCAGTAATAGGGGTTTTTAAATCATGGGAAATATTACTAATTAACTCCTTGCTTTCCATATCATACTGAATTTTTTCCTCCATAGTATCCTTAAGGCGTTTCCTCATATCTTCAAAATCCCTACATAATTCGCCAATTTCATCCCTATTATCTGCAATAATTGTAAAGTCTAGGTTTCCTTCTTTTATCTTATGCGTGGCCTCCTGAAGCTGGCGAAGAGGTTTTACCATGCTTTGGTAAATCCATGCAATTAAAATTACGGCTGTACATCCCAAAATCATAACCATGGCCAATATAATATCTCTTAGTAGCCAGCGCATCTCAGGAATTAACTCCCCAAGCGTTGTAACAATAAAGGCACTTCCCTTTTTTCCTGCTTCTGTTAAAAAATCCACCTGCTTTAAAATATACTTATTCTCCCTATCCATTATTACGCGGTTTCCCACATCTTCTTCATCACTATAGTCTGGTAATACCAAATTCTCTACATGGATTTCACTTCCTCCATGATATGTGATAGAATCATTTTCACGTACAATTAAAAAAGAATATTTATTCCTTAACTGGCTATTTAGATTATCCATGTATACCCTGTCTTGGAAAACCTCTGGCGAATTTTTGGCATCCCTTTCAATTTCCCCATATAATGTCTCTGTTACCCGGTTTAAAAATAATGTAGAATCAGAAAATGTATCATAACTGGTCTCTATTCCATAATAATCTTTAATAATCCTAAATTGGTACTGGCTAAGCACTAGCCATGTAATTAAACATAAAGCCAGTGGAACTATAATAATCGTAAAAAATGCAATTGCTAGTTTTGTCCTGATTTTCATACTTCCTCCTGTTCTTTATATTACTATGCCTTTGTTTCTCTCCTACCTATATACTTTAACAACAACTTCCCAAAAGCCGCTTTTTTATAGTATAACATGCCTTTTTCTCATTTGCACTTAAACAAATAAAAAGAATTATAAATTTTTCATAAAAAATCGAGTAGGAGAATTATCTCTCCTACTCGCTGCACAATCTACGTGCTGCCTTAGCAGCATATTTCTATATTAATCCAATGTATAAGGCATAAGTGCGATATGGCGTGCCCTTTTTACTGCTACTGTCAACGCCCTCTGATGCTTTGCACAATTTCCAGTAATTCTTCTTGGAAGAATCTTGCCTCTTTCTGATACATATCTCTTTAATTTATTTACATCTTTGTAATCAATCACATTATTGGCGTCACCGCAGAATACACAAACCTTTTTCCTTCTGCGCATTGCTGGCTTCCTTCTCATTCCGCCTTCTGCCTTATCGCCTTTTTCTGATTTATTGAATGCCATCTTCTATTACCTCCTTTAACAATTCTAATTAAACGGCAGGCCCTCATCATCTACGCCATCTGGAATATTCATAAAGCCGTCCCCTACTGCATTCCCTGGCTGTGGCCTTGGTGCCGCCTGGAAACTATTATCCCCATTTGAATTTGAAGCAGTGCCCTTGCTGTCTGCAAACTCCTGCTCATCCACAACAATATCCGTAGTATAGACTTTTTGCCCATCCCGGTTCGTATAGCTACCTGTCTGGATCCTTCCTGATATCAATACACGCATACCCTGCCTAAAATATTTTTCAATAAACTCTGCATTGGTGCGAAATGCTACACAGTTAATAAAATCTGCTGTCTGTGTCCCGTCACCATTTGCATCTTTCCTGCCTCTTCTGTCAACCGCCAGCGTAAACCTGGCAACTGCCATTGTATTATCGCCCTGTGAATATCTCACTTCTGGGTCTCTTGTCAGCCGCCCCATTAAGATTACTTTATTCATACAATCTCCTCCTGGGTTATTTTGTACTGGTTTTTTATAAAAATTTTCCCCAAAACCAGTTTGTCCTCTTAGTCTTCTTGTTTTACAACTAAATATCTGATAACATTTTCCATAAGACGAACATGTGCTTCTACTTCATTTGGGCAATTGCTGTCAGATTCAAATTTAATAATGTAATAAAAGCCTTCTTTCATTTTCTGGATTTCGTAAGCAAGCCTCTTCTTACCCCATTCATCCACATCTGTCACTGTACCGCCGAACCGAGTAATATACTCTTTTACCTTTTCCACGGTATTGGCTCTTTCTTCATCTTCGATCTTTGCATTAACAACAACTGTCACTTCATATTTGTTCATGCTAACCGTACCTCCTTCTGGTCTCTGGCTTCCTACTTTTTATATAGGAAACAAGGAATTTATAATATATCACGAGTAGCTATTTTACCACATGTCCATCTAAAAAGCAAGCTATTTTCTATATATGTATAGCTATTTTTCTTTTTTCTTGCGAAATCTCCTATTATCCACTATAATGCTAATGTACAAACGTAATCCTGTGCCTTTATTATAGGCTATTATGGAAAGGAGCATAAACTATGCAAAGTAAATCCAGATTTACTAATATTACTGTTAAAATCACTGCTACTCTTACCTTAATTTTAATAGTAGCTTTTTCTGTTATTTCTATCCTTATGTGTAATATTTTAAAAAATGAAGTATTATCCCAGTGGAAAACAGATAATCTTAAACTAATTAAAGTATATAGCAAGATGATTGATATGGACAACCTGCAAGGTTTTATCGACATGATTGATGCAGAAAACAATCTTGCCTATGCCTTATTTATTGATTCTAACCTTACCGCAGCAGCCCACAGCGATCCATCACGTATAGGGATTACCTTAAGTGATGCCGGCAGCATTGCAGCAGCTAAAAATGGGCAGCAATACGCCGATTATTACACCTATTCTGTTACAGATTCTTTAGTATTAGATATACTAGAACCTATTTATAATGAAAATAATATTTTAATCGGCGCCTTAAATATTGGGGTATCTGTCGATCAGGCTACTTTAAATAGCATATTAGTCCACTCTTTAAGCGGGATTATTATTTCTTTTGTAATAGCTATGCTATTAACAATTGTTATTATTTCTACTATGTTATTTATATCCACAATCCGCCCACTCACAATGATTACTAAGGAACTAGAACGTATGTCTGCCTATGATATGACCCCTTCTCTTTTTTCTTCTAGTAAACGCAAAGATGAAATTGGGCGGGCGTTTAGCGCTATGGAATTAATGAGGAAAAATTTATCCAGTTTAATCCACAAAATTATTGATATGTCTGATAATGTAGTTGCCGCTTCAGAAGAATTAACGGCATCTTGTACACAAAATAATGCAAATATGTTACAGATTACTACTGCTATTACAGAAATTGCCACAGGTGCCACTTCCCAAGCAACAGAAACTTCCCAAGGGGCAGAAGAAGTAACGGCACTTGGAAATTTAATTGCTGAAAACCGTACTTCTGCCGATCAGCTATATAGTGCACTTTCTACAGTAAATACTATTAAAGATGAAGGCGTAGAAACATTAAAACAGCTTGTTGAATGGACAAAATTAAATAACACAAAAACTACCCTTGTCCGGGACACTATTGCCACTACTAATGAAAGTGCGCAACTTATCTCACAAAGCAGTGAAAAAATACAACAAATTGCCAGCCAGACTAATATGCTTGCGTTAAATGCTACTATTGAGGCGGCAAGGGCTGGTGATGCAGGGCTTGGCTTTGCAGTTGTTGCAGAACAAATACGTACCTTATCGGAACAGACTGATAAATTTGCCAAAGAAATTGCAGAAGTTATAAAAAAACTAACAAAAGAAATGGAACAAACCATTGAAATCACTACTGAAATGCAAGATGTAGTTGCCAGGCAGTCTGAAAGCGTGGTGACAACACATAAAAAATATGACGGCCTTTCTGACAATATTAATTACCTTAACCAAGTATTTAATAAAATTAATGATATTACCAACCAGATGAACTCTGGAAAAGAAAACATTATTAGTGTTATGCAAAGCCTTTCTGCTGTATCAGAAGAAAATGCTGCCAGCTCAGAAGAGATTACTGCCACTATTGAAAATGAAAACCATACTATGGAAGAAATTACCCGCGCAAGCGAAGAATTGGTTCATTTAGCTTCTGGCGTACAACATGAAGTATATCAATTTAAGTTTTAATAAATGTCTATATGTATAAAAAAACAGGGCTACCTAAATTGCCCTGTTTTTTATCTAATTAAATTATCCCAATTTTGCTAATTCTTTATATTGTTCTTTTAATGCTGGATAAAGATTTTTATATATTTTATGGTATTCTCTGTATATTTCTGATGTTTCTTTTTTAGGGGCACATTCTTTATCTATATGGAGCACTTTATCACATGCAGCTTCTACGCTTTCATAAATCCCTGCCCCTACGCCTGCAAGGATTGCCACGCCAAGGGCTGGGCCTTCCTTTGCTGTAACAGTTTTTACCTTACATCCATACATATCAGCAAGCATCTGGCGCCATATCGGGCTCTTTCCGCCACCGCCGCAAGCCATCATTTCTTCTACTTGGACTCCCATTTCTTTTAAAATATCGTTGCAGTCTTTTAAAGAATAGGATACTCCTTCCATTACTGCACGGAGCATGTCTTTTCTGGTATGGATAGCCGATAAGCCAAAAAATACACCCCTACAGTCTGGATCTAAATGAGGAGTACGTTCTCCCATTAAATAAGGCAAATATAACAATTTATTACATCCAGCCGGAATTTGTGATACATCCTCATTAATATAGTCATAAGGATCTTTCCCTTCCTTTTCTGCCTTCTCTATATAATCTTGGCAGAAATTATCCCGGAACCATTTTAAGGATAACCCTGCTCCTTGTGTTACCCCCATAACGTGCCATGCCCCTGGTACAGCACAGCAAAAAGTATGTACCCTGCCCTTTGGATCAATAGTCACCTCATTACTATGGGCAAACACGACTCCACTTGTCCCTATTGTTGTAAATGCCCTGCCTTCTCTTACAATCCCTGTCCCTACTGCAGCGGCAGCATTGTCCCCAGCCCCGCCAACTACGGCAGTTTCTTTTGAAAGCCCTGTTTTCTCTGCAATCTCTGGCAAAATTGTACCAGTTACTTCTACTGATTCATATACTTTCGCCAGCATATTTTTATCAATTTCCAGCTTCTCCAGTACCTCATCTGACCAACAACGGTTAGGGACATCCAAAAGCTGCATACCAGACGCATCTGACACTTCTGTGGCAAATTCTCCAGTTAATATATAGCGCACATAATCTTTAGGCAAAAGAATATGGCGGCATTTCTTATAATTTTCTGGTTCATGGTTTTTCACCCACAAAATTTTCGATGCCGTAAAACCGGTAAGCGCTGGGTTTGCCGTAATCTCTATTAAACGTTCCCTGCCGATTTTTTCTGTAATCTCCTCACATTCTGCCGCTGTCCTTTGATCACACCAAATAATTGATGGCCGGATTACTTCCCCATTTTCATCTAGCATAACTAACCCATGCATTTGCCCAGAGATACCAAGCCCTTTTATATCCTCTGCTGCCACGCCAGATTCCTTTACTACTTTAGTAATAGTAGAAAGTGCTGCATCTGCCCAATCCTTTGGGTTCTGTTCAGCCCAGCCATTCTGTGGCTGGTAAAGTGGGTATTCTTGAGATGCAGATGCCATAATTGCCCCATCTTCATCAAACAATACTGTCTTTGTCGCAGAGGTTCCCAGATCTATACCAATTAAATATCTCATGAAAATCCCCCTTATTCATCAATATTTTCTAATATCCTAATTTCATTCTTTACAATATAATCTGCTTCTGGCACCATATTTTGCACTAAATAGCCAGCAGCTATCTGTACGGCATGATATCCCTGCCCAAATGGATTCTGGCAGACAGCCGCTTTAATAACACCTTTTTTCATCCATTCCCTTACAGAATTTGTATTATCACTCGCTACCACTAAAATCGAATCTGCCCTTCCTGATTCCACTACGGCACGGCACACACCTGCTGCCCCTGCAGCTACAATATAAATTGCAGAAATTTCTGGATAATGATTAAGCATAAAACAAGCCTGTTCATATCCTGCCTCATCATCATCATTCGTTTCTATAATATCTACTATCTTCATCTCTGGATATCGTTCCCTGCACAAAGAAGAAAACCCTGTAATACGCTGGTTATGCCCCAAAACCTTCACTGTGCCAGTTGCAATGCCTATTGTAGCTTTTCCCCCGCATAAAAGCCCCAATATCCCGCCTGCAGTCCGCCCACTAGAATAAAAATTACAGCCCACATAACAAAGCCGCCCACTATTTTCTACATCTGCATTAATCGTAATAACTGGAATCCCATCCTCCATATAATCCTGTATCTCTTTTGAAATCTGCTCCTCATTAATCCCATTCAAAATCAAAAGCTGCACCTTGTCCTTCATTTCCCGCATTAAGGCAAGCTGCTTATCCACATAATAGCCCTTCATACTGCGGACAAGAAGAGTTATCCCATAATCCGCGATTTCTTCTTGTCCTTTTTGTATGCCATTTAAAACCTCACTAAAAAATTCCACGCCCTCTGAGGTCAATATTACACCTACCACATAATTTTTCTTTCTTGCTGCCAGCGCCTTGCCTGCTGTATTGGGACGGTAGCCTAGTTCTTCAGCTTTTTTACGGATCTTGGCAGCTATTTCTTCCCGTACTCTGCCCCGGTTATTTAAAACTCGGTCTACCGTACCCCTAGAGACCTGGCACGCTTCAGCAATCTGCTTCATTGTGACAGCCATCCGCCATTATACATATGGGTTTTCTGTTTTATAAAGCATACCCTTTGGCTGGTTAAAACCAATATCTTCTACTCCAAGATACTTAAACACCTCAAAAATAGCCTTGCCAAAATGCCCAAATGCTACTGCTCCATGATGAGGATAATTTTTCTGTATTAAAACGTGGCGGTAGAACCGTCCCATTTCTGGAATAGCAAATACACCAATGCCTCCAAAAGAGCGTGTTGCAACTGGAAGGACTTCCCCTTCTGCCACATATGCCCTAAGTGTTGCATCTGCTGTGCTCTGCAAACGGAAGAATGTAATCTTTCCTGCTGCAATATCCCCTTCCAGTGTACCATTTGTTACTTCAACAGGAAGGCTCCTTGCCATAATCTTCTGGTACTTCATCTCACAGAAAGACAACTTGCAAGAAGGAGTATTTCCACAATGGAAGCCCATAAAAGTATCTTTTAATGTATAATTATACTTATCTTTAATCTCCGATTCATACATATCAGCAGGAACACTATTATTAATATCTAGTAATGTAACTGCATCCAAGCTAACACAAGTGCCTATAAATTCACTTAATGCACCATAAATATCCACTTCACAAGATACTGGGATACCTTTTGCAGTTAAACGGCTATTTACATAACATGGAACAAAACCAAACTGTGTCTGGAAAGCAGGCCAACATTTTCCTGCAATTGCTACATATTCCCTAGAGCCTCTATTCTTTTCTACCCAATCCAATAAAGTCAACTCATATTGTGCCAGCTTTTCAAGGATTTCTGGCTTTTTATTCCCTGCGCCAAGTTCTTCCTGCATTTCCTTTACAATGCCAGCAATTCTTTCATCCCCAGCATGGTTATTAAATGCTTCAAATAAATCTAATTCAGAATTTTCTTGAATTTCTACGCCAAGATCATACAAACATTTAATTGGTGCATTACATGCAATAAAGTCTTGTGGGCGTGGGCCAAAGCTAATAATCTTTAGATTCTGTAACCCAATAATCGTCCTTGCTATTGGAAGGAATTCTGCAATCATATCCACACATTCTTCTGCTGTGCCAACTGGATATTCTGGTATGTATGCCTTTATGCCGCGTAATTTTAAATTATAGCTTGCATTTAACATACCACAGTATGCGTCCCCTCTATCATCTAAAAGGCTGTCACCATGTTCCTCGGCTGCCGCAACAAACATAACTGGGCCATTAAAATATTTTGCAAGCAAAGTCTCAGAACTTTCTGGACCAAAATTACCAAGAAATACTACAAGGGCATTACAGCCTGCCTCATTTAATTCTGCTAAAGCCTTCTTCATATCCAGCTCATTTTCAATTACTGTTGGACACTCATAAATATCACCATACTTTGGGCGATAAGCTGCTGCTAACTCTTTTCTCCTTCTTTCAGAAAGTGTCATAGGGAAACAATCCCTGCTTACAGCAGCAATACCAATCTTTACCTCTGGAACATTGTTCATCTGCGTTTCCTCCTAGAATAATATTTAAGTGTGCTCGTGCACATCTATGACTATTATAAAAACGAATCATATAAATGTCAAGCTTGTTTTCATAGAATCCTTGAAAACAAACCCTTGTGCTTAATAAAGTTCATATTTCATAATAAATATAGAAAAGTACTGCCGCATATGGGATGCAACAGTACTTTTTTCCTGTTACTTCACTTTTTTGTATTATTAAAAAGTTAGAATTAGGAATGGAAAAGATAAATAAGATAACTAGATTCAGACACTCTTTTATCCCCCACTATCATAATAGTATCTGTTTTTAGAAGCCATATATTAGCCAAGAAAATAGTTACGAAAATTATAATATAACATAATTTTACATCTGTAAACATTTATCGTATTAAAAATTGTGACAGCTTTCGACAGGTATTTTTAGTCTACTAAAAAAAACTGTTCTTAAACCAAGGCATCCAAGCAACAGATACAATCTCAAAAGTACTGATAAAATAAGCTTTTCCGTAATTGTATGTGAAATGTTTTAAGAGATTACAGTTAAAATCCTCCACTAATTATTGGATAAACAAAGTTAAAGGATAGGCCACCAATCAGTTCAAACATAATATGTAAACATATGCTCTATTATAAACCTTGCTAGTAGATATATTATAATAAAAAGAAAAGGGAAAGCCATAGAAACAGCTATCCCTTGGGTATATAAATTTTATATGTGTATGAACTCCACAGATTTAGGTTATATCCTTTCCATAACTAGGCGAATTAGAAACTCACAACCATTAGAGCATATGTCTAGCAAATATATAGTAAAAAGAAGCTCCTCAGTATCTCTAGACCTCCTTCTTATTATTCATCATTATATATCCAAGTTATTTTAAAAGAATTTCCAAACATATCATTCTGCATCTAAACATTTGCATATAATGCCCTCTCTGCTTTTTTATATTCTGCTTCCGTATATCCCATAGATAACATTTGCCCTCTTGTAATTCAGATATTTCGGACTTTTTTCAAATTATCAAAGTCACTGTGGAAAAATTCTGTCTGTTTCTGTGATAAAATTATTTTTACAAAATAAAAACAATACCAAACTTAAATTGTTTTGCCCCGACAGCCGATCGTATTTAACCATTCATCACTATTTAAAACAGTTAAGCCAATACCCACCGCATAATCATCAAATAGATTTTGTTCTGGATGTAAAAAACTCTTCCTTTATCATTTGTCACTATTTCATATACATTTTCTGCTGCTTTTGCTATAGCAATTAACTCACATTCTCCCAAATCTTTTTTTCTAAAATTCTTCTTTTTAATATCATCCAATGATATAGCACCTTGTGAAACAAGATGTTTTAAATAAGTAATATCAGTCATCCAACTATAGAACCTCTTACGTATCCTCTTCAATTCCTCTTTAGCACCAGGAATATCATCTACATTTACAATTCGTATAACCTTTATGCCCATTGTCCCATAAGAAAGATTATAAACACTATTATATGTATCTTTTGCCGTTTTATCTTCGCCTTCTAAATGATACCCTGGCTCTAATTCACTTAAGATTGTATCCGTAATCGTTACATCAGTTCCGTTTTTCTTACATAAATCTGCAACTGCAAAAATATTGTCACGAATAGCATGAAGAAAAACATTTGTATCTACCAAGTAATACATTAGCTTATCTTCACTCCATTTCGTATTTTAATGGATTCGCCAGTAGCTGTTCCAATTTTTCCTTGTTGAACAAGTATATCTACTTTTTTTTGCAATTCTTCGTATGGCTTCATAAGCTTTTGATATTGTGGCAAATCTGTATTTGGCACATAAAAATTCCTGTCAAAACTTTCAGCAACTTTTCCACCTAACGCTTTTTCAATTTCCTTCCTGACAGTGCCATATTGTTTTGTCTGTCCATTTTGATATAACAATCTGCGTAATACCATTTCAAAGCTTAAACAATATTTATGACACAATTCATCCACATAATTTCCCAATTGCGCTCTATTATTAACCATAAATAACTCTTGCTGAATCGCATAATGAAAGTCTTTTTCCAAACTTTCTTCAGGATATAATAATTCTCCAGCAAATTCGTTTGCTTCTTTTTCGATACTATCCGAAGTGTACCCCAAAACTTTATCATCGTCCGAAATACTTTTCCCTTTATGCAAGAGCCAATGGCCCACCTCATGAGCAAGTGTAAAATTTTGATGTCCCATTGGTCTTTTGTAATTTACACAGATAACCGCAAATCCATTCATACCATATCCAATAAATCCAGAAAGTTTATCAATATCTTCTTTAAACAAAAGCAGCCTGCATCTATCAGTATAATTATCCATCATCAAATGTTCAAAAAAATCACCAGGAAAACTTTCTATTTCAAAAACTTTCCTAGCCATATTAATTGCATTCAAAATATTTACTGTCAAAGTAATACCTCTTCTCCTAAATCATGCCTTTTCCGACAATACTTCACAAATAAAAGCATAATCATTCATAAAATCCTGAATTCTCGCTTTTACATTTTTAGATTTTACAGTATCTTTTCCTCTATTCATTGTAGATATCAACAAATCCTTTTTTCTGACTTCATCATTAACAAAATATTGAGTATCACAATGAAGAGCACTACAAATCAAAGATAAATCAAACTCATCTATTTCTTCAAAAGCAAATTTATCATTGATTATATTGCTAATAACAGTTTCATCTAAAAAAGCCATATTTGATAAAGTAGAAATATCAATGCCTAACAAATCCATTCTATCCTGCAATTCACTACCGATATATTGCATAGTACACCTCCTACTCCTACTAAATGAAACATTCTCAATCCTTTCAGTTTTATTATACCAGAAAACTTCTAATCTGTGTAAAAAACTTTACAAAATCTCATTATATTATTTGGCACAGTTTTCTTTCGGCGAATCATGGTTACTGGCATATCCTGTTCATACAATTCACATATCTCTTGCATCCACTATATATCTTATTTATTCGAAACTATCTACATCTTGCATATAAATGGTTTTAGTAATAATATTTCCACAGATAATGAAAAAGAGAGTTTGGGATTCTTCCCAACAAATAAAATTTATCGGGCAAGCCATAGGGCGCAGGCTAATAGATTTATGGAAAGGATACTCCTTTTCTATGAACTTGTTTTTCTTTAGTAGTTTTATCCATTTACTTCCATTCTGATGGCTATACTTCGTAAAATACTTCAAGATATTCGTCCGTTATACCTAAAGGCAAAACTTTTCTTCTGTGAGCTATGCAAAGGATATTTCTTTTTGCATCCTGCTCCTGTTACGCCATGTGTTGATACCTGCAAAGTATATGATGGTATTGCAAAAGTCATTTAGCGTTTACATAATGAGTTCTTTGTACGCTTCTGTGCAAGGTATAAATGATTCTCCCCTTCTCGCATTTTCATCACCCCTTATACTATAACATATAAACATGCCAATAAAATGTCATGTTTTCCCTTTAAAAGCTGGTATAAAAAATATATATTCCATAAATTAAAAAATTCAAGATGATATCACACTTGAAATATCACGCTTGAATTTTCCTTTTTAATACATTTCAATTAAAGTTATAATATTCTATTTATTTTCACTCTTTTTTCTATACTGCGATAAGAATTTTAATATTAATTTAATATCAATTGGTTTTGAAAAATAATTGTCCATACCTGCATCCTTTGTGGCTTTTATATCATCTTCAAAAGCGTTGGCTGTCATAGCTAAAATAGGAATGATCCTTGCATCCTGGCGTGCCATGCTTCGGATTGTCTTTGTAGCTGTCAAACCGTCCATTACAGGCATCATAACATCCATTAAAATAGCATCATAATATCCAGGTGCTGCATTTTCAAAAAGATGTACCGCAACTTCTCCATTCTCTGCCTGCACTACCTCTATTCCTTCATCTTTTAACAATTCTGTAGCAATTTCCATATTTAATTCATTATCTTCTACTAACAAAATCCGCATTCCTATTACATTAATTTCTTGCTCTTTTTTACTTAGCACATTTTTATTTACCCGAAAAGCCAGCCTTACTGTAAAACAGCTTCCTTTCCCAAGCTCACTATCCACTGATATTGTGCCTCCCATTAAATCAATAAATTGTTTTGTAACAGCCATGCCAAGGCCTGTCCCTCTATAACCTGGCCAGGCTTTGTTCTTATCTTTTGCAAATGGTTCCCAAATATGCCCCAAAAACTCTGGGTTCATTCCCATCCCTGTATCTTCTACTTCAAACACAAAATTCACTTTTTCTGTTGTAGCCCCTTCTTCCCAGGCACGGAACACAATAGAACCCCCATCTGGGGTAAATTTAACAGCATTCCCCAATATTTTAATAAAGATTTGCCGCAAATGGGGCTCATCCCCCATTAAATTTGGCTGGCTGAAACAGTCAAATTCTTGGTCAAACCGAATTCCTTTATTTTGTAGCTGCCCTATAATAATGGAAGTACAAGTGTGCAATAATTGATTAATATTAAAAGGCTCGCAACTTACCTTTACTTCCCCACTCTCTATAAGGCTCATATCTAACACATCATTCACTAATGCTAAAAGATATTGTGAAGAGATATCTATTTTATCTAAACATTCACAAACCTTTTCCCTATCTTCAATATTCCGTTTTGCAATTAATGTCGTGCCCATAATGCCATTAATCGGCGTGCGGATATCATGGGACATATTCGAAAGGAATTCACTTTTTGCCTGGCTCGTCTGGTTTGAAGATTCAGCCTTTTTTACTAAACGTACATTTAATTCATCTTTCTTTCTGCCAATTTTTCTTTCTACATTAATTTTTGACACATAGAAAATCGCTATAAAAAACATAACGATTACTACAAAACTGACTATCTTAAAATAAATAAGAAGCAAGTCCAAAAATTTGTCTTCTTCTGTTATATCTATACTCTCTTCTATTTTACCTGTAACTTCACTGAAATATGCTTGTTTTTCCTTATCAATCCTTTGGTTTAACGCATAATAGAGCCAATATGTCCATACTACAATAAAAACTACCAATATCCCTAAAAATATTGCTAACAAATATGTTGTTATGGTGCTTTTTTTTACATTGCCTGGCAGCATGATCTTCTTTGACATATCGCATCCTTCTTTCAAAACAAGGAAAAATCAACCTAATCCTCAATAATAAACATAAACACAGTATAACCTATTTTCATATAAAATTCAATCTGTATCCAACTCCCTTCTAATAGACAATAATATATAATCCCTAAAATAATGCTCATGTACGGTAAAGAAGCAAGCAACCGAAAACAAGAGATAGACCGCCAGCACCACACTATTCCGAACCAAAAGAAGCTAAAGACCAAAAGACAAGCATTGTGGAAATGTGCATAACAGGCTATGGAATCATGGATAACTCTATTCACAGCACATGGAAAAGCTAAAGTGCAGCTTTCCCACATGTTGCAAACAGAGTTACCCACAATTCCATAAGATAGCCAGTTATACACATTCCCACAATGCCGACTACTACGAAATCCCCCCTATCTTTCATATCTTTTTATAAATTCTTAAATTTTCATTAGGGTATTGCATTATCACCCACAAAATGTTAAGATATTTATACACCCACAAAATGTTAAGATAAAAGGAGGACAAAATGGCGCAGCAAATTTCTGAATCCGAATTGGTACTAATGAAAATCATCTGGAAGAATGGAGGGGCGGCTTTATACTCCCTCATCATGGAGGAATTGGAAAAAGATAAAAACGAATGGAAGAACAACACCATACTCACGCTGCTTTCCCGTTTAGGAGAAAAAAAGTTCTTGAAAGTCAAAAAAATCGGCAGGAAAAATGAGTATGTGGCTACGGTAACAGAAGCTGAATACCAGACCATGCAGACCCACAGCTTTCTTGATAAAGTCTATGGCGGGAATGTGAAAAACTTAGTATCAACCTTGTTGCGGCAGGATATTCTTTCGGCAGACGAATTGAAAGAGATTGAAAGATTTTGGAGAGAAGAAAATGAGTGAATTTATAAAAATATTATTGTCGCTGTCTGTTTCCGGCGCACTGTTACTGCTTCTCATTTTGGGATTGAAGCCGCTGTATAAAAACAAATTCAGCAAGCGTTGGCAGTATTATATCTGGATAGTTGTTGCTTTGCGTTTTCTGCTTCCCTTTACTCCCGACACTACGATTATTGGAAGTCTGTTTGAAAAATTCGACACAACAGCAATAACAAATGAAATCCCTACAAACCCCAATGTACCCGTTCCCGCAGATACGGGTAACAGTAAAGCAGAGCCGATACAGACAAACCGGGAAATAACCACCGCTGCCATGCGTGAGCCAGTTGACAAATATGTCTGCCTGTTTTTTATCTGGTCAGCATTGGCACTGGTTTTATTTGTCCGCAAAGTAACGGTTTATCAAGGCTTTATCCAATACATCAAAGCAGGAAATAAAGAAGTATCAGATATAAAAATCTTGAATCTGCTATCTGATTGTGAAGAAAAACTGAAAATTAAGACAAGGGTAGAATTATCCTGTAATCCGCTGATTGCTTCCCCTATGCTGATTGGTTTCTTTCGACCAAGAATCATTTTGCCTGTTGGCGAATGGGAAGATAAAGAGTTGTCTTATATCTTTGTGCATGAGCTGATTCACTACAAGCAGAGGGATATGTTTTATAAATGGCTGATACAGATTGTTGTGTGCGTCCACTGGTTCAATCCTTTTGTATATCTGCTGGAAAAGGAAGTGAATAAATCTTGTGAATTGTCATGTGATGAAAAAGTCATATCCATACTTAATGAAAAAGCAAAGCGTGAGTATGGGGACACACTGATTTCTTTTTTGAAATCAAACAATCTTTACAAAAGTTCTTTAGCTTCCGTTACATTGACAGAGGGAGCAGAACAATTAAAAGAAAGGTTAGGTGCGATTATGAAATTTAGGAAAAAATCAAAAGCGATTATTGCTATCACTGCTATTTTTACGGCTGCTGTTTGCGTTTGCTTTTTTGTAACCGGCGCATATGCCGCCCCTTCTGCTGCTAATGATATGAAAACATGGAAGGACAGTGAAATACTGAATGAAATATTGACAGAAGACGGAGTATACTACATTTTTTGTGATGGTGCAGGGGAAGATGACAAGCCGCTTTCTTCTGTTTCTGCCGGAAGCATTAAGTTTGTATTGGTACGAAAAGATAGTTATACCTCTATCGGACCATTTGACAATATGGAAACGCTTATGGAAGATGTTGCCGAGCAGTGTGAGTATATGAACACTCTTACACAGGAAGAAAAGAAATTAGTCATGGAAGCTGTCGCAGATATTTGTGGAAATGTCGAATCAGATAATAAAAATTCAATTTTTGAAATGGAATTGGATAGATACTATGATGATACAGACCCGTTTGTAAATGAAAGGCTATTCTGTGTATCCGAGGATATAAGTACTTTAAAAGCAAAAATCTCTTTTCAAATGGACGGAAAAAGTGGACTTGTTGAAATAAGAGATAATGAAACAGATGAACTTATCTGGGCAAATACATGGAATGAGAATATTGAAAATGATACTTTTACAATTTCATTAAATAATATTTTGAAAGAAAATGAGTATGTTATAAGATTTGTTGGAACTGAAATAAATTATGCAAAAATTGAAGTTATTTTCGAGAGTGGTTTAGTGCGAGAAAGGGAACGTCCACGTAAATCAAATTAAGGAAAATAATAGCTTCTATATTTATATTCTGCCAGTTGTAGTCAAGGGGCGACAGTCTAAAATACTATCGCCTCTCTAAATTATAAAAAGTAACCAATAACCATGCACCGCCCCATGTGGGAGAAAGGGGGAATATTTATGCCTTGCACAGAAGCATACAAAGAACATATCATGTATACGTTCAACGGCTTTTGCAAGACCGTCATACGCTTTGCGGCACTCAACGCATGGCATGACAGAAGCAGACGGCGGCAAAAAGAAATATCCCTTGAATACCTCACAGAAGAAAAATTTTACCCTTTAGGCACAACAGACGAATATTTTGAAGCACCCTATGAAGAATACCCCATAACGATATGCGGGCAGACAGTTATCCTCACCAATGGGGAGCTTGCCGCTGCCCTGTTATCCTTGCCAAAGAAAAACCGGGAAATCATTTTCCTTTACTTTTTCGGGGATTATACACAACAGGAAATCGGGGAAATGTACGGACGCTGCCGGAGTACAACCGGGTATCAAATCCGCAGGACGTTAAAACTCCTGCAAAGGAAAATGGAGGTGCTTTCACATGGGGAATCCGAATCTTTTGCCCTATGAAACGATTGTCCGGGCGACCAGCGGAGAGCCGGAAGCCGTTGACAAAGTTTTCAGCATTACGGCAAGCAAATCCGACTTGCTTCCCTTGAAAACGGACACATCAACAAAGACACCGAGGACAGCATAAAACAGCGTCTTGTCACTGCCCTATTTAAGTTTCGGTTTGATGAACAGCCATACAAAAAAACTGAATAACCGCCGCCCATCACAGCGGCACACCATGACAGGAAATCAAAAAAAGATTTCCTGTTTTTTTGCGCTCATTTTTGGCATTTTCAAAAATCGCCAGTATTGCGCCGTGCAAAGGGGGATTAGAAAGAAATCTTCTCTCCCGTTTGGCAAAT
>CAJTLB010000009.1 GCA_910577045.1 uncultured Lachnospiraceae bacterium | reverse complement strand
GAAAGCGGCTTATTATCAAGCTAACCGTGAAATACCTCACAACTTAAATATCCGCCATATCTGGTTTGATATGGCGGATACTCATAAACTTATTTTAGATATTTCGCTTGTCTACTTGACAAGGGGCTGATCATTGTTCCATGCGTCTTTATGCTGTTATTTTGATATTTAATTTTATACTAATTGCATAACCTCGGTTCCAAGTTCTTTTAATTCGTCAAATGATAAAGTTGGAACATATTCTGCAATTTCATCAAGTGACATTTTCCCTTTCTTGATAAGTCTTTTTGATGTTTCTCTTGCTTCATCATGTTTTTCACTTTTAATAAATGATTTTATTATTTGTTCTTCGTCAAATAAACTCATCATAATCGTTACAACCTTCTTTTCTCTTTGCGCCAAATATTCTCTTAAAACATTCCTGCCTTTGCATATGCGGATTGTTTCTATAACTGCCTTCTTTGTCATTCCATGCCGTTTTATTTGCTTATTAAAAACTTTACAGAAAAGAATGTACTGGTTGATGATATCATCTCTATCATTTTCATAGATAACTCTCGTTTTTACCTCAAGGATACAATTTTAGCAGATAACTTTTATTTTGAAAAAGGTCAAGGAATACGCTGTTTTTTGTGGTACGTTTTGCTATGGCCTCCTGTGTTTGCTTTGTATGCACATTTATCCCCTCAATCTATAAAAATCTGTAGCAAAAAATATAATATAGCTTACTTCTGCCACACTTTAATTATACAAAAAAGCTTGTTTTTACAATAAAATCCACATCAAATTTCTTCTTCCCTTTAAAGGCAGCCATTTTATCCATAGCGGCAACCATTCATTGTGAATTTCTTATTGAGAAAGATAGTATATCATAATTTAAACGAATGGAAAATGAGACATTTTTAGATATAGGAGTGCCCGGTTTATGTTTTGGGAATGAAAAAGGTTTGCCCGTAAAAGAATGACATTTAATTGGTTCTGTGGTAAAATATTTACATTTAGTAAAAAGATAAATCAGAATTTAGTGAGGTGCCTATGAACAAGTTTTTGAATGATATAAGGAGTGCAGAAAATTCTATATCTGGTAATCAAAAAATTATAAATACCATAGCTGTATTGTTCCTTGGAATAGCTTTGGGGACTTTTTCAAAATTTTTGGATTTTCGTCAAGCTGAACTTCCAAGTGTGCTTATGGCAGTAGATGGAGCATTAGATGTTCATAATTTCCTTGGGCGTTTTGCAGTTTGGGTATTGATTGCACTGTGTATTTCTATTTATAGTAATTCTGCAATAAGAGCAAGCGTTAATGTTTTTGTGTTTTTTGTCAGTATGGTTACAAGTTATTATTTGTATTCAAACTATGTCGCAGGTTTTTTCCCAAGAAGTTACGCTATGATTTGGTTTGGCTTTACCATTATTTCTCCGTTCTTGGCATTTGTCTGTTGGTATGCGAAAGGGAAAAGCAAACCGGCATTTGTGCTATCAATATTGATTTTAGCAGTATTGTTTAACATGACTTTTGTATATGGATGGGGATATTTCAAAGCACTCTCTGTTTTAGAATTGGCAGTCTTTATTATTGGACTTACTGTTTTGAGGAGGGACACATTGAGGAGTTCTGTGCTAATGGGAACAATTAGTATAGTTCTTGCATTTTTACTTGATATGATCATTCCATTCCATTTTGGATAAACAACTTCCAATTTGGTGAGCAAGCGAAAATTAAAGTTTATATATAATTCTGGATATTTGTATGGAGAGGAGGCCAATTATAGCTTTGTGAATGATGAGGGAATTTTGATTCAGACTTTTTGCACTGGCACATGGTATAAGGAAAATGCAGAAATAGATAAAAATGGAGATATATACTATGAATTTGGTGAGTTGAATCTGTTTAATCCTTTGTAGTAAAAAGTTCCCCACTTCCAAAGTGGGGGAGGATGTCACTATTGAAACTAATGAACTGAGTAGGCATACGATTCATGTTTATCCTTCTGATGATTGGGAAGAAGAAAAGACAGATGTTGGGACATTTGCTTTTTCTAATATTAATGGCAGGGAAATTAATGTTATTGTGTCATGGGGCAAAGTAACATTTTATACACCATTAAAAAGGACCCTTGATATTAAACGAAAGAAAAATTCCAGTTAGTAGAAGTGTAGTTATATGAAAATGGAAGAACCATTGTGTAGGCAGCACCCATCAACAATTAAGATAAAAGGTGCATACACGCTGCTGTTGGCAAGTGCTGTCCATAATATTATTAAGATATTTCTTTAATGATTAGAATTTGAGTTTCCATATTGTTCAAACTCTATCCATATGCCAGATATGTTGACGGCAATATTATCTCCATAGAATACTACTTCTGCGCCTTCGCTGCCAAAATTTGCATGTAATTCCTCTGTTGGCTGTTCGTCAAAATCTACCACGGCCTTTATAGTCCCAATATAAGGTGAATCAAATTCTGATTGTTTTATAGTTTTGTTGACTTTATTTGTTACATTATTCCCTGTGGTACAATACAATTTATTCATTACAAATACCATTTCTGTAACTTCTATTGCGTGGCCTTCATTTATTACTTTCCAAGTATTATTATATAGTTGTAAAATCATTGTGCGGGCTGTTCCCTGAATAATGCCATTTTTGCTTACTTTTACTTCTATAGTAGCTTGTGTCCAAGAATATTCAAGAAGTGCAATTTCTTCTACAGTAAATGCCATATTTTCGTAGTAATTACGGGCTGTGGAAAAAATAGCATCGATAGCATCCTCTGTCTCTGGTTCATTAGAAAAGCCTTGATTATCAGTATTATACCATACATTGTAGTCAGCGGTAGTTTTTCTTTCGCCAAAATCAAGTTCAATCTGTAGATGGCCATACATATTTGTTTTGTCCAGATTAGCCACAGACAATGTAAGTTCACTGTCGCCGTCCAATGGTATTTTTGTTATGAGCAGTTGTTTTTGTTCAGCCGTTTCTGTTCCTGCTGGGGTGTAATACAGATGTACAGCATTTGGAGTTAGGCCAGTCCATTTTACTAAAATATTGTCAATATTTTCCATGTTATACCAAAGTGCTTCTGCTAATATTTCATTTTGTTCTTTATTATAAAAAGTTGCCATAAGTTCTGTTTTTCCATATAGAATATCCCTGGGAATTGCTTTGCTGTCAGGGCGGTTTATAAAACTGTCTGCTTTGCTGATAGTATAGTCATTAAATGTAGCAAAAAATGTACCATCTTCTTGTAAGGAAATATAAATTGCTTTTGTTGCAGTTTTCCCATTGGCAAAAGTGATTTCCATTACAATAATATCTTCGCGTAATTCGGTAGGCAATGTTGAGATGGTGCAGCTGGTATTATATGTCAATTCCCGGATTGTGGAAGTAGGAATCCAATCAATTAACAGGAAATAGTATTCGCTTTCATCCTCGCCATAAGGAACAGTGAAATTTTGCCCATTGCCGTATTCGTCCCGTTTCTCTGTCCAATCCATAAAATTTATTAGTTGGTTTTTGCAGGAAAAACGTACAGTTGCTATATCTTTGCCAGAAAGGAAGAACATAAGAGGGTGCCCTGTCATTTCTCCAGTGTCACTAATTGTTCCCATACTCATAATTGCGCCAGCCGCTGTAATTTCTTCCTCTGTGCCATAGGCATGGGCAGTTACTGCCATAGTGCCAAGTGGTGAAAAAATACGTATTGCACCTATTACAAGACACAAGCAAGCTGCACAGGCTGCCAATATCTTCCAGATATTCCTTTTTGGCACTTTTTTATCATTGGATGCGCTGAATATAAGGTTATCATCAATTTGCCCAATTGCAGTAAGAAGTTTTTCAGTTTTCATAATGAGATCCCCTCCTTTTCAAGATGTAGTTTTAATTTCTTTCGCATACGAAAAAGTAGAGTTGTAATTTTGTTTTCACTCATTTTGTATTTTTCTGCAATGTCCCGGATTGAAAAAAGATACCAATAACGGCAAATAAAGATATTTCGTTTCTGTTCAGGCAGCGCATACAAAAAATGGTTAATTGAGCTTACCAAAATTTTTTCTTCAACAATTTGTTCAAGGCTAGTTTTAGTTGGAATACAATCTTCTAATTCTGATAATACAAGTTGGGCCTGCCCATGCCCGCGCTTTTTTGCAGTATAATGTTTGAAGCGGTTGAGTGAGAGATTGCGTGTAATTTTACCCAAGTAGGCAGATAAAAGTTTTGGGCGTTGTGGCGGCATAGATTTCCATGCTCTTAAATAGGTATCATTAACACATTCTTCTGCATCTTCATTATTATGCAGAATATTATAGGAAATGGAATAACAATATTTTCCATACTTTTCTGCTGTTGCAGATATGGCGTTTTCTTTTCGTTCCCAATATAGGCCAATTATTTCATGGTCTTTCATGGTGTCCTCCTTTCTGGTTGTGTAAGGGCCTTTTATCTATATACACAACAAAATCTGCTATTTATTACATAAAAAAACAAAAAAATTTTTACCAATATCATACTGTAATAATGTGAATATTTCCATTATTGTTTTTTCCAAGGCATAAAAGCGGACAATCAATAAATGCCTTGGGAAACCAGAAATAATCGCTACCATTTGATAAATATTATTTAGAAGGAAAGTTGTAGAAATATGTGTATGGTTGTGGTATTCTATTAGACATACAAATTGGTGTTTTTTGTAGAGGTGATATTTTGAAAAAAGTAATTTTATATATTCATGGAAAAGGTGGAAGCCATTTGGAAGCTGAACAGTATAAGAAAAATTGTTCGGGTTTTGATATGATTGGCATAGACTACAATGACTATTTTCCATGGATTGTGCAAAATCAAATTCAAGTTGCTTATGACAACGCATATAAAAGATATAACCATATTTATGTGGTTGCAAATAGTATTGGCGCTTACTTTGCAATGCACACGTTACAGACTTGTAATATTGAAAAGGCATTATTTATTTCACCTGTACTTGATATGGAAAGGCTTATATTAGATATGATGAGTTGGGCGAATGTATCAGAAATGGATTTACATGAGAAAAGAGAAATTTCTACAGATTTTGGAGAAACACTATCATGGGAATATTTATGCTTTGTTAGAAATAACCCCATAATATGGAATGTTCCTACTGAAATTTTATATGCAGGAAACGATAATCTTATATCACGCCAAACAATAAACAAGTTTATTAGCAGCCATAATGCAAATCTAACAGTGATGGAAAATGGAGAGCATTGGTTTCATACAAACGAGCAGCTTGCTTTTTTACATGGTTGGATGAAAAAAGTAATATGATAACTTTTCATTTATGCACAAAGGCGGGAAGAAAGCATATATAAACGGTTACAGAATTATCAAAGGGAAAATTCAAACCAACATATGAAGCGAACTATCAAAAACAAAAACAGAGAGGTGAGATAATTGTTCTCCCCTCTCTGGTAAAATTATAGGGTAAATTTTTATGCTTTTGCATTTTCTTGAGTGAAACGGATTTTTTGACTTTAATGCTTGTTAAATTTCAATATACCTATACTTTCCTGTAACTGTATTTCCTGAATTTGTTTGTGTACCTCCATACCGCGTTTATTATAATAATCACGTCTTTCCTGCGGTGTCATGTCTTTTGTGATATTATAGTTATATTCCCTTATTTTGTGGATGTCTTCAATAGTAAAATCTGGACTGATTATCAACTTATCCATAGTCATACCTCACTTTCCAATAATACAGATGGATTGATAATTTCAACTGGTTTATAGCCCCTTAAATTAGTGATGGCTCTTACTCCTCTAATGGTCTTAATATTAACAATATGCTTAAAATTCCATGATATAATGCAGTCGCAACCATATATGACTGCGGCAGCGATATGCTGACAGTCATCATAACTCTTTTTTGTCAAGATCCCCATATCAATAATCTGTTGAGCAACGGCTGACATGGAATCTGTAATCTGGATAGGTGTATAATTTATCTGTTTCAAATATTGATACATTTGGCTTTTCTTTGGCTCTTTACAATTTGATATTTCCTCTAATGTGACAGTGGACAGATATACGTCATATTGTCTGGCTTTAAACTTTTCTCACAATTTTCTCGTATCTGCCATCTTTTCAGGCACATCTTCCTGTAGCAAATGGCTGATAACCGATGTGTCCAAGTAGACCTTAAGCTTTTCCATAAACATCTTACTCCTTTTATTTGTTTGTTTTTGGCTTTCATTGGACTTCCAAATTCGCTTTATATTTTTACTGCCTTATATCATTGGCATATGCTGCAATTCAAAAATAATGTACATTTATTCTTATAAATATTGTAACATTCATTCGTTGCTTTTGCAATCAGGTGAGTCAATTATTCCAGCATTATTGTTACAAATCTAGGCACACGTATTCATTACATTTTTAACTAAATTGTATGAGACTTTATAAAGAGAGAATTTCCCCATCCTTCAAATATAATATTGGGCATTTTAATTCTAATTTTTTGAAAACATTTCAACCAGTTTGCCAATTCTCATATATTTTGTGTTATAATATTTTATATAATTTTGTTTCCCTCATTTTTTCCCTTATCAGGGGTCATAATGTCCTGTGGGAAGATATAACACAAGGGAAACTTTAAAGGAAAGCTCACCTGCGATAAACTTAGTGTTTTTAAGGGGTAGATGGGATTTTAATAATAAAATATAACAGCTAATGTCACCCTTAAAAATCATCAAATCATAATTGGAATTAGGAGGAATATGATGGAAGAATGTAGTTGGTGTAATCTAAATGAAGAAGACAAACAATATCTGCTATTTGACAGTGATTATTGGTTTGTTTTTTTGGAAGATAAGCAAGAATATATTGGACGTTCTATTTTAGTCTTGAAAAGGCATTGTGGCTCTCTGGCAGAACTGACAGAAAATGAGTGGAAAGAACTTAGATATCTTATCAAACAGTTAGAGACATGTTTAAAAATAACACTGGGTGCTGACTTGTGTAACTGGAGTTGCCTAATGAACAGCTTCTTTAAAGATTCAATACCAAATCCACATGTTCATATTCATGTTAGACCAAGGTATAGAAATTCTTTAGTAATCAATGGAACTATTTACAATGACAATGAATTTGGCCACCATTATGCCTTAAAAAAGAAAGAACAGATTAAGGAAGAAGATAGGAAGATGGTATATCAAATTATGGCATCATGGTTAAATTCGCAAATCAAATAAAAATTTCGAAAGGAAGAAGGAAAGTATTGGACACAAGTTTTAATTTGTTGTAGGGCTATTTAAGGAGATAAATGGAGGCTTCAAATAATTAAGCACATTTTGCTAGGTAGTAAAATAAGGTATTTCTCATTTTATGTTATGGTTTTTTATAAGGTATTTTTGATAGGATTCTTTTTGAAAAGAGAAAAATAATGAATCAAGAAAAAATCGGAAAATATCTTGTTAGGGAATGGCAACAATATTGTAGCACAAATAAAGGAAAGGAAGGTTAAAAAGTGATAAAAGCAGTTATAACAGATTTGGATAGGACTCTGCTCCGTACAGATAATACCTAACATAGTATTATCAATGGAAACTGAAGTAGGTATTTTTTCAAATATTCCAATTCCTGAATGGGATGCAATTGTTTTTGGTGGATTTCCTGCTTTGCCAACAGAAAGCATTATATATAAACTATTACTTAGCAGTGAAGAAAATATACAACATGAAGTGGAAAAGGCTTTAACCACAGATACCTATATGACAGTGGCAGAGGGTAAATTAATACAAATAATGAGTACTGCATCAACCAAATGGAATGGTGTTAAAACTATGTTAGAGGCCTTGGGTATCCAACAGAATGAAGCAGTGTATTTTGGAGATGATAATGATGATATAGAATCAATAAAGAATTGTGGGATGGGCGTTGCTGTTTCTAATGCTATTGGTGAGGTTCTTGAAGTGGCTGATTTTATAACAGGGAGTAATGATAATGATGGTGTAGCTTGGTATATTGAGAAAAATATATTATAATATTTTATATGATTTTGTTTCTTTTTTACCTTATCAGGATTTACAATATTCTGTAGAAGGATATTATCATACGAATAGTCGAAGTTTGGAGGAAATTATAATGGCTGAAAATAAGGAAAAGTCCAAAGAAAAATCTATCCACAATGGCAGTTCGCCTATCTATGTCCCAGATGAGGAAGATGAGGATAAGGCATTTCAAATGCTTTGGGAATATCTTGTCCCACCATATGGGAAAGCGCAGACAGCACAAGGGGAAATTATACGAATTGCAGGCAGGGTACAGCATGAGTTTTTAAGTAATGGCTGTATTAACTGGGATGAGGATTTTCAAAAAATGCTGGACGCTTTTTTGAAATATCTTCAATTAGGCAATGGATTTAACGTGGAAGATTTAAAAACCGCAAAAGTTTTGGTGCAGATTTTAAAGGAAAATGGGGATAAAGGTTTTATAGATGATAAATTGCTTATGGTTTTATGTAGCTGTGCTATGGCTTGGGTGAAACAGAACCCAGAGGTTATAGCTCCTTTGGAAGCAGAATATAGTAGATAAACTTAGATTTTTGTTTGTTGAAAGTTATTTAAAATAACAAACTAGAATTCTGATAAGATACTTTTTTACAAGCAACTACACAGAAGAACTATGAAGGGAGCATCAAATGAATAAAATTGTCGAGGAAGCGATTAGGAAAATCAAAGAGTTGGAAGAAAACACTCCCTGCGGAAAACATATTATTACCGGGGATGTGCGAAAATTATCATCTAAATTATTCAGTCAAATTGAGGATAAAAGCATTGAAAATGTTTTTATCCTGTGCGAGGAACTGTTAAATGAGCACTTGTGGGCATTGGGAGTAATTGCGTTTGATTTTGCATATCGAATGAAAAATCATTATAACGAATCAACATATGATATTTTTTATCACTGGTTGAAAGATTATGTAAGGGGCTGGGGAGATTGTGATGATTTTTGCACACATGCATTTGGAGAGCTGCTAAGGCAAAAGAAATCGTTATTTGTAAAGATAATCGCATGGACAGATGATAATGATTTTTGGGTAAGAAGGGCTTCTGCGGTTATCCTGATACCTGCCATAATGAAAAATGATTATGAAGGAATGGAACCGTTTACAATATCAGATCGTTTAATGTCGGATTCGCATGATTTAGTTTTAAAAGGATATGGTTGAATGTTGAAAGCCTTATCACAAATAAACCCCAGTTGCGTAAAAGAATATTTGATAAAAAATTGCAAGGAAATGCCACGAGTTGCATATCGCTATGCGCTTGAAAAATTTGATAAAGAGACAAGAAATAAGCTTATGCAAATGTAATAATATTGGTGATGGATATGTAGTAAAGGGGCGATTACCTCGCCCCTTGGTCTTTGCTTTTAACCGCACTTTATTGCTGAATCGGCTGTTTCCTCAAATCGTCCCATTAAATATCATTCCACTGTAAACGGAAATTTGGTAAGGGTTATTGAATGGCCGGATAGGATTTGGGTATGAAATCATGGTTTTATTAATATAATTCATTGGATCAAGAGAAATATGTTCCATCTGCCTTAATAAAGCATTCCTAAAATGTGTAATTTGTTCAGAATTTGCTTCAATAGTCCCATCTTCCATAGACTGTACAATTAAAGATTCATCTGGTTTCAAGGTCCCATCTTCTTGCACAATTAGGCCGCTGGAATCTAATGTACTGCGGAAACGTTTTGTAATATAATCTAAATCTTTTAGAAGTTTATTACTTACAATATGATCGGAAGAAGTATTGCTGGCAAGCTCATGGATAGTGTTAAAACTATTAGCAAGGCGGTTCATATTTTTAATAACAGTTGCAGCAGAGCGTTTCATTCCTATTTCAACAGGATTGCCAGGCTCCGTTAAGTTCTTTAATGTAACAGAATAATTTTTACCTATTAGCAATGTATTTGAAGCAGAAGAAGCATCCTCGCCATTTATTTTTAAATGGGCATTAGCAGGTGGTTGGCTAACATTATTTAAACCAAATAGAGAAACACTCCCACTGGCTTTATCAGTAGAAGAATCTGTAAACTTAAAAGCATACCCCCGATATTCAAAGAAACCAGGTTGGACAGCACGGATTTCTAAGGCGCTGCTCCCATTACCATCTTTTAGTACTTGTGCAGATAAGCCAATATTGGAACGGTTAATCAAGTTAGCAAGCTTTTCCTGTACCTGGAGGTTAGTATGGTTTTCAGATACTTTAAATTGAAACTCATAAGAACTATCTCCCACTGTTAAATCAAAAGAATACTGGTCTGGTTTTAAGTCTAAACGGTTGGAGGCAACAAAATCACCAGTATTAATTTGTGGGGCAGCAAGTTGCGTAATATCAATCTGGTATGCACGACCTTCTGATTCTGATGCAGGGTCATCTCCAACATAATCTGCTTCAAGAAGCTCCTCGTTAGAAGAATAAGCAGCCTTTTGCATAAAAGCAGCATTCTCTTCACCAACGGTATCGAGAAGGACATTGCGGAATGCACGGGAGCTTTCCTTCAAATCAATGGCAAAACATTGCACATGTTCTGTCAGATTAATTTTATACAAAGGAGATTTCTTGTTCAGACGAACGATGCTATTATATACATTACGAAGTTCATTGCGTTTGTGTGTATCATAACGGCAGCTCTCACGCCTCCCGTATGTAGAAATATAATACTGGTACGCTGGACTTATCATTCGTCTCACTCCTTTCTAAAAGTAATAAATATCTATTTCTATTATAAATGAATATCGGCTATTTGTCATCTAAAATTGAGATATAAAATATAAATTTGTATGAAAATGTAAGAAAAAGTGGTTAAAAAGATGAGAAAAATAGTTGACGCATAAGTTTTGGTGTGGTATAGTATGTGGGTGAGAGATGGAATAAGTCTTTTTTTTGTGCTCAAAAATCAGGACAAGGCTGGTTTGGGCAAAATGTGAAAATTTTGAAAATAAGTGGAGGTGGAAGTTGTGCGCACAAAAATCACATTGGCATGTACGGAATGTAAGCAGCGTAATTACAACATGACGAAGGATAAGAAAACACATCCTGACAGAATGGAAACAAAGAAATACTGCAGATTCTGCAAGACACACACAATGCACAAGGAAACAAAATAGGTAATTTCATTATGAGGTGAAACAATGGGAGAAACTGTAAAAACAGCAAAGGCTCCAAAAAGAAGCTGGATGGACGGCCTTAAGGCAGAATTTAAAAAGATTATCTGGCCGGATAAAAAGTCACTTGTGAGACAGACAGTTGCAGTTGTAGCTATTTCTGTTGGTTTATGTGCAATTATTGCTATTTTGGATGCAGTAATTCAGCTTGGGCTTGGGTTCCTAATATAATTAAATTAAGGCAGGGTGATTATATGGCAGAGTCAAATTGGTATGTAGTGCATACCTATTCAGGTTATGAAAATAAGGTTAAAGCAAATATTGAGAAAACAATTGAAAACAGGAAACTACAGGATCAGATTTTAGAAGTAATTGTGCCTATGCAGGATGTAGTTGAGGTAAAAAATGGCGCCAAAAAGCAGGTCCAAAAAAAGATGTTTCCAGGATATGTTTTAATCAATATGGTTATGAATGATGATACATGGTATGTCGTGCGTAACACAAGAGGCGTGACCGGATTTGTAGGGCCTGGGTCAAAGCCTGTCCATCTGACAGAAGCCGAGATGAAGCCGCTGGGAATCAAACTGGAAAGTGAAGTAGTTGTAGATTATCAGGTTGGTGACAGCGTTACCGTAACTGCTGGGGCATGGCAGGAGACGGTTGGCGTAATTAAAGCCATAAACCCAAGTAAACAGAGCGTTACAATTACTGTTGACATGTTCGGCCGTGAGACACCGGTTGAATTAAGCTTCACAGAAGTGAAAAAGCTGTAGGGTATTCTGTGGAGCAGCTAGAAACTGAGAATGTATCTTAATAGCATAAGATACGTGGGAGATAAGGATATATTCTTGTCGCCAAATACCACAACAATTTAGGAGGTGCCTTAAAATGGCTAAAAAAGTTACAGGTTATATTAAATTGCAGATTCCTGCTGGAAAGGCAACACCAGCTCCACCAGTTGGTCCTGCACTTGGACAGCACGGTGTTAATATTGTACAGTTTACAAAGGAGTTTAATGCAAGGACAGCAGATCAAGACGGAATGATTATTCCAGTGGTTATTACTGTTTATGCAGATAGAAGCTTTAGCTTTATTACAAAGACTCCTCCTGCTGCAGTATTATTAAAGAAGGCATGTAAAATCCAGTCTGGTTCTGCAGTACCAAATAAAACAAAAGTTGCGAAAATATCCAAGGCAGATCTTCAAAAGATTGCAGAGCTTAAAATGCCAGACTTAAACGCAGCAAGTATAGAAGCTGCCATGAGCATGATTGCTGGTACTGCAAGAAGCATGGGAATTACAGTAGAAGACTAATTTCGGATGCAGATAACTAATAAGAGCGTATAAAGCGTGGGAGGGCATTGCCCGATTAAATACCACTAGGAGGTTAAACATGAAATCAGGAAAAAGATATGCAGAAGCTGCAAAATTAGTAGATAGATCCGTACAATATGATGTGGCAGATGCAATTGCGCTTGTAAAAAAGACATCAGGTGCAAAGTTCGATGAAACAGTTGAATTACACATTAGAACAGGCTGTGATGGCCGTCATGCTGAACAGCAGATCCGTGGCGCAGTTGTATTGCCACATGGAACAGGAAAATCAGTAAAAGTCTTAGTATTTGCAAAGGGAGATAAGCTTTCTGAAGCAGAGGCAGCAGGGGCAGATTTTGTAGGTGGCGAAGAACTGATTCCTAAGATTCAAAATGAAGGCTGGTTTGATTTTGATGTTGTAGTAGCAACACCAGATATGATGGGTGTTGTCGGACGACTTGGCCGTGTACTTGGGCCGAAGGGCTTAATGCCAAATCCAAAGGCAGGAACTGTAACTATGGATGTTACAAAGGCTGTAAAGGATATTAAGGCAGGTAAGATTGAATATAGACTTGATAAAACAAATATTATCCATGTGCCAATTGGAAAAGCTTCCTTTACAGAGGAACAATTAGCGGACAATTTCCAAACTCTCATTGATGCAATTATTAAAGCTAAACCTAGTGCAGTAAAAGGTCAATATTTAAGAAGTGTTACCATGTCTTCCACAATGGGCCCTGGTGTGAAATTAAATGTTGTAAAACTGATGAGTTAATAAAAAGCTTGACAGAAAAAGCAGAACATGCTATACTGCACAAGTATAAAAACTGCCAGAGACAGCAGGTGCCGGTATAACCGGCATAAGGAAAGCGCCTGCCGAGGTTCATAAAAATGCTTAGATAATAAGAATTTATTATGTCTCTCTGTGCAAACAGAGAGACATTTTTTGTGTACAGCCCCATGCAGGATACCACTGAGGAGGTATATGGGGTACGCATTATGGCAGGATTAAATCTAACAAGGAGGTGTACCACTCATGGCTAAAGTAGAATTGAAGAAACCAATTGTGGATGAGATTTCTGAATTGCTAAATGGAGCACAGGCAGCAGTTGTAGCTGATTACCGTGGCCTTACTGTAGAGGAAGATACTAGGCTCCGTAAGCAGTTAAGGGAAGCCGGCGTTGTATATAAAGTTTATAAAAATACAATGATTAATTTTGCAATTAAGGGAACCGAATTCGAAGCATTAGCTCCTCATTTAGAGGGACCTACAGCGATTGCTGTATCTAAGACAGATGCAACAGCCCCAGCAAGAATTTTATATAATTTTGCAAAGGATGCAAAAGCACTGGAATTAAAGGCAGGTGTTATAGAAGGGACTTATTATGATGAGAAGGGAATTCAAGTGATTGCAACAATCCCATCCAGGGAAGAATTGTTATCCAAATTCTTGGGAAGTATCCAGTCCCCTGTGGCAAGCTTTGCTCGTGTTATTAAGCAGATTGCAGAGTCCAAAGGCGAAACTGCATAAATCAGAATATAAATACAAAATGGAGGTAATAAAATTATGACAACCGCAGAAATTATTGAAGTTATCAAAGGTCTTAGTGTATTAGAGTTAAATGAATTAGTAAAGGCATGTGAAGAAGAATTTGGTGTATCTGCATCAGCAGGGGCAATTGTTATGACAGCAGGCACAGGCGCAGCTGCAGAAGAAGAGAAGACAGAATTTGATGTAGAATTGACAGAGGTTGGTTCTGAAAAGGTTAAAGTTATTAAGGTAGTACGTGAAGCTACTGGTTTAGGCTTAAAGGAAGCAAAAGAAGTAGTAGATGGTGCACCAAAGGTAGTAAAGGCTGGCGCAAGCAAAGACGAAGCAGAAGAAATCAAGAAGAAATTAGAAGAAGTAGGGGCAAAGGTTACATTAAAGTAATTATAGGACTTCTAATTCAGTATAAAAAGAGCCATAAACAAATGAGTTTGTGGCTTTTTTTATATGCACATGGGCACTTAAATAAAATGTGCAAACAGACTGGCGGACATTAGGGGACGGGTGCCCAGTTGCGCAAAACCAATATTTTTTGCTTGACATATTGACTGGAATGTGTTACCATGTAAAATGCACTTATTGTGGTGACATATACCTATTGTGTTCAACCACACAGGTAGGTTCTTGATAAAAAGACAAGGGGTGAAACGTCAAAATGGAGAAAAACAGAATACGTCCAGTGAAATCCGGTAAGAGTATGCGTATGAGCTATGCAAGACAAAAAGAGGTTCTTGATATGCCAAACCTGATTGAGATCCAAAAGGATTCTTACGAGTGGTTCCTGGATGAAGGGCTCAGGGAAGTTTTCGAAGATATCTCTCCAATTGCAGATTACAGCGGACATCTAAGCTTGGAATTTGTAGATTTTGTTCTATGTGAAGATGATGTGAAGTATTCTATTGAAGAGTGTAAAGAAAGAGATGCTACCTACGCTGCACCTTTGAAGGTAAGAGTAAGGCTTTACAACAAAGAAAAAGATGAGATAAATGAACACGAGATTTTCATGGGTGATTTGCCATTAATGACTGCGACAGGCACATTTGTCATCAATGGAGCTGAACGTGTAATTGTAAGCCAGCTTGTACGTTCCCCTGGTATTTATTATGGAATTGCCCATGACAAAATTGGAAAGACGTTATATTCCTGTACAGTTATCCCTAATAGGGGCGCATGGCTGGAATATGAAACGGATTCTAATGATGTTTTTTATGTACGGGTGGATCGGACTAGGAAAGTGCCTGTTACGGTTTTAGTCCGTGCATTGGGATATGGGACAAATACAGAGATATTAGAATTATTTGGAGAAGAGCCAAAGATTGTAGCAAGTTTTGGGAAAGATACATCTGATAATTATCAAGATGGTTTACTTGAATTATATAAAAAGATACGTCCTGGTGAGCCGCTTTCTGTAGATAGTGCAGAAAGCCTGATTACTTCTATGTTTTTTGATCCAAGAAGATATGATTTGGCGAAGGTAGGGCGTTATAAGTTTAATAAAAAATTGCATTTTAAGAATAGGATCGCAGGCAAAGTGCTGGCAGAAGATGTAATAGACCCTACAACAGGGGAAGTCATGGTAGAAAAAGGGACAACAGTAACAGCATCTTTGGCAGAAGATATCCAGAATGCTGCTGTACCTTCTGTTTGGATACAAACAGAAGAAAGAAACGTAAAGGTTCTTTCCAATATGATGGTTGACATAACGAAGTATGTAGAGTGTAACCCAAAAGAATTAGGGGTGACAGAAAATGTATTTTATCCAGTTTTGGAAGGGATTTTAAAGGATAATGCTGGTGATATGGAGGCAATTAAAGAAGCAATTAAAAGGGATATTGCAGATTTAATACCAAAACATATTACTAAGGAAGATATTATTGCTTCTATTAATTATAATATGCACTTAGAGGCAGGCATTGGGACATCAGATGATATTGATCATTTGGGGAACAGGCGAATCCGTGCAGTTGGAGAATTATTGCAGAACCAATATAGGATTGGTTTGTCTAGAATGGAACGTGTGGTCCGGGAGCGAATGACAACACAGGATTTGGATGGAGTATCACCACAATCTTTAATTAATATAAAACCTGTAACAGCTGCAGTAAAGGAGTTTTTTGGAAGCTCCCAGTTGTCACAGTTTATGGATCAGAATAATCCATTAGGTGAGCTTACCCATAAAAGGCGTTTGTCAGCATTGGGCCCTGGGGGATTATCAAGGGATCGTGCTGGGTTTGAGGTACGTGATGTACATTATACACATTATGGAAGAATGTGCCCTATTGAGACGCCAGAAGGCCCAAATATTGGATTAATTAATTCACTTGCATGTTATGCAAGGATTAATGAATATGGTTTTGTGGAAGCACCTTACCGTAAAGTAGATAAGACAGATCCAAAAAATCCAGTAGTAACAGATGACGTAGTATATTTAACAGCAGATGAAGAGGATAATTATATTGTAGCACAGGCAAATGAGCCATTAGATGAGGAAGGCCATTTTGAGCATAACAGTGTATCAGGGCGTTATAGGGAAGAAACGTCCCAATTTGAAAAACATAAGATAGATTTAATGGATGTCTCACCTAAAATGGTATTTTCTGTAGCGACATCTATGATACCATTCCTAGAAAATGACGATGCAAACCGTGCGTTAATGGGTTCTAATATGCAGCGCCAGGCAGTTCCGCTTCTTACAACAGAAGCCCCTGTTGTTGGAACAGGAATTGAAGCAAAGGCAGCCGTGGATTCGGGCGTCTGTGTGGTGGCAAAACGTGCAGGCATGGTAGAACGGTCTACTTCTAAGGAAATTACAATTAAGTATGATAATGATGGCAGCAGGGAGACATATAAGTTAATTAAATTCTTGCGCAGTAACCAGTCTAACTGTTATAACCAAAAGCCAATTGTATTCCGTGGTGAACATGTAGAACAAGGACAGGTTATCGCAGATGGGGCATCTACCGATAAAGGAGAGATTGCACTTGGGAAGAACCCATTAATTGGGTTTATGACATGGGAAGGCTATAATTACGAAGATGCGGTATTATTAAGTGAAAGATTAGTAATGGATGATGTTTATACATCAGTCCATATTGAAGAATATGAGGCAGAAGCTAGGGATACCAAGCTAGGGGCAGAGGAAATTACCAGAGATGTCCCAGGCGTGGGGGATGATGCTTTAAAAGATTTGGATGAAAGAGGGATTATCCGTATTGGCGCGGAAGTACGCGCAGGGGATATTTTAGTTGGTAAAGTAACGCCAAAGGGTGAAACAGAATTAACAGCAGAAGAGCGTTTGTTAAGGGCTATTTTTGGCGAGAAGGCTAGGGAAGTACGTGATACATCGTTAAAAGTACCTCATGGGGAATATGGCATTATTGTAGATGCTAAAGTATTTACAAGGGAAAATGGCGATGAACTGCCGCCAGGGGTAAACCAGACGGTACGTATTTATATTGCACAAAAAAGAAAAATTTCTGTTGGTGATAAAATGGCGGGCCGCCATGGGAATAAAGGTGTTGTTTCCAGGATTCTTCCTGTAGAAGATATGCCATTTTTACCAAATGGCAGGCCATTGGATATTGTGTTAAATCCGTTGGGCGTGCCTTCCCGTATGAATATTGGACAGGTGTTAGAGATACACTTAAGCCTTGCAGCTAAAGCACTTGGCTTTAATATTGCAACGCCAGTATTTGACGGGGCAAATGAATTTGATATTATGGATACCTTGGATTTAGCAAATGACTATGTAAACCTGGAATGGGATGAATTTAAAGAGAAACACGGCGAGGAATTGCTTCCAGAGGTATTGGAATATTTAGAGCAGAATTTGGATCACCGTGCTCTGTGGAAAGGCGTGCCAATTTCGAGAGATGGTAAGGTAAGGCTCCGTGATGGAAGGACAGGGGAGTATTTTGACAGCCCTGTAACCATTGGGCATATGCACTATCTAAAACTGCATCATCTGGTTGATGATAAGATCCATGCACGTTCTACTGGGCCATATTCACTGGTAACACAGCAGCCATTAGGTGGCAAGGCACAATTTGGCGGGCAGCGTTTTGGCGAAATGGAGGTATGGGCACTAGAAGCATATGGGGCATCTTATACCTTACAAGAGATTTTAACAGTAAAATCAGATGATATTGTTGGCCGTGTAAAAACTTATGAGGCAATAATTAAAGGGGATAATATCCCTGAGCCGGGTATTCCAGAGTCCTTTAAGGTATTATTAAAAGAATTGCAGGCTCTCGCTTTGGATGTCAAAGTATTGCGGGAAGATGACACAGAAGTGGAGCTTATGGAAAATATTGATTATACAGATACAGACATACATTCTATTATTGAGGGTGACAAGCGCTTTATAGATAATGACAAAGAGTCCTATGCATCCATGGGATTTATGAGGCAGGAATTTGATGATGAAGAATTGGTAAATTCTGATGAAGAATATGAGGGTGAAGAGGATGACGATTACCTGGAATTAGAAGACGAAATGGATGAGGAATAAGAGGATTGGATTATAGAAGGGAGTGTCATTCATGCCGGAAACAACAGTAAATGAAGCAGCATATGAGTCAATGACGTTTGATAAAATAAAGATTGGGCTGGCTTCGCCGGAGAAGATCCTGCAATGGTCACGTGGAGAGGTTTTAAAGCCAGAGACTATTAATTATAGGACATTGAAGCCGGAAAAAGATGGTCTGTTTTGTGAAAAAATATTCGGGCCAAGCAAAGACTGGGAATGTCATTGCGGCAAATATAAGAAAATCCGTTATAAGGGTGTTATTTGTGACCGATGTGGCGTTGAAGTGACAAAAGCAAGTGTAAGACGTGAACGTATGGGGCATATCCAGCTTGCAGCACCTGTATCCCATATTTGGTATTTTAAAGGGATACCAAGCCGTATGGGGCTGATTTTGGATTTATCTCCAAGAACTTTAGAGAAGGTATTATATTTTGCATCTTATATTGTATTAGATAAAGGTGATACAGATTTACAATATAAACAAGTATTGTCTGAAAAGGAATTCCGGGATGCTTATGAAAAATGGGGCAGCCGTTTCCGTGTTGGAATGGGTGCAGAGGCAATTATGGAACTTTTGCAGGCCATTGATTTAGAAAAGGATGCAGAAGAGCTAAAAAAAGGATTAAGAGAATCTAGTGGGCAGAAAAGAGCAAGGATTATTAAAAGGCTGGAAGTAGTAGAAGCATTCCGGTTATCTGGGAATAAGCCAGAGTGGATGATCCTTACTGTAATCCCAGTAATTCCGCCGGACATCCGGCCTATGGTACAGTTAGATGGCGGACGTTTCGCAACATCTGACTTAAATGATTTATATAGAAGGATTATTAATAGGAATAACCGTTTAGCAAGGCTTTTAGAATTAGGGGCACCAGAAATTATTGTCCGTAATGAAAAACGTATGTTACAGGAAGCTGTAGATGCGTTAATTGACAATGGCAGGAGAGGAAGGCCAGTAACAGGCCCTGGAAACCGTGCTTTAAAATCTTTATCTGATATGTTAAAAGGGAAGCAGGGGCGTTTCCGCCAGAATTTGTTAGGGAAACGTGTAGATTATTCTGGGCGTTCTGTTATTGTGGTAGGGCCAGAGTTAAAGATTTACCAGTGTGGTTTGCCAAAAGAAATGGCAATAGAGCTATTTAAGCCATTTGTTATGAAAGAATTGGTAGCAAATGGGACAGCCCATAATATTAAGAGCGCAAAGAAGATGGTAGACAGAGTAGAAAAGGAAGTATGGGATGTGCTAGAGGGTGTTATTAAAGAGCATCCTGTTATGCTAAACCGTGCCCCTACTCTGCACAGGCTTGGTATCCAGGCATTTGAGCCAATATTAGTAGAAGGAAAGGCAATTAAGCTCCATCCTTTGGTATGTACGGCATTTAATGCAGACTTTGATGGGGACCAGATGGCAGTACATTTGCCATTATCAGTAGAGGCACAGGCAGAATGCCGGTTCCTGTTATTATCCCCAAATAACCTTTTAAAGCCTTCTGATGGTGCGCCAGTTGCCGTGCCATCCCAAGATATGGTACTTGGCATTTATTATTTAACCCAGGAGAGGCCAGGCGCCAAAGGAGAAGGGAAGTTCTTTAAAAATGTAAATGAAGCCATTTTGGCTTATGAAAATAAAGTGATTACTCTCCATGCTAAGATTAAAGTACGTTGTACAAAGACAATGCCAGATGGAAGGGCCTTATCTGGTATTGTAGAATCTACAGTAGGGCGTTTTATCTTTAATGAAATACTCCCACAAGATTTGGGCTTTGTAGATAGAAGTATTCCAGGCAATGAGCTGCTTTTGGAAGTTGATTTCCATGCAGATAAAAAGCAATTAAAAAAGATTCTGGAAAAGGTAATTAATACACATGGTGCTACTAGGACAGCAGAAGTGCTAGATGATATTAAAGCCATGGGATATAAGTATTCTACTAGGGCGGCAATGACCGTATCTATTTCTGATATGACCGTGCCAGAGAAAAAGAAAACAATTTTGGCTAATGCAGAGAAAACAATTGAATCCATTACAAAGAATTTCCGCCGTGGGTTTATTACAGAGGAAGAACGTTATAAAGAAGTAATTGAAACTTGGAAAAATGCAGATGATGAAATTACAGAGGCATTGCTTTCAGGGCTGGATAAATATAATAATATCTATATGATGGCAGATTCTGGTGCCCGTGGTTCTGATAAACAGATTAAACAGCTTGCAGGTATGCGTGGGTTAATGGCTGATACAACAGGGCGTACCATAGAGCTTCCTATTAAGTCTAATTTCCGTGAAGGGCTTGATGTATTGGAGTACTTTATTTCTGCCCATGGTGCACGTAAAGGTTTGTCTGATACTGCTTTACGTACAGCCGATTCTGGTTATTTAACAAGACGTTTGGTAGATGTATCCCAGGATTTAATTATCCGTGAGGTAGATTGCTGTGAAGGCAAAGATGAAATTCCGGGAATGGAAGTTAAGGCATTTATGGATGGGCGCGAGACAATTGAAAGCCTAGAAGATAGAATTACTGGACGGTATGCTTCAGAGGATATTAAAGATCCACAGACAGGAGAAATATTAGTAAAAGCAAACCATATGATTACGCCAAAACGTGCAGTAAAAGTAGTAGGGACTGGTGTAGAATCAGTGAAAATCCGTACAATTCTGACTTGTAAGGCCCATTTAGGGGTTTGTGCAAAATGTTATGGTGCAAATATGGCTACTGGGCAGGCCGTACAGGTAGGCGAGGCAGTTGGCATTATTGCAGCGCAATCCATTGGTGAACCAGGCACACAGCTTACCATGCGTACTTTCCATACAGGCGGTGTGGCAGGAGATGATATTACCCAAGGTCTTCCAAGAGTAGAAGAACTTTTTGAGGCAAGAAAGCCAAAGGGGCTTGCAATTATTGCTGAGTTTGGCGGTACAGCAGTATTTAAGGACACAAAGAAAAAACGAGAAATTATTATTACGGATCGGGAAAACGGAAATTCAAAATCATATTTAATTCCTTATGGTTCCAGGATTAAGATCCAGGATGGGGCTATATTAGAAGCAGGGGACGAGTTGACAGAAGGTAGCGTGAACCCACATGATATATTGAAAATAAAAGGCGTCCGTGCCGTACAAGATTATATGATCCAAGAAGTACAACGTGTTTACCGTTTACAAGGTGTAGAAATTAATGATAAGCATATAGAAGTAATTGTACGCCAGATGCTTAAAAAGATCCGCGTAGAAGAAGGCGGGGATAGTGATTTCCTTCCAGGCACATCTATGGATGTATTGGATTACAATGAAGAAAATGAAAGGCTGATTGCAGAAGGGAAAAAACCAATTGAAGGAAAACAAGTAATGCTTGGTATTACAAAGGCATCTCTTGCAACAAATTCTTTCTTGTCTGCAGCTTCCTTCCAAGAAACAACAAAGGTTTTAACAGAAGCAGCGATTAACGGAAAGGCAGATCCATTAATTGGGTTAAAAGAAAATGTTATTATCGGCCAATTAATTCCTGCTGGTACGGGTATGAAGCGGTATCGTTCTGTTAAGTTAGACACAGATTCTTCTGAGTTTGATGAGGAGGTAAATTTTTCCGATGATTTTGATGATATGCCAGTAAAACCTGTACAGGCAGAGCCAGCCTATAGAACAACAGAAAGTTTAATGGCAGCAGGATTAATGGAATCTTTAGAAGAGGAAGAAGAAACAATTGATTTAATAGAAGAAGAAACAGAATATCCAGAAGAGGAAGAAGAAATATGAGAAAAGGGGATTGTTGTATTGGCAGCAATCCCTTTTTCTTTTTATTCTATTGATGTTTATAGTAAAATATGGCAAGCTGTGTACGGTCGCGGAGTGCCAGTTTTTCTAAAATAGTACTAATATAATTGCGGACTGTGCCTTCACTTAGAAAAAGAAGGCTGGCAATTTCCTTATTGCTTAACCCTTCTGCTACATTTTTGATAATTTCAATTTCCCGTTCAGTAAGATCAAAACCATCTAAGGAAGTGGCAGGTGTCCAGCTCATATTGGGGAGCTTAGAGACAATTTCATCTCCAAATACACTTTGCCCGCTTGCTACAGCTTTAATGGCAGGAATAATACTTTCAAAATTTTGTTTTAAAATATAGCCTTTTGCACCAATTTTTAATGCTTTTATAATATATTCATTATCTGCAAAGGTAGTTAAATAAAGGATACGGGCATGGGGGAATTGTTTTAAAATTGTTTCTCCAGCATCAATGCCAGTCATGCCAGCCATACGGATATCCATAAGAAGTAAGTCGGGGCGGTGTTTAGCATAAAGTGTAATAGCTTCCGCCCCATTGTGCCCGATTACAGGCACATGGAAATCAGGATCACTTTCTAAAATAGTTTTTAAGGCACTACAGACCAATTTGTCATCATCAATCAAAATAATATTCATTTTATGTTCCTTTCTAAAGTAAAAGTAGTTAGGATATGGTTTCCTTGGGGAGAGAAATAAAAATTTTAAAACCATCCCTAGTATCTGTATAAAAATTCCCACCAAGTGTATTAACGCGTTCTATCATGCTTTGCAGGCCCATACCAGAGGAGTCGTGGCGGTTCCCCTGTGAAGTAGTGCCATTGTCGTGAATAATAATTTGGTATATGCCTGGTAACTCAGAAACAGTAATGCTAACCAGAGTGGCATTGGAATGCTTCATTACGTTGGATAAGGCTTCTTTTACAATAAATAAAATGGAGTATTTGGCTTTCATAGGGAAATCATGGTTGACATGGTAGGAGAAAGCTGTTTTACAAAAGGTGAAGTTATGGGTAAGTTCCATTAATTTATCTTGTAAATCTAAAGAATCCTCATGGATATTGTGGATACTAGAACGGATGCTGTCCATTCCAGTAGATAAAGTATTTTTAATATTAGTAAGGTTTTCTTTTATAGAATCATCTTTGCATATAGCAAGCAAAGCACCTATTTGCAAAATAGAACTGGAGAGCAAATGTCCCACTGTATCATGGATTTCCCTGGCAATCCTATTTCTTTCATTTAAAGTGGCATTGCTAATTTCATAGTCTTGTTTTTCTAGTAAATCTCTATTTTGTATTTGAAGCATTTCTGCTTTTTCCATCATTTCATCCCGTAAAGAAAAGTAATCTTGTTTTGCTTGGGTTAGGGCAAGTGTCCTTTTTTTGAGGAGCCAAGCAAGCACGGTAAGGAGCATAAGAATTAGAATGGTTAATGGCGGAAAGGAATGTAGGGCATTTGCGGATGCAAAAATAGCAAAATAAATAACATAGCGATAAGGTTCTCCTACCATATCATAACACATAATAGGAAGAAAACAGATAAAGTTTGGTGAAAGGATACATAAGCCTACATAACATAAGTACGAAAAAATGTTAAGTGCATTATTGTCAAAATAAGTCATAAGTGAATTAAGCGAGATAACTACAATAACAGGAAGAATTGTGTATAGGGAAAGGTTGTATGAAATTAAAAAAATAGTACAACATAAAAATAAGATTAATTTGTCATATAGTTTTTCCATAACAGGCGCTCCCTTCAATTGCACATTATTGTAACATATTTTAAGGCTGATGGAAAGCATTTTCCATGGTGACAAATGTCATATAAAAAATAAGGAGAAGGGGACAGAAATCACTATATTCCTGGCAAAAAATAAGGTACACTATTAAAAAAGCATATAGTATGCCATACATATACAAGGTAACATAGAAATGAGGGAAACTATGGTAATTCGGATACAGAACTTGGTAAAAAGATATAAGAATATTAATGTGGTGGATCATATAAACCTTTCCTTGGAAGAGGGAGAAATAGCTGGGATATTTGGCCCTGGGGGCTGTGGGAAAAGTACAATTATAAAGGCTGTCCTTGGATTGACAAAGGTAAATAAGGGGGAAATTGAATTATTTGGAAAAAAACCAGAGTTTGTGGCCCAAGTAAAGCGGGAAACTGGGTTTGTACCACAAGAGCCTATTCTTTATCATGAATTAACAGTATATGAGAATATCGAATATTTTTGTGGTTTATATATAAAGGATAGAAAGCAGAGGACAAGCAGTGCAGAAGAGACAATAGAGTGGATGGGGCTGCGGGATTTTTGGAAGTTCTATCCGCGGCAATTAAATGAAAATCTTTTAAAAAGGCTGAATTTTGCTTGTGGCATCGCACATAAGCCAAAGCTTTTATTATTGGACGATCCAGTTAGTGATGGGGATTTATTAGGAAAACATGTAATCCGGGAGAAAATTATTGAATTAAACCAAAAAGGCACGACTGTATTATATACAACAAGAAATGCAGAAGATGTAGAAATCCTTTCAGGAAAGATATATATGCTTGATCGGGGAAAAGTAATTGCACAAGGGACAAAGGAAGAATTAAAAGAAATAATAGGGATTGGGGAAAAGATTACTGTTGAGACATGGCATCTAAATAATGAGATCCTAGAAGAGTTAAAAACGTTGCCTAATGTATGTGATGTATCTTATTATAGTGGGCAATTAACGTTAAAGTCCAGGAATGGAAAACATAATTTAGTAAATATTTTAAATTTTTTACAAGAAAAAGATGTGTCAATAGGGAGTGTATATTCAGAACGCCCAACATTAAATGATGTCTATTTAGAAATAACAGGTAAGGAGCTTACTGCTAATGAAACTATTTGATCTTTATATGCGGGTATTAAAAAAACAGATCTGGTTATATAGTATTTATTTAGGTATTTTTTTTCTATTTTTGTTTTTAGCAGCCGATATGGGTGGAAAAAACCATCAAACAATTTTTATTTACTATAGGTATGCTGTATTAGTCCTTATGGTCTTAGTAATGCTGACAATTAGTGCAGTAACATCAGTAACATCGGATACAGAATTATTTATGAGGCACCAGGCAGCGCCAGTCCGCACAGAGTTGTTAGCTTTAACATATCTGGGGGCGGATTTATTAGTAATGTTATTTTGGTGGATGCTTTTTTTCTGGACTGCAGTTGTATTATATGGCGAAGCAGCATACAATATCCAGGGTTTGTTTATGGCAGCTAATTTGTTGATGATTAGTTTGTTTTCTACGGCACTGGGGTTTATTATAGGCATATTTTCAAAAAGTGCGCAGGGAAGGGGAATTGCAGCAAACTTAATGGCATTTGCCTTGCCATTTGTTGGGGGGAGCATTGAGTCAGCAAATTGGGGAGATTATACGGTATATCTCTTAAGAAGTTTTACACCAGTATTTTGGTACCAAAAGACATTAGATGAAATTATTTTAAAGGAAGGCGGAAAATTAGAAAATGTTATTGCATATATGGGAATTCAAGTTATGTTTGCAATAATGGTATTAACGTTAGGCATGATGTTAGATAAACAAAGAAGAAATGTAAACTAATATTTAAAATAGGTTGACAATTAAATGCTCTTAACATATACTGGAATAGAAAATTAATATGGAAGGAGCAGAAAATGTGAATAAGTGTGAACAAATTGCAGATGAAATTATAAAAGGGAGGCGTCTTAAAAGGGAAGAAGATGTGTCCTTTCTTTTTGGGGAAGAATTGGAAAAGCTTTGCCAGGGTGCGGATAAGATACGGAAATATTTTTGTGGGGACAGTATTGATCTTTGTACAATTGTAAATGGCAGGGGAGGCAGATGTAGTGAAAATTGTAAGTTTTGCGCACAATCTAGCCATTACTATACTGGGGCAGAGATCCATGCCTTTCTTTCGCCAGAGGAGATTATAGCAGATGCAAAAATAAATGAAAAGGAAGGCGTAAGGCGTTATTCAGTAGTAACAGCAGGAAGGGAATTAGAGGGCGCGGATTTAGAAAAGGCGGAAGAAACATATAAAGGGCTGGCAAAAGAAACAAAATTACATCTATGTGCCTCACATGGCCTATTAAAGGAGGAGGCATTTAAACGGCTGAAAGAAGCAGGCGTAGAGCGTTACCATGCCAATATAGAAACGTCTAAGAGGAACTTCCCCAATATTTGTACGACACATACATTTGAAGATAAGATAACATGTATTCTCCGTGCAAAAAAAGCAGGGCTTTCTGTTTGCTCAGGCGGGATACTTGGCATGGGGGAAACTTGGGAAGATAGGCTAGATATGGCATTTGTCTTGTCTGAGATGGAAGTGGATTCCATTCCTTTGAATATTTTAATCCCAGTGAAAGGCACTCCGTTAGAAAACAGAAAAAAGTTAGAGAGAGAAGAAATATTACGGTGTATAAGTTTATTCCGATATATTAACCCTACAGCAGATATTCGTTTGGCTGGCGGCAGGGTTTTGCTTGCAGATTCTGGGAAGGAAGCATTTTTATCTGGGGCTAATGCAGCAATTACAGGAAATATGCTTACTACATCAGGAAATACAATCCGTGAAGATAAGCAGATGATAAAAGAAATGGGCAGGGGCCTAAAGATGGAGGGGCAAAAATGAAAAAAGTATCAACTTATACACTGGCACTGATTGGCGTAATGGCAGCAATTACTTGTATTGTTGGCCCGCTTTCTATTAATATTCCAATATCGCCTGTACCAATATCACTGACAAATTTAGCGATTTATATTAGTGTATTTGTGCTTGGATGGAAAAAAGGGACAGTTAGCTATCTTATTTATTTATTAGTCGGGTTGGTGGGCCTTCCTGTTTTTTCTGGCTTTAGTTCTGGTTTTACAAAGCTTGCTGGGCCAACAGGGGGATATTTAATAGGATTTATACTTATGGCAGTTGTTTGTGGGTGGTTTGTAGAAAAATTTAGTGGTAAAATTTATATGTACATAATAGGAATGGCGTTAGGGACAGGGATTGATTATTTATTTGGGACAGTTTGGTTAGCAAAATTAATGAACCTAACCTTTATGGAAGGGTTGGCAAGTGGTGTAATCCCATTTTTGCCGGGGGATGTTGTAAAGGTTATTATTTCTGTATTGGTTGGTCCTATTTTACAAAAGCAGTTAAAAAGGGCAGGTATTTTAGAATAGTACAAAAGTGTTTTACTTGACTTATAGGGCAGGCAGGGGTAAACTATAGGAAATAGTAGGTAATAAGAAGGGAGGGTGGATATGAGGCTTAGCTGTAAGGTTTTGGCGGGAGATGGCATGATTCTTGGTTCTGCCCTGGGTGAAGATGAGGTTTATTTGGTATATCAAGGGGAGTTCCAAGAAGGCAGCCAGATCGTAGTAGAAGGGGAAAAAAATTCTTTTGTGGTATTGCAGCTTGATGATGTATTGGGGGAAGAATTGGTTTTCCTAAAAGAAGGCAGCTTAAATTTTCAAATTCCATTTGGCGAGAAAAGAGTATGTTATTCTCCTAGGAGTTTTATAGGGGAGAGGCATTTAATAACTGTGCGTAAGGCAAGGGCTGAAGAAATAAATAGTTATAGGAATTTGGCACGGAACCGGTATGACCAGCATAAAGATACAGGTTGTTTTCCCCATGCTACGGCAAATGTGGAAACTAGGGGGGAGGCTGTATTTGCTGCACGTAATGCAATAGATGGATGGAAGGCAAATGATTACCATGGGGAATGGCCATATGGATCATGGGGGATTAATCGAAACCCAGATGCAGTAATTTGCGTAAATTTTGGAAGAGAAATTTTAGCAGATAAATTGGTCATATATTTGCGGGCAGATTTTCCGCATGATAGCTGGTGGAAAGAGATAACAATACAATTTTCGGATGGCACAACGATTACTTGCCAACTTGAAAAAACAGGAAAAGGGCAGGAAATTTGTTTTGAAAAGAAGAGAATAGAATGGGTGCAGTTGGAAAAGCTGATAAAGGCAGATGATCCATCGCCATTTCCAGCACTGACCCAAATCGAAGTTTATGGAGTAGAAGGATAGGAAGGAGGATATGGTTATGATGGGGATATCAGGTTATGCAATGGGTTATTTTGGCAATGAGTATGGAAGATACATGTCTATGCCACAGAAAATCAATGGAATGGAAGGCATTGGTAGTATTGGTGCCGCAGGGAAACAGAGTACAAAGGTAGGTTCTTCTGAGGAATGTCAGACTTGTAAAAATAGGAAATATATAGATGGCTCTAATGAGGCAGATGTTTCTTTTAAAACGCCAAGCCATATTGCACCAGAAAAATCTGCTTCCATGGTAATGTCCCATGAACAGATGCATGTGTCAAATGCCAGGCAGGAGGGAAGCAAGGAAAATGCAGATCTGGTTTCTGCATCTGTCCGGCTTAAAACAGCAGTCTGCCCAGAGTGTGGGAAAACATATGTAGCTGGCGGCACGACAAGCACAATGATAAAATATGCAGAAGAAAATCCATATGAGAAAAATCGGAAGTTAATAGAAGGAAGTTTTTTGAAAGGACAATTTATTGATGCTTATGCAGGGTAAGGAGAACGGCGGATGAAAGACTTAATTAAAGTAATGGCAGGATTATTTATTCTTTCTTTGGATAACAGGGTACAAATGGATATTGTGGCAATTAATGTAATAACAGATATTGTGGGCCATGCGCTGGTTATTTGGGGCGTAACAGGGCTAATCCCATGGAGCCCATGTTTTAAGAGGAGCAGGACACATGCGGTTTTGTCATTAATTTTTTGTCTGGGAATCCGTGGAGTCACTTATTTTCAATGGCCGCAGGCGTTTATATCACTAGTGTATGGCATGTCAGCTATTTTTTATATCTATATGACCTATTATATTATGGAAGGGTTAATGGTAAAAAATAAAACAGAGAAAATTACTGAGCCAAATGCCAATTTAAAAGGGGCTTGGACGGCACTCGCAGTAGCTGAATTTTTATTCTGTTTTTGTTATTTAGCAGATATTGGGGAATTACTGCAAGAAATCGGCCTTGGCGGGTTAGAACGTTCTGTTAGGGGGTTATTCGGTGCAGCAGCATTTGCACTAAGCACATTTTTTATTATTATAATTAACCAAATAAGAGGGCTGCTTTATCCAAAAACAGCAAAGAGTGCATAAATAACAGAAAACGCATTGAATGGAAAGTATTTAATGGATAAAAAAGGAAACCTAAAACAGAAAGTCTTTTTAGGTTCCTTTTTGTTTATTCCTCATCAATATTTTTATGGGAAAGTATATTAGCATTGTCCCGGATAGAATTTTTTCGGATATTGGCATTAAAATCAGGAAAGGCTTGTTTTTGCAAAGGGGCAAGTGTGGCAAGTTCATCTGGCATTTCAATAGTGGCAGTCTGATAGGCAAAATAAGCAGTAGCAGCAGTAATTAATATGGTAATTGCTTCTGCAAGATAGACATTAGTAATAATCCCATAAGTATAAAGATAACCTGGGAGCTCAAATAAAAAACGTAGCCCAATCATAATGGGCAGGAAATAATTAGGAAGCCGTTTAGTAAATATTGCATAGACTAATACAGTAGCTGAAATATGGAATAATAGGTTGACAAATACATCTAGCCCATTTATTAGGTATACATATGGCTGGCAGGTCAGCATAGGCTGTATAGATTCAAGCATGGCGGCAGCATTTTCCCCGGCCTCCCTAGCAAGTACTTCTAAGCCTGTGTCATTAATAGTAATAGCAATAACAAAACTTTCAAATGATGTTACAGTAACACGGAGAATAGAATTAATGCCTGATACCCCGGCAGCAAAAAGAAATAAGCCGCTAAAAGGGACATGGTATTTTTGTAAAAGGCTAATCATATAATACCGCCCGCCTTCAAAGATAAGGCAGCCAAGGATAAGCCCTACAATAATATAAGCAAGTGGCTGTGTGCGGAATAAGGGGATTAGCAGGAGCAACATCCATAAAATATTGCAAAGCATGTACTCTAAAGTAAGCCCATCCGCAATGCCAAATAGAAGCCCTTGGAAGCTAGAATGGAGTTTTCTTCGGAATAAGTAAATGGCAAGTATAGGCACAGTAACAGATAAAAAACAAGTAACTGCTAAGAAAGTAACAGAAAGTACTGGGACGGACATAGTTAAATCAAAGTTTTCATACATAATTTAGACCTCCAAAAGTATAAGTATTTATAGAATAACACAGTTCTAACTATTTTTGTGATAAAATTTTTATAAAGACATAGGAAAACTGTTTGACAAGTCATAAAGTTTGTGCTATTCTATAACAAGTCACAACCGGATGTGTCAATAGTCACGGCCGGATAGTAAAACATTATTTTTCGGAGGTATCAAAATGAAAGGTACAGTTAAGTGGTTCAACAACCAGAAAGGCTACGGCTTTATCTCTGACGAGCAGGGGAATGACGTATTCGTTCATTATTCAGGGCTTAACATGGAAGGTTTTAAGTCTTTGGATGAGGGCGCTGCAGTAGAGTTTGACGTGGTAAACGGAGCAAAAGGACCTCAAGCAACCAACGTAACAAAATTATAATCCGTGATTAAAATAGTACCTTTTTCATTAATATATAATATATAGAGATCAATTATTTATTTATGAATGAGTATTGTTAATCAAAACGATTAGGAAAAGAACTGCTTTAAAAGCAGTTCTTTTTTTGTATGAACAAGTGTATCTAGGCAATGTTCTTTGGTGGCAGGAAATATAATAAGTGCTGGCAAGCAATGTTTTTCATTGGCAGGAAATATAATATTTAAAAAAATGCTTGCAAATTTCTGTATAAAAGGATACAATGAAACGAACAATTGAATAATGAGAGAATATAAAAAGAGGATGAGTGATGATGAAACAGACAAAGTTTTTTAAAATGTTTAGGCTCCTATTTTTAGTATACGTACTGGCCATTGTACTGTGTGGGTGCGCAGGCGGTGAGCAAGGGGATACTACAGGAGTAACCACAACGGCGTCAGATCCTCAAAAAGGGCCACAAAAAGGTGGCTCTGTAGTTGTAGGGATACAACAGGATTTGGATAGTCTTGACCCACATATGGCAGATGCGGCAGGAACTTCAGAAGTGTTATTTAATATTTTTGAGGGCTTAGTGAAGCCTGATAAAGATGGAAATTTAGTTCCGGCAGTTGCCAGCGATTTTAAAGTCTCAGAAGATGGAATGAGGTATACTTTTACTTTAAGGGAGGGAATTACCTTCCACAATGGCAGCCCGGTTACAATAGATGATGTTATATATTCTGTAAATCGATGCGCTGGCAGGCTGGAAGGGCAGGAGGCTCCTTTGGTGTCAGCGTATTCTGTTATTACGGAGGTAAACCGTATTGATGACAAAACAGTAGAATTAGTATTGGAAAGTGGGGATACAGAACTAATTGGTTATCTAACTGCCGCCATTATCCCAAAGGATTATGAGAAACAGGGGGAGTCACCGGTTGGGACAGGCCCTTTCCGGTTTGTGTCATATTCGCCGCAGCATGCCTTTGTAATGGAAGCCTATAAGGACTATTGGCAGCAGGGTATGCCTTATTTAGATAAAGTAGAATTTCGCATTGTAGCGAATACAGATTCTGCTATGTTAGAATTAAAAGGCGGCTCTATAGACTTATATCCATATTTAACGAGTGATCAAGCAAGGGAATTAGAGGGGCAGATGGAAGTATTATTGGGGCCTTCTAATTTGGTCCAGGCATTGTTTTTAAATAATGCAGAGCCGCCGTTTGATAATGTAAAGGTACGGCAAGCTTTAGCGTGTTTGGTAAACCCACAGGAAATTATGGATATGGTGGCAGATGGGTATGGGACAGAAATAGGAAGTAATATGTTTCCTGCATTTAGTAAGTATTATTTAGAAAGCACAAAGGATATTTACTCTCCAGATGTAGAAAGGGCAAAGGCACTCCTTGCAGAAGCGGGCTATTCAGATGGGTTTGAAATGACAATTACAGTACCTTCTAATTACCAGTTCCATGTAGATACGGCCCAAGTGATTGTAGAAGAGTTAAAGCAGGGAAATATCCAGGCAAAAATTAATTTAGTGGAATGGGAAACATGGATTTCTGATATTTACAGGGGCAGGCAGTACCAAGGCACTATTGTTGGGCTGGATGCGGATCTTGCGCCAAAGGATTTACTAGACCGTTATCATAGCGAGGCGCGGAATAATTTTGTAAATTTCTCAAACGAGGAATATGACAAAGTTTTAGAAGAAGCAATGGCAAGTATTGATGATGCAGAGAAGGTAGAAAAATATCAAAGGCTGCAACAGATCCTTGCAGAACAAGCTGCATCTGTATATATCCAAGACCCAGCGAAATTAGTTGCTATTAACCCTAAATTGGATGGATTTGAATTTTATCCTGTTTATGTGCTGGATATGGCAAGTGTGTACTTTAACAATTAATAGCAAGGATTTGCCATGAGGCAATCCACGTAATTGTCTTGCTCCTAACTACCATGAGTGGATTGAAACAAGTAAAAACTAGCTGTTAGTAAAGGCTTTAGGGATTAGAAAAAAGGAAGGAGGATGTAGCTTGAAACAGATTGGAAAGAAAACAGGGACTCTCATTATTACATTGTTATTTATCTCATTCGCTTCATTCTTTGCCTTCCAAGTGATTCCCGGCGATCCAGCTTTATCTGTCCTTGGCATGGATGCCACAGAACAACAAGTTGCAGTATTTCGAAAGGAGATGGGGCTTGATAAGCCCCTTCTGGTACGTTATGGGAACTGGGTGTGGAATTTTGCCCAAGGTGACTTTGGGAGGTCTTATCATTACCGGACACCAGTGAGTGGCCTGCTGGGGGATAAGCTGCCAGTAACATTAACACTTACATTGATTAGTTTTAGTTTTGTTTTATTGATTTCTATACCATTTGGTATTTTAATGGCAAAATTTGCAGAGAGCAGGCTTGGAAAGGCAGCAAATGTAGTAAACCAAGTATTAATGTCGGTGCCTTCTTTTTTTCTAGGAGTATTGTTAGTGTTAGTATTTGGGTTACTGTTAAAGTGGTTTACCCCGGGAAAGTACATTAGTTATACAGAAAGTATAACAGGTTTTTTATTATACTTAATCGCGCCTGCTGCGGCGATAGCAATACCAAAATCAGCTATGGTAATTAAATTTCTAAGGAGTTCAGTGCTGGAACAAAGAAAACATAATTATGTAAGGACAGCATATAGTAAGGGCAGCCCTGAAAATAGGGTGCTGTTTATCCATATATTAAAAAATGCCTCTATACCAGTTATTACAATATTGGGCATGATGATAGCAGATATTATGGCAGGGAGTATTGTGGTGGAGCAGGTTTTTAATATCCCGGGAGTAGGAAGGTTATTAGTATCATCTATTGGATATAGGGACTATCCTGTTGTTCAGGCAATTATTGTCTATATTGCTTCAACAGTGGTAATTGTAAATTTTATAGTAGATATGGTTTATAGGCTGGTAGATCCTCGTATTAGGGAAGCATAATAGGGAGGCTGGCTATGGGGAAATATAAGAAACATACAGCATTTATAATTGGGCTGGCAATTAGTCTGGTATTGTTGGGAGTAATGCTTATAGGGATTTTTTATACTCCTTACGAGCCAAATAAAATGAACGGTTCCGAAAAATTTATGGCACCAGGGATTAGGCATTTTATGGGGACAGATAATTTTGGGCGGGATATTTTTAGCCGGGTATTAGAAGGGCTTAAGACCACATTTTTAGTAGCTGTCTCTGTAACGGTGATCGGCAGTTTTTTTGGTATGCTGTTAGGGGCCATTACAGGGTATTTTGGCGGGCTTTTAGATGAAGTGCTAATGCGGGTTAATGATGCGTTAGCAGCATTTCCTAGTATTTTGCTGGCGTTAGTTTTTATTAGTATTTTAGAGAGTGGGACATATAATATTATTTTAGCCCTTGGAATTATTTTTATTCCAAGTTTTGCCCGTATTGTAAGGGGAGAATTTATTGGGCAGAAGGAATTGGACTATGTAAAGAGTGCGAGGCTAATGGGAGCAAGCCATTTTCGAATTATGTTTGTGCATATTCTGCCTAATATCCTGCCTGCTTTATGTTCTGCTATTACGGTTGGGTTTAATAATGCAGTGCTTGCAGAAGCTGGAATGAGTTATTTAGGGATAGGGGTGCAGCCGCCAGATGCAAGCTTAGGCAGGATGCTTTCTGAAGCACAAGGGTATCTTTTCTCAGCCCCTTGGTATGCTCTTTGCCCGGGAGTAATTATAATTCTTTTAATATTGGGTTTTAGCCTAATAAATGAAGGGATGGGTGAACAACATGCTTGAAGTAAGAGATTTAAAGGTTGCCTTTCCAAAAGAAGAACCAGGCTCTAAATTAGTGGATTGGGCGGTAAAAGGGATATCTTTTTCTATGGGGCGGGGAGAAATCCTTGCTATTATTGGGGAATCAGGTTCTGGAAAGAGTATGACAGCACTGAGTATTGCGGGGCTGCTTCCTCCAGATGCTGTTTCTTCAGGGGAAATTTTATTTAACAAAAAGGATTTAATGGCACTTTCTAAAGAGGGGAGGCGCATGGTACAAGGCAAGGATATTTCCATGATCTTCCAAGAGCCTATGACATCGTTAAACCCTGTAATGAAGATTGGGAAACAAATAGAAGAAGTACTGGTTTTGCATACAGGGCTTAGTAAAGCAGAAAGGAAAGAGAGAGTATGCAAGGCTTTATTAGATGCAGGGCTTGCTGATCCAGAAAGGTTGTGCCAATCTTATCCACATCAATTATCTGGCGGGATGCGCCAACGTGTAATGATAGCAATGGCATCCGTGCTTAAGCCACAACTAATGATAGCAGATGAGCCAACAACTGCATTAGATAAAAGAATCCAAGGGCAGATATTAAGGCTGTTAAAGCAGATAAATACAGAAAAGAAAATGGGGATTTTATTTATTTCCCACAATCTGGAGGTAGTAAAAGATTTTTGCGACAGGATTTTAGTAATGTACCAGGGCGAGATAGTGGAATCAGGCACGCCAGAAGAGATTTTCCAGAACCCAAAAGAAGAGTATACCAAAAAGTTATTGGCGTCTATCCCAAAAGGAAAGCAAATTGTAAAAAAGGAAATACTTGAAAAAAAACCTGTGTTGGAGGTTCGGAACCTGAACGTGTATTATACAGAGAAAAGAAAGCAGAAGAGGCAGGTTATTTTTAATGCGAATTTTACTATTTATGAAAAAGAGATTGTAGGGTTAGTAGGGGACAGCGGAGGCGGGAAATCTTCTCTTTCCAAAGCAATCCTTGGCATTAATAAGGATATAAAGGGGGAAATCTGCCACTTTACGGAGTATCCCCAAATGGTATTCCAAGATCCCTATGGTTCTTTAAACCCTGTAAAAAGAATTGGATGGATTTTAGAGGAACCGTTGAGGATACAGGGCAGGCTTAAGAAGGCAGAACGAAAGGAAAAGGTTCTGCATCTGTTAGAAAGGGTAGGGCTAGATAGGGCATATGCAGGGCGCAGGCCAGGGGAATTAAGCGGCGGGCAGCGGCAGCGGGTATGTATCGCCCTTGCCCTTATTTTGGAATCAAGGTTTATTATAGCAGACGAGCCCGTATCAGCGTTAGATGTTACAATACAGGCACAAATATTGGAATTGTTAAAAGAATTAAAAGAGGAATATAAGTTATCTTATCTTTTTATTTCCCACGATATGGCTGTGATTAATGAAATGTGTGACAGAATCCTTCGCTTAGAGGATGGAAAGTTATATGAAGAGATATAAGGGGTGGGTTATGACAGATTTTCTGGTAAAATATTTTATTAAAAATTATCAGGATTATGAAAATCCAGAAGTTCGTACAGCATATGGAATTTTTGCAAGTATGGTAGGAATTTTATGTAATCTTATTCTGTTTTTAGTAAAGATAAGCGCAGGGATAATCTTAAAAAGTGTATCTGTAACAGCAGATGCTTTTAATAACCTGTCTGATGCCGCCTCTTCTATTATTAGTTTTATAGGGGTGAAAATGGCGAGCAAGCCGGCAGATAAAGACCATCCCTTCGGGCATGGAAGGATAGAGTATATTGCTGCCTTAATTGTGTCTTTTTTAGTAATAGAAGTAGGGCTTAGTTTTTTAAAAAGTTCATTCCAAAAGATTAAGTCCCCAGAAGAGATTGCATTTAATGCTTTTTTAACAGGGATATTAGCAGCATCGGTATGTATAAAATTATGGCTTGGTTTCTTTAATAGGCGGCTTGGGAATAAGATTAATAGTTCTGTTATGAAAGCAACAGCAGCAGATGCTTTTGGTGATGTAATGACTACAACAGCAACAATAGCCTCTATACTATTTTGTTATGTTAGTGGATACAATATTGATGGTTTTGTAGGTTTAGCAGTTTCACTTTTAGTAATTTGGTCAGGCATTAATATAGCAAAAGATACGCTTGCGCCTTTAATTGGGGAGGCAGTGGATCCTGGGTTATGCCATCAAATAGAAGAATTGGTAGAAAGTTATAATGGGATTTTAGGCACTCATGATTTAATTGTCCACAGTTATGGCCCTTCTAAGATTATGGCAACAATTCATGCTGAAGTACCAAACCATGCAGATATAGAAGAATCCCATGAAATTATAGATCAAATAGAAAGGGAAGCTGCCAGGAAGTTAAATATCCTTTTGGTAATCCATATGGATCCAATAGAAACAGAAGATGCAAAAGTTTTGCAGCATAAACTTTTAGTAAAGCAAATATTAGAGGAGACAGATCCAATTTTAAAATTCCATGATTTCCGCATGATTAATAAAAATAGCCAGACAAACCTTATTTTTGATTTAGTGGTCCCATATGAGTATAGTAAACAGCAACAAACTATTTTAATTAAGCAGATTACAGAACAAATAAAGAAGAAAGATCCAACAACAGATTGTAATATAACCATTGAAAATAGTTATACTATATAATAGAATGGCATGAAAATGTAAAAATGCAGTTGAAGTATTGTAGGGGGTTTGTTATAATAATTGTAATTATATGTAAATAAAGCCAGTTGTATGATAGACTACTAAGGAATGGATTGGGAATAAAACGATGGAGAAGTGTATGGGGATAGTTATTAAAATCGTTGACTGGTTCACTAAAAACAGGAATATGTTGTTTTTAGCCGTGTGTCTGGTAATTCATGTAATCTATTTATGCGTTTTTCAAATATTGAATGTATTGCCATTGGTGGCTTTGAATCTGTTTAGCAGCGGTTTTTATTTTAATTTTTTAGTTTTAAAAAAAGATACTTCTGAGAAAAGTATGTTACATACATATTTTGAAATATTGTTGTTTTCCTTTTTAAGTGAGTTGGCACTTGGACCGGATTACGGCTTTTTTCTTTATATGATTGGATTATCTTCAGCAGTATTTTATTTGGTTCCTTCTTATAGGAATGCACGCTTTTTATATCAAATAATTGGTATAGCTACAGCGTTTATATTGAAATTTATTGTTATGGTGGTTGGGGTTAGGTTTCCAGCAATGCAAAGCGCAGTAGAGCCATATTGCACAGCTATTTTTATGTTTAATATGGGGATAACGGCAACAATTGTATTGGCAGCAACATTTTTTTATTCCAAGGAAACAGAAAAAGTGTGGGAATCTCTTCGTTATAATATGAACCATGATGCTTTAACAGGATTGTATAACCGGCGTTTTTTTGAACATAAGATTGAATCTGTCCCTATTTATGAACGGGATCAATATGTGATTTCTATGGTGGATATTGATTTTTTTAAGATAGTGAATGATACATATGGACATGAGGCAGGGGATGCAGTATTGGTTGAGGTGGCGTCTTGTTTAAATACTACAGCGGGGAAGGAAAATTTAGCAGTCCGCTGGGGCGGGGAAGAATTTATCTTATATTTCCCGAATACAACGCCAGATAAGATTTATCCTATTATGGAAACACTTCGTAAACATGTGGAAGGCATGGTAATAAAGTCAGCGGGGAAAGAAATCCATATTACAATTACAATAGGGATAGCAACAGGCATGGCAGATAGTAATTATGAGAAAGTAATACACAGTGCAGACGAGAAGCTGTATCTTGGAAAAGAAAGAGGAAGGAACCAGGTAGTTGTATAATGCGCAAAAAATAAAGTCTTTTTAAAATTAGCTATAGGTTAAATATGGATTATGGCTGACATAATCCCAGCCTACCACCAGATGATAGGAAAGCTTCCATGCAATACATATTACAAATGTATTGTAATCCTATACAAATTAATTTTAGAAAGATTTAAAAAATACTTGACATAACACAATCTTATAGTGTATAATACAGCTTGTCGTTAAGTTACGCGGCATAAACAAATAGAAATTGGGCTATCGCCAAATGGTAAGGCACTGGACTCTGACTCCAGCATTTTCAAGGTTCGAATCCTTGTAGCCCAGGTATTGTTCCCGGAAGAGTTTCTTCCGGGAATTTTTGGATGAAGATAAAAGAATTATTAAATTGTATGATGAGGCTTGTCCATACATAAAATATGAGGTATACTACTAAACACAGGCAAACACGGGGAGAAATATCTTTGTGAGATAGAATTAGGATAGGAGGAAAGCGCATGTCAAATGATATGGAACGGATTATGCGGGAAATTCATGTCATGTTTGCAAAAGCGGAGAAAATACCCTCAAGAGAGGATATGATTATCGTAGATAAAAAGCGAGTATTTGCGTTATTAGAATCTTTAAGCCATGAGGTCTATAATGCAATGGATCGTTATGAAGAAACAAAAGTAAGCCGTGAGCTTGGGATACAGAAATATAAGGAAGAAACAGATGCAATGGTAGAAAAAGCATCTATAAGTGCAGAAGAGATTTATGCAGGTTCCATTCTTTATTCTGATAGTACACTAAAAGAATTGGAAGCAGAGGTTACAAAAGCAAGAGAAGACATTCAAAGGACATGGGAAGAAATTGACAAAAAGATTGTAGATAAGTTAAATTATTTAAGTGCTAACCGTAAAGAGCTAAAGGGACAACTAGAACAGATGGAACAAGGTAGGATTTATCTGGAATTAATTGGAAAAGCAAAGATACAAGAGAAGGAAGAAAAAGAGGAACAAAAACGTTTAAATACAGTGGCAAAAGTTAGGGAAAAACAAGAAGCTAAAAAAACAGAAATAATAGATGAAATTATAGAAGAAAGCGGCCTAACAGAAGAACAAAAGAAGATAGAAATTTATGTGGCAGAAGCATACAAAAATAAGGTTGACATGCCAAAAGCAGAAGAACAGCCTGTACTAGAAAAGGTCCAAGAATTTCAAGCAGAAGATTTTGATTTAGATGCAGAATATTTTGCATGGAAGGAAGAAATTAATGGGGCACCATCAGCAAGTTATCCAGTGGAAACAAAAAAGGGGCTTAAAGATATTTTTAAACGTATAAAGTAAGTAAAGAAGGAACGCCATAGTAAGTTGGTACTGTTGGCGTCCCTTGTATAAAGATAGGGAAATAGTAACAGGTTAAATTGGAAACATTTAAAATTCGTGGACAATTTAGAAATACGTGATATAATAGGGGATTAGAGGGAAATATGAAATCAGGAAAACATCCGTACCGTAATTTAGTGTTGATTACTCAGCTTGGAATACAGATTATGGTTCCTATTTTTATGTGTCTGTTTTTAGGAATATTTCTGGACAGCCATTTTTCTGCAGGTTTTTTCACCATTGTATTTTTAATATTAGGTGTTCTTGCAGGGGGCAGAAATGCGTATATATTAGCAATGAGCTCCATAGAGGGGGAGAAAAAGCAGGAAAGGGGCAAGGATGGGGAATATAAATAAAACCGTATGGGAACTCTTATTAGGAATACTGTTATCAGGAATAATTTTAGAGATTCTTGGTGTTATGGTAGTAAAGGATAAATTATATTATTCAACGGGACTGGGAATTGGCATTGGACTAGCTATATTTATGACCTTTTCTATTAGTACTTCTGTCCAGAAGGCGGTGGATGTGGGAGAGGGAGGCGCCAAGATGAAGATGATAAGCTCCTATGTAATACGGACTATAGTGGTGCTGACTGTTATTGTGCTTACTGGCGTAATGAAGCTTGGACATCTGGTAGGGCTAATTCTTGGCATAATGACCCTTAAAGTAGCGGCATATATTCAGCCCGTTACACATAAATTTCTCACAGGTGGAAAACCGTGAGATGCCTACTTAATAAAAAGGCAAATAAACTTTAGATGAAGGAGGGGTGAAAAGAGTGAGCATGTTATCAATGGCGGGGCAAATGATGGTTCTTGCGAAAGCAGAAAAAGAGGCGGACTTCTTTATCCATTATTTTCTGGAATATCAGTTGTTTGGGCATACGTTCCATTTGACATCAACCCATATCAGCTTGATTATTGTAACGGTAATAATAATGATTTTTACTGTGTGTGCCAGCAGAAAAATGAAGAACCCAGATCAAATTCCTGGTGTGTTCCAGAATATTGTAGAGCTGATTGTAGAAATGCTGGACAGTATGGTAAAAGGGATAATGGGTGAAAATGCCAGGCGGTTTGTCAACTATCTTTCCACGGTGTTTATTTTCATATTGATTTGCAATATTTCTGGTTTACTTGGATTAAGGGCACCGACAGCAGATTATGGCGTTACATTGCCGTTAGGTTTAATTACCTTCTCATTAATCCATTTTAATGGCATAAAGAAGAATAAGATAAAACACCTGACCAATCTGTTTCAGCCATTTGCGTTGTTGTTCCCAATTAATTTAATTGGAGAACTTGCAGTACCGCTTTCTCTGTCATTGCGTTTGTTCGGCAATGTGTTGTCAGGAACTGTAATGATGGGGCTTTTATATGGTTTAACGCCAATATTTGTGCAAATTGGTATTCCAGCAGCAGCGCATGTGTATTTTGATATTTTCTCTGGTGCGATCCAGACATATGTATTCTGCATGCTGACAATGGTTTATGTAAATGACAAAATAGCCGATTAAAGGCAAACAAAATGAATAGTTAATATTTTAAGGAGGACAAAATTATGATGTCAAATATCACGAATGAAGGTTTAATTCTAGCTTGTTCTGCAATTGGTGCAGGCCTTGCGCTTATTGCAGGTATTGGGCCTGGTATTGGCCAGGGTATTGCAGCAGGCCATGCAGCAGCAGCAGTAGGCCGTAATCCAGGCGCAAAGTCAGATATTACTTCTACTATGCTTTTAGGGCAGGCAGTTGCTGAGACAACAGGTCTTTATGGATTTGCTACTGCTATTATTTTAATCTTCGTTGCCCCATTGCTTGGCAAACTATAATTCGCTTTCAAGGCATAAACTACAAAAAAGAAAAGCCGGAAGGAGGCGAAACCTGAAGAATGTTAGTAGTCGAAAGAATATTTGACTTGGATTTGCAGTTAATCCATGATTCTATATTTTTAGCAATCAATATTTTTATTCTGTTTACGTTTATGTCCTATCTTCTTTTTAACCCTGTAAGGGATATGTTAAATAAAAGACGGGAACGGATTCAGAATGATATTGAGACTGCAGGCCGGAATAAAGATGATGCAATCGCATTAAAAGCAGAATATGAGGCAAAGCTAAGAGATATTGATAAAGAGGCAGAGAAAATTCTCTCAGAAGCACGTAAGAAAGCGTTGAGGAGAGAAGAAGAAATTGTAAATGGAGCCAAGGAAGAAGCAAACCGTATTCTGGAACGTGCACACGGCGAAGTTGTATTGGAACAAAAAAGAGCCGTTGATGATATGAAGAAGGAAATGATTCGGATTGCGTCCGCTATGGCAGGCAGGTTTGTTACACAAACCATGGATGGAAAAACTCAGGATATCCTGATTGAGGAAACCTTAAAGGAAATAGGTGATAGCACATGGCAAAATTAGTATCCAAGACCTATGGTGATGCGTTATTTGAGCTTGCTTTAGAGCAGGATGCAGTAGATACGCTTTTAGAGGAGGTCCAGGCAGTTTCAGGGGCATTAAAGGAAAATGAGGACCTTATGCGTTTAATGGAGCATCCAAAGATTGTAAAGGAAGAGAAGCTTCAGATTATAGAACAGATCTTTAAGGGCAGAGTTAGCGATAATTTGACAGGCTTTTTGGAGCTAATTGTAAGCAAAGACAGATTTCATGATATTTTTGATATCCTTGATTTTTTTATGGACCGTGTCAGGGAGCATAAGCATATTGGAGTAGCAAGTGTTACAACGGCTGTGGAACTTAAAAAGTCCCAAAAGAAGGCGGTTGTAGATAGGCTTCTTGCGACTACAGGCTATCAGTCCTTTGAAATGAATTACATGGTGGATGCAGGGCTGATTGGCGGAATGGTAATTCGGATTGGAGATCGTGTCGTTGACAGCAGTATTAAACATAAACTGGAATTGATGTCCAGAGATTTGATGAAAGTACAGCTTTAGGCTGAAAAGAAAGAAGGTGTGTGGGCTTCATGAATTTAAGACCGGAAGAAATTAGTTCTGTTATTAAAGAACAGATAAAGAATTATTCCACGAAGCTGGAAGTATCCGATGTGGGTACTGTTATTCAGGTTGCTGATGGAATTGCCCGTATACATGGTCTTGAAAATGCAATGCAGGGAGAACTTTTGGAGTTCCCTGGAGAAGTATATGGCATGGTGCTTAACTTAGAAGAAGATAATGTAGGTGCCGTACTGTTAGGAAGTGCTAAGAATATTAATGAGGGAGACACCGTAAAAACAACAGGAAGAGTCGTTGAGGTGCCTGTAGGGGACGCATTGACAGGGCGTGTTGTAAATGCTTTGGGGCAGCCAATAGATGGCAAAGGCCCAATTGTTACAGACAAGTACCGTCAGGTGGAACGTGTGGCATCAGGTGTTATTTCCAGAAAATCAGTAGATACCCCGCTTCAAACAGGTATTAAGGCGATTGATGCCATGATTCCAATTGGAAGAGGGCAGCGTGAGTTAATTATTGGAGATAGGCAAACAGGAAAAACAGCAATAGCGGTAGATACCATTATTAACCAAAAAGGGCAGGGAGTGCATTGTATTTATGTTGCAATTGGCCAGAAAGCTTCTACTGTTGCAACAATAGTAAAGACTTTGGAAGAATATGGTGCTATGGATTATACAACAGTTGTTGCTTCTACAGCAAGTGAGCTTGCCCCACTTCAGTATATTGCCCCGTATGCAGGATGTGCCATTGGGGAAGAGTGGATGGAAAATGGGGAAGATGTTTTAGTTGTATATGATGATTTAAGCAAACATGCAACGGCATACCGTACCCTCTCTTTATTGCTCCGTAGGCCACCAGGGCGTGAGGCATATCCTGGAGACGTATTCTATTTACATTCTAGGCTATTGGAAAGGGCGGCAAGATTGTCAGATGAATTAGGCGGAGGTTCTTTAACGGCACTTCCTATTATTGAAACGCAAGCGGGGGACGTATCAGCTTATATCCCTACGAATGTAATTTCTATTACAGATGGGCAGATTTATTTGGAAACAGAAATGTTTAATGCTGGTTTCCGGCCAGCCGTAAACGCTGGACTTTCTGTATCCCGTGTAGGTGGCGCAGCGCAGATTAAGGCGATTAAGAAGATTGCAGCCCCTATCCGTGTAGAATTGGCACAATATAGGGAACTTGCGGCATTCTCCCAGTTTGGCTCAGAACTGGATGCGGATACCAAGGAAAAGCTGGCCCAAGGCGAAAGAATTAAAGAAATGCTGAAGCAGCCGCAATATAGGCCAATGCCAGTAGAATACCAGGTTATTATTATTTATGCGGCAACAAAGAAATATTTGTTGGATATAAAGGTAGAAGATATCCAGAGATTTGAAAAAGAATTGTTTGAATTTATTGATACAAAGTATGCAGAAATTCCAGCAAAAATTAAGAGTACAAAGCAACTTGATGAAGAGGCGGAAAACGCATTAGTAAAGGCTATTACAGAATTCAAAAAAGAATTTAAGTAGAAAAGGGTGAAATATCATGGCGTCAATGAGAGATATTCAAAGGCGTAAGACGAGTATACAAAGTACCGGACAGATAACAAAAGCCATGAAGCTGGTTTCTACTGTAAAGCTGCAGAAGGCAAAGACGAAGGCAGAGCAGACTAGGCCATACTCAGATGCAATGTATGCTACTGTCTCGGAGATGCTTTCGAGGTCTTCTAATATTGACCATCCTTATTTAAGGAAAGGGGATTCTAATAAGAAGGCAGTTATTGTCATTACTTCGAACCGTGGGCTGGCAGGCGGTTATAATACCAATATCACGAAGCTGCTTACAAATGGGACGATTCCAAAGGAAGAGATACAGGTTTATGCGATAGGGAGGAAAGGGAAGGATATTCTTTCTAGGCGGGGATATCAGATATGTGCAGATTATTCTGATGTGATTAATGAGCCTATTTACCAAGATGCAAGAGAAATAGGAAAAACAGTTTTGGATTCATTTACCCGTGGAGAAATAGGGGAAATTTACCTTGCCTATACTTCTTTTAAGAATACAGTAAGCCATGAACCGAAGTTAATAAAGCTTCTTCCGATTGAAATAGAAGCGCCAAAGGAAACAGAGGAACGTCAAATTCCTATGAATTATGAACCAGAGGAAGAAGAGGTTCTAGATGTAATTATTCCCAAATATGTATGCAGCCTAATATATGGCGGCCTGATTGAAGCAGTTGCTAGTGAGAATGGTGCAAGGATGCAGGCTATGGATTCTGCGACAAGCAATGCAGAAGAAATGCTTGCTGATTTGTCGCTTAAGTATAACCGTGCAAGACAAAGCTCTATTACACAGGAATTGACAGAAATCATTGCTGGCGCGGAAGCGATTAATTAGCAGAAGCTATTAACGAGAATAAGGAGTGATGAAATGGCAGAGTTAAATGTTGGTAAAATTACGCAGATTATCGGCGCGGTTTTGGATGTAAAGTTTACAGAAGGAAACCTGCCCGAAATTAATGAAGCGATTAAGATAACAACAAAGAATCAAGGAACATTAGTTGTTGAGGTATCTCAACATTTAGGGGATGATACAGTACGCTGTATCGCAATGGGCCCTACAGATGGTTTGGTAAGAGGCATGGAGGCAGTAGCAACAGGTGCGCCTATTACAGTACCAGTAGGAGAAAACACATTAGGGCGTATGTTCAACGTACTTGGGAACCCTATTGATAACCTTCCTGCACCAGAAGAGGTAGAACATTATCCAATCCATAGGCAGGCACCTACTTTTGAAGAACAATCTACTTCTACAGAGATGCTGGAGACAGGAATTAAGGTTGTTGATTTATTGTGCCCATACCAGAAGGGCGGAAAGATAGGTTTATTTGGTGGTGCCGGGGTAGGAAAAACGGTATTAATCCAAGAATTAATCCGTAATATTGCTACAGAGCATGGCGGATATTCTGTATTTACAGGAGTAGGGGAACGTACCCGTGAGGGAAATGACCTTTATTATGAAATGAAGGAATCTGGGGTTATCAGTAAGACAACAATGGTATTTGGCCAGATGAATGAGCCGCCGGGAGCCAGGATGAGAGTTGGTTTAACAGGGCTTACTATGGCAGAATATTTCCGTGATAAAGGCGGAAAGGATGTATTACTATTTATTGATAATATTTTCCGTTTTACACAGGCAGGATCTGAGGTATCTGCTTTGCTTGGGCGTATGCCATCTGCAGTAGGGTACCAGCCTACTTTGCAGACAGAAATGGGTGCTTTACAAGAGCGTATTACATCTACAAAAAATGGTTCTATTACTTCTGTACAGGCTGTTTATGTGCCTGCTGACGACTTAACAGACCCAGCGCCGGCAACTACGTTTGCGCATTTGGATGCAACTACGGTATTGTCCCGTTCTATTGTAGAGTTGGGGATTTATCCAGCAGTAGATCCATTGGAATCCACATCTAGAATTTTGGACCCAAGAATTGTTGGAGAAGAGCATTACCAAGTAGCAAGAGGCGTGCAGGAAATTCTGCAAAGATATAAGGAACTTCAGGATATTATAGCAATCCTTGGTATGGATGAGTTATCAGAAGAAGATAAACTTACTGTGGCAAGGGCTAGGAAGATACAGCGTTTCTTATCCCAGCCATTCTTTGTGGCAGGGCAGTTTACTGGAATGGAAGGGAAATATGTCCCAATTAGTGAAACCATACAGGGCTTTAAGGAAATTTTAGAAGGAAAGCATGATGAAGTTCCAGAAAGTTATTTCTTAAATGCAGGTAATATAGATGATGTACTTGCAAGATGTAAATAGGCAGGGTCGTATTCTCAGGGAAATGAGGGAAGAATAAAAAATGGCTGAATTATTTCAACTACAGATTATATCCCCAAACCGTATTTTTTATGATGGGCAAGTATCCATGGTAGAGATGAATACAGGAGAAGGGGAGATAGGTGTCTATGCAAGGCATCTTCCCGTTACCACGACACTGGAGCCGGGAATCGTGAAAATCCATGAGGAAGGCGTTACACGGGAAGCGGCGGTACATGCTGGGTTTGCAGTTATTTTGCAGGATAAGGTAACATTGATGGCGGAAGTGGCAGAGTGGCCGGAAGAAATTGATATTAACCGTGCAGAAGAAGCAAAGATCCGTGCAGAACGTAGGCTTGCTTCCCACGAAGCTAACTTGGATATTGCTAGGGCAGAACTTGCGTTGCAGCGTTCTTTAACACGTATTGAATTATCAAAACACAGATAATAGAAACAAATAAGATACACCGTGCATATACTGGTTGTAAAAACAGTCAGGAGTGAGCATGGTGTATTTTTCTTATAATGATTATGTACATCCGATGGAAAATGAAAAAATGCCTGCAAATCTTCCCGTTATGACAAAACGAGGGGCTCCAGTGCCATATTATATGGCATTTCCTGTAAATGATGGATGGGAAGCAGAGGAAGAGAACCAGCGCGATTATGAGTATATAAGGCAGCTTTACCCAGAAAAAATGCAGCATATTATGTCGGTAATTGAAGATGAATGTGATAAATTAGAATATGAAGGCAGCATGATGTTTGATGAATATCCAGATCGATTGATGCTGTCAAGGCTTTGCAATAAAATATATGATAGGGTACAAGGGCAAGAGGTAGAAATGGAGGAAGTATATGAGGCAATGCAAAGAAGGCCACCCCGCCCAGGTATGCCAGGACCTGGTATGCCGCCACCTCCACCGCCCCGCCCAGGTATGCCGGGACCAGGCATGCCGCCACCCCCGCCTCGTCCAGGCCAAGGTAATAATTGGCTGTCAGATGCAATACAAGCATTATTGTTTGACGAAATGTACCGGAGGCGTTGCCGTTATAGAAATGGGAAATGCAGAAGATGGAGGCTTCCATAAATATTTTCATAATAAAACTTTAATAATTAACAGGGAAAAAATGGTTGTAGATTTTATATAAAACCTTTACAATATAGTCATGAAAGCCTTGGCTTTGTAAAAGCAAGGCTTTTCATGGCTATACTTATTATTAGGGAATAGAGGAGTGCATAATGGAAGAATGTGAAGCATTAGCTTCTTTTTTTAATGAGACATGTATACAAATAGTATTAAGTAACCCAAGGAGGAAAGGGGAAATAAAAAAAATTAGCCTTCGGCCTGTTATTATTAGTGAAGGCCTATATTTTCAACAGACAAGTTATATTGGGGCAAAGGTATACCATAAAAATTTAAGTAGGGATCAAGCAGTAGAAAAAACAGAACAGGCACTTAGGAAAGAATTTAAACAGTGCCAAATTATAACGGAAACAGAGATGGTAGTAATACTTTCTAATAAACGGGGAGAGTTTTCTTTCCGTACAAAGGAGAAGCAAACAGAAAGAAAACAAGGGGATATGGAACATAATAGGAAAAAGAAATATATTTTGGAAGAAGGTACGCCAGTGCCATTTTTAAAGGATTTAGGGGTTATGACAGCAGAAGGGAAGATTGTCCATTCAAAATATGATAAATATAAACAAATTAACCGTTTTTTAGAATTTGTGGAAGATATTCTTCCAGAGCTGCCACAAGGCAGGGAAATTACATTATTAGATTTTGGATGTGGGAAGTCTTACCTTACATTTGCTGTATATTATTATCTTAAAGTATTAAAACAGTACGATTTACGGGTAATTGGCTTAGATTTAAAGGAAGATGTTATTGAACATTGTAACAATTTAAAAGAAAAATATGGATATGAAAAACTTCAGTTTTTAAAAGGAGATATTGCTTCTTACCAAGGAGTAGATAAAGCAGATATTGTTATTACGCTACACGCTTGTGATACAGCGACAGATTATGCGTTGGAAAAAGCAGTTACATGGGGTGCAAAGGTAATTTTATCTGTGCCATGCTGCCAACATGAATTAAATAACCAGATAAAAAATAATATATTGCGCCCAGTCTTAAAATATGGGATTATTAAAGAACGTATGGCAGCTTTGCTAACAGATGCTATACGCGCAGAATATTTAGAGAGCAGGGGATACCGGACACAACTTTTGGAGTTTATTGATATGGAACATACGCCAAAGAATATTTTAATCCGTGGAATTTTTCATGGAAAAGCTGCGGATAATAGAGAACAGATTAAGGAAATTGAAGAATTTTTCCATATAAGCCCTACTCTTGGGAAATTGTTGGATAAAGGGAATTGTGTATGAAAAAATTATTAATAAGGAGTACATTGCTGTTATTTGTGTTTGCAGTAGTATTTGCAGGGGTATATTTTTATCAAAATAGGGAACCAGAAAAAGAAATGATCCAGATGGATAAAGCCTCCCTCCCAGTATTATATATGGAATATGGGCAGGAAAGAATTAACCGGCTCCACGGTTATGTGCAAGATATGGATTCGGTAAGTATGAGGGATTCCCTTACTCCAGTCCCAGAAGATAGGACGCTTAGGATTTCTGTAGATATGTATGGGAATTCTTTAACAGGGATTTCTTATGAAGTAAGAAGCTTAGATAAGGAACGTTTGTTGGAAAAAACAACGATAACAGATTGGGATTCTAGGGCTGGGAGGGCATCAGCAGAATTAAAATTAGAAAATTTAATGGAAACAGGGGAGGAATATTTATTAACTATTTGTTTATCTACAGAGAGACAACAGGAAATTAAATATTATACTAGAATCCAAATGGGAGTGGGGCAGATAGAGGAAAAAATAGCTTATACCTTGGATTTTAGCCAAAAAACGTTTCAAAAAGAAGAAGCAGAAAGCCTAATTATGTATTTAGAGTCAGGGGCCAGAGGAGATAATACTAATTTTGGGAATGTAGATATTTATTCTAGTTTTGATCAGATTACATGGGGAAAGCTAGAGCCAGTCCGTTTAACAGAGCCAATTCCTACAATTACGGAAGTAAATGGGAATATTACCAGTATTCGTTTGGAATATCAGGTAGAAATTAAAAATATGTATGGCACAACAGAAGTTTGTAATGTAAATGAATTTTACAGGACTAATTATACACCAGACCGTATGTATCTTTTAACCTATGAGAGAAAAATGGACCAAAACTTTAGGGCAGTTAGCGAAAATGTGACAACATCCCGGATAAATTTAGGGATCTTATCCAATATGGAGATTCCAATTATTACAAATAAAGAAGGGCGCTTTACAGCATTTACAACAGAAAGGGAGCTGTGGGCATATGATAATCAATCTAATTTATTAGAATGTATATTTTCGTTTCGGGATATTGGGGATGATGGAGTAAGAGATGAATGGGGCCAACATGAAATTGTACCTGTCCAAGTAGATGAAAATGGAGACATTTATTTTATTGTATATGGCTATATGAACCGCGGCTATCATGAAGGCTGCGTAGGAGTTGCACTTTATGCCTATAAAAAAGAGGGGCAGATAGTAGAAGAAATATTTTTTCTTCCTTATCAACAATCTTTTGCATATTTACAGCAAAATCTAGGAGAATTATTCCATATTACGCCGGGCCGCCATTTTTGCTTTTTATTAGATAACCGTTTGTATTCGGTTGACTTGGCTAGCCTTGAATATGTATGTTTAGTAGAAGGTTTAACAAAGGGCAGTTATGTAATTAATAAAGACGGGAATATGATTGCGTGGCAGCCAGAAAAAGATATCCTTAACTCATTCCAGATAAAAAAGATGGATTTAGATGCCAATACAGAAGATATGATTTCTTCTAGTACAGGCAGGATACAAGTAATGGGGTTTATTGAAAATGATTTAGTGTATGGGACTGTGTTAGAAGAGGATATTAAACGGACTACATCAGGGGATATCCGTACCTATATGACAAGCCTGCATATTGTGGATAAGAATAACAGGCAGGTAGGAAGTTATTATAAAGAGGGATATTATATAACAGAAGCAAAAATTGAAGAAAACCGGATTATTTTGGCACGTTTCCAGAAAACAGAATCAGGGGCATATATAGAGGCAGAGGACGATTATATTACAAATAATACAGCAATTAGTAAAAATGGGATTTCCATATCTACAATAGCGACAGAATTAAAGAAAAAGGAAACAGGAATAAATCTTTTAGCTAATACAACAGGGAAAAGCCTTTCTGTCACTTATTCACAAGAGGTGATTTATCCAGAGGGAAGGGAATTGCTTATCCATGGAGAAATAGAAGAGAAAGGATATTATGTATATGCAAAAGGGAAGCTCCAAGAATTTTTTGTAGATGTGCCAGAAGCAATACGCCTTGCAGATGAACAAGCAGGCGTAGTAGTAGATACAAAAGGCAACTATATTTGGCGAAGAGGGAATAGAAATACCAGTATTTTATTGGATATATCTATGCCAGAATCAGAAGGGAGCTCTTTGGCAAAAGTACTAGATGCGTTACTCCGTTATGCGAGTGGCGGCACAGGAAGTGAAGAGAAACTAGCAGGCGGCATGTCAGTTTTAGAGATTATAGAAGAAGGGTTAAGGCGCCAGGGAACAGATTTAACGGGATGCAGCCTTCGGCAAGTACTTTATTTTGTAGATAGCGGCAGGCCAGTAATAGTAAGGCTTTCTGAGGAGGAATATGGGCTTATTATTGGTTTTGACGCATACAATGCAGTCCTTTTGGATACTAGTGGGCGGAAAGCATATCGAATAGGGTTGGAGGATGGGACAGAATTATTCCAAAGGGCAGGAAATGAATTTATTACTTACCAATAAGAATACAATAGGATTTGTAGGAAAAACTTGTTCCATGCTATTCCCTTTTAACAGTGAAAATGATATAATGGGCGCATAGACAATAAGCATGTGCCAGGCAGGTTTAGGCACAACTTTTGATGAATGATGAATGGAGGTAGTAAAAGTATGTTGGTTTCAGCACAAGAAATGCTTCAGAAAGCAAAAGCAGGTAAGTATGCAGTTGGTCAGTTTAATATTAATAACCTGGAATGGACAAAGGCAGTACTTGCTGCAGCACAGGAGATGAATTCCCCAGTAATATTGGGAGTATCTGAGGGCGCAGGCAAATATATGACAGGTTTTAAAACAGTAGTGGGCATGGTAAATGGCATGTTAGAAGAAATGAAAATTACAGTTCCTGTAGCACTCCATTTAGACCATGGGACATATGAAGGATGTTTAAAATGTGTAGAAGCAGGATTTTCTTCTATTATGTTTGATGGCTCCCATTATCCAATAGAGGAGAATGTGGCAAAGACCCGTGAACTGGTAGATATCTGTGCAAAAAAAGGTATGTCTTTGGAAGCAGAAGTAGGTTCTATTGGTGGTGAAGAAGATGGTGTAGTTGGCGCAGGAGAATGTGCCGATCCACAAGAGTGTAAGGCAATTGCCGATTTAGGTGTTACAATGCTTGCAGCAGGGATTGGGAATATCCATGGAAAGTATCCAGAAAACTGGAAAGGATTAAGTTTTGAAACCCTTGCTGCTGTACAGGAATTAACAGGGGAGATGCCATTAGTATTGCATGGTGGTACAGGAATACCAGAAGATATGATTAAGAAGGCAATTTCTCTTGGCGTGGCTAAAATTAATGTAAATACAGAGTGCCAGCTTTCTTTTGCTGCAGCAACAAGGGAGTATATTGAAGCTGGGAAAGATTTGCAGGGGAAAGGCTTTGATCCAAGAAAACTGTTAGCTCCTGGCGCAGAGGCAATTAAAGCTACTGTAAAAGAAAAAATGGAGTTATTCGGATCGGTAAATAAGGCATAAGAAATATGGGGAAAAAGAAGCTGGCAGGTATAGCGAGGAGATTGGTTATTGTTGTGGCAGTTGTGTTGTTTTGTTATTCTGCTTATCAGCTTATTTCTACATTTTTAGAATACAGACAGGGTACAGAAGAATATGATAATTTAGAAAATTTAGTGTTTGCGCAGATGCCGACACAGCCGCCAGCCAGGATAACAGAGCAAGCAGAACCAAAACAAACAGAGGAAAAGCAGGATATAACAGAAACCCAGCCTGGACTACAGGAAGAAACAGTGGTAAATTTACAGCAGGAAGCACAGATGAATTATGTGGATTTTGCAACATTAAAAGAGATGAATGAGGATTCTGTTGCATGGATTATTCTTTATGGGACAAATATTAATTATCCTGTTTTGCAGGGTGAAGATAATGATTTTTACCTCCACCATACTTTTAATAAAAAAGCAAATGCGGCAGGTTCTGTTTTTATTGACGCTGCTATTGAAGAGGGAATGGAAGGCAAGAATGTAATTGTTTATGGCCATAATATGAGGAATGGTTCTATGTTTGGTACACTTGCTTATTATAAAAATGAGCAAATGTTTAAAAATTATCCGGCATTTTTGGTTTATACAGAAAACGGGGCTTATGAATATGCTATTTATGCAGCATTTACAACAACAGCGGGCAGTAATGTGTATATTCCAGACTTTGGCAGTGAAGAAAGTTTTTTGGAGTATATTGATCGGATGAAAGGGTTGTCTCTTTATGATACAGGGGTAGAGGTGTCAGCAGATGATAAGATTATGACACTATCGACATGTTCAGGCAGCAATAACGGGCGTTTTGTGGTACAGGCAAAACGGATTGAGCCAGAAGAGGAGCAAAAATAGAAACTTTTAAAAATAATGCTTGCAATTTTGTTGATTTTGATGTATCTTAATTGCATAGTGATAACAAGATTACTTGCTATCCATAAAACCGTGGTTGAACAAAGGTGTTCTAATAGCTTGCTATCAGAACGCCTTTTTTTATGCACATGGGCATCTAAAGAAAATATAGTGGAAGCAGACAGGTGCTTGAAAGAATGGCAGTAATATTTGTTAGCTTAAGGAAAAGAGTGGAGAGGAGAAAGTATGAGCAAATTAAATGTAGAGGAAATTTTTGCGGAAAATGTGTTTACTCTTGGTAAAATGAAAGAACGCCTGCCAAGAAAGGTATTTGCAGAGGTAAAGAGAGTAATGGAATGTGGCGGGGAATTGTCCCTGGCTGCGGCAGATGTAGTAGCAAAAGCGATGAAAGACTGGGCAGTAGAAAAGGGTGCTACACATTATACCCATTGGTTCCAGCCATTAACGGGGATTACGGCTGAAAAACATGATTCATTTGTAACCCATCCAGATGAAGAGGGAAAGATGTTAATGGAATTTTCCGGTAAGGAACTGATTAAAGGTGAACCAGATGCTTCTTCTTTTCCGTCTGGTGGGTTACGGGCAACTTTTGAAGCTAGGGGCTATACGGCATGGGACTGTACTTCCCCAGCATTTGTAAAAGAAAGTGGCACAGGGCCAATTCTTTGTATCCCAACAGCATTTTGTTCTTATAAAGGAGAAGCTTTAGATAAGAAAACACCACTGCTTCGTTCTATGGAGGCAATTAATGAACAGGCACTCCGTATTGTGCGTTTATTTGGCAATACAGACGCAACTAGGGTTACAGCTTCTGTAGGCCCAGAACAAGAGTATTTTTTAGTAGATAGGAAGAAATATTTACAAAGAAAAGATTTAATCTATGCAGGACGTACTTTGTTTGGTGCTGCAGCCCCAAAAGGGCAGGAGATGGAAGATCATTATTTTGGAGTAATCCGTGAGCGTATAGGTGCCTATATGAAAGACTTAAATATTGAGTTGTGGAAACTTGGCGTAACAGCGAAAACACAACACAATGAAGTAGCACCAGCACAACATGAGTTAGCACCAATTTATGAAACAGCTAATATAGCAGTTGACCATAATCAGTTAATTATGGAAACCATGAGAAGAGTAGCAGAACACCATGGTATGGCATGTTTGCTCCATGAAAAACCATTTGCAGGCGTAAATGGTTCTGGCAAACATGATAACTGGTCATTAACTACAGATAATGGCGTAAATTTGTTAGATCCTGGTGATACGCCAAATGAGAATATCCAATTTTTATTAGTGTTAGCTTGTATTATGAAGGCAGTTGACAGACATGCAGATTTGCTCCGCCAGTCCGCATCAGATGTGGGGAATGACCATAGATTAGGCGCAAATGAGGCACCTCCTGCTATTATTTCAATGTTCCTTGGGGAACAGCTAGAAGATGTAGTAAAACAGTTGGTAGAAACAGGAGAAGCTACGCATAGCTTACATGGTGGAAAATTACAGACTGGCGTATCTACCCTTCCTGATTTAGATAAAGATGCTACAGATAGAAATAGGACTTCGCCATTTGCTTTTACTGGGAATAAGTTTGAATTCCGCATGGTAGGTTCTTCTGACTCTATAGCAAGCCCAAATACTACGTTAAATGCCATTGTAGCGGAGGCGTTTTGCGAGGCGGCAGATGAGCTAGAAAAAGCAGAGGATTTTGATATGGCTGTCCATGATTTAATTAAGAAGTATATGACAGAACATCAAAGAATTGTATTTAATGGAGATGGGTATTCAGAGGACTGGGTAAAGGAAGCAGAAAGGAGAGGGCTTCCAAATATTAAGTCGATGGTAGATGCCACAGCAACTTTGACTACTGAAAAATCGATTCGCCTATTTGAAAAGTTTGGTATTTTTACTAAGGCAGAATTAGAGTCTAGGGAAGAAATTTTATATGAGACTTATGCAAAAAGCATTAATATTGAAGCATTAACAATGATAGATATGGCAACAAAACAGATTATCCCTGCTGTAGTGAAATATACAATTACATTGGCAAATTCTTTAAGTGCAGTAAAAGCAGCATGTGAAGCGGCAAATGTAAGTGTACAGAAAGAATTATTAATAGAAGTTTCAGACCTGCTGGCAGAAACGAAAACAGCACTTACTGTGTTAAAGAAGGCTGTAGCAGAAGCGTCCCAAAAGGAAGCCGGCAAGGATATGGCATATGCGTATAAAGATATTGTAATGCCTGCTATGGCAGCATTAAGGGCACCTGTGGATAAATTGGAAATGTTAGTAGATAAAGAAGCGTGGCCAATGCCATCTTATGGGGATTTGATTTTTGAAGTATAAAGAATAAAAAAAACATCACTGAAAATGTGATGTTTTTTTATGCCGGCGACCGGAATCGAACCGGTACGGGAGATTAATCCCGCAGGATTTTAAGTCCTGTGCGTCTGCCAGTTCCGCCACGCCGGCTTATTTATAAGGCTTGTATAACTATAACATAAAGTGGCTAAAAATGCAATAGTTTCCTGTATAGTTTTTTTAAATAAAATGTGTTATACTGTTTCACGTGGAGGTGGGGCCTAATTGAAGTTTATATTAACAGCGATCAATGCCAAATATATCCATTCTAACTTGGCAATTTATGATTTAAAAGCATATTGCCAGCAATATAAGGAACATATTGAGCTTGCAGAATATACTATTAATCACAATATAGAATATATTCTTGCTGATTTATATAGGAAAAATCCAGATGCGGTTGCATTTTCTTGTTATATCTGGAACATTGCAATAGTGGAAGTTTTAATAAGGGAAATTTATAAGGTATTGCCAGATACAAAAATTTGGCTTGGCGGCCCTGAAGTGTCTTACCGGGCAGAAGCTTTGTTAAAACAACATCCATATTTGCAAGGGGTAATGGTAGGAGAGGGAGAACAGGCCTTTTTGCAGTTAATGGAGCATTATATAACGAAGAACCGGGCATTATGTGAGGTACAAAACTTAGTTTACCAAGATAATAAAGGAATCCATAAAAATAAACAGGGCCCTCTTCTTGCACTTTCAGAAGTGCCATTTCCTTACGAGGATATGGAAAAGTTCGAAAATCGGATTATTTATTATGAAAGTAGTAGAGGGTGCCCATATTCTTGCAGTTATTGCCTTTCTTCTGTAGAAAAAAAGCTGCGGTTCCGTAATTTAGAATTAGTAGAAAAAGAATTGCAATTTTTTTTGGATAGAAAAGTAAAACAAGTCAAATTTGTGGACAGGACGTTTAATGTCTGGCATACACATGCAATGGCTATTTGGCAGTATATTTTTAACCATGATAATGGCGTGACAAATTTTCATTTTGAAATTGCGGCAGATTTGCTTACAGAGGCGGAGATTACTTTGTTACAGCAGATGCGGCCAGGGTTAGTCCAGCTTGAAATTGGGATACAGTCAACTAATAGGCAGACAATAAAGGAAATATGCCGTACTATGGATATAGGAAAGGTAAGCCAAGTGGTAAAAGAAATCCATAAAAATAGGAATATCCATGTGCATTTGGATTTAATTGCAGGGCTGCCTTATGAGGATTATGGTAGTTTCTGCCAGTCTTTTAACGATGTGTATGCTATGGAGCCAGACCAGTTACAGCTTGGGTTTTTAAAAGTGCTTTCAGGGACAGACATGCTTTCTAAAACAGCAGAGTATGGGCTTGTATTCCATGATACGCCCCCATATGAAGTACTGTTTACAGATTGGTTATCTTACCAGGATATTATTTTGTTAAAAGGCGTAGAAGAGATGGTGGAAATTTATTATAATAGCGCACAGTTTTCTGCAAGTATAAAAAGATTACAAGCTTATTTTAAAACTCCTTTTGCTATGTATTATGCTTTAGCAGAATTTTATAGGGATCAAGGGTTTGAGGAAAAAAAGCAGAACCGTTTAGAGAATTATAATTTATTACGTATATTTGCAGAAAAAGTTATGCCAGAAACAGAATATGGAAAGTTTGTGGAATGTTTGGTTTATGATTTATATGTAAGAGAAAATAGAAAAAGCAGGCCAGAGTTTGCAAAGAGTATAGAGCCATATAAAAAGATAATAAAGGCTTTTTATCAAACAGAAGCAAAGGAAAGATATTATTTACCAGATTATCAGGGGTTTGATGGGAAACAGCTTGCTAGGATGACACATTTGGAGCATTTTTCCTGCCATCCACTTACAGAGGAAAAACAAGAGATATTTTTGCTATTTGATTATAACAAAAGAAACCCGCTAAGTTATGATGCTGCGGTAATAGAATTACGGAAAGGGGATTTATATGCCTTTACGAACCATATCGAAGAAAAAGGTTAGGCAGATATTGGAGTTGTTAGATGAACATTATACCACAGAGTATAAATGTTATTTACATTATGAAACGCCTTGGCAGCTTTTAATTGCTACAATATTAAGCGCACAATGTACCGATGCCAGGGTAAATATAGTAACAAAAGATTTATTTGTAAAGTACCCTACGTTAGAATCTTTTGCAAATGCTTCTTTAAAAGAATTAGAGAAGGATATTCATTCTATAGGCTTCTACCATAATAAGGCAAGGAATATTATATTATGTACACAGTCACTTATTACAAATTATGGCGGTGAAGTCCCAAGTGATCTGGAAAGCTTGATAAGCCTGGCAGGCGTAGGCAGAAAGACTGCAAATGTAATTAGAGGGAATATTTACCATGAACCAAGTATTGTGGTTGATACACATGTAAAAAGAATTTCCAAAAAACTAGGCTTTACAAAAGAGGATGATCCCGTTAAAGTAGAATATGACTTAATGAAGATACTGCCGAAGGATCATTGGATTTTGTTTAATATACAAATTATTACCCATGGAAGAGGCATTTGCCCTGCCAGGAACCCAAGATGCAAGGAGTGTTTTTTACAAAAACTGTGCCAAGGGGCAGAAATATAGGAGGAGGCATGGCAGAGAAATTTGTTGCAGTCGATATTGAAACAACAGGACTAAACCCAACAACAGAGCGTATTATAGAAATAGGCGCTGTATCTGTGGAGAATGGGAAGATTACAGGCGAATTTGATATGTTAATTAACCCAGGAAGGCAGTTAAGCAGTTTTATTACTGGCTTAACAGGGATTACAGATGCCATGTTAGAAAATGCGCTTACTATACAAGAGGCCTTGCCACATTTTTTGGAATTTGTTGGGGAAGATATATTATTAGGGCACCATCTTTCTTTTGATTATAGTTTTTTAAAGAAAAATATTGTAAATATAAGAGGAAATTTTGAACGGTTGGGCATGGATACATTAAAGATTGCGAGAAAGGCTTTGCCAGGGCTGGAATCTTATAGCCTTAGCAGCTTATGCGGGCATTATCATATTAAGAATGTACATGCGCACCGGGCTTGTGACGATGCAAGGGCAACTGTGGAATTGTATTTTTGCCTAAAGGAAGAGTGTTATGGGAAAGAAATAGATAGTTTATTTGTCCCAAAACAGCTTATTTGCCGAGTAAAAAAGGAAAGCCCTATTACCGATGCGCAAGTAAAGTATTTATATGCGTTGTTAGATTACCATAAAATTGATTTAAAGATACAGGCAGAGAGTTTAACAAAAAGCGAGGCGTCTAGGATTATTGACGGGATTATTTTAAATTATGGAAAAATTCCAGGCAGAAGATAAAAAGCCGCCTGGAAAACGTAAAACTTATGATTTTTTAAGTGTTTTTAGTTGTTTTATTAAACTGTCTTTTAATAGGGTATCTAAGGAGGAGGCTGCAGAGAGTAATGTGTCTAATTTTTGTGGCTGCCCTTGTTTTAGATAAAGTTTGCCAAGGAGCAGATAACCAGCAGTGACGTCACTTTTAATAGAAACAGCATATTCCAATACCTGGATTGCTTCTTTTTCGTATCCAAGGGTGGATAATTGTTCTCCCCATTTATGCAGTGTACGGACAAGAAGAGTGAAATTTTGGTCATATTCCGTAAGATCGGCAAGGTTTCCTGGGCCGTACATGAGTTTTAGCTCCGTATTTGTATAATTGCTTAAGTTTACAATGGTGCAGGAAGAAAGTGAAGTAATTGTATTTTGCAGTTCTTCTAGATTTTTATCAATTCCATAAAAAAAGGGTAGGGAATCTATTGGAATTGTGATATAATCAAGATTGTCTAATGTTTGTTTGCGGACATTGTTGGCTTCAGCTTCCCGCTGCCAAAAGGAATCGTCTTTTTTATTGGTTTTACGTAGTTTGATGCTGAGCCAAACTAAAAAAGTGACAAATATTGCAAAAAAAGTAGGAAAGCGCATAACTATTTCTCCAATCATGAAAGAGGTGAATTATATGAATTTTAATAACTCAAAAACAAAAAAGATAATATCTGCAGTCATCATCGCACTTTTAGTTATTTCTATGATACTTCCGATGATGCTTGGCGCATTACAATAGAAGTATAACTGAAATTGGTTGTGGCGTCAACTCTTAAGGAAAATTGATGAGATGCCAAGTTTTAATTAAGATAGTAAGGAAAGTATGGAGGCAGAGTATGAATAAGAATCATGCGTATGGAATCGCGGCAGCAATTATGCTAGGTGCAGCAGCAATTATCCAGGCGACATATCCGGTGTGTGCAGAAGAAGTAATCCAAACAGCAGTATATGATGGCATAAAGGTAGGACCGGTAGAAATCGGCGGCATGACAAAGGAAGAGGCAAAGGCAGCAGTAGAGGCTTATATAGAAGGATTGCTGGCAAAAAAGATTACTTTATCACTAGAAGGAAGTGATAAAAAAATAGAGGCATTAATAGGCGATACTGGTTTAACATGGGCAAACCCGCAGGTAATTGATGAAATTGACCGTCTTGGGAGATCAGGGAATGTGATATACCGATATAAAACAAAAAAAGACATTACGAATTCTGGAGGGAGTTTTTCATTAGAATTTTCTGTAGATGAGGCTAAAATAAAAGCATGGATTGAGTCTAACCATGCAATATTAGAAAGCCCAGCAGTAGATGCAGTAATGCAAAAAACAGAAGAAGGGTTTTCGATTACGCCAGAACAAGTGGGGAGCACAGTAGATATAGAAGCTTCTGTATTGGCTGTAAAAGAATATTTAACAAAGGAATGGAATTATGAGGATTGTACCATTGCATTAGTAGGGACGGTTACAAACCCTACCATTACAAAGGCAGAATGTGAAAAAATAGGGGCTGTGCCAATGGGGGCGTATACTACCTCTTATACATCCTCTAGTTCTTCTAGATGTAAAAATATTGATGTGGCAGTAGAGAAAATTAATGGGGCAATTCTTATGCCGGGGCAAAAGTTTTCCTGTTTAGAGTATATGGTTCCTTTTTCAGCAGAAAATGGGTATTTCCCAGCAGGATCTTATTTTAATGGAATGTTGGTAGACAGTTATGGCGGTGGCGTATGCCAAGTATCCACTACTTTGTATAATGCTGTTTTGTTGTCGGAACTAGAAGTCAACCAACGGTATAACCATGGTTTAACGGTAGCTTATGTCCCACTTTCTTCTGATGCAGCAGTAGCAGAAAGCAGTGGAATGGACTTTATTTTTACAAATAACACAAATGCCCCAATCTATATTGAAGGATATACAAAGGATAAACATGTGACTTTTAATATTTATGGAATGGATGAAAGGCCAGCAAACCGGAAAATAGAGTATAAAAGCGTGGTAATCCAAGTAATTAGCCCACCAGAAGATGTAATAAAAGAAGATCCATCTTTGCCAGAGGGGGCAAGGAAAGTGACGCAAGGTTCCCATACTGGATATAGGGCAGAATTGTATAAGTATGTCTATGTAGATGGGCAACAAGTTTCAAAGGAGCAGGTAAATTCCAGTTATTATGCGCCTGCGCCAAATTATGTATCGGTAGGCCCAGGCACATTAATTTCAGAGGAACCTACACCAGAAGGAGATCCAAATGTACCAGCAGTTAATGTAGTCCCATCAGAACCACAGCCAAACCAGCCAGGGGATCAGCCAAGCAACCCAACAGACAACGGGAACCAGCCAGGTGCACAGCCAAACAACCCAACAGACAACGGGAACCAGCCAGGTGCACAGCCAAACAACCCAACAGATAGTGGGAACCAGCCAGGCGTACAGCCAAACAACCCAACAGATAGTGGGAACCAGCCAGGCGTACAGCCGGGCAACCCAACAGATAGTGGCAATCAGCCAAGTAATCCGGGAGATTATACAAATTATCCAGGTGTACAACAGTATCCATGGGATAATGGGAACCAACCAAGTTATCCATTTGATAGTGTCCAACCAGTGGGATAAAGATTAGGAAAGATAGGATAGGGGTATGAAGGAAGGAAAATTATCAGAGCCTGTTTGGGAGCGTTCTGTATTAAAAGGAATAGTAACTAGGAAGGAAAATATCGTTTCTGGGGTAGGGCTGGGAAGAATAGGGAATATATTTAAAACTGGGGAACCATATACAATAGTTTCTTCTGAGGCAGATTTTCTTTTATGGGATTCATCACCCTATAATAGGGATATATCAGGTAAAATTCTTTTTCACCGGGCGGTGAATGCCTGTGCTGCCATGGGTGCAAAACCTGTGGCGGTACAGGTTCAACTTTTGTGCCCTTTGGCATTTATGGAATCGGATTTAAAGGCGTTAATGAGTTCTTTAAAAGAAGAAGCAGAAAAACTTGGTATTTCTTTAGTTCCAGGGAAAATAGAATCGTCATCATTTGTATATGCGCCATATTTAGTGTTAAATGGAATAGGGGCTGTTAAAACAGAAGAACCTTATTATAAAATAGAAGCAGGGCAGGAACTTTTACTTACAAAATGGATAGCAATAGAATCCACAGTATTGCTTGCAAGGAAGTATGAGAAGGAGCTTTTAAGCCATTTTACCCCAGTATTTTTAGGCAATGCACAGAAATTGCTGAAGTATATATCTGTTGTACCAGAGGCTTTAGTCGCGGTTAAGCATGGTGTAAAAGCCATGCTTCCTATAGAGGAAGGTGGTATCTTTGGGACGCTTTGGGAACTTGCAAAAGGGGCAGGCCTAGGTTTAGAAGTAAGGGCAAAGGATATTCCAATAAAACAAGAAACAATAGAAATTTGTGAGCTTTATCATAAAAACCCTTATAAACTACCATCAGCAGGAAGCCTGTTAATAGTAGTAGAACATGGGGAGCAATTAAAATGGGAGCTTTTAAATGCGGGGATCCCTTCTACTGTAATAGGCGTTTTAACAGATAAAAGTGAACGAGTATTATTAAATGGGGAAGAAAAGCGTTTCTTAGAACTGCCAAAAATGAATGAATTAGGAGAAGAGGACAATTAAGTATGAGAGAAAAAATTTTAGCTGTTATAGAAAAAAACAGCAGGATTGATATAAAGGATTTGGCATTGTTGCTTGGTGAGCCAGAAACAGCCATTGCAAATGAAATTGCTGATATGGAGAAAGAAAAAATTATCTGCGGCTACCATACATTAATTAATTGGGATAATACTGGGGAAGAGAAAGTAACAGCCCTTATTGAAGTAAAAGTGACGCCACAAAGGGGACAAGGTTTTGATAAAATTGCAGAGCGTATTTATAATTTCCCAGAAGTAAATGCTGTGTATCTAATGTCAGGCGGGTTTGACTTTACTGTAATTATTGAGGAAAGGACTATGCGTGAAGTAGCACAATTTGTTTCTGACAAGCTTGCGCCTATGGATGCAATCTTAAGTACAGCAACACATTTTGTATTAAAGAAATATAAAGACCATGGTACTATATTAGTAGATAGTGTCCGGGATGAAAGGATGTTGGTGACGCCTTGAGGAATTTTTTATCAGATAAAATTATAGGGATAGAGCCTTCGGGCATTAGAAAATTTTTTGATATTGTAAGTGAAATGAAAGATGCGATTTCCTTAGGGGTAGGGGAGCCAGATTTTGATACGCCATGGCATATCCGTGAGGAAGGGATTTATTCTTTGGAAAGAGGAAGGACTTTTTACACGTCAAATGCGGGGCTAAAGGAATTAAGGGAGGAGATTTGTAATTATCTGGCTAGGCGCAGCCAAATCCAGTATAACAGCCAGAAAGAAGTTATTATAACAGTGGGTGGGAGCGAAGCGATTGACCTTGTGTTCCGGGCAGTAATTAACCCTGGTGATGAGGTTTTAATCCCACAGCCTAGCTTTGTATCTTATTTGCCATGTGCAGTATTGGCGGGGGCAACTCCTGTTATTATTGAATTAAAAGAAGAAAATGAATTCAGGCTGACAAAAGAACAGCTTCTTTCCCATATTACGCCGAAAACAAAGGTATTAGTATTTCCATTCCCAAATAACCCAACTGGCGCAATTATGGAAAGAAAAGACTTAGAGGAAATTGTGCAAGTTATTATAGAAAAAGATATTTTGGTGTTGTCAGATGAAATTTATTCAGAATTAACTTATGGCACGCCTCATGTGTCTATTGCATCTTTTCCAGGGATGAAAGAAAGGACAATTTTAATTAATGGGTTTTCAAAAGCTTATGCTATGACAGGATGGCGTTTAGGCTATGCGGCAGGGCCTGCTGAAATTATGGAGCAAATGTTAAAAATCCATCAATTTGCCATTATGTGTGCGCCGACCAATAGCCAGTATGCTGCGGTAGAGGCATTAAAAAATGGGGATAAAGATATTCAAATTATGCGGGAATCCTATGACCAACGGCGGAGATATTTAGTACATACCTTGCGTGATATGGGGCTTTCCTGCTTTGAGCCATTTGGGGCATTTTATGCGTTCCCATGTATTAAGAAATTTGGGCTTACTTCAGATGAATTTGCAACTCGGCTGTTAAATGAAGAAAAAGTGGCGATTGTGCCTGGAACAGCATTTGGAAGCTGTGGAGAAGGATTTTTGCGGATTTCTTATGCGTATTCCCTAGAAGACTTAAAGCGTGCTTTGGGACGCTTAGAACGTTTTGTAAAACGTTTGGAGGAAAGACAATGATAAATATTGTATTATTGGAGCCAGAGATTCCTGCTAATACAGGAAATATTGGCAGGACTTGTGTAGCAACAGGGAGCAGGCTGCATTTAATAAAACCGCTTGGCTTTCGTTTAGAAGAAAAAGAATTAAAACGTGCTGGGCTGGATTACTGGAAGGATTTAGATGTAACAGTTTATGAGAATTTTAAAGATTTTCTCCAAAAAAACCCAGAGGCTATTTTATTTATGGCAACTACAAAGGCAAGGAAACTATATACAGAAGTGGAATATCCAGATAATGCCTATCTTATGTTTGGAAAAGAAAGTGCTGGGATACCAGAAGAAATTTTGTTACAATACCAAGAAACCTCAGTGCGGATACCTATGAAAGAAGAAATCCGGTCGCTAAATTTATCAAATTCGGTAGCGGTTTTGTTATATGAGGCATTGCGCCAGCATGAGTTTTTGGCTATGCAGACAGAAGGACAGTTACATCGGTTGCAGTGGAGGGAATAAAGCGAAAGGGAATCGGAAATTTTCCGATCCCTTTTTAATTTTTCTGTTTTGGAAGTGTAAAAATAAATTCTGTCCCAACCCCTTCTGTAGAAATTACGTCTATATTTTCATTATGGCTCTGGATAATTTCTTTTGTAATAGAAAGCCCTAGCCCAGTCCCTTTCTTATCTTTTCCTCTGGATAAATCCGTTTTATAAAACCGATCCCAGATCTTCCCAATGGAATCTTTTGGTATGCCAATCCCACTATCTTTCACAGACACAAATACCTTTCCATTTAGCTCACTTACAGTAATTTTTATAGAAGAATTATTGTGGCTAAATTTAATGGCATTGTCAATAAGGTTATATAAGACTTGCTGGATTTTCCCCATATCAGCAGAAACCAGCTTAACCTTTTCATCTAGAGTGAGCACAAAAGATATTTTCTTCTTGCCGCAAATGCCTTCAAAGGCAGCAAGAGTATTTTTAATGACTTGGTTAATATCAAAAGTACTAATATCTAATAATACGGCACGTGAGTCATAGGAGTTTAAGGTAAGAAGGCTGCTTGTAAGTTTCCGCAGCCGTTCTGTTTCAAAAATAACAATATCTAAATACTTTTCCTGCATTTCATAGGGGATTGTCCCGTCTTTCATTGCTTCCACATAGCCTTTAATAGAAGTAAGCGGAGAACGGAAGTCATGGGAGACATTGGCAATAAAGTTTTTTTGGTATTCTTCTGATTTATTTAATTCATGTGCCATATAGTTTAGCGTGGCAGCCAGATACCCCATTTCATCATTACTATGGCAGTTTACCTTATATTTTAAATCGCCTGCAGCATAGGCATTGGCGGCAGCCGTAATCTTTTTAAGTGGGCGGTAGATAATAATAGTAAATACCACAAGAAAGATTAAGGATAAAAGGAATATTACAAGTAACGTAATATAAGAAATATTTAATAAGGCATCTTTCGCGCTTTTTAAAGATCGGATAGAGGAATGGATAATAATATATCCCCTAGTCCTAAAATTGGAAGTAATTGGGGCGGATACCGTAATCATTTCTTCTGGGAACATATTATAATAGGAACCAATTTGGTACAGGCTTCTTCCAATAAACGCCGGATCAAAATCAGGGATTGCCGAGGTAGTAAGAGAAGAGTCCCTAGTATTAATAATAATATTTCCCTCTGTATCCACCATCCAAATTTGTACGTTCAAAAAGGTATCCACAGCCTTAAGCTGAATGGACACCTCAGAACGGGTCATTTGGTTATTATAGTATTCAGAACCATATTGGTTGGCAATTAAGTTTGCTTCATTATAGAGCTCTTGAGCACGTTCCTTTGCCAGATGTTTAAAAGTCCAGTTAGAAGTTAGGATAGCAATGGTAAGGAAGCTAAATAGCCCAAAAAGAAGGTAGCCAATAATAAATTTGGTGTAAACGGTCCCTCTCATCTTGTGCGCACCTCAAATTTATAGCCAATCCCCCAAACTGTAGATAAGCTCCAATTATCATGGTCTTTAATTTTTTCGCGGAGCCTTTTAATATGTACATCTACAGTACGGGTATCCCCGACATATTCATAGCCCCAAATATGGTCAAGAAGCTGTTCCCTAGTAAACACTTGGTTGGGGGAAGAGGCAAGGAAATATAAAAGCTCTAATTCCTTAGGTGGCATTTCTACAGAGTTGCCTTTATATAATACAGAATAATTGGTAAGGTTAATAATTAAATCAGGGTATTCTACATAGTTCCCTTTGGGGATTTCTGGTTCTTGTACAGTAGGCTGGTAACGGCGCAAAACAGCCTTTACCCTAGCTACAAGTTCTTTAGAGTCAAAAGGTTTGATAATATAGTCATCAGCGCCTAATTCCAGCCCTAATACTTTGTCAAAGATCTCACCCTTCGCAGAAAGCATAATAATTGGGACAGAGGAGTCTTTCCGCAATTCCCGGCAGACTTGGTAGCCATCCATGCCTGGCAGCATAAGATCGAGTAATACCAAGTTTGGCTGGTAAGTAGGAAAAACAGAAAGAGCTTCTTCCCCATCGTTTACAATCATTGTATCAAAACATTCTTTTAGTAGATACAAAGAAATTAGTTCTGCAATATTGACATCATCATCTACAATTAATATTTTTTGCTTTACAGCCATAATTCCTCCCATACAAATAAAGATTATTTGAATTCAACAATAGTCACGCCGGCATCGCCTTCTCCAAAAGCACCAAGGTGGTATGACTTTACATTTTTTAGGTGTTTTAAATGGGAATGGACTGCTTGGCGGAGTGCCCCAGTGCCTTTGCCATGTACAACCCGTACCTGTGATAAATGGGATAGGTAAGCATCATCTAAATACTTGTCTAGGACAGACAGTGCTTCGTCTACTGTTTTACCAATTAGGTTAATTTCTGGTGAAATAGTTGCTGTTTTTGACATTTTGATTTTACCAGAGGAAGTACGGGATAAATTTGGCCCAGTAATAACTGGCTCATCAATCCGTTCCAAATCTTTTATATTTACTTGTGACCGGAGGATTCCCATTTGCACAAAGAGGTCTCCTTTCCCATTTGGCAATGTGCTTACTGTCCCAGTAAGGTTTAAGGATAATACTTTTACGGCATCTCCTATGTGGAAATCTTCGGCTTTGTTGTTTTTCTTCACTGTTTTAGTTTTATAGGCTAATTTTTCATTGGCAGAAGAAAGTTTTTCACGTACTTTGTTTCGTTCTTGTTCCATTTCTTTACCAGAAAGGCCTTTATTAAATTTGCGTATAGTTTCATCTGCATAGTCTTTTGCGTCTTGTAAAATATCTCTTGCTTTTTCATTTGCCTCACGTAGAATCCGTTCTTTTTGCTTATCAAACTGTTCTTGTTTCTGTTCCAGCTTCTTTTTTAAATCTTCTATTTCTGCCTTATAATGTTCTAATTCTTTTCGTTCTTGCTCAATAGTAATCCGGCTGGTTTCTAAGTCGGCAATAACATCTTCAAAGGCAATATCTTGTTCTGTAACATGTTTTTTTGCTTCTTCAATAATAAAATTAGGAAGCCCAAGTTTGCTTGAAATAGCAAACGCATTACTTTTTCCCGGGATGCCAATTAATAGGCGGTAAGTAGGGCGGAGGGTCTCCACATTGAATTCACAACAAGCATTTTCTACTCCTTCTGTGGAAAGGGCATATAATTTTAATTCGCTGTAGTGGGTGGTTGCCATAGTCCTTATCTGCATATTGTGAAGGAAAGATAAGATAGAAATAGCAAGCGCGGCACCCTCTGTGGGATCTGTACCAGCACCAAGTTCGTCAAAAAGTACTAAAGACTTATAATCTGCTTTTTCCAAGATAGATACAATATTTGTCATATGGGAAGAAAAGGTACTTAAGCTTTGCTCTATACTTTGTTCGTCTCCAATATCGGCATAAACTTCTTCAAAGACAGCAAGTTTAGAGCCATCAAATGCGGGGATATGCAGCCCTGCTTGTCCCATTAAGGTAAGCAGGCCAACCGTTTTTAAAGATACTGTTTTTCCGCCAGTATTTGGGCCAGTAACAATTAAAAGGCTAAAGTCTTCACCTAAATGGATATCAGAAGGGACTACCTTTTTTGCATCTAACAATGGATGCCTTGCTTGTTTAAGGCGGATAATGCCTTTTGTATTAAAAATAGGCTCGCTTCCATGATAAGAACGGGAGAGGGAAGCTTTTGCAAAAATAAAGTCTAATTGGGTAAGCAAGTGGAAATCTTCCTCTATTTCTTCTATATGGGCCGCGGTTAAATTACTTAATTCAGAAAGGACTTTTTCAATTTCTTCCTGTTCTTTTAAGGAAAATTCTTTTAGGTCATTGTTTAGTTTTACAATCGCCATAGGTTCGATAAATAAGGTGGAACCAGTGGAAGATTGATCGTGGATCATGCCAGGGACTTGCCCACGGTATTCTTGCTTTACAGGAATACAATATCTTCCATTCCTCATAGTAACAACATTTTCCTGTAGGTAAGTACGGGTAGTTTGGCTGTTTACCATAGAATTTAACTGGCTTCTTATCCGTTCGTTTGCAAGCTGCATCTGGCGGCGTATATTTTTAAGGCCAGGGCTTGCATCATCGCTGATTTCTTCTTCGGAAATAATGCAACGTTTTAATTCATTATTAAGTGGCGTTAGAGGCTCTAATGCAGAAAAAAAGGCATCTAGTGAATCTTCTGGCGCATCTGTGTCTGGGTTCCTGGAAAAAGCTTTTACGCGCCCAGCTACGTCTAATAAAGAACTAATAGCAAGTAATTCTCCCATGCCAAGTACGCTTCCAATAGAAAGACGTTTCAGGGATGCGCGTACATCCCGGATACCTGAAAAAGAGATACTTCCTTTTTGGAAAATACGGCGTAAGCCATCACTGGTATGTGACTGGTTTATCCTAATGTCTTCTATATCAGTAGATGGAGTTAGGTTATGGCACATATGTTTAGCAGCCTCAGAAGAAGCATATTCCTCAAGCTGAGAAAGTATCTTGTTAAATTCAAGAGTTTTTAATACTTTTTCGTTCATAACTGTTCCTTTCATAACAGAATTATAACAATATTTTTTCATGTTCTGTTACAGTATACACGAATTTTTACTATTTGAATATAGTTTTTTAACATTCATTCATAAAATGTTCATAAAATGTTAGTATAATAGTACATAAAGGTATGTTCCAGTCCGGGGATGCAAAGGAGAAACGTATGGCTGACAAAAATGGGGATGGACAAAAGGAAATTCCTCGGGAGATTCCTTTTGTCACAGAGCAAATTGTGAAACAGTCAGGCAGGAAACGGTGGCTGTTGAAGATTCTTAAGACAATGGTTTTGGCAATGATATTCGGGATTACCGCGGGGGTAAGTTTTGCCCTTGTGCTTTTGTATGTGCCGAGGGACAAAAGAGAGGATGACCATGTGCGGGAATCAATTACCATACCAAGAGATGAGCTGCCTACCGCTTCAGAGCCGCAAAGCAGTATGCCGTCTACAGAGCCGGCGACAGAGAAGGAAACGGAAACAGAGACAGAAACAGAAACCACAGAGCCAATAGAAAGTATTGTAGAAAGTGTATTGTCAGAGAGAAGTTTGACATTGGAAGATTATAAAACACTTTATAGTGCTATGTATGAGGTGGTGGCATCGGTCAACCAGTCGATTGTAACAGTTACTTCTGCAGAAAGCAAGCTGGATTTGTTTAATAAACCATATGAATTAAAGGATGAGGCGGCAGGGCTTATTTTTAATAAAACAGATTCAGAGATATTAATTCTGACAGATGGGAAGGTATTACACTCGGCTGATAATATATGGGTGACATTTTTAAATGGAGTAGAATGTGAAGCAGTATTAAGAAAAACAGATCCTGTATCAGGATTAGCTGTGCTAGTCATTGATACAGGCCAGTTAGGGGAGGATTTAACTTTATATCCAGTAGCTGTATTAGGAAATTCTTATACAATGAAACAGGGGGAAATTGCAATAACAGTAGGGAACCCCTTTGGCTATAATTATTCTATGTCGTATGGGATTGTTTCTTCTGTAAAAAATACGGCCCAGGCAGTTGATATTAATTATCGGGTCATTAATACAGATATTTTAGAGGGGCCGACAGGCGGGGGTTTTTTAATTAATACTAAGGGGGAAATTATGGGTATTATTACAAAAACCTATAAAAGTGATGCAGCAAATGGCATTACAACAGCACTCGCGATTTCCGATTTAAAAGGGGTGATAGAACGGTTGTCTAATGATCAAGAAATAGTATATTTTGGGATCCGGGGGCAGGATGTAACCGCAGATATTGCAAAAGAAACAGGGCTGCCAGAGGGAGTTTATATTACAGAAGCAGTAGCAGGCTCCCCAGTTTATCAGGCAGGAGTCCAGAGTGGGGATGTGTTAGTAGACTTTGGGGGAGTAGAAGTACGTAATATGAGGGTATTCCGTAATCTTTTGGAAAACCATCATTCTGGTGATACAGTGCATATTAAAGTAATGCGCATGGGACGGGAAGGATATATTGAGATTGAATTTGATGTAACAATTAGTGCACAATAATAAGGGCAGGAAGGAAGAAATATGAGATATATTAAGGATATGAGTGAAGGGGAACGGGTACAAGATATTTATTTATGCAAATATAAACAGTCAGCAGTGACAAAAAATGGGAAAGCCTATGACAATGTAATTTTGCAGGATAAAACAGGTACTTTAGATGCAAAAGTTTGGGAGCCAAATTCGATGGGCATTGATGAATTTGATGCAATGGATTATGTAAGTGTGGTAGGTGAAGTAACTATATTTAATGGTGCAAAACAGTTAAATATTAAGCGTATTCGAAGAGTTTCCCAGGAAGAATGTAATCCAGCGGATTATCTTCCAGTAAGCAGCAGGGATATTGAAGAAATGTACCAAGAGTTAATGAAATATGTATCAAAAATTAAAAACCCTTATATGAAAAAATTAGTGGATAGTTTTTTTGTAGAGGATAAGGAATTTATTAGCAAGTTTAAAAAACATTCCGCAGCAAAAACAGTACATCATGGGTTTATTGGGGGATTATTAGAACATACCCTAGGGGTTACTAGAATCTGTAATTTTTTTACAGAACATTATAAGATTTTACAGTATGATTTATTAATACCTGCCGCTATGTTCCATGATATAGGGAAAATCTGGGAAATATCCCCATTCCCAGAAAATGACTATACAGATGATGGGCAGCTTTTAGGCCATATTGCCATAGGATGTGAATTGGTTGGGGAGCGAATTAGAAAGATAGAAGGCTTTCCGCCTAAAATGGCAAGTGAATTAAAACATTGTATTTTAGCACATCATGGTGAGTTGGAATTTGGTTCCCCAAAAAAGCCGGCATTGGTAGAAGCAATGGCATTAAATTTTGCAGATGTGGCAGATGATAAATTGGAAATGATGAAAGAAATCCTAGAAAACGCAGATGGAAATGAAGGCTGGCTTGGGTTTAACCGCTTTGCAGATTCCAATTTGCGCAAAACATCTGATTATTTAAAATAACAACTGTAATAATTAACAGTGAGGATTCCTTTTCCTCTTAGGGAGGGGAAGGAATTGCCAAAAACAACCATAACAGTAGCAGCGGGCAGAGCAAAAGCGGTATCTTTTGCTGCCGTAAGGCAGTCCATATAATTGTCCTAACTGCCGCGAGTGGATTGAAATAGGTGAAAAAATATGAATAAAAATGATATAGTAACAGTGGCAATTACAGATATAAATCAAGATGGAGAGGGTATAGGGAAGGTTGACGGCTATACCCTCTTTATTAAAGATACTGTAATTGGGGATATTGCCAAGGTAAAAATAATAAAAGCAAAGAAGAATTATGGCTATGGGAAGTTGGTAGAGCTAGTTATACCCTCAGAAAAAAGGGTACAGCCACGCTGCCAAATAGCAAGCCAGTGTGGCGGATGCCAGCTCCAGGCTTATTCTTATAAAGAGCAGCTTATTTTTAAAGAAAATAAGGTAAAGAATAATTTAGGACGTATTGGGAAAGTGAAAGATTGTGAATATAGGCCTATAATTGCTATGGAAGATCCTTGGCATTACCGCAATAAGGCCCAATTCCCAGTAGGAAAAGATAAAGAAGGAAATTTAATTACTGGGTTTTATGCAGGAAGGACACATTCTATTATAGCATGTAAGGAGTGTTTAATAGGGGTAGAAGAAAATCAAGAGATCCTTACAATAATAAAAAATTTTATGATGGAATATAGCTTAGAGCCATATAACGAAAAAACATATACTGGTTTAATCCGTCATGTGTTAATAAGAAAGGGATACCATACAGGGGAAATTATGGTATGTATAATAATTAATGGTGTAAAGCTTCCATATGGTGAGGTATTGGCAGAAAGGCTTGCTGTTATTCCGGGAATGAAAAGTATTATGTATAGTATTAATAAAGAAAAGACAAATGTAATTCTGGGGAAGGAAATTAAGAAACTTTGGGGAGAGTGGGCAATTAAGGATAGGATTGGCGAAATAGTATTTGAAATTTCGCCTTTGTCTTTTTACCAGGTAAATCCAATACAGACAGAAAAATTATACCAGAAGGCATTAGAATTTGCTGGGCTTTCTGGAAAAGAAGTGGTATGGGATATGTACTGCGGCATTGGCACAATCTCTCTTTTTTTAGCGAAAAAAGCAAAAAAAGTGTATGGAGTGGAAATTGTAGCAGAAGCAATAGAAAATGCAAAACAAAATGCAAAGAGGAATGGAATAGAAAATGTGGAATTCTTTGTAGGCAAAGCAGAAGAAGTAGTCCCAGCATGGTATGAAACTACAAAAGAACATGTGGATGTCATTGTAGTAGACCCGCCAAGGAAAGGATGCGATGAAATACTTCTTCATACAATGGTAAAGATGCAGCCAGAACGGATTGTATATGTCTCTTGCGATTCTGCAACATTGGCAAGGGATTTGGGCATATTGGAAGAGATGGGGTATAAAACAGAAATAGTACAGCCAGTGGACATGTTTCCTCAGACGGTGGCGGTGGAGGTGGTGTGCCAAATAATTAGGAAATAATGGAATATTTAATGTTTGAAAAAGAGAAAAAGTGAGAGATGCTCCCAATTTGCCCACCTAAATTTTACAGGTGGGCAACTGTTTTTTAAATATTCAATAAATTAGCAATATCAGAAAAATTAATATATAAATCGTCATAAATATTAACTTTGATTGTGGATTCAAAGGAATATTGGATGTTCAGCAAATTTTTCTCAAAATAGTTGATAGTTACTGTTTTGCGGCGTAGATCTATAATCCAATATTCACGAATGCCAGTATTTTTGTAGTAGTAGAGTTTGCGGATATAGTCATCTGATGGATTGCTGGGAGAAACAATTTCAATAATAAAGTCAGGGGCACCATTGCAACGTTTTTCATCTAACTTGTTTTTATCACAGACAATCATAATATCAGGTTGCACGATTGTAAGGGGATTGTCAGAAAGTAATACATCAAATGGAGCGAGAAAAACCTTACAATCTCCTCTTTTTCTTTTGATATAAGTATTGAGCAATGTACTAAGCTCTAAAAGTATTGATTGGTGAATTTGTGATGGGCTGGCCATATTATAAATTACTCCATCAAAGACTTCTATCCTTATATCTTCTGGAAGAGCTTCATACTGTGTTAGGTTAATAGTTTCTGGCTGTAATGCTAACATGGATTCACTTCCTTTCTTCATTATTGTATGTGGTTATATATCTTATATTTAAAATTTATAATGTTTCATTATTTTATAAGAACTCAATTTTTATGTTGATATTTCTATTATAGCACATTTACAAAAAAGTAAGAAAAATCTTTAGAGAATAGAAGAGTAATTAATATATGATAGAGTGTGCATTATATTGATATTATATCTGAAAATATAATATAAGAAAATAATTTTATTAGTTTATAAATAAATTTAAAAGTCTTAAAAGAAGAAAATTCAAGTGTTATATTGTCTTGGAACCATGAAGCAGAGGTATGGCAAAATTAACGCCAATAAAAGCAATTAGGGCGGAATGCTTAGAATGTAGTAATGGACAATGGAAGGAAGTTCGATTGTGTCCTGTGAAAAATTGCCCTTTATACGAATATAGAAATGGACATAGACCAAAAGAAGGGGAAGGTATCAAAGAGAATGATCTAGACAAAAATAGGCGGTTACCCCTCTTTTTTTCGGAGGGTGTTATCAATGCCCTTCAGACGAAAGAAAGGAGGGCGAAATCTATGTATGTTACATATCAGGAACTAATCCAGATAGGAATATTCATTGTTGCCCTTGTAGGTCTTTGTTATGAGATTTTTAAGGGAAGAAAATAGCCGCCACTACTACCAATAGTGACGGCTTGTTGCTTTTAGCGGTTACATTGTAATTATTTGGGGGTAGCCGCTTCTATGGCTTTCCCTTTTTCTGTCTTTACTATAACATATCTAGCAGCAAGATTCAAGTATAGAACATACGTTTATATATTATGGTTGAGTGGATCGGTTGCTGCCTTCTGTAAAAAACTAGGGAAAACTAGAGTTTTTTCGCTATTAAGATATTTGCTTTCTGTTTTCTTAAAACCATCTTCTAATATCAATGTAAAAGCTAAATTTAAGAAGTGAAGCGAGAGTGAAGCAAGAGAAAAAAGAAACGAACCACGGGCGAACTACGGGAAATTATAAAAAGCAGCTCAAAAATATGGATACAGTTGCCCGAATTTGACCCATACAGAAAGTTAAATCATTGTATTGAAAATGATAAGGCAGCAGTATAAAAATGCCTGTATGGGGCTTGTAATGTCTCCTGCTGCCAAGTGCGAACATTTAAAATCAGATGATAGCAAGTTCCTTCTATGCTTTTCTGAAATTCGAAAAAGTATCTGTTATGGATTATCTGGCTATCTGGCAGCCGAAAAACGCCAGACGAATTTCGTACAAGCGAAAGTATTTTACAGCTACTTACTAGAGCCATTTTCATAGAGTGGGTTAAGGTAGCCAAAAGTAATAGCTTGTGATATACTTGCTTTATAAAAATATAGAAATAAAAAGATATGGATATTTGTTATAGTATTATATTATTTTAGTATATAATAAAAAAAGAGTTGATAATTAAAATACCTAAATCATACAAGGAGAGGTAATTATGGCAGACATTAAATATGAAATTAAAGAAGAACTTGGCGTTATTTCCGAGAGCCTAAAAGGCTGGAGGAAGGAATTGAATTTGGTATCTTGGAATGGCGGGGAGCCGAAGTATGATATTCGTGACTGGGCACCAGGGCATGAAAAGATGGGTAAAGGAATTACTTTGACAAAGGAAGAAGTACAAAAATTGTATAAATTGTTAAGTCAAGTTTAAGAAAACGTATTAGTAGGCAGAAAGACAATTAATGAGCCAATATCTATTAAGCTTAGCTTATTGCAGGAATGTAATAGATGGATATTTAGATGATAAGAAGAAAGATAAGAAACAATAGGCAGTATTATATGCTGGTAAAATTATAAATACAGTAAGGGGGCTCTAAAGTGGAATGGAGGGAACTTTTTAAAGAAGATGTATTAAATGGGGCACAAGGCTATATCCAGAGTGATTCGGTTCAGGAGCTCTTAATAAAGGAAGATAGGGTTACAGCAAAGGTTATTGGGATAGAAGATTTTAATGTAGATATACAAGTAAGTAGAGATTCTATTTTGTCTATGGATTGTAGTTGCCCATATGCTAAAGTAGGTAATAATTGTAAGCATATGGCTGCAGTCATGTTGGCTTGGGAAAATTGTATAAAAAATATTGAAGAAGATATGCCAAAAGAAGCTGAAATAACAGGTGTAGAAGAAATTCAAGAAGAAAAGAAAGCTGATTCTATGCAGATAGTACAAGCCATAGAGATAGATAATCAGGAAAAGGAATTATTAGCTGAGCGTAATAGCACAGAAAAAACAAAACAGAGTACCATTGATGCAACAAAGAATGGTTTGGAGCTTACTTGCGATATTGATGATGTACTTACTTATGCGATTATTCATAATGGTGTACATATTGTTCGGGATATATGTGTAAAAAATATTTCTGAAGAAGATTTTCAATATCTAACAGTTCGGATCTGTTCCAGTAATCAGCTTGTAGAAAATTTTGACATAGGCATTGATAAAATTAAGCCAGGCGAGGAAGTTCATCTTAAAAATTTAGATGTTTCTATTAATGCGGAATATCTGGCATCTCTTACAGAAAGAAGTTCTTGCCAAATAAGTATTATTATTTGTTTTGAAGAAAATCAGTTAATAAAAAAGACTATAAATATTATAGTATTGGCATACGATCAGTGGCCGGGGTTACAGTATACGCCAGAACTTTTAACAGCATTTTCTATGCCAAATCATCCAGTAGTAATAAGTATGATTCAATTAGCAGCAAAATATTTGGAAAAATGGACTGGGGATCCGTCACTGGCAGGATATCAATTCAAAGATCCAAACCGGGTTAAAGATATGGCTACAGCAGCCTATGCAGCAATTCAGCAGAAAAATATTACTTATGCAGAACCGCCTTCGAGTTTTGAAGCGTTTGGGCAAAGGATCCGTTTGGCAGATGCTATATTGGATCAGCATCTTGGTACTTGTATGGATATGACATTGTTGTATGTAGCATGTATAGAAGCGATGGGATTGAATCCTGTTATGGTGATGATGAAGGGCCATATTTTTGCTGGTGTTTGGCTAGTAGAAGAATCTTTTATAGACATGATTATGGAAGATCCTTCTCAGCTGGAAAAGCGTATGTCTAAGGGTATTCATGAAATGATTGTTGTAGAATGTACGGCAATGTGTGCTGGGAAGAGCAGAAGTTTTGACGAGGCAGTTGCTATAGCGAAAGCAAATGTATCACATTATGGAGATTTTATATTTGTAATTGATGTGAAACGTGCTAGAAGCATGGGAATAAAGCCTCTTCCAGTTCGTGTAAAAACAGCAAGTGGGTTTGAAGTACAACATGAAGACCGAAAAGAGAAAGAAGTTACCAATGTATCACAAAATAAAGTAGAGATTTTTGATCTTCCTAATTCTACACAGAAGGATAAAGTAACAAAATTAACGCAGTGGGAGCGTAAGTTGTTGGATCTTAGCCTTCGGAATATGTTAATTAATATGCGTATGACAAAAATGGTAGTTCCATTGCTGGCTTCTGATGTCAGTGTTTTGGAAGATGCATTGTCTGATGGTGAAGAGTTCCAGGTAATGCCGCGGCCAACAGATATGTCTATTGCCGGAGATGGTGGAGTTCCAGTAGAAGCACTAGGACAGTTAGGGCCTTTTGCAGATTTTATTGCACTGGAGAGCAAACATAAGAGGCTTCATTCTCTGTATGCAGAAAAAGAATTAAATAATTGTTTAACAAAAATGTACCGTTCTGCGAAATCCTCTATGGAAGAGAATGGGGCTAGTACTTTATATTTGGCATTAGGGCTGCTGCGCTGGTTTGAAGAAAAGAAAAGTACTACAATAAGGTATGCTCCCATTGTATTGGTTCCTATTGATATTGTGCGGAAATCTGCCAATAAAGGATATGCTATGCGTATGCGTGATGAGGATGCACAGATTAATATTACCCTTTTGGAATTCTTAAAGCAGAATTATGATATACAAATTTATGGATTGAATCCTCCACCAACAGACGAACATGGATTAAATATCCCAAAGATTTTTGCTATTATTCGCCATGCAATTATGAACCTTCCTATGTGGGATGTAGTAGAAGCTGGATTTATCGGAAACTTTTCTTTTTCTCAATTTATGATGTGGAATGATATACATAATAACAATACTTTTCTTGAAAATAGTAAAATTGTCCACAGCTTAATGATTGGTGCATTGGATTGGGATTGTGTGATTCCAGAAAGCGTCAATACAGATGAAGCCTACTTACCAGTAACAGTGGACTCTTCTCAGCTGCGGGCCATTAATATGGCAGCAGCAGGAGTAAGTTTTGTATTGCATGGGCCGCCAGGAACAGGAAAATCACAGACAATTACAGCTATGATAGCAAATGCACTTACTAAGGGAAAAACAGTCCTTTTTGTGGCAGAAAAAATGGCTGCACTTGAGGTAGTGCAAAAAAGGCTGGCTGCGCTTGGTATCCAGGATTTTTGCTTGGAACTACATTCTAATAAGGCAACGAAAAAGGCTGTATTGGATCAGTTGAAACGTGGGCTAGAAATTGGCGTATGGGGAATGAAAACAGATTATGATAAGAAAATTCAAGATATTCAAAAGATGAGGGCAGAGCTGGATGCTTATGTAAAAGCTCTGCATGTAAAACGGCCCTTTGGAAAGAGCTTGCGTCAATTGATGGATATTTATGAGATGATTCCTGAATTAAATAAAAATGTCCGGTTTGATCATGCTTATGCGGCATCACTTACAGAAAGTGATCTGGATCATCAGGTACATAGTTTAGAACGGTTAATTGCAGCAGGCAAGGGAATAGGGCATCCTTATAATCACCCTCTTAGGGCAGTACATAAGACAGAATATAGTCAACGTGTGAAGTTTGATTTGGATACTATTATTCGTGCATATATGGATTCGTTAGAAAAGTTCCAGAATAGTGTATTGGATTTTGTAGGATTGATGGGAGTACAAAAGCCAGTAACAGAAGAGGAGTGGAAAAATATATGTAATTATGCTTATAGTGTAATTATAGCAGAAGAAATACCAGTATTTTTGCTTAATTCAAAGAATATAGAACAGGAATTTGCTGCACCAGAAACTTATTTATCTAAAAAACAAGCCTTTGATGTAAAGAAAACAGAATTTTTGTCAAATTGGAACGAAAATTTCCTGCGAATGGATATGAATTCTTATAAGGATAAGTATGATCTGGCAAATAAGAAATTTTTTGGCAAGGGAAAAGCATTAGCAACATTAACATCAGAGTTGCAGGCATTTGCTTTATTTCAAGTAGAACCAAACCGTATTTTAGCGTATTTGACAGATATTAGTTTTTATCAGCAGGAAGCACAGGAAATAGCAGAGGCAGAAGCTTCGCTTTCCTATGAATGGAAAGAAATCCTTAAATGCTATCCAGTAATGGAAGCGTTGCGTACATATAAGGATAAGGTGAAAAGACAGATACAAATAATAGCACAGTTTTCTGATCAAATCCATAATCTGGAAACTTTGGGAAGCCTTAAATTGTGTATACAAAAGGCAAAAGATGTAATTACTGGGCTGGACGATGTAAAGAAGGTAGAAGCGGAAGTGGCAAGGTTATTGGATCTTGCGTTTGAGCACGTAGATGGAGACTGGATAGACAACAGGCTTACACTTTGTTCTTGTATTTTGGAAAATACATCATCTATCAAGGATTGGATTGTTTACCAGCAATTTGTAGCAGAATGTAGGCAAAAAGGACTTGAGCAAATCTGTGATGCCTATGAAGCAGGACTTCCCCATGATGAGGTAATGACAGTATATTTGAGGTCAATATATCAAACAATTATTTTGTCTGTAATTGAAAATGAACCAGTACTCAACGCATTTACTGGTATTGGATTTAATGAAAAGATTGCACAGTTTAAGAAATTGGATCAGGAATTTATGAATCTGACAAAAGATGAGATGTTTTACAAATTGACACATCAGTTGCCAACATCATATGATTCTGTAGAAGTCAGCAAAGAACTAAATATTTTGCGCAGGGCAATTAGTAATGGAAGAGGTTTGTCTATTAGGACATTGTTTGAGCAGATTCCCCATATTCTTATGAGGTTATGTCCATGTATGCTGATGAGCCCAATTTCAGCGGCACAGTATCTGAAAGCAGAAAATAATTTGTTTGATATTGTGGTTTTTGATGAGGCTTCACAGCTGCCTACTTGTAAGGCAGTTGGCGTGTTGGCAAGAGGTAAAAATGCTGTTATTGTAGGTGATCCCAATCAGATGCCGCCAACTAGTTTTTTTGCTGGCAATACCGTAGATGAAGATAATTTGGATATTGAAGATTTAGATAGTATTTTGGATGACTGTCTGGCACTTGGAATGCCATCTGCATATCTGCATTGGCATTACCGAAGCAGGCATGAAAGCCTTATTGCATTCAGTAACCAGGAATTTTATGAGAATTCTATGTTGACATTCCCCTCAGTAAATGACCGTGAAAAGAAGGTAAGGTTAGTGAAGGTAGAAGGTTTTTTTGATCGAGGAAGAGGCCGTATAAATGAGGGAGAAGCAAAAGCAATTGTCGCTGAAATTAAAAGGCGGTATCAGGATCCAGAGCTAACAAATCAAACAATTGGTGTGGTTACATTTAATATTAGCCAACAAACATTGATTGAGGATATGCTTCAAGAAGAATATCAGAAAGATATAGTTTTTGATAAATGGGCAAATGCTGGTGAAGAACCTATGTTTGTAAAGAATCTTGAGAATGTACAAGGTGATGAACGGGATGTAATTTTATTTTCTATTGCTTTCGGACCAGATGAAGAAGGAAAACTGTTGTTGAATTTTGGACCATTAAATAAAAATGGCGGCTGGAAAAGGCTGAATGTAGCAGTGTCCCGTGCAAGAAATGAAATGATAGTATTTACTACTATGATAGCAGATATGATTGATTTGAAGAGAACGAAAGCCAAGGGTGTAGAATCTTTGAGGAATTTTTTGGAATTTGCGCAAAAGGGAAAACTTCAAGGTGAATATGTGGAAACTAGAGTCCAGAGAGATCAGGGAATTATGGAACATATTTGCCAAGCAATTAGTGATGGTGGATATAAATACCAGAAAGCGGTGGGCCATTCTAAGTTTAAAGTTGATATTGCGGTAATTAATCCTTATAATGAGGAGGAATATTTACTTGGTATTATGTTAGATGGGGAATCTTACTATCAATCATTAAATACTAAGGATCGGGAAGTGGCACAAATTAGTGTGCTGAATGGCCTTGGCTGGGAATTGCATCGTATCTGGACAATGGATTGGTGGGATAACCGAGATAAGGAGATTTTTAAGCTTATGCAGCTTTTAAACGAAAGGAAGGAGGCAGCATACCAGATCTATATAGAAAGACATTTGGATAATCCAGAATTGGAATATAAACCAGAATTTAAAATGGGAACAGAGGAATACTTTGTGATAGATAGTACTATTGTTAAAGCTGTAGATCAAAAGGTGGCTTCAGGGGATAAAGAGGCTTTAGAAGCTGTTACTCAAATAGATTCCGTTTACTTAGACTATCATATAGAAAATTATGTGCCAGCAGATATTGAAGTAACAAATATATCTACAACAGACTATGTAAAAAAAGAAAATCTAGCGGTTATTGCGAATAAGATGCAACAGATTATAGATGTAGAAGCACCAATTATGTATGACCGCCTGATAAAAAAAACATTAAGGGCTTTTAATATTACTAGATCGAGTTCACAAACATTGGAAGCAACAGATAAGGCATTAAAGAAGGTATCTGCAAAAGTGAATAAACAGGCGGGAGTTAAGTTTTATTGGCGTAAAGATCAGGAGCCAGAGATATATAAGATTTATCGGAACGATATAAATTCTGAAGAAAAGAGAATCATGGATGAAATTTGTTATCAGGAATTGAAAAATGCTGTTTGCATTACTTTGAAAGAACAAGGGGCTATGGATAAAGATAGCTTGTTAAAGGCAACTATTCGGACTATGGGATATGCACGAAGCAGTGCGTTATTGCTTGCTGCTGTAGAACGAGGAGTGAAGTATGGCCGAAAGACAGGAGAGATTATGCAGAATGAAGCTAAACAATTTATGCTTACCAATTGATAAAAACATTTATATTATATTATAATTATAGTTTTGTAAAAATAATGGGTTTTCCAATTTTTTTAATAAGATATTTGCTTCCAAGGTTGTTGCTTTCCTTTTTAGTATGGCTGATGAGCCCAATACAGTAGGAGATTATGCAGATGCATGAAATCAGTGTTTATATACAAATTATAAAACGTTTTTTAACGTGTATGACGCAATTAATTAGCTAGAAAATCTTAAGGATAAATAAAGTGGGCAAGCTATAAGCAATGCCCACAAGAAGTACCATCAGGAAATATAGTATGGTTATAAGTAATATTGTTTTTATTATAATAGTCTTTAATAGCTTCTTTTATAGCTTCTTCTGCTAGGACAGAACAGTGTATTTTATGGGCAGGAAGGCCGTCTAAAGCTTCTGCAACTGCTTTATTGGTAAGCTGTAAGGCTTCAGGAATAGGCTTTCCTTTTATTAGCTCGGTTGCCATGGAGCTAGAGGCAATGGCACTGCCGCATCCAAATGTATTGAATTTTGCGTCTGTAATTATATTGTCTTCGATTTTTAAATATATTTTCATAATATCGCCACATTTTGCATTGCCAACTTCCCCAATGCCGTCTGCATCTTCAATAGTGCCTACATTTCGTGGATTTGTAAAATGATCCATAACTTTTTTACTATATAACATAATTTCTTTTACCCTCCTGTAAATCTTTCCAAATAGGGGACATGCCCCGTAAATAAGTGACAGATTCTTTCGTGATTTTAATAATAGATTCTACTTCTTCTATCGTGTTTTCCTCTGACAAGGATAAGCGTAAGGAGCCATGTGCTATTTCATGTGGCTGCCCAATTGCTAATAGAACATGGCTTGGATCAAGGGAGCCAGAGGTACATGCGGAGCCAGAGGATGCGTAAATCCCTTTGTTATTTAAAAGTAGAAGAAGAGATTCTCCTTCAATTCCTTCAAAACATACATGAATATTATTAGGCAAGCGTTGTATAGGATCACCATTTAAGACTGTATGGGGGATTTCTGTTAGGCCTTCTATTAACCGATCCCTTAAGGGGATTAACTTTGCCGCAGTTTTATCTATATGTTTTGCTGCTTCTTGTAGTGCGGCAGCCATTCCTATAATTGCTGGAAGGTTTTCTGTACCAGCCCGTTTCCCTCTTTCTTGTGCGCCACCTTCTATGAGGTTAGTCAGGGGAATACCATGTTTGGCATATAGTATGCCAATCCCTTTTGGCCCATGGAATTTATGGGCAGATAGAGAAAGCATGTCAATGTTTTCTTTTTTTACATGAATTTTAATATGTCCAGCGGCTTGTACAGCATCTGTATGAAAGAGGATACCATGTTCTTGGCATATTTTTCCTAGTTCTGCAATAGGCTGGATAGAGCCAATTTCATTATTTGCATACATAATTGTTACGAAAATGGTATCAGGGCGGATAGAAGCGATAAGCTCATCAGGATGTATGATACCATTTTTATGGGCATTAAGAAGAGTAATTTCAAACCCTTGTTTTTTCAGTTTTTCAAGGGTATGGAGTATGGAATGATGTTCTATAGTACTTGATATAATATGTTTTTTATTTTTCTTCTTCCCAATTTCAGCAGCAGAGAGAAGTGCTTGGTTATTTGCTTCGCTGCCCCCTGAAGTAAAAATAATTTCTTTTGGGCTACATCCTAATATATTGGCAACGGTTTCTCTTGCTATTAATAAGGACTCTGCGGCAAGTTGTCCAGCACTGTGCAAGCTAGATGGATTGCCATATACTTGGTTAAAATATGGCAGCATGGCAGTTATTGCAGTTTCGCTTACTTTTGTGGTGGCAGCATTATCTACATATATGTTCATTTTGTATTCTCCTTATGTAAAATATATAATACCTATCTATTTGATAGGCTATATTATAATTTGCTTTTCTTGATTTGTCAACCCTGCTAAAGTAAAAAATAGTTTTTGAAATGGAGATTGACAAAAGAGTATTTCAGTGTTACTATAAAGCAAATAAAACATATAAGAATAGTAGGATATTAAAAAGAAAAGGTTTAGGAGGGAAAAATAGTATGAGGACATTTGATAAAATTACAGATTTAATTGGCGGCACGCCATTGTTCCATTTGAAAAATTATAGTGCGCAAAATAACCTGGAAGCTACAATTTATGGCAAGTTAGAGTATTTTAACCCGGCTGGGAGTGTGAAGGACAGAATTGCAAAAGCAATGGTTGATGAAGCAGAAGAAAAAGGGGTTTTAAAACCTGGATCAGTTATTATAGAGCCAACTAGCGGGAATACAGGAATTGGGCTTGCAGCAGTAGCAGCATCTAGGGGGTATAAGGTTATTCTTACTATGCCAGAAACAATGAGCGTGGAGCGCCGTAATCTTTTAAAGGCATATGGTGCACAATTAGTTCTTACAGATGGTGCTAAAGGAATGACAGGTGCTATTGAAAAGGCAGAAGAACTTGCTGCAAAAACACCAAATAGTTTTATCCCTAGCCAGTTTACCAATATGGCAAACCCAGCAGCGCATCGCGCAACGACTGGGCCAGAAATTTGGAAGGATACAGATGGCAAGGTGGATATTTTTGTGGCTGGTGTAGGGACAGGCGGCACAATCTCAGGCGTAGGGGAATATTTGAAAAGCCAGAACCCTAATATTAAGGTTGTGGCAGTGGAACCTGCCGGCTCTCCTGTACTTTCTAAAGGGACCGCAGGGCCCCATAAAATCCAAGGGATTGGTGCAGGTTTTGTGCCAGAGACTTTAAATACAAAAGTGTATGATGAGATTATAGTAGTAGAGAATGAAGATGCTTTTGAGGCAGGGAGGGTTCTTGCAAGAAAGGAAGGGCTATTGGTTGGAATTTCGTCCGGGGCAGCCGTGTTTGTAGCAACTGTGCTGGCAAAGCGGCCAGAGAATAATGGTAAAATTATTGTAGCATTGCTTCCAGATACGGGCGAACGTTATCTTTCAACCCCAATGTTTACAGAATAGAAAAATTGCCTGTTTTTATACTTTTAAGTTTAGAAGTAATAAAAACAGGCAGAATTTTTTATAGGAAATAGAAAATGTTGGGTTAAATAATATAGTTATTAGCATAGTGTTCTTTTTGCTGATCTAGGATATCTTGTAAGGTAATGTTGTCAAGATATTCATTGATTACACGAGAAAGGCCCTGCCATATAGGGAGCATGGAGCATTGGCTGCTACGTTCGCATCCAATGGGGTCTTGTTCTAAACATGTAATGGGGGACAAGGAGCCTTCTGTTAGCCGTAGGATATTTCCTACAGTATATTTATCCGGTGTTTTAGATAATTGGTATCCACCTTGTGAGCCGCGGGTTGTTTTTAAAATGCCAGATTTGTTAAAAAGAGGGATAATTTGTTCTAAATATTTTTTGGATATATTTTGGCGCTCTGCAATATCCTTAAGGGCAATAAAGCCACAATTTTGATGTTCGGCTAGATCAAGGAGCATACGTAAGGCATAGCGGCCTTTTGTAGAAATTTTCATTGGCAATCACCTCAACAGTTATTATAACCCTATAATAACATATATTTAGTAGGTTTTCAAGGGCAGGAATATAGGGTAATTAACTCTTTTTACTTCTCAACCATAGGTTGAATGTTAAAAATCCTACCTATAGTTTGTATCCATAAAGGATAATTAGGTGTAAAATCCTAGGTGAAAGGAGATACAAGCATGGATCAAATAGAAATTGGAAAATTTATTGCTAAGTGCCGTAAAGAGAAAAAACTAACCCAGGCACAGTTAGCAGAACAATTAAATATTACAGACAGGGCAGTATCAAAATGGGAGACAGGAAAAAGTATGCCAGATTCTTCTATTATGTTGGAACTTTGTAGCATACTGGGGATTACAGTAAATGAATTATTAAGTGGAGAAAATGTCGATGTGGAAGATTTTGAAAAAAAGGCAGAGGAAAATTTGATTGAGCTAACAAAAAAGAATGAAAGTAATCTTACCAAAAATATAGTGGTTTTTATTATTTTTTCTGCCATACTTTTTATAGGGAGCATGGTATGTGTTATTTGTGATTTAGCAATATCTGGTTCTTTAAAATGGTCGCTGATTCCAGTAAGTTCTATTATTTTTACTTGGCTAGTTTTTGTGCCAGCTATTTTATTAGAGGGTAAAAGAATTGCTAAAAGCTTATTATCCTTTAGTATTTTTATTGTCCCATATCTTTATATATTGAGTAAATTAATAAAAGTAAAGGCAGTATTTTCAATAGGGACAGTGATGGCAATAGTTTCAATGGCATATTTGTGGGTAGTATTATTTATTTTTCAACGGTTAGGAGAAACTAGGAAATTGGTTTCAATGGGGATAGCATTTTTATTATTAATTCCATTAGAGGTTATCATTAATTTTATATTATCAAGGATGATAGCAGAACCTGTTTTTGACATATGGGATATTTTGTCAATATTTATAATATTGATTATAGCACTTACATGTTTGGCTTGTGGCTATACCAAAAAGAAAATATTGAAAAAATAAAAAACTGCAAAGTATACCCAAAAAAATGCGAATTGTACCAGAGATATATTTTTTAAAGCCATATTTGGTATAGTTAGTATATAAAAAGAGTGTATAATTCGTAGAGAATTACTATAGGACAAAGAAGAGGTACAAAATATGTTGGGTGGACCAGTATATGTTGCATTAATTCGATTTGGGATAAGTTTCGCAGGAGTTGTGATATTGTTTTTTTTAATGACAGAATCACGGTTTAATAAAAAACAAACGATTACATATTATATCGGATTTGGCTTGCTTTTAATTACAGGGGCATGTATTTGGTATATGATAGACCAAGAAAGTTGTGTTAGGATAGTAGCTTTTGTAATGTATATAGGTTTTTGTGTCTTTTCTATTTTAATAAGTAAAGACCATGTTTTTTTAAGCATATATAAATTGGCGCTTATATTTTATTTACTTGCTGTATTTTTAATTGGCGGAATTGAAGTGTCTATTATTTTTTTTAATAGAAATGTTTGGGCAGATATTGTTACTCGTATTATTTTAATTGGGATTATGGTAGTATTTATTGATAAGAAAATAAAAAATTCTATACGGGCGTTTGGGTATTATGTAGAAAGTGAGCTGGATCATTTTAGTATAGCAGTTATGGTAATTAGTATACTATTTGGGATTGGCTTTATTTTAAACCCGGATATTAAAGAGCAAACACCATACCGCCTTTTTCAGATTATTATCAATTTCTTTTTAACTGGTGCATTACAACTTTTGGTATTCCGGCTTTATTTGCATATTGGGAAAGAGAAAGAATATCAAAGAGAGAACCAGTTAATGCAGATGAACCACCGGCTATTAGAAAGAAATGTAGAACTTATGGAGGAGTCAGTAGAATCTGGCAGGAGAATCCGGCATGATGCTAGGCATCATAATGCAGTAATTGCAGAATATATACATAGGGGGCAGAACCAAGAATTATTACAATATTTGAAAGAATATGAAAAAGAAATGGATACAGGCATACCAGAAATTATATGTGCCAATATGGCAGTTAATAATATTTTGTCTGCTTATACAAGGAGGGCGAGAAAAGAGCAGATAAAGGTAACTTTAGATGTAGAATTAGAAAAAAATTTGCCAATACCAAGTATTGATTTAGTTGCAATATTGGCAAATGCCTATGAAAATGCAATTTATGGCTGCATAGAGGTAAAAAAACAGTCAAAAGAGAGGGAATGTTTTATTCACCTTATGTTGAAGAAAAAGAAGAATAAGTTAGTAATTTGCTGCAGTAATACTTGTAGGATAGAGACAGAACTTAAAAATGGGCAGCCAAAGCCAGAGTTTACAGGCGGGGTTGGCGTGTTAAGCATTACAAAAACTGCAAAAAAATATGATGGGGAGTATGACTTTAAAAATGACAATGGTGTGTTTGTTTTCCGGTTAATTATGAATATACCTTTACCAGAAAATGAAGATAGCAGAATGGGCAGCCAGATTTAGGTACTGGCTGCTTTTTATTGAAATAGTGTTGCATATTAAAGAAACATACTCTATAATAGCAATGGAAGTGAAGAAGCGAAAGACAAGGAAATAGATGGATAGATAGAGGAATTGTATAGGAGGAAAAAGAATGATAAATGACTGCTATTATGATAAGTATGACAGAAAAGAAAAGCTACATTTTGATTCTAAGGTAGTGCATGGCGGGCTGGGGTGTGATCCTATTACAGGGGCAGTTAGTTTCCCTGTTTTCCAAACAGCGACTTTCCGCCATCGTAGCTTTGATATATCGACAGGCTATAATTATTCCAGGCTGCAGAACCCTACAAGAGAAGAATTAGAACGGACAATGGCGATTTTGGAGGAAGGGTTAGAAGGCTTTGCTTATTCCAGCGGGCAGGCAGCAAGTATGTCAGTATTTGGGCTATTAGAAAAAGGGGATCATGTAATTCTTTCAGATGATATATATGGCGGGACGTATCGTATTTGTGCAGATATTTTTAGTAAACTAGATTGTGAGTTTACGTATCTGGATATGTCTGATTTGGAGAATTTAGAGAAGGCAATCCGCCCTTCTACAAAATTATTATTTGTAGAAACCCCTACGAACCCAATGATGAAGGTAGCAGATATTTCTGCTATTGCAAAGATTGCAAAAAAGCATCATGTACTGTTAGTAGTAGATAATACATTTTTAACACCTTATTTCCAAAGGCCGCTTACATTAGGGGCAGATATTGTGCTGCATAGTGGGACAAAGTATTTATGTGGGCACAATGATGTAATCGCTGGGATTGTGGTAGTATCTACGCAAGAATTGGCGGATCATTTTAGGCTACAGATGAAATCTAGGGGGAATGGGCTGGCCCCATGGGATTCTTGGCTATTATTACGTGGATTGAAGACGTTGTCACTTCGTATGGAACGGCATGACAGTAATGCAAAAAAAGTAGCAGCATGGTTAAAAACCCATCCAAAGGTAAAGAAATTAAATTATGCAGGGGTAGGAGGCATGATTTCCTTTGAGGTGGATAGTCTAGAAACGGTAAAACATGTGCTTTCTGATGTACAGATGATTTTATTTGCTGAAAGCCTTGGAGGGGCAGAAACATTAATTACTTACCCTTTAACCCAAACTCATGAATCTACGCCTCCTGCTGTAAGGGAGGCACTTGGGATTAATGAGCGTTTCTTGCGGATATCCATAGGGATTGAGGATGCAGGGGATATTATTGCTGATTTAAAACAGGCACTTGGCTAAGGGGGAAGCATTATGGCAATACAACCATTATTTTTTACAAAAATGCAAGCATATGGCAATGATTATATTTATATGGATGCAATCCACCAGGAAATTAAAGAGCCAGGAGAATTAGCGAAAAAAATATCAGATCGCCATTTTGGCGTAGGATCAGATGGGTTAGTATTGATTTGCCCATCTGATTCTTGTGATTTTAAAATGCGGATATTTAATCCAGATGGCACAGAAGCAGAAATGTGTGGAAATGCCTTACGAAGTTCATCAAAATTTGTTTATTTTTATCATTTAGTAGAAAAAGAGTTTTTAACAGTGGAAACATTGGGAGGGGTACAAAGAGTCTGGTTAGAGGTGAAAAATGGGGAAGTAGTAAATATTCGTGCCTGTATAGGGAAGCCAGAGTTTTGTGCTAAAAAAATTCCAGTAAATACCAATGAAGAAACTTTTTTAAACCAAAAGATAACAATATTAGATCGGGAGTTTACAGTTTCTTCTCTTTCTTGGGGAAATCCCCATACCGTATTATTTGTGGAAGATGTGGGGAGCCTTGACGTAGAAAAATATGGGAAGTTTGTGGAATATATGGAATGTTTCCCAAAGCGTACCAATGTTACTTTTGCCCAAGTTTTGGACAAGGGACATATCCGAATCCGGGAATGGGAACGTGGGACAGGAGAAACGTTAGGGTGTGGGACAGGATGCTGTTCAGCCGTGGTGGCTGCTAATTTATTAGGGAAATGTGAAAGAGAGGTTACTTGTTCCCAGCCAGGAGGAGAACTTTTTGTAGAATGGGATAAACAAGATGAAGTGTATATGACAGGCCCAGCGCATATTGTATATAAAGGGGAGTATGGTTATGAAACTAAAACAATTACTGGCTGATATAGAGGTGCTATCTTTTTTGGGGGATAACCAGGCAGAGATTACAGAGGTGGTATATGATTCTAGAAAAGCAGTACCAGGAGCTTTGTTTGTCTGCATCCGGGGGCAGCAGGCCGATGGAAATAAATATATTGCCCAAGCTGTGCAGGCAGGGGTAAAGGCGATTGTAACAGAAGAAATGCCAGAAATACCTATGGATCATCTGTCAGTAGTTTTAGTGAAAGATAGCAGGATTGCCCTTGCAGGGATTTCTGCTACATGGTTTCATTATCCAGCAAGGCAGATGACAGTAATTGGCTTAACAGGGACAAAGGGCAAGACTACCACTACCCATATGATAAAGAAAATATTAGAAGAAGCTGGTAAAAAGGTAGGAATGATAGGGACAGTGGGGGCTTTTGTCGGCGAAGAAAAGATTACTTTAAAAAATACAACGCCAGAGTCTTATGAATTACATTCTTTGTTTGCCCATATGCTAGAGGAGGGATGCAGCCATGTAGTAATGGAGGTGTCATCCCAAGGTTTAAAACAAGGGCGGACAAAAGGGATCTGCTTTGATTATGGGGCATTTTTAAATATTTCACCAGATCATATAGGAGAAGGAGAACATGCAGATTTTGCAGAGTACCTAGCTTGCAAAAAGATGATGTTTTCACAATGTAAACAGGTAGTTGCTAATATTGATGAGCTTCATTGGAAGGAAATTGTAGGAGAACAAGAGGAATTAATTACTATATCTACTTCCACAGAAGCTGATTTTATGGGGGAAGAGATACAAAATATTTGGGAACCGGGAGTTTTAGGCGTATCTTTCCAGTTAAAGAAAAAAGGGGAAGGACAAAAGCTTCCTATTGTGCTGCATATGCCAGGAAGGTTTAATGTGGAAAATGCGTTAGTAGCAATAGCAATTACATCTTCTTTAGGAGTGGGGATAGAAGTTATCCAAGCGGCTTTAAAGAAAGTATTAGTAAAAGGAAGGACTCAAGTACTAAAAGATGTTAATTTTTCTACATTTTTAATTGATTATGCACATAATGCCTTAAGTATGGAAAGTCTTTTGCAGACCTTAAAAGCATACCAGCCAAAACGCTTAATCTGTTTGTTTGGCGGCGGCGGCAATAAGCCAAAACAAAGGCGGTTTGATATGGGGGAGATTGCTGGGAAATATGCCAACTTAAGTATTTTAACGATGGATAACCCAAGATATGAGACAGTGGAGCAAATTAACCAAGATATTATAGAAGGCATGAAAGTCTACAATGGCAATTATAAAGTGATTGTAGACCGAAAAGAAGCAATCCACTATTTAATGGATCACTGTGGAAAAGGGGATATTGTGGCATTGATTGGGAAAGGGCATGAGAGTTACCAAGAAATCCAAGGAGTAAAACATTATTTTTCAGAGGAAGAGGTAGTATCAGAATACCTAATGGAAAAATAAATAGCAAGAAATTGTTTTGCAGTTTGAAATAAGGCTACCGCAATTCCACTGGCTTTAGACGGTGGCTTAAGGTAGCCACAAGTATAGAAAAAATTACTACCTCGACTAAATACCTTGTCTTATCAATCTTCTGTTGTAAACAGGATATTAATGGCCCTGTGGTGTTGGTCTGAATATTGTCACTCATGTTCCTCCTTTTAGGTGCAAAAAGACGCATGGTTCCATGCGCCTTTACGCTGTTATTTTGATATTAAGTTGTTTCACTAATTATACCAACTGCATAACCTCTGTTTCAAGTTCTCTTAATTCTTCAAATGGCAATGAAGGAACATAATCTGCAATTTCTTCCAGTGTCATTTTACCCTTTTTTATCATTCGTTTCGCTGTTTCTCTTGCTTCCCTATGTGTAGCGTTATCATCAATATCCTTTGCATATGCTTCCAAAACCTGCTCATCATCAAATAATGTCATCATAATGTCTACAACCTCCTGTTCTTTACTTTCAAGATATTCTTTTAACACGTTTCGGTTTTTACAGATACGGATTGTTTCCGTTACCGCTTTCTTTGTCTGCCCATATTTCTTTCTCTGCTCATTATATACTTTACAGAAAATAATATACTGCCCGATTATGTTGCTTTCGTCCTCTTGATAAAGTACCTTGACTTCTGCATCTACCGCTATCTTTTCACCATCAAAAAAGTCTTTTGAAAGCGATATAATGTCGAGCGGATTTTTCGGTTTTTCACCCGTAAATATCACATATAGTTCAGGTTTTGGCATATTCACTTTTTTAGAACCATACAGATTTTGCTTGGTACGCTTGAAAAAATCGTGATATGTTTGTATAAGATACATCAGCGCACGTATTATAATATTCAATGACCATGTTGACTGATTTTCAACTAAAATGATAAGTCTGCCACCAACTGAAAATCCAAGGTCGTTATAGTCTGCGTCTACCAGTATGTGCTTGATAGTAACATCTTTTATATCTTCTTCTGTTACATTATTGTCCTCTGGGTGAAGCACCTTATACAGTCGGAGCAGATACTTTTTGTCTTGAAATAAATTTGTGAACACGCTGTCTTTTATTTTACGCTTTGGCGTGTTTTGTGCCATTTTACCACCTCGCTATTGCAATTCAGCAGAAGATACAATACAGCTTGCTCCTATCGTATCTCTATTATACAAAAAAACACTTGCCTTTACAATAAAATTCACATTAAATTTCCTCCATCCGCTTTGTTTTGATTTGCTGTTTTATACTGTCGGCTCTCGTTCTAAAGCTCCCTCGCAAGGTTCTTCCTGTTGTAGCCGATTACCTCCGCATACGCTAATTCGGTGGCGGTCTTGGTCTGCTCCTTACTGATACTGTCATATTCAGACTGCAAAGACTGTATCTCTGCAAACCATACCCTAAAAAGTGCGAACTGTGCCGAATTTATACAAAAAGGAGATTTTTATACTATAATAATATCATAATTTTAAGAAGGGAGAGCAATTATGAGATTTTTAAAACGTATATGGGGTCATTTTAGTATAATGACAGCAGTAATGGTATTATTTTGTATGTCAAATTTTGCAGTAATGGCAACAGGTTCAACTGAAACAGAGGATGGCAGTATAGTACGCCCGGGAGAAGTGGAAGAGAAAAAAGAAGTGCAGATAGATTCTGGTGAAGTAAGGATAAGCTTGGAGAAAGCTGAGGAACAAGCTAAATTGTATACAATTACTATTTATAATAGTAGTAATAGTAAAGTTGGCACAATAGAGTTCCGGTATGGGCTCCGCAGTGCTTATAGTGGAAAAATGCTTTGGATAACAACAGATACGGATACAGTAGAGATTAGCAAAAATAACGAGTATTTTAAATATACTAATCTTGGAGAAAATGGTTATCTATCTATTATAAGGGAAACATGGGACAGTTATTTTAAGGATGAAAAATATACATATACATGTTCTGCTAAGGTACTTCCTGCTATTCCTGCTGTGTCAGATGTAAAATGGAGTGGAAGCGAGGAGCCAGGTAAAATTATGTTTACCACTGTAGAAGAGGCAGACGGGAGATATGACATTGCTTTACTTTGTGATGGTAAAGTAAAAATTAGTACAGCAACCTACAATAATAAAGGAAAGCTTAATTATGCAAGCCATATTAATAAGAGTGGGACATACACAGTAGAGATTATTTCAGTAGGTGATAAGACATGCGGAGATAGTGAAAGTGTTGTGTCAGAGCCATATGTTTATACTGAACCAGAAGAAAGGGTTGGTAACACAACAAAAGTATGGTGGACTGCAAAAGAAGGAGAAACATTGCCGACAATTATTAATTGGGAGCCAGTTGCGGGGGCAGGCGGTTATGAGATAAACTTGATTGTGATGGATGGAAAGGGTAGGAATCATTATTATATAAGGGAAGTTTATAATAAGGATGAAGGGCTTGTAACATCAACAGATTGGGAGAAAACAATCCGTAAGGCTATGACAGAAGAAGGAGAGGGAGTAACGTTTGATAGTACAGTAAGGGCACTTTCTGGAAATATTGAGGTAGTTGCGAATTCTTTGCCAGATTCCGAAGTAAGTGCTGGCGGTTTTGAAGTAAGTGATATTGTAGGGGAAGTAAAGGAAGCGTTCCAAGATGCAACAACAGACAATATTACAACAGTGATTTCTGAAGCGGGGATAGAAAGCGTAGCCTCCGCTATGCAGACAGATAAAGAGCTTTTAGGACAGATAGCCAGCTTGGAAAAAGAATATATTGAAAAAAATGGAATAACCATGCAGGAAACGTCCGTAACACATGAAGGAATTAATAAAGACAGTATCCAGATAGTAGGGGCAGGAATTGCATCAGAAGCAGTGACTGGCGGTTCAGCGGCTGCTAAAGTAGTAGGAGTGAATTTTGGTAAACTGGAAGCAGGAGAAGAAAAAGAAGTTAATGAGAAATTATATGAAAATATTGTACAGGTAAGTATTGAATTGGAAAAGAATGGGACAGCGGTTTCTGGTAAATTAACATGCCCTGTAACAATTACAATGCTTCCGCCAGAAGGAGTACTGTTGAATAAATTAGTAATCCTCCATTATCATGCAGATGGGACTTATGAACCAATCTATCCAGCCAAAAATGCAGATGGGACGATTACTTTTTCTGTAACAAGTTTTAGTACGTTTGTATTTGCAAATTTAGTACAATATAATGGTGATTCTGATAATAGTGACAGCCCAGACAATAAGCCGGAGGAAGGCGACAAACCAGGCGAGGATAATAAACCAGGAAATAATGATAAGCCAGGCAATAATAACAACAGCAGCAGTGATGATTCTGATGACAGCAGTTCTTCAAGTGTAGCGGTTTCTACTAGGGGCACAGGAGTATATAGTTATAATGGTATTAGGCGTTTTGTAAAGGCAGATGGGGCTTATGCAAAATCAGAATGGGTAATGAAGGGGAACCTTTGGTATTATGCAGGGGCAGATAGTGTATTACTTACAGGTTGGTACCAGGACCCAAATGGGACATGGTATTTTTTAAAGGATAACTGTGAGATGGCTACTGGCTGGCAAAATATAGGCAGCACGTGGTATTATTTAGATAATATAAATGGAGATATGAAAACTGGCTGGCTGCAGGATACAAATGGAAAATGGTATTTCTTAAATGGAAATGGTTCCATGAAAGTTGGCTGGGTTCAGACAGCAGACGGAAAATGGTATTATCTGGGGGCAGATGGGGCATGTTATATGGATACCATCACACCAGATGGCTATAGAGTGGATGCAAATGGAGCATGGATGCCATAAATAAATTTATATAAGAGAAGCAGAAAAAACGGTGTAGGGGACTATACCGTTTTTTCTTGTATATTCTTTTATTTTATGATAGACTTTATGATTAAGAAATTATGTTTGGGGGAGGAGTAAAATGAAAAAGAGAATTATAAAATTGTGGAGTGCCTTATTTTTTTTGTGCATAATTTTTACAGGCTGTAGTAAGGGGGAAAGTATAGGTAAGAATGAGACAACTTTAAATGTAGAAAATACAATAAAACAAACAACAAATGATAGTTTAGTTCCAGAGATCTCTTATAAAATTATCCGGGATACAAGAAAAGACAGTTCAGGACAGGAACTTATTTATGCTGAGTATCCTGCTTTTTCTGTGAGTGGGGATAATTATCAGGCGTTATCAATAGCAATTGAGAATATTAATAAAGAATGGAAGGAACAAAGTACAAATTTTTTGGATAGTACAGAAGCATTTGCTAAGGATTATCAAGCAATAGATGCCACTTATCAGTTTGGGCAAGTTACAGAAGCAACGGTTACTAGGTGTGATAGGGAAGTTGTCTGTATCGTAATTTCAAGTACTGTAGAAGAAGGCGGGCCTCATCCAAATAATTATACCCATACATATAATTTAAATGCAGAAACAGGGGAGGCTATACAATTATCTGATATAGTAACGATAGACAAAGAATTAGCAGGAACTATTGAAAACCAGCTTTATGAAAATTACCCAGAAATTGATTTTAGCAATATACAGATGGAACAGGAAATCCTAGATGCACTAAATAATAATAGGATAAATTGGTATTATTGGGAGGAACAAATTTGTATTGAATTTATAGAAGGTTCTTTTGGCTTTGGGCATGCGGAAGGAAGCCTTGGGGTGTTAATTTCTAAGTAAATAAAAAGGGGGATCTTTTTATGTTTGTTTTAAAAGAAAGGAAATATACATGGTTAGATATGTATAAAATACCATTTTCCTGTGATCCTGTTAGTACAATAGCCGTAACAATACAAAAGGCAATAACTGCTTTAGTAAATGTTTTTCAGGTAGTTGTTGTAGCAGAATTTTTAGATAAAATGGTACAGGCAGTAGTAAACCAGTCGTTTAATAAAGAAGTAATTGTCTGGTTTGTATTAATGTTATTAATTGTTAGCTGGAAAAGAATATCTTATAATATTGGGAGAATCTTTACAAAACATTTTGTGATCCGCGGGAATAAACAGGTACTTTGTGAGTGTACAGAAAAACGAGACCGTCTTTCCTATTATCTTTTAGAAGATCCAGAAACAGAAGAATTAACGAACCGTGTATTGAATAACGTAGAGAATAATTTGAATGAAATGCTCCAGCGGTTTTTAAATTTTTTTGTCGTTTATATTCCAAGAATTGTGGGCGTCTTGTTTATTATTGCTTTACATGTATGGTGGCTTGCTATTGTAGTTATGGTAATGACAATTCCATTAATTTTTATTTCTATGCGCGGCGGGCAGAAGATATACCATGCAAATAAAGAGGCCGCTATTTATGAAAGGCGCCATAAGTATTTATTTGATGTATTGACTGGGCGTGAAACAGTAGAAGAAAGAAGCTTGTTTGGATATACAAAAAAAGTAAATGAACAGTGGCATAACCAATATGAAACTGCCAGAAAAATAAATATTAAAGCGACTGCTATATTTGCTGCTAATATGCAGGGCGGAAGTATGGTAACTAGCATCTTGGCTTCTATTATTTGTTTGATTATGGTGCCGCTTGCTGTTTCAGGGGCTTTAAGCCTTGGGTTATTTGTTTCCTTATCTACTGCTATTTATGATTTAGTAAATTTAATGGGCTGGGAGATGACAAGGGCAGTATCCCAAATTGCAAAGTTCAAGGAATATATGAGGGATTTAACAAAATTTGCAGCCCTGCCAGAAAGGAAGGAAACTTCTGGGGATATTGCCCAAAAGGTTCCAGAATTTGAGCAGTTAGAATTTCGGAATGTTACTTTCCATTATCCCGGATCGGATGTGGATATTCTAAAGGGATTTTCTATGGTGTTAAAAAAGGGAGCCCATTATGCGGTTGTAGGGGAGAATGGAGCAGGTAAATCTACATTAATTAAACTTTTAACAGGGCTTTACAGGGATTATGAGGGAGAAATTTTATATAATGGAATGGAGATGAGGAGTTTTAAAGAACAGGATTGGTTCCAAATTTTTTCTTGTACGTTCCAAGATTTTGCCCGTTATTATTTGTCAGTAGAAGAAAATATTGGGATAGGAAGCAGGAATATGGAGGGAGCCAATAAAAAGGAGGATATGCAGGAAATTTTAAAGAAGCTGGGGATACATAAGGAAATAGCTGCTTTAAAGTATGGTTATAAGACCCGGTTAGGGAAATTAGATAAAGATAGCGTGGATCTTTCAGGAGGGCAGTGGCAGCGGCTTGTGATGGGAAGGGCTCTTATGAATGACGCGCCCATACTTTTATTAGACGAGCCTACGGCAGCGTTAGATCCCATTAGTGAAAGTGAGCTGTATGAAAAGTTTGGGGAAATTAGCAGAGGGCGTGCTACGATTTTTATTAGCCATAGGCTGGGTTCTATAAAACTTGCTGACCATATTTACGTATTAAAAAATGGCTGTGTGGCAGAACAAGGGACACACAGGGAGCTTTTAGAGAAACAAGGGGTATATGCTGTAATGTATGAAACACAGCAAAGCTGGTATACCAAAGAAGGGGAGGGAGAAACGGGTGGAAAAGAAAGCAACTAAAAAACTATATGGGTTAATACAAATGATATGCCATATTACAGGGCTTGCTTTAAAGAAAAGCCCCGGAATGTTCCTGCTTTTTTTCTTGTTTTTAATTAGCGCAGGGGTATGTACGGCAGGTAATGTATTTTTTAAACAGAGTTTTTTTAATAAAGTAGAACTTTTACTCCAAGGGAAAGGGACAATTGGGCTTGCTTTAGGAAGCGGCATTGCTATGGCATTGTTTTTAATAGGTGTCTTAGTAATACGGGCATTAAATGATTTAATCCAAGAAAATTTTAGTATGGTGGTAAAAGGGCATTTGGGGAAAAGCTTAAATGAGAAAGCAGCCCGGATTGATCCAATTGTATATGAAAATAATCAATTTTTAGACCATATTAATAAGGCATATGTAGGGCTTGAAGCGGCTGTTTCTGTTGTATTTTCTACTTTAGAAATTGGAATACAAGAAATTGCCTATTTTTTGTTTATGGGTTGTTATTTTTTTTCTATAAAACCAGCATTGCTTATTATGTTTGGATTGTCGTTTCTGCCTACTATAATAGGCTCTATAATCCGCAGGCACATGTATGCTAAGATGGAAAATCTATCTGCGCCGTACCGTAGGAAATATGAATATTTTGAAAAATGTATTTGTACAAGGGAATATGCAAAAGAAACGAGGTTGTGGAAGGCAGAGGGATATTTAAAGAAATTATATCAGGATAATTTAGGCACATATACTAAGTTGCGATGGAAAACGACAAAACATTCTGAATTAATGGAGCTTGCTTTAAGGTTCTTTTTATTAAGCGGTTATGTGGGCACGATTATTATGCTATTTTATTATTTATTCCAAGGAGAAATTAGTATAGGTGCTTTTGCAGCAGTATTTTCTTCTTTAGATCAAATGTTTGACCGGATGGAAGGAGTATTTAATTATCAGATTGGCAATATTACAAGTAATTTTGGTGCAGCACAGAATTATTACGCATTTTTGAATTTAAAAGAGAGGGAAGGAAAGCAAAAAGAAAGGTTAAAACGAGAAAGGTTAGAATTAAAAGAAGTGTCTTTTGCATATCCCAATAGTACAAAAAATGCTTTAGAGAACGTTAATTTTACAATAGATAAAGGGGAGACAGTTGCCATTGTAGGCGTAAATGGATCTGGCAAGTCAACGCTTACTAGGTTATTAATGGGCCTATATTTACCGACAAAGGGAAAAATATTGATTGACGGAAAAGATATAAAAGAAATGGCACCAGAGACTTTGTATCAAGGAATTTCAGCCGTATTCCAGAAATACCAGTGTTATAAAATGACAGTAGCAGAAAATGTACAACTTTCTGATGCCCAGAAAACAGAAGATATAAAAGAAGTTTTAGAAAAGGCGGATTTCCCTTTAGAAAATGGGAAATTTATAGATGGGACAGAGACAATGTTAGGGAAGGATTTTGGCGGGATAGATTTATCTGGCGGACAGTGGCAGAGGCTTGCTATTGCAAGAGGGCTGTACCGTGCCCATGATATGATCGTTTTAGATGAGCCAACAGCAGCAATTGATCCGTTGGAAGAAGCAAATATTTATTACAAATTTGCAGAAATATCTAAAGATAAAACAGCATTTATTGTAACCCATAGGCTGGGATCAGCGAAAATTGCAGATAGGATTATTGTAATGGATGCAGGCCGTATTGTAGAGATGGGGACACATAATGAATTAATGGATAAGAATGGAAAATATTATGAACTGTACCAGGCACAGGCAAAATGGTATAGATAGGCTTTAAAGAGGAGGGAGTGATCCCGCCTCTTTCTTTATGGATTCTTTTTTTTATATAAAAGCCAGCCATTAATAAAATCCTTTTGGTATCCTTCCTTTATTTTTGAAGCATAAATTTCTTCGTCCATCTGAAAACCAGAAATAAAAAAATAAGATTCTTTTATGCTTAATTGATGTCTGTCAACCATTTTTTCTAGTATGGTTTGTATTTTTTTAATAGAAGGAACAAAAATAGTTCCAGTGTGGATACTTTTTATTTGTAGAAGGGAAAAGAACTGTTTTATATCATTCACCTGAAAGGAATAGATTCCATAATAGGATAAAATCCCCATAATACACTCTATTTTTATACTAAGTGGGTAACAGGCAAAATCAGTATTTGCTTTTGTACTTTTACAAAAATAACCAATCTCATTAAAATTTAATCTTTCCCAGTTCATAGTATGGCCTTAGAAGAATCTTCTATAATTTCTAGTTCTATATTGTTCCAGCTCCAGTTTTGGACACGCCTGCAGTCATAATCCACACACCAACGGAGCCCTTGTGCTTCATAGGTTTTGCGCATCCCGCCTTTCCGGTCGGTACCCCGATATTTTTCCCACCAATATGGGCCTTGCCCGTCAATAATACCTTTGCCAGTTATTTTTACATTTGACTCGTGGTTAATATTTAATATTCCTCCATACCAGTCCATTTCAATACCAGCTACTCTAGTGCGCAGGATAGGATACATAGATTCTTCTGTAGTGCCAAGTAAGGTAGCACCCTCTTCCATATGGAAGGTAATATTGCTTTTGAGAAAGAGAGAGCTAGTAAGATAAGTGCCTGCTGTAAGGGTAACAGTGCCTTTTACTAAGGCAGCAGCGTCAATGGCAGCTTGGATGGCGTTTGTGTCATAGGTAATGCCATTGCCAGTAGCCCCATAATTGCGAGGGTTAAATTCGTCCATAAAAACTCCTTTCTGAATAGGCAAGATAAGTATTTATTGTTGTTTGTAATATTTTATAAGGACTTTTCTAATAAACAAAAATATGATATATTTTATATTAGAAAAAAACTATATAAAAACTATATCATAATAGGTATTTTATAACAAGTAAAGAAAGGGAGTAGAATAGGAAATGCTGGAAGAGAAAAAGTTGTTGCCGCCACCATGGCTTGCTTATCCTGAAATTGAAAGGTATTCGATTGGCTGGCGCATGGGATATGGGGAATCTTATATAATAAAGTGGGGAGATTGGTATGACAATCTTCCAGAGAAAGAGGCAGAAGAATATCAAAAATTATTTCCTGAACCAGTTACATGGCGAGGATATTGGGATGAAGATGTAGAAGAGGAAGAAGATGAGTATTATGAAAAAGGGGATTTTTGGATTGATTTCTGGCAAAAGGGCGGTAAGCCGAAATATTCATTAGTGCAAATACAAAAAGAGTATTCTAAGGGAAAGAAAATGGATTTTATAATGTTTTGGGGAGCCCATGCTTCTTCAGAAAAGCGTATTACAAAAGGCTGTCTTAGCCAATGGTGGAAAGCGGATTTTTGGTCTGCGAACCATACTTATGGTTGTATGGAACAATTTATGATGGCAAAAAAGGCAGAGCTATTTCAGGATAAAGAAGTATTACAACAGATTTTAGATTGTAAGGACCCAAGAAAAATAAAAGCATTGGGGCGGAAAGTAAAGAATTTTAAAGAAAGCATATGGGATAAGGTAAAATATTCGGTTGTTTTAAATGGAAATTATATGAAATTTTCACAAAATCCTGTATTAAAGCAATTCTTGCTTTCTACTGGGGATTGTATTTTAGTAGAAGCCAGCCCATATGATGGGATATGGGGAATCCAAATGTCTGAGTCAGAAGAAAATGTAAAAAACCCTAAGGAATGGAGAGGAAAAAATTTACTTGGCTTTGCATTAATGGAAGTTAGAGATGAACTAAAAAGAGTTTGCCAAAATGAAAATTTATGCGATAAAGAAATTTTAACAATTAATAGCAAGGATTCCCTTTTCTCTTAGGTAGGGGGGGGAGGAATTGCTCAAAACAAGTGTAACGGCAGTAGTGGGCGGAGCGAAAGTGGTATCCCCTACTGCCATGAGGCAATCCACGTAATTGTCTTGCTCCTAACTATCACGAGTGGATTGAAACAAAATGAAAATTTTATAATATGTATATTGATTTATCCGGCGACAAATCCTATAATGGAGTAGACTGGCGCTGCCAGTACATATGGACTATAGGAGGAATTCATGGACGAAAATAAAAACAAAAACAGCAATAAGCTGCCGAAAAATACCCAGACTATTATTATTCTGGTGATTTCTGGATTGCTTATGCTGACCTTAGTCAGCTTTATGAATAGCTGGATTAAGAGCAGTACAACGAAGTACATTTCATATACAGAATTTGTAAGTAAGATGGAAGCTGGAGAGATTGATGCAGTACGGGTAGAGTCAGATAGGATTGTGATTGTACCAAAAAAACAGGTTAGCCCAATGCTAGAATTTACTTATTATACTGGTTTTGGCGTAGATAGGACTACTCTTTATGAGGCGTGTGCCAAGAATGGAGTCCAGTTTGACGTGCCTGTTCAGGATTCTGGATCAGCTATTTTAGATTTTTTATTAATCTGGGTATTGCCTATTGTCTTAATGTATGCAGTGCTTGGGTTTTTTGTAAGAAGAATGACCCGGGGCGGCGGGGGCATGATGGGAGTAGGGAAAAGTACTGCCAAGGTATATGTGGAGAAATCCACAGGTGTTACATTTAAAGATGTGGCAGGGCAGGATGAGGCAAAAGAATCTTTAACGGAAATTGTGGATTTTCTGCATAACCCGGGCAAATATGTAAAGATTGGCGCAAAACTCCCAAAAGGAGCCTTACTTGTTGGGCCTCCTGGGACTGGAAAGACATTGCTTGCCAAGGCTGTTGCAGGTGAAGCAAAAGTACCATTTTTTTCCCTTGCAGGTTCTGATTTTGTAGAAATGTTTGTAGGTGTAGGGGCGTCCCGTGTAAGAGATTTATTTAAACAGGCACAACAGATGGCACCATGTATTATTTTTATTGATGAAATCGATGCAATAGGAAAAACCCGTGATACGAGGTATGGTGGAAATGATGAAAGAGAACAGACGTTAAACCAGCTTTTGTCAGAAATGGATGGTTTTGATACCTCGAAAGGACTTTTAATCTTGGCAGCAACTAACCGCCCAGAAGTGCTGGATAAAGCATTGTTGCGCCCAGGACGTTTTGATAGGCGGATTATTGTAGATAAGCCAGATTTAAAAGGAAGGTTGGAAACACTAAAAGTCCATTCCAAAAATGTATTAATGGATGACAGCGTGGATTTAGAGGAAATTGCGCTGGCGACATCGGGGGCAGTTGGTTCTGATCTTGCTAATATGATAAACGAGGCTGCTATTTTAGCTGTAAAACAAGGAAGGAATGTGGTAAGCCAGGCAGATTTATTTGAATCTGTGGAAGTAGTTATTGCTGGGAAAGAGAAGAAAGATAGGATCCTTGGAGAAAAGGAAAAACGGACAGTGGCTTATCATGAAGTAGGCCATGCCTTAGTGACAGCACTCCAAAAAGACGCGGAACCAGTGCAAAAAATTACCATTGTGCCAAGGACTATGGGCTCCCTTGGCTATGTTATGCAGGTGCCTGAAGAAGAAAAATATATGATGACAAAAGATGAATTGGAAGCAAGACTTGTTACCTTGCTTGCTGGGCGTGCAGCGGAGGAATTAGTATTTGATACAGTGACAACGGGTGCCTCAAATGATATCGAAAAAGCAACCCAGATTGCAAGGGCAATGGTTACTCAATATGGCATGTCAGAGAAATTTGGCTTAATGAGTTTGGAAAATATAGAAAACCGTTATTTAGATGGAAATGCAGTTTTAAATTGTGGGGATGCGACAGCGGCAGAAATTGACCAGGAAGTAATGAAATTATTAAAAACAGCTTTTGATAAATCAAAGAAGCTGCTTTCCCAGAATAGAGAAATTTTAGATAGAATTGCAGAATTCTTATTTGAAAAAGAGACTATTACTGGAAAAGAGTTTATGGATATTTTCCATAAAGTACAAAAAGAAAAAAAGGGCGTGAAACAATTGAAAAATAATGAAATTAATATTCGGGACCCATTTGTGCTAGTATATGAAGGAAAGTATTATATGTATGGGACTAGGGCAGAAACTTGCTGGGGCAAGGCAACTGGCTTTGACTGTTATGTAGGGACTAACTTAGAAGATTGGGAAGGGCCTTATGAGGTATTCCATAAGCCAGAAGATTTTTGGGCAGATAAAAATTGTTGGGCACCAGAGGTACATTTTTATAAGGGTGCATTTTATATGTTCGCTACATTTAAAGGAGAAGAGATTATTGGCGGGACACAGATTTTAAAGGCAGAAAGCCCGTTAGGGCCGTTTGTGGAACACAGTATCCGCCAGATAACCCCAAAGGACTGGGAATGTATAGATGGGACTTTTTATGTAAGCCCAGAAGGAAAGCCATATATGGTATTTGTGCATGAATGGGTGCAGATCCAAGATGGGACAATTTGTGCAATAGAATTGTCTGCGGATTTAACCCATGCAGTGGGTGAGCCATTCCAATTATTTGCCGCTTCTGAAGCAGAAGAATGGGTAGTGGCACATGAAAACCCGAACCGCCCAGGTAAGAATTATGTAACAGATGGGCCTTTCTTGTACCGTACAAAATCTGGAAGGTTAATCCTTTTATGGTCTAGCTTTGGTGCAGAAGGGTATACAGAAGCTTTGGCATATTCAGATAATGGTGATATAACAGGAAAATGGATTCAGGATAACAGATTGTTGTTCTCAAAAGATGGAGGGCACGGCATGTTATTTACTGGTTTAGATGGAAAGTTATATTTGACCTTACATTCGCCGAATAAAAAGTTAGAAGAACATCCTGCTTTTTACCATATACGGGAAGAAAATAATACGTTATATGTAAATTAATAAAAATGCCAATGGCAGCCTGCTGACAAAAGATTTCCAGCAGGCTGTTTCGGTTATAAAGGAAATATAAGAAAAGGGGGGCTTATAATGAAAATAGATTTGCATCTGCATTTAGACGGTTCATTACGTCCTAGTACGGTATGGGAGCTGGCAAAAGAACAGAAAATTACACTTCCTGCAGCATCAAAAGAAGAATTAACTTCTCTTTTACAGGTGCCAGAGGATTGCCAAAGTTTGAATGAATATTTAAAATGTTTTGATTTGCCTTTGTTGGTATTACAAAAACCGGAGGCATTAGAAAGAGTGACATTTGAACTGATAGAGGATTTGGCTTTTGAAGGGGTTACTTATGCGGAAATTCGGTTTGCGCCGCAGCTTTCCATAAAAGATGGAATGACAATAGAGGAAGCCGTAAAAGCAGCAATCCAAGGCTTAAAGAAGGGGTTAGCATGTTATAAAACAATACAGGCAGGATTAATTTTATGTTATATGAGAGGAGCAGAAAACCAAGCATTAAATAAAGAAACTCTTATGGCAGCAAAAAAATATTATGGGAAAGAAGTGCTTGCAGTTGATTTGGCTGGGGCAGAGGCATTATTCCCAACAGGAAATTATAAAGAATTATTTAGGGAAACCAAGAAAGCAGGAATACCATTTACTATACATGCAGGAGAAGCAGATGGTGCAGATAGTGTAAGAAAGGCAATAGAGTTTGGTGCAAAACGGATAGGGCATGGAATCCGGGCAATCGAGGATCAAAGTTTGGTACAACAAATTATAAAAGAAAAGATTGTTTTAGAAGTATGCCCAATTAGTAATTTCCATACAAAGCTTGCTACGGAAATTAGTAGGTATCCAATACGGGAATTGTATGAACAGGGAGTACGAATTACAATTAATACAGATAATAGGACAGTTTCTAACACAAGCCTTGATAGGGAATATACGTTTATTAAGGAATATTATAATTTTACAGGGCAAGAAATTGCACAACTAAATGAATATGCAAAGGAAGCAGCATTTTTAACAATAAAGTAAGGAGTGGCGATGTTTAATATTGAAGAGGAATTAAAGAAACTGCCGGCAAAGCCAGGCGTGTATATTATGCACGGAGAAAAAGATGAAATTATTTATATCGGCAAGGCGGTAGTGTTAAAAAACCGGGTGCGCCAGTATTTCCAGCAAAGCAGGAATAAAACGGCAAAAATTGAACAGATGGTATCCCATATCCGCCGTTTTGAGTATATTATTACAGATTCAGAGCTAGAGGCATTAGTATTAGAATGTAATTTAATAAAAGAACATAGGCCACGGTATAATACTATGCTAAAAGATGACAAAGGTTATCCATACATTAAGGTGACAGTATCAGAAGAATATCCTAGAATTTTATTTTCCCATACAATGAAGAAGGATAAATCCAAATATTACGGCCCCTATACAAGTGCTTGGGCAGTTAAAAATATATTGGAACTTTTAAGGAAGCTTTATCAAATACGGACTTGTAATAGGAATTTGCCTAAGGATATAGGGAAAAGCCGGCCATGTTTAAATTTTCATATTAAACAATGTAAAGCTCCCTGTCAAGGATATATTTCAAAAGAGGAGTATAGGGAATCCATTAGGAAGGCAATGGATTTTTTAAATGGGAATTATGATGGGATTTTAAAAAATTTGGAAGAAAAAATGCTGGCGGCTTCTGAGGCAATGGAATATGAACAAGCAATGGAATATCGGGATTTATTAAATAGTGTAAAACAAATATCCCAAAAACAGAAGATTACTAGCAGCGATATAGAAGACAGGGATGTGATTGCCTGTTCTTGTGACGGGCCTGATGCAGTAGTACAAGTATTTTTTATACGAGGCGGGAAATTAATAGGAAGGGAGCATTTTCACCTAAATGTCGCTGTACAAGAAGAAAAAAAGCAGATCCTTAACAGTTTTATTAAACAGTATTATGCTGGGACTCCCTTTATCCCAAGGGAACTTATGCTTCAGGCAGCCCCAGAGGAAGAAGGGCTTTTAGCAGAGTGGCTTTCTAAGAAAAAGGGTTCTAAAGTTTATATCCATGTACCCAAGAAAGGGCAAAAAGAACGCTTAGTAGAATTAGCATTTAAAAATGCCAGCATGGTATTAGAGCAAGATAAGGAAAAAATAAAAAGGGAAGAATTAAGGACATTTGGGGCAATACGCCAAATAGAAGAATGGATAGGGATAACAGGAGTAAAAAGGATAGAAGCATTTGATATATCCAATACAAGCGGCATGGAATCAGTGGGTTCTATGGTAGTTTATGAAGATGGGAAGCCAAAGAGGAGCGATTACCGTAAGTTTAAAATAAAGACAGTAATAGGGCCAGATGATTATGCAAGTATGGAGGAAGTATTAAGGAGACGGTTTGAGCATGGCTTGGAAGAGATAAGGAAGGAACCAGATGGTTTTGGCAGTTTTGTCCGTTTCCCGGATTTAATTATGATGGATGGCGGGCGGGGGCAGGTAAATGTGGCATTAAAGGTGTTAAAAGAATTAGGGCTTGTGATTCCTGTCTGTGGCATGGTAAAAGATGAGAACCACCATACAAGGGGGTTATATTACCAAAATAAAGAAATACCAATAGAACGGAATAGTGAAGGGTTCCGTTTAATTACAAGAATCCAGGATGAGGCACATAGGTTTGCAATTGAATACCATAGGAGCCTGCGGTCGAAAGATCAAGTCCATTCTATTTTGGATGATATAGAGGGGATTGGGGCAACAAGGCGCAGGGCTTTAATGAAGTATTTTAAAGGTTTAGATGAGATTAGGAAGGCAGATATCAAAACTTTAAAGGAAGTCCCTAGCATGAATGAACGGGCAGCAAAACAGGTGTATCAGTTTTTCCATAAAGAAGAGGGATAGGGCAGCTTTTAACAAAAATTTGCATAAATGGAAACTATGTGGTATACTCATGCTGAATAATAATTACAAACTCTGGCGGTTGATATATGCAGAAATGAGGGAATAATGGATACAATTATAAAGAAGATAACAAATTCTCCAGAGGATAAGGAAGTCTATCAGCAGGCGGCACAGATTATCCATAATGGAGGGCTTGTGGCTTTTCCTACAGAGACAGTTTATGGCTTGGGGGCAGATGCCATGAATAAGGCAGCAGCAGCACAAATCTACCAGGCAAAAGGCAGGCCATCTGATAATCCTTTAATTATTCATATCGCAGAGGTTGAAGAACTTGGACGGGTTGCAGAGGAGGTGAATGAAAAGGCAAAAAAGCTAATGAAGGAGTTTTGGCCGGGGCCTTTGACGCTTATTTTTAGGAAAAAGAAGGAAGTTCCCTTTGAAACAACAGGAGGCCTGGATACAGTGGCTGTCCGTATGCCGTCACATCCAGTAGCGCAAAAATTAATAAAAGAGAGTAGGACAGTGATTGCTGCCCCTAGTGCCAATACTTCAGGAAAACCAAGCCCGACACAAGCTTCCCATGTGAAAGAAGATTTATATGGTAAGATCGATATGCTTATTGACGGGGGAAATGTAGGGATTGGGATAGAATCTACTATTATGGATATGACCGTGGAACCACCTATGCTGCTTCGGCCTGGTTATATTACTATGCCAATGTTAGAACAAGCCATTGGAAAGATACAGGTAGATCCTTTTCTTGCTGGGGATATGAAAGAACCAGTGAAACCAAAAGCGCCTGGCATGAAATACCGCCATTATGCGCCAAAGGCGGAGCTTTTTATTGTAGAAGGGGAATTATCGCAGGTTGTTGCAAAAATTAATTATTTAGCAGAGGAAAAGAGGAAACAAGGATATAAAATAGGCATTATTGCTACAGAGGAAACAAAAGGTTTTTATTGTGGGGATAGTGTAAGGGTAATCGGGACAAGGAAAGATGAAGCAAGTATAGCAAAACATTTATTTTCTGTACTTAGAGAATTTGATAAAATGGGAACAGAGTATATTTTTTCGGAAGCATTTTCGGAGGAAAACCTGGGACAGGCCATTATGAACCGCCTGATAAAAGCGGCAGGGCATCAGATTATCAGGCTGTAAGGAGACACTGAATGGAAAAATATGATAGGGTAATTTTTGTATCATCAGATGACACATGTAAAGGTCCTATGGCAGAAGGAGTTATGCGGGAATTAATTAAAGGGAAGGAGCTTACAACAGCTTCAAGGGGTATGGTAGTGTTATTCCCAGAACCAATTAACCCAAAGGCTGCAATGGCAGCGGAAGGGTTTGGCATACCTCTTGTCCATCCAAGTTCCATACCTTTCCAGGAAGAGGACCTAAATGAGCGTACGTTAGTGCTGACTATGACAGAGCAGCAAAAAAGAAGTATTTATGAGCAATATGAAACTGCTATTAATGTATATACTATCAATGAGTTTTTAGATGGGGAAGGCGATGTAGAAGATCCAGCCGGCGGAGATTTGCAAGTATATACAGAGTGTTTTGAACGGGTTAGTGTATTGGTAAAGCTAGTTGCTGAAAAATTATTTTTAGAAGAAGAAAAGGAGGTTAGAAATGATTGCAATAGGAAGTGATCATGGCGGGTATGCTTTAAAACAAGAAGTTATAAAGCATTTGGAGAAAAAAGGGATCGAATATCAGGATTTTGGCTGTTATAATGAAGATTCTTGTGATTATCCTGTTTATGCAAAGTTAGTAACAAAAGAAATAACAGAAGGGAATTGTGAAAAAGGCATCCTTATTTGTGGGACAGGGATAGGGATTTCTATAGCAGCGAATAAAGTACCAGGAATACGCGCCGCATTATGTACAGATTGTTTTTGTGCAGAGGCTACAAGGCAGCATAATGATGCAAATGTGTTGTGCCTTGGCGGAAGAGTAGTAGGGGCAGGATTAGCTTTAAAAATTGTAGATACTTTTTTAGATACCCCTTTTTCAAATGATGAAAGGCATATGAGAAGGATATGCTTGATAGAACAATAGGAGGGTTATATGTCCAATGTATTTGTGATGGATCATCCATTAATACAACATAAAATCGGGATTATACGCAGGAAGGAAACCGGGTCAAAAGAATTCCGGGAAATGATTAGTGAAATTGCTATGTTAATGTGTTATGAGGCAACTAGGGATTTAAAGCTTTCGGATATAGAAATTGAGACACCAATAGCAAAGATGGCTGCAAAAGAGTTACAAGGAAAAAAGCTGGCAATTGTGCCAATCTTACGTGCAGGGCTCGGCATGGTAGAAGGTATGCTTACTATGGTCCCAGCAGCAAAAGTAGGGCATATAGGGCTATACCGTGATCCAGAGACGTTAGAGCCAGTGGAATATTATTGTAAGCTGCCAGAGGATTGTGCAGAAAGAGATGTTTTTGTAGTAGATCCTATGCTTGCAACAGGAGGGTCTTCTGTTGCAGCGATTCGCCTTTTAAAAGAAAGAGGAGTAGGAAAAATCCGGTTTATGTGTATTATAGCGGCTCCAGAAGGAATGGAGAAGATGCAAAGGGAACATCCAGATGTAGATATTTATATAGGGGCATTGGATTCTTGTTTAAACGAGCATGGATATATTGTCCCAGGGCTTGGGGATGCTGGAGACCGTATTTTTGGTACAAAGTAAGTGAGGTGGGAACAATGGAGGGGAAAAGGACAGATTATATTTCATGGGATGAGTATTTTATGGGGGTAGCAATTTTATCTGGAATGAGGTCAAAAGATCCAGGCACCCAAGTAGGGGCATGTATTGTCAGTGAGGATAATAAGATTTTGTCAATGGGGTATAATGGATTCCCAAATGGCTGTTCGGATAGTGAATTCCCATGGTGCAGGGAAGGGGACGCGCCTGACAATAAATATTTTTATTCTACTCATGGCGAGCTTAATGCCATTTTAAATTACCGGGGAGGTAGTTTAGAAGGCGCGAAAATTTATGTTACACTTTTTCCATGTAATGAATGTGCAAAGGCAATTATACAGGCAGGCATTAAAACAGTAGTGTATGATAGTGATAAGTATGCAAATACGCCTGCTGTTATTGCGTCAAAAAGGATGTTTGATGCTGCAGGCATCCAGTATTATCAATATGTGCATACAAACCGGGATATTACATTAATGGTATAGGGATTGTATAAAAGGAATAGGGGGATGTGCATGAAGGAAGTGAAACTTTATAGGAAACGCATGATTCCTAAGGAATGTATAGAATTAAAGGATGATGAAATCCTAAGGCTGGATAAAGAATTAATGGTTACTCATTGGAAAAGCTTAAAGCCAAGGGTAGAATTTTCAGAGGGATTTTCTTGTTATTTTTTAGAAAAAGGAATTAAAGTATCAAAGAGAATAAAGAAAGATGGTTCACTCTATTATTGGTATTGTGATATTATTAAAACAGATTTTAATAAAGAAACAAATGTATATGTGTTTACCGATTTGCTGGCTGATGTGATTATAATGCCAGATGGCATGGTACAAGTTGTAGATTTGGATGAGTTAGCTGTGGCAGATAAAGAAGGCCTGGTTACAAGAGAAGAGCTACAAATGTCTTTGTTACAGTTAAATGATTTACTAGAGATTATTTACAGTGGAAGGTTTGATTCACTGAAAACGATTATTGAAGAATATGAAGCTAGTTATTATGCAAACTAAGATAAGGACATAAGGCAGAAACGAGGGAGTATGTATACATTTGACAGCCGGGTGCGCTATAGTGAGATTAGTAAGGAAGGTACACTAGCATTAAGTTCTATCATTAACTATATGCAGGACTGTAGTACATTCCAGTCAGAGGATCTAGGGATAGGTGTAGAATATTTAAAAGAGCAGAAAAAAGTATGGCTTTTAAATTCATGGCAATTACAGATTGAAAAGCTTCCCTTACTTGGGGAAAGAATTACGGTTGGGACATGGGCGTATGGGTTTGAAGGAATGTATGGCTATCGTAATTTTGTTATAAATAATAAAAATGAGGAACATTTAGTAAAAGCTAATTCTATTTGGGTGTTTTATGATTTAGAAAAGGGAAGGCCATCAAAAATTACAGAAGAAACATTAAAGGCATATGGTAATGAGCCAAAGCTGGATATGGAGTATGCTGGGCGGAAAGTCCCTATGCCAGAGGGAGGGATACAAAAAGATCCCTTTCCAGTTCGGCAATATCAAATTGATACAAATGGCCATGTTAATAATGGGCAATATATCCGAATGGCACAAGAATGTATCCCAACGTTATCTGCTGTTACTGGGTTACGGGCTGAGTATAAAAAATCGGCTGTTTTTGGGGATTGTATTTATCCAGTAGTGATAAAGACAGAGGAAGGATATACAGTATCTTTAAATGATAAAGAAGGAAAAGCATATGCCGTTATTGCATTTGCCGCATAGGTAGGGTAAAAGGCTGGCAAAGCAGAATAATGCGGCGGAGGAATATATGATAAAAATAGGAATAAAACAAAGATTGGTTATTGTTAAAGAAGTTGATTTTGGTGTATATTTGGGTGAACTAGGGAAGGAAGAAAAGGTTTTGCTTCCTAAAAAACAGGTGCCAGAAAATAGTAAAATTGGTGATACGCTTACAGTGTTTATTTACCGAGATTCAGAAGATCGTTTAATTGCTACAACAAGAGAACCCAAAATGCAGTTAGGCGAAATTGCGCTTCTTGCTGTAAAAGAGGTAAACCAAGTAGGGGCTTTTTGTGATTGGGGGCTGGAAAAGGATTTATTCGTCCCATATAAAGAACAACTTTTTACCCCTAAAATAGGAAAGTCATATTTGGTGGCGCTTTATGTAGATAAAAGCAACCGGTTATGTGGTACAATGCGCGTTTATGATTTTTTGCAAGATAGTGCGCCGTATAAAAAAGATGATATGGTACATGGCACAGTTTATGAAGTGCATAGAGAAATAGGTGTATTTGTTGCAATTGATAATAAATATCATGGTGTAATCCCGGCAAAAGAGGTATTTGGGAATTTTGTACCTGGAGACTTAGTAGAAGCAAGGGTAACAGAAGTGCGGGAAGATGGCAAATTAAATTTAAGTGTAAGAAAAAAAGCATATCTTCAAATGGATGAAGACTGTGAAAAGATATTAAAAGTTATGGAAAAATACAAAGGGGTCCTTCCATTTACAGATAAAAGTGTAGATGCAGAGCAGGTAAAGAAGGAGTTCCAGATAAGTAAAAATGCTTTTAAACGGGCAATAGGAAGATTGTTAAAGGAAAATAAAGTAAAAATTACAGATCATACAATAGAACGAATTTAATAAAAAAGGAGAAAAGAAATGAAAAAAGCAATAAGTACAGATAAGGCCCCAAAGGCAATTGGGCCATATTCTCAGGCAATCGAGGTAAACAATATAATTTATACTTCTGGGATTATTCCAGTAGTGCCATCTACAGGAGAAATACCAGAAGGGATTGAGGCGCAGGCTACACAGGCAATTAGTAACCTTGCCGCACTTTTAGAGGAGTCTGGCAGCAGTACGGCGCAAGTAATTAAAACAACAGTATTTATTAAGGATATGGAAGACTTTGCAAAGATAAATGAGATTTATGCAAAATATTTCCAAGGCGTATATCCAGCGCGATCTTGTGTAGAAGTGGCAAGACTCCCAAAAGATGTATTAATCGAAATTGAGGCAATAGCACTTAAATAAAGTTATGAGTGCGCCTATTAAGTGCGCACTCATTTTTCTGAGTTTATACAGTTGCATCAATATTCTGTCCAAGGTGTGGATAAACAGATTGCTCCATCATTTTAATCATGCTGTCTCCCATATCTTCCATGGTATCCAGATTTTTGCTTAATATGGCTGTGCCAATCTCAGAGGAAACTTTCCCAGCATTCATTAAGCCAGGCATTGCAGTAATATTCATATAATACCTCCTTGTTTCAATTCCCTCGTGGTAGTTAGGAGCAAGACAATTACGTGGATTGCCTTATGGCAGTAGGGGATACCACCTTCGCTCCGCCCACTACTGCCGTTACACTTGTTTTAAGCAATTCCTCCCCTACCTAAGAGAAAAGGGAATCCTTGCTATTAATTGTTAAAACATAATTAAGTAGGGGTTTCCACCCTAGCCTAAGTATAACATAGTAATTAGGAAAAGAAAAGGGAATTTTTGGGCAAGAAAGGGGGAAGAATGGATGTGACAGATTTTTAGGAATGAGGTGTGAGGTGTAGTATGAAATTAAGGCCTGCATGGATGGATTATATTTTAATTATGGCGGGAACCAGTTTAATGGCATTGGCAATTAAAGGGATTTTTGATCCTGTTTCGTTAGTAACAGGAGGGTTTTCAGGGATTGCCATTATTGTAAAAAATATAACAGAAGGAATCATAGAAGGTGGCATCCCGCTTTGGCTAACAAACTTGTTTTTAAATATTCCTTTATTTGTAGTTGCAATTAAAGTAAAAGGCTGGCGTTATATTGCAAAAACCATATTTGCAACAATTTGGTTGTCGGTAGCATTATGGTATATGCCAGAAAAAAACTTAATGCCAGATGATATTTTCTTAGCTTCGGTTTTTGGAGGCGTAATAAGCGGGCTTGGAATTGGCTTAGTATTAATGGCAAATGCAACAACAGGCGGCACAGATACAATGGCTGCTATTATACAGCATTTTATACGGCATTATTCAATAGCGCAGATTATGCAGGTATTAGATGGGGTGATTGTGCTGGCAGGTGCTTGGGTATTTGGCATTAACCGCGCACTTTATGCGATTATTTGTATTTATTTGGTATCTAAGGTATCAGATGGGATTTTAGAAGGGCTTAAATTTTCAAAGCTGGCTTATATTATTTCTGAGCACTATGAGGAAATTGCAAAGCAGATTATGAAGGAGCTAGACAGGGGGGCTACCGGGCTGGATGCAGTAGGCATGTATTCTGGGGAAAAGAAAGAAGTATTATTTTGCGTAGTCTCAAAAAAGGAAATTGTAAAGGTAAAAGATATTGTCAGGCGTATTGATGCGGATGCTTTTATGATAGTAAGTGATGTAAGGGAAGTTTTTGGAGAAGGGTTTATTGAGGAACACCAGTAAATACCAGTATACAAAATAACCAAAAGCCCAAAGGAAATTTTGACATTTGGGATATGGCTTTTTTTTGTTCAATAGTGTACAATAGATTTAGTTAATAAAAGAAAACAGATTATATTTATATTTAGGAGGAAAAGAAATGGCTAGTTTATCACTGAAGAATATTTGTAAGGTTTATCCTAACGGATTTGTAGCAGTTAAGGATTTCAATCTTGAAATTGAAGATAAGGAGTTTATTATTTTTGTAGGCCCATCTGGTTGCGGTAAGTCTACAACACTTCGTATGGTTGCTGGTTTGGAGGAAATCAGTTCAGGCGAATTGTGGATTGGCGACAAGATGGTAAATGATGTTGAGCCAAAAGACAGAGATATTGCGATGGTATTCCAGAACTACGCTCTGTATCCACATATGACAGTATATGATAATATGGCATTTGGCCTTAAGTTAAGGAAAACACCTAAGGATCAGATTGATAAATTAGTACATGAAGCTGCTAAAATCTTGGATATTGAACATTTATTAGATCGTAAGCCAAAGGCTCTTTCTGGTGGACAGAGACAGCGTGTTGCCATGGGCCGTGCTATTGTCCGTAATCCAAAGGTATTCCTTATGGACGAGCCACTGTCCAACTTGGATGCAAAACTTCGTGTACAGATGCGTATTGAGATTTCTAAGCTCCATCAGAGACTGGAAACTACAATTATCTACGTAACACATGACCAGACAGAGGCTATGACACTGGGTACTAGAATCGTTGTTATGAAAGATGGTGTTGTTCAGCAGGTAGATTCTCCACAGAACTTGTATGATAGGCCAAAGAATCTGTTTGTTGCTGGATTTATCGGATCTCCTCAGATGAACTTAATTGATGCTACTGTTAAACAGAGTGGTTCAGATGTTATGTTAAGCTTTGGCGGACATAATATTAAGGTTCCAGTAGGAAAAGCAAAGAAATTGATGGATGGTGGTTATGTAGGAAAGACAGTTGTTCTTGGTATCCGTCCAGAAGATGTACATGATGAGGAAGCATATATTAGCAATTCTCCTGACAGCGTGATTGAAGCTACTATTAGAGTATACGAGCTGTTAGGTGCAGAAGTTTACTTATACTTTGATATTGAGCAGTTTAACTGTACAGCAAGAGTAAATCCTCGTACAACAGCAAGGCCAGGCGATACCGTAAAGATGGCATTTGACTTAGAAAAGTTACATGTATTTGACAAAGAAACAGAACAAGTTATTACAAACTAGCCTATAGAGTAAAAAATGGGGCAGTACATTTTATGTACTGCCCCATTTTTTATGCGCAGGCCCGTGCAGAGGAAATAAGCCGCTAAGGAGGCACACGGGGTGCGCAAGTAGGGGCGCGTAAGGAATTTAGCAGCTTTGTTGTATGGTGGGTAGTGGAGAAGGAGATTCCCCTACTCGATTGTTATGCGCATGGGCTTTAGGGAAAAAATATGCCAGCAAGCTGGCAAATGCCCCTTCTGTAGAGCTTCCTAAAAAATACTTGCAAGATATTAGATTTTGCTATAATATATAAGTAGTGTAATGGGACAGGGGAAAACAATGCGGGAGGTACAGATATGATTTCAAATCAAATTCTCCAAAATACAATTGATGGGCTAAAAAGCATTGCCAGAATTGATTTGTGTGTAATTGATACAGAAGGCATGGTGTTGGCAACTACATTCCCAGGAGCAGAGGAAAGCCAAAGTGCTGTTCTAGCGTTTGTAGAATCTCCTGCTGACAGCCAAGTACTTCAGGGAAGCCAGTTTTTTAAGGTTTTTGATGAACATCAGTTGGAATATGTGCTTTTAGCAAAGGGGACTACAGAAGATGTTTATATGGTAGGCAAAATAGCAGCTTTCCAAATACAAAATCTTTTAGTGGCCTATAAAGAAAGGTTTGATAAGGATAATTTTATAAAAAATCTTTTATTAGATAACTTGTTATTAGTAGATATTTATAACCGTGCTAAAAAGCTTCATATTGAATCTGATGTAAGAAGAGTTGTTTTTATTATAGAAACAAAATATGAGAAAGACAATAATGCGCTAGAGACGGTTAGAAGCCTTTTTTCTACTAAGACAAAAGACTTTATTACGGCTGTTGATGAAAAAAATATTATTTTAGTAAAGGAATTAAAGCTAGGAGATACTTATGAAGATCTAAACCGCACAGCAAGGGTTGTGCTGGATATGTTAAATACAGAAGCAATGAGCCAAGTACATGTGGCATATGGCACGATTGTAAATGAGATAAAAGAAGTTTCCCGTTCTTATAAAGAAGCAAAAATGGCACTTGATGTTGGGAAAATCTTCTATAGTACGAAAAATGTAATCGCTTATAATAATCTTGGGATAGGAAGGTTAATTTACCAGCTTCCAATTCCGTTGTGTAAAATGTTTATTAAGGAAATTTTTGATGGGAGGTCTCCTGATGATTATGATGAAGAGACTCTTTCTACAATAAATAAGTTTTTTGAAAATAGCTTAAATGTATCGGAAACTTCTAGGCAGCTTTATATTCATAGGAATACACTGGTATATCGTTTGGATAAGCTGCAAAAAAGTACAGGGTTAGATTTGCGCGTTTTTGAAGATGCAATTACATTTAAGATTGCTTTAATGGTAGTAAAGTATATGAAGTATATGGAATCTCTAGATTATTAAGAGAAAGGCAAAAGGAGTATATGGATATGTATCCACATATGGATATGTCCACATGGATATGCGTTCGCATGGTTGTGTCGCTGTAGGGGAACAGGGGTGTTTCTGCTACAGTGACATTTGCATTATGGAGAAAAAGGAAAATGATTGTTTTTGAGAATGTAAGTAAAACATATGAAACAGGGACACCAGCATTAAATAATATTAACCTAAGGATAGAAAAAGGGGAATTTGTTTTTATTGTAGGAAATAGTGGGTCAGGTAAATCTACATTAATTAAGCTTCTGTTAAAGGAATTGGAACCTTCAGCAGGAAGGATTTTTGTTAATAATAAACAACTAAACCGTATGAAAAGGCGCCATATCCCTAAGTACCGCAGGGGGCTTGGCGTAGTTTTCCAAGATTTCCGTCTGCTAAAGGATAGGAATGTATATGAAAATATTGCATTTGCACAGAGGGTGGTAGGTACGCCTGCACGTATTATACGGCGGCAGGTTCCTTCTATGTTGTCTTTGGTAGGGCTTGCTGAAAAGTATAAATCCTACCCAAAACAGCTTTCTGGAGGAGAACAGCAGAGGGTAGCACTGGCAAGGGCATTAGTAAATAACCCTACAATTTTGCTTGCTGATGAGCCGACAGGAAATTTAGACCCTAAAAATTCTTGGGAGATTATGCGGCTATTAGAAGAGATTAATAAACGGGGAACTACTGTATTAGTTGTCACGCATAACCAGGAGATTGTAGATGCAATGAAAAAACGAGTGATTACCATGCATAAAGGTTTAATTACTAGTGATGAGAAAAAAAGTGGATACCGTCAGTAAAGCATGTAAAGAGCATAAGAATAGAGGTTTATATGAGATTTAACACAATATTATATTGTTTGAAACAGGGCATACGGAATATTTTCCGAAACAAGTTATTTTCACTTGCTTCCATTAGTACAATGGCAGCATGTATTTTTCTGTTTGGCCTGTTTTATGCCATTGTAATGAATGTGCAATATATGGTAAAAGAAGCAGAAACATCACTTTGTGTTACTGTATTTTTTGAAAAAGGGACAAGTGAGACAAGAATTAGTGTAATAGGAGAAGAAATACGGCTTAGGCCAGAGGTTTCTAATGTGGTTTATACGACTGCAGATGAGGCATGGGCAAGCTTTAAGGATATTTATTTTGAGGGGAATGAGGAATATGCAAAAGCGTTTATGGGCGATAACCCATTAGTGAATAGTTCTTATTATACGATTTATCTTTCAGAAGCATCTTTACAGGATAATTTAGTAACTTATTTAGAAGGGATTAAAGAGATAAGGAGAATTAATAAGTCTGATTTAACAGCAGAAAGTTTTACCGATTTTGGGATGTTAATAGGTTATGTATCTGCCGCCATTATTTTAATACTTTTGGCAGTTGCCGTTTTTTTAATTAGTAATACAGTTTCGGTTGGAATTACTGTTCGGAGAGAAGAAATTTCTATTATGAAGTTAATAGGGGCAACAGACTTATTTGTAAGGGCACCATTTTTAGTAGAAGGAATTTTAATCGGGTTAATAGGTGCTGCTATTCCACTTGCGCTTATTTATTATTTATATGGGAATGTAACACATTATGTATTGGAGCAATTTAGTATTTTAAGCAATATTATGGTATTTCTTCCAGTAAAAGAGGTATTCCGTTCTTTACTGCCAGTTGGCTTAGTGTTGGGAGTAGGGATTGGATTTTTAGGAAGTAGTGCAACCACCAGGAAACATTTAAGAGTTTAGGCAAAAGAAAGGTGTGGAATAATATGTGGAAAAAGCATGGTATGCGTTTCCTTGTTTTATGTTTAGTGTTATCTTTGTCTTTTCCAGTATATGCAAGTAGCACAAAGGATAAGCTTAGTGATGCAGAACAAGATAGGAAGGATATGCAGAATAGAATAGAGGCAGTAGAGGATAAAATAAAAGAGTTAGATGCTCTTCGCAAGGATGCAAAAGCATATATTGCTGCTATGGATGCAGAGCTTGCAAAGGCAGAAGAAAATTTAGTAGATTTACAAAACCAGACTGCTGCAAAAGAAGAAGAAATTGCCCAGACAGAAATAGAGCTTGCCCATGCAAAGGAAGTAGAATCAGAACAATATGAATCTATGAAAATTCGGATTCAGTTTATGTTTGAAAATGGCAACCAGTCATATTTGGACTTAATCTTAAATTCAGGAAGTATTGAGGAAATTTTAAATAAAGTAGAATATATTTCACAGATTACAGAATATGATCGGAAGATGCTAGAGGAATATAAAAAGACAAGGGCAGAAATTGAAGAGAAAGAAGCGCAGCTGGTAAAAGAACATGAAGAATTAGAAATATTGGTAGCACAAGCAGAAGAAGAAAAGGCAGCAATTGAACTGTTAATTAACAGTAAGGCACAACAGTTAGCCCAATACGAGGAAGATATTGCGGCAAGCGAAGCAGAATTAGAAGAAATGGAAGCGGAAGCTGCTGCGCTTGATAACCGGATTGCAGAGTTAGAAGAACAATGGAGGCAGGAGAACAGTAGAGTAATTTATGATGGGGGCCAGTTTTTATTCCCATTAGATTATTATTCCCGTGTTACATCAGAGTTTGGCTGGCGGGATCATCCTATTTTCCATACACAAAGGCTTCACAATGGCATTGATTTTGGTGCGCCGTCAGGCCAGCCTATTAAAGCGGCTTACCGTGGGGAAGTAGTAATTGCAGAATATAGTTCTTCTGCGGGAAATTATATTATGCTTAACCATGGCAATGGATTAGCCACAGTATATATGCACTGTTCGAAATTTAATGTGTCTGTGGGGCAGGTTGTGGAGAAAGGGGATATTATTGGATTTGTTGGTTCTACTGGGAATTCTACAGGGCCACATCTTCATTTTAGCGTAAGGCTGAATGGGGAGTATATTGATCCAGGCCCATATATTGGAATGTATTAAAAATAGGATACGGAGGCATAGAATGGAAGAAAAGAAAAATTATCAGAAGGGTATTATTGTAGGCTTAACGGGTGGAATTTTAGGGACATTTATCTGTGCGGCAATTTGCATTATGATTGGGATTAACCTAATGGTAATCCAGAAAAATGCACAAGAGCAAAAAGAAACTGAGCCGCCAACAGAAGCGGTTACAGTATTGCCAGAACAGACTGATGCGGATAAATTATTAAATGAGGAATTTAGGGATCGGTTAGACGATATTTATGGGCTTTTACAGGAAAATTTTTTATATGATATTGATGATGATGATTTAAGAGATGGAATGTATATGGGGTTAATGGCGGCATTAGGGGATCCTTATTCTACGTATTATAATGAAGAAGCCTATAATTCTTTTGAGCAAAGTACATCTGGAAAATATTATGGGATTGGCGTACAAGTTTCCCAGAATATGACTACAGGGATTATTACATTGGTGAAACCATTTAAGGGTGCGCCTGGTTATGAAGCAGGGATTCTGCCTAATGATATTTTATATGCAGTAAACGGCGTAGAAGTAACAGGCATGGACTTAAATGAAGTAGTCTCTATGATTAAAGGAGAGAAAGGTTCTACTGTAGAATTAACAGTGGTGCGGGAAGGGGAGTCAGATTACTTAGTATTTGATGTAGAGCGCCGTGAGGTCGAAACTCCTACTGTAGAAATAGAGATGTTAGAAAATCAGGTAGGTTATATGATTATATCTGGTTTTGAGGAAGTGACAGTTAGCCAATTTTTTAATGGGATTGCAGAGTTAAGTTCAGGCGGGATGAAGGCGTTGGTTATTGATTTACGGAATAATCCGGGAGGACGTTTAGATGTTGTTACTAGTATGTTAGATATGATCTTGCCGGAAGGGATATTAGTTTATACAGAAGATAAGTATGGAAACCGGGATAATGAAATATATTCAAACCAGCAGACAATTTTAGATGTGCCGCTTGCCGTTTTAGTGAATGGAGAGAGTGCAAGTGCATCTGAGATTTTTGCAGGGGATGTACAGGATTTTGGCGCAGGGATTATTGTTGGCACACAGACATTTGGAAAGGGCATTGTACAGACAGTGTACCCATTAGGGGATAATACGGCTGTAAAGATGACAGTTTCCAGCTATTTTACGAATGCGGGGAGAAATATTCATGGAGTAGGGATTACGCCAGATATTGTAGTGGAACTAAATGAAGAATTAAAACAAAAAAGAGAAATTACCAGAGAAGAGGATAACCAGCTCCAAACAGCGATCGAAGCATTGCTTTCTGGGCTGAATCAGTAAAGATAAAGTGGAGGGGGATAAAAAATGGAATTATTGGTATTTGTATTAAATGACCATGAGAAGCTAGATGCTGTGCTGACGGAATTAGAACACGCCGGGGTTGCTGGTGCAACTGTAATTGACAGTACGGGTATGGCAAAAGTACTTCACCATGATGAGGAAGATGTATTATTTTTCGGCGCAATCCGTGGGATTTTAAATTCGGCAACCCGTGCAAAAAGTAATACGATCCTTATGGTAATAGAAAAAGATCAAGTCCAGCCGGCAGTAGATGCGATTGAACGTATTGTAGGGGATTTAAACCATAAGAATGTTGGGATTGTATTTACAATTCCGGTAGAATTTACAAAGGGGATACGGAGACATGAGTGAGAAAATATTGTTTGATATAGCGATTGTCATGCTTTCTGGCTTAGTTTGCGGAAGGCTGGTAAAGCATTTAAAAATGCCAAATGTTACAGGATATTTAATTGCAGGGCTTCTTTTGGGGCCATGCGTATTGAATGTAATACCAGAAACAATGGTAAGTAGTTTTTCTGTTGCATCAGATATGGCATTAGGGTTTATTGCATTTTCAATAGGCAGTGAGTTTAAAATTTCTTATTTTAAGAAGGTTGGCGTGGCGCCATTTGTAATAGCCTGTTTTGAAAGTTTTGGTGCAGTTGTAATTGTAATAGCAGCATGTGTCCTTTTAGGTTTTCCTCTTCCGCTTTCTATCCTGCTCGGGGCAATCGCTGCCGCAACAGCCCCTGCACAGACAATTATGGTAATTAAACAATATAATGCAAAAGGGCCAATGACTTCTATGTTAATGAGTGTAGTGGCACTTGATGATGCAACTGCATTAATTGCTTTTGGTTTTGCAGCAACTATTGTAAAATCCATGGAAGAGAGCAAAGGGTTTTCCATGTGGTCTGTTTTTGAGCCAATTTATGAAGTATTGATTTCCTTTGTACTTGGCATTGTTATGGCAATTATTATGATTGTATTTTTACGTCATTTTAAGAAAAGCTCAAATCGTATTTGTGTTATAGTAGGCATTATTTTTCTTACAATTTGGATCTCTGGAAAAATAAGCGGTTCTGCCTTACTAAGCTGTATGGCTTTAGGTGCTGCGCTTGTGAATTTATCAAATGAAGTAGACAATGTTATGCAGGTAAGTAATGCCTTTACGCCGCCACTATTAATGTTTTTCTTTACAATGAGTGGCGCAGGGTTTAATTTGGAAGCGTTAAAAAGTATTGGGCTGCTTGGCGTAGTATATGTTATTATGCGTGTTGTTGGTAAAATGTTAGGTGCTTATTTAGGAGGGAAGCTGACCCATCAAAATGAAAAAGTGTGTAAATATTTAGGCCCTACCTTGATGCCACAGGCAGGGGTAGCATTAGGGCTTATCCTTGTGGCAGAAGCAATTGTGCCACAATATGGGGCGCAGATACGGACAGTAATTTTATGTTCTACCTTTATCTATTCCATTTTGGGGCCAAGTGTGGCAAAATGGGCATTGACAAAGGCTGGGGAAATAAAGGCGGCTTAATGACTTACGAAATATTTTTTGGATATAAAAAACGCATGGTTTGCAATTTTGGCCCATGCGTTTTTCTATGTTTTTCTTTGGTATTTTGAATATCTTTGGAGTAAGCCTTCTTTTGTCTTACTATTGTTAATATTTTTTGTAATAGTAGTTAAGGTTTTGTAACTAAATCATGGAGAATAAAATGGTTCTGTTATTTTTTCTGTTAGTTGTAGTTGTTTTCATGATTGGTGGCGTTCTTTAAAACAGGGAAGATCACAGGAAAAGAATAAATGGGATTTTTTAGGAAAGAAAGCAGTTCCAGATAAAAAGTGATAAAACTGTTTATTTTATATAATAGATCAATATAGGTGGAATATGTTGTGAAAAGGGCTTATGTAGAGAGTAGGAGACAATATGGTTTCACTAATTAATTATATAGAGCCATTAAGTGCGAATAAATGTTCGAAATTATGTTTACATTAAAATTTATCTATGGTATAATCTAACAATAAAATAGGAGGGCAGGATGGATTATGGAATTTAAACTACATTCGGAATATCAGCCTACTGGGGATCAGCCAAGGGCGATTAAAGAGTTAGTAAAGGGATTTCAAGAGGGGAACCAGTTCCAAACCTTATTGGGAGTAACTGGTTCAGGAAAAACATTTACTATGGCAAACGTCATTCAGGCATTAAATAAACCAACCTTAGTGATCGCGCATAATAAAACGCTTGCAGCACAACTTTACGGTGAATTTAAGGAGTTCTTCCCAGAAAATGCAGTAGAGTATTTTGTGTCCTACTATGACTATTACCAGCCAGAGGCATATGTCCCTTCTACAGATACGTATATTGAAAAGGATTCCGCAATTAATGAAGAAATAGATAAGTTAAGACATTCTGCAACAGCAGTGCTTGCTGAACGGCGGGATGTCGTGGTAGTTGCCAGTGTATCTTGTATTTATGGCATTGGCAATCCAGAGTTTTACCAGAATATGACAATTTCATTGCGCCCCGGCATGGTACGGGACCGTGATGAAATTATTACAAAATTAATAGAAATCCAGTATATTAGGAATGATATGGATTTTAAGCGTGGAACCTTCCGGGTAAGGGGCGATGTATTAGAGATATTTTTGGCATCAGCAAGTGATACAGCAATCCGGGTGGAATTTTTTGGAGATGAAATTGATCGGATAACAGAAGTAAATGTATTGACAGGAGAAGTAAAGTATATTTTAGAACATGCGTATATTTATCCAGCTTCTCATTATGTGGTAGACCCTGCTGCAATGGAACCAGCATTACAGGCAATTAATAAAGAATTAAAAGCGCGTGTTGCAGAATTTAAGTCAGAAGACAAGCTTTTGGAAGCACAGAGGATTTCAGAAAGGACAAATTTTGATATTGAAATGTTGAGGGAGACAGGCTTTTGCTCTGGAATTGAAAATTATTCTAGGCATTTGAATGGCATGGAGCCAGGCCAGCCCCCTTATACTTTAATGGATTTTTTCCCAGAAGATTATCTTATTATTGTAGATGAATCCCATATTACAATCCCGCAGGTAAGGGGTATGTATGCAGGAGATCAGTCTAGGAAGGCTACCTTGGTGGAGTATGGTTTCCGCCTGCCTTCTGCTAAAGATAATAGGCCTTTAAATTTTGAAGAATTTGAATCAAAAATAGATCAAATGATGTTTGTGTCAGCAACCCCGTCTGTATATGAAGAGACACATGAGCTAATGCGTACAGAACAGATTATCCGCCCAACAGGGTTACTTGACCCTGAGATTAGTATAAGGCCAGTGGAAGGGCAGATTGATGATTTAATAGCAGAAATCCATAAAGAAGTAGAAAAAAAATATAAGGTGCTTGTAACTACTTTAACAAAAAAGATGGCAGAAGACTTAACAGACTATATGAAAGATGTGGGTATCCGTGTAAAGTATTTACATTCTGATATAGATACGTTGGAGCGTTCAGAAATTATTAGGGACATGCGTTTGGATGTTTTTGATGTGCTGGTAGGAATTAATCTTTTGCGGGAAGGATTAGATATACCTGAAATTTCTTTAGTTGCGATTTTGGATGCAGATAAAGAGGGGTTTTTGCGTTCAGAAACCTCTTTAATCCAGACGATAGGGCGTGCAGCGAGAAATTCAGAAGGCCATGTGATTATGTATGCAGATAATATTACAGATTCTATGAAGGCGGCGATAGAAGAGACAAGGCGAAGGAGGCAGATCCAACAGGAATATAATGAAGAACATGGGATTACTCCAACTACAGTCCAAAAGGCAGTCCGGGATCTAATTAGTATTTCTAAGGCAGCAGATACTATGGATAAGGGGCTGTTAAAAGAATTAGAATCTATGGATAAGAAAGAATTAGAAAAAGCTATAAAAGAAATAACAAAGAGGATGCACCAAGCAGCGGCAGAACTGAATTTTGAACTTGCAGCACAACTGCGTGATGAAATGGTAGAGTTAAAAAAGCATCTTGCCGAAATAGAGGAATCATAAAATAGAAAGGCATGGTTTAAAATGGCACAGAAAAAGAATGAAATAAAGTATATTAAAATAAGAGGTGCAAATGAGCATAATCTCCAACATATTGATGTGGATATACCAAGGGATCAGTTTGTGGTATTAACAGGGTTAAGCGGTTCTGGAAAGTCATCTTTGGCGTTTGATACCATATATGCGGAAGGCCAGAGAAGATATATGGAATCTTTGTCTTCTTATGCAAGGCAGTTCTTAGGGCAGATGGAAAAGCCAGATGTAGAAAGTATAGAAGGGCTCCCGCCAGCAATTTCCATTGATCAAAAGTCTACTAACCGGAACCCACGTTCTACAGTAGGGACAGTGACAGAAGTATATGATTATTTTCGTTTGCTTTATGCCAGGATAGGCATTCCACATTGTCCAAAATGTGGAAGGGAAATTAGGAAACAGACAATTGACGAAATGGTAGATCAAATACTTGCTATGCCAGAAAGGACAAAAATCCAACTTTTAGCGCCAGTAGTACGCGGAAGGAAAGGGGAACATGCCAAAGTATTAGAAAGTGCTAGAAAAGGCGGCTATGTCAGGGTACGTATTGATGGGAATATGTATGAATTGACAGAAGAGATTAAGCTAGATAAGAATTTAAAGCATAATATAGAAATTGTAGTTGACCGGCTAGTAGTAAAACCTGGAATGGAAAAGCGACTGACAGATTCGATTGAAAGTGTAATGGCACTTTCTGAGGGGCTTATGATAGTAGATATTACAGATGGGGAACCTATTAATTTTAGCCAAAGTTTTTCGTGCCCAGACTGTGGCATTAGTATAGATGAGATTGAACCAAGGAGCTTTTCCTTTAATAATCCGTTTGGTGCATGCCCAGATTGTTATGGGTTAGGCTATAAAATGGAATTTGATGAAGAGTTGATGATCCCTGATAAATCAAAAAGTATAACAGAAGGAGCCATTACAGTAATAGGATGGCAGTCTTGTACGGATGAATCTAGTTATACTAGGGCAGTTTTAAATGCGTTGGCGAAGGAGTATCAGTTTGACCTAAATACTCCTTTTGAGAAATATCCAGAGAGTATTAAAAAGATATTGATTTATGGGACAGATGGGCATTCGGTAAAGGTAAGTTATAAAGGACAGCGTGGAGAAGGTGTTTATGATGTGGCGTTTGAGGGATTAATAAAAAATGTAGAACGGCGGTATCGGGAGACTGGCTCAGAATCTATTAAGGCGGAATATGAAACATTTATGAAAATAACGCCTTGCCGTACTTGTGGAGGGCAGAGGCTGAAAAAAGGGGCGCTTGCTGTTACTGTAGGAGGACGGAATATCTACGAGATTACTTCTTTGTCGATTGGAAAATTACAAGAGTTTTTACAAAACCTGCAATTGACTGCTATGCAGGAAATGATAGGAGCACAAATATTAAAAGAAATAAAGGCGAGAATAGGGTTTTTAATGGATGTAGGGTTAGATTACCTAACACTTGCAAGGGCAACAGGAAGTCTTTCAGGAGGGGAAGCACAAAGGATCCGTTTAGCAACACAGATTGGTTCAGGCTTAGTTGGGGTAGCATATATTTTAGATGAACCAAGTATTGGGCTGCATCAGCGGGATAATGATAAACTGCTTGCAACATTAATGCATCTGCGGGATTTAGGGAATACGTTAATTGTAGTAGAGCATGACGAGGATACTATGTTGGCGGCAGACTATATTGTGGATATTGGCCCAAAGGCAGGTTCCCACGGCGGAGTGGTAGTGGCAGCCGGGACTGCAAAGCAGATTATGAAAAATAAAGAATCTATAACAGGGGCTTATTTAAGTGGGAGGATTAAAATACCTGTCCCAGCAGAAAGAAGGCTGCCAAATGGGTATTTAACAATTAAAGGGGCAGCAGAGAATAATTTAAAAAATATAGATGTAAAGATACCACTAGGGATTATGACCTGTGTTACTGGCGTATCTGGTTCTGGGAAAAGTTCTTTAGTAAATGAGATACTTTATAAGCGTTTAGCAAGGGATTTAAACCGGGCAAGGATGGTTCCAGGCAAGCATAAGGATATCCAAGGAATGGAACTGTTAGATAAGGTAATTAATATCGATCAATCTCCTATTGGAAGGACCCCGCGTTCTAACCCAGCAACTTATACAGGAGTGTTTGACATGATACGTGATTTATTTGCCTCTACTCCTGATGCAAAGGCAAGGGGCTACCAAAAAGGGCGTTTTAGTTTTAATATAAAAGGGGGACGCTGTGAAGCCTGCAATGGAGATGGAATCCTAAAAATAGAAATGCACTTTTTGCCAGATGTATATGTCCCTTGTGAAGTATGTGGCGGGAAACGTTATAACCGTGAAACATTAGAGGTACATTATAAAGGGAAAACGATATATGATGTACTAGATATGACAGTAGAGGAAGCCTTAAAGTTTTTTGAAAATGTGCCTTCTATTTACCGGAAAATAGAAACATTAAATGATGTAGGGTTATCTTATATAAAATTAGGGCAGCCTTCTACTACGCTTTCAGGAGGGGAAGCACAGAGAATTAAGTTAGCGACAGAATTAAGCCGCAGGGGTACAGGAAAGACAATTTATATCTTAGATGAACCAACTACAGGCCTTCATTTTGCAGACGTCCATAAATTAATAGAGATTTTAAGGCGTTTGTCTGACGGCGGGAATACAGTAGTGGTAATTGAGCATAATCTGGATGTAATAAAAACAGCAGATTATATTATTGACATTGGCCCAGAAGGCGGAGAAAGGGGTGGCACAATTATAGCAGAAGGCACTCCAGAGCAGATTGCAGCAATTCCAACTTCCTATACGGGGCAATATGTAAAAAAATATTTACAAGAATAGTACAAAAACCTCTTGACAGACCAAAAGAGGCTTGATAAAATAATTAGGCGTGCAAAAAGCAGGATGTTTTTTTGTGCGATAAACCAAGGTTGAAAGATAAGCAGCCACAGACCAATATTATCGCAGGAGGTGAATAGTAATGCCTACATTTAATCAGTTAGTAAGAAAAGGAAGAGAGACTACTACAAAGAAGTCTACAGCTCCAGCTTTGCAAAGGGGATTTAATTCCTTACAGAAAAGGGCGACAGAAACGTCTTCTCCACAGAAGAGGGGTGTTTGCACAGTTGTTAAGACCACAACTCCTAAAAAGCCTAACTCAGCATTAAGGAAGATTGCCAGAGTACGTCTTTCTAATGGTATTGAGGTAACAAGCTATATCCCAGGAGAAGGACATAACCTTCAAGAGCACAGCGTTGTGCTTATCCGTGGAGGAAGAGTAAAGGATCTGCCTGGTACCAGATACCATATTGTAAGGGGTACATTGGATACAGCAGGTGTAGCAAATAGAAAGCAGGCTCGTTCTAAATATGGCGCTAAGAGACCAAAGGCCGCTAAAAAGTAAGATTTGATTTTGGGAAATTCACAGATGGAAGGATAAGCATAATGCTTATATAGTGCCGGAATGCGAAATATGGTTCCTGTAGGTTGCAGGTGATTATAGAAGTAATACCAGCACGAACACAATCATGTGAGTACCGATGAATTAATTTATGTCAGGAGATATGGTATATGATAACCATATTCTGACCATATTAAGGAGGGAAGTAACGTGCCACGTAAAGGACATACTCAGAAGAGAGACGTTTTAGCAGATCCATTGTACAATAATAAGGTTGTCACCAAGTTAATTAATAATATTATGTTGGATGGCAAGAAGGGTGTTGCCCAGAAAATTGTATATGGTGCATTTAACAGAGTTGCAGCAAAAACCGAAAAGGATGCAGTAGAAGTTTTCGAAGAGGCTATGAACAACATTATGCCTGTTTTGGAAGTAAAGGCAAGGCGTATCGGTGGTGCAACATATCAGGTGCCTATCGAAGTAAGGGAAGAAAGAAGACAGGCCCTTGCGCTTCGTTGGCTTACTACGTTTTCTCGTAAAAGAGGCGAGAAAACAATGGAAGAAAGACTCGCAAATGAAATTTTAGATGCGGCAAATAATACAGGTGCATCTGTAAAGAAGAAAGAAGACATGCACAAGATGGCAGAGGCAAACAAGGCATTTGCCCACTACCGTTTCTAAGCATGTAACAGAGACAGCGGTGCAGCATAGCAGGCGGGGCCTGTTGTGCTGCGCGCAGAATAGTGATTAACGACAAAGCTGGTGCATAAAGCAAAGGGTTATGCACAGTGTTTGTTTGGTAAGGAGGAAAATCCCTTGGCTGGAAGAGAATATCCGTTAGACAGGACAAGAAACATTGGTATTATGGCGCATATTGATGCAGGAAAAACTACATTGACAGAGCGTATCCTTTATTATACTGGTGTGAATTACAAAATTGGTGATACTCATGAAGGTACTGCTACTATGGACTGGATGGAGCAGGAACAGGAAAGAGGAATTACCATTACTTCAGCCGCAACAACATGTCATTGGACTTTGCAAGAAAATGGTAAGCCAAAGGAAGGCGCATTAGAGCATCGTATCAATATTATTGATACTCCAGGACACGTTGACTTTACAGTTGAGGTTGAGCGTTCACTTCGTGTACTTGATGGAGCCGTTGGTGTATTTTGTGCAAAAGGTGGAGTAGAGCCTCAGTCAGAGAATGTATGGCGCCAGGCTGATACCTATAATGTACCAAGAATGGCATTTATTAATAAAATGGATATTTTAGGTGCGAATTTCTTTGGTGCAGTAGAACAAATTAGAACAAGGCTTGGAAAAAATGCAATTATTCTTCAGCTTCCAATTGGTAAGGAAGATGAATTTAAAGGAATTGTAGATCTATTTGAGATGCAAGCCTATATCTATAATGATGACAAGGGCGAGGATGTTACGATTGGTGATATCCCAGCCGATATGAAAGATGACGTAGAGCTGTATCGCTCTGAGTTAATTGAAAAAATTTGCGAATTAGATGATGATTTAATGATGATGTACCTAGAAGGTGAAGAGCCTTCCGTAGAGGAATTAAAAAAGGTACTTAGGAAAGCTACTTGTGATTGTAAGGCTATTCCAGTATGCTGTGGTTCTGCATATAGGAATAGGGGCGTACAAAAGCTTTTGGATGCTGTATTGGAATATATGCCAGCACCAACTGATATCCCATCTATTAAAGGTGAAGATATGGAAGGGAATGAAGTAGAAAGACATTCTTCTGACGAGGAACCTTTCGCTGCATTGGCATTTAAGATTATGGCAGATCCATTTGTTGGAAAACTGGCATTTTTCCGTGTATATTCTGGTACAGTAAACTCTGGTTCTTATGTTTTAAATGCAACAAAAGGCAAGAAAGAACGTGTAGGCCGTATTTTACAGATGCATGCAAATAAGAGGCAGGAATTAGATAAAGTATATTCTGGAGATATTGCAGCAGCCGTTGGCTTTAAGTTTACAACGACAGGCGATACAATCTGTGATGAACAACATCCAGTTATTTTGGAATCCATGGAATTCCCTGAACCAGTTATTGAGCTTGCAATCGAGCCAAAGACAAAAGCAGGGCAGGGCAAGATGGGAGAGGCTTTAGCAAAGCTTGCTGAAGAAGATCCAACTTTCCGTGCACATACTAACCAGGAAACAGGCCAGACCATTATTGCAGGTATGGGCGAGCTGCATTTGGAAATTATTGTAGATAGGCTTCTCCGTGAATTTAAAGTGGAAGCAAATGTAGGTGCGCCACAAGTTGCATATAAAGAAGCGATTACTAAGACAGTAGAAGTAGATAGTAAATATGCAAAACAGTCTGGTGGACGTGGGCAGTATGGACATTGTAAGGTCCGTTTTGAGCCTATGGATGCCAATGGAGAAGAACTGTTTAAGTTTGATTCTGAGGTTGTCGGCGGTGCTATTCCAAAGGAATATATCCCTGCTGTTGGAGAAGGTATTGAAGAGGCTACTAAGGCTGGTATTCTTGGTGGATTCCCAGTAGTTGGCGTCCATGCAATCGTGTATGATGGTTCTTACCATGAAGTAGACTCTAGTGAAATGGCATTCCATATTGCAGGTTCCCTTGCATTTAAAGAGGCAATGCAGAAGGCAAGCCCTGTACTTCTTGAGCCAATTATGAAAGTAGAAGTAACAATGCCAGAGGATTATATGGGAGATGTTATTGGTGACTTAAACTCCCGCCGTGGACGTATCGAAGGAATGGATGATATTGGAGGCGGCAAAATGGTACGTGCCTTTGTACCATTATCTGAAATGTTTGGATATTCTACTGATCTTCGTTCTAAGACCCAGGGACGTGGAAATTATTCTATGTTCTTTGAAAAATATGAACAAGTGCCAAAGAATGTTCAGGAAAAGGTATTAACCGCAAAATCAAAGTAAAGAAGATATAGCAAAATAAAATTAGGCTTGAAATTCATGGTAAAATGAAATATAATTAGAATCAGCCTATTATAGCTCAGAGAGCACATAGAATTTAATTATTTAAGGAGGACATTATAAAATGGCTAAAGCTAAGTTTGAGAGAAACAAACCACATTGTAATATTGGTACCATTGGACATGTAGACCATGGTAAGACTACCCTTACAGCAGCTATCACAAAAGTACTTTCCGAAAGGGTTGCTGGAAATACAGCTACAGATTTTGAAAATATCGACAAGGCTCCAGAAGAAAGAGAAAGAGGTATTACAATTTCTACAGCCCATGTTGAGTATGAGACAGAGAAGAGACATTATGCACATGTTGACTGTCCAGGCCATGCTGACTATGTAAAGAACATGATTACTGGAGCTGCTCAGATGGATGGTGCTATCCTTGTAGTAGCTGCTACAGATGGTGTTATGGCTCAGACAAAGGAGCATATCCTTCTGTCCCGTCAGGTAGGTGTACCTTACATCGTAGTATTTATGAACAAGTGTGATGCAGTTGATGATGAAGAACTTCTTGAACTGGTTGAAATGGAAATTACAGAGCAGTTAGAGGAGTACGAATTTACAGGTTGCCCTATTATTAAGGGTTCTGCTTTAAAGGCCCTTGAAGATCCAAACGGCGAATGGGGCGACAAGATTATGGAATTAATGTCTACTATTGATGATTACATTCCAGATCCTCAGCGTGACGTTGATAAGCCTTTCCTTATGCCTGTAGAAGATGTATTTACTATTACAGGACGTGGTACAGTTGCTACTGGTAGAGTAGAGCGTGGTGCCCTTCATTTGAATGATGAAGTTGAAATCGTTGGTGTTAAGGAAGAGTCCCGTAAAACTGTTGTAACAGGTATTGAAATGTTCCGTAAACTTTTGGATGAGGCACAGGCTGGTGATAATATTGGTGCACTTCTTCGTGGTGTTCAGAGAACAGATATCGAAAGAGGACAGGTTATTTGTAAGCCAGGTTCTATTACATGCCATAAGAAATTTACAGCTCAGGTTTACGTTTTAACAAAAGATGAAGGTGGACGTCATACACCTTTCTTCAATAACTATAGACCACAGTTCTATTTCAGAACAACAGACGTTACAGGTGTTTGTAACCTTCCAGAAGGCACAGAAATGTGTATGCCAGGTGATAACGTAGAGATGACAATTGAATTGATTCATCCAATCGCTATGGAGCAAGGTCTTGGATTCGCTATTCGTGAGGGTGGTAGAACAGTAGGATCTGGTAAGGTTGCTTCTATTATCGAATAATTATAATTTATTCAGTAAAATCAAGGCTTTCGGGGATTTCCCCGAAAGCCTTTTTACGTGGAAAGCTATATTGTATGTTGCTTGTGCTTCTATAATGCTTCTAAAATATTTGGAAATTTTAAAAAGATAGATTTTTGCTTCTATATTTGGGAGTGTATTATCCTAATAATTCTTTGTTTTTCTGAATATATTCTTTCCAGACCACTTCTCGGTCTTTCTTGTGTGTGTTCTCGTATTTTTCGGTATATTCATCATGCAGCTTCTTTAACTGTTCCATTAAAGGAGTATCATTTGGAACCTTGCCGCGCCGGATGCGTCCGTAAAGCTTATTATAGGACTTCGTAAATTCTTGATGGATTGGGTGTTGGAATAGTTTTTCTTTATAAGTTTTTCTTACACCGACTTCACTGCAGGTTGCGGAGGTATTTTTATAAATGCGGCTGCAATACATCTGATCGGAAGAATGCTTTGTCTGAAAATATCCATTACATAGTTTGCATTTCCGGATTACTGTTTCGCCGGACATCATAATAGATAATCCAATATGAAGGAATTGTGCAAACGATGTGATATGATAATCCTGCGTATCTGTATCCAGTAGTTTTTTTGAAAATAATTCAAAGTAAGAACTCCATGCAGGGGTATTATTATCAAAAATATTCTTTAGATAATCCTCTTTAATTGGAAAATCAAAAGCGTCCATATAGAAATTGGATTTATTCAGTATTTTACAGTATGAATGATATAATTCCGCCGAGGTAGTGCTTGGTACGGAAGCATTGTCGGTATATGGTTCAATAAATACGGATTGGGTATATTCTCTTGCCTGTTCATAGGAAGATTTTAAATGTAGCAGTTCTTGTAAGAGAACTGTTATTTTGGCTGAAAACTGTGATACAGTTTCTTCATACGAACAGGATTTTTCAGCGTAAAGATACAATGAATGGAGCAACACATAGTAGTATGGATAAAGATAAGCAAGTACAGGGTGCGGATCAAAGCACTCTTTTAAAATGTCCAAAACAGAGCTTGCGACATCACTGAATGCTTTATCGTCAAAATCTTTAATAAAGTTGTCTATCTTATTAATAAGCTTGTCCTTTTGCATATCAGGTTTTATTCCAAACAAACCAATAGATGATAAGAGCAGGTCGAAAGCTTTGTCAAGATTTTCTTTCGTTTCCGTAT
>CAJTLB010000008.1 GCA_910577045.1 uncultured Lachnospiraceae bacterium | reverse complement strand
CATGGCAACATGTGGAGCTGACTGTTACTAATCGGTCGAGGGCTTGACCAAGGAAGAGAGAAAATGGATGAGGCAGTATACAGTTTTGAGGGTGCAGGAAAATCATATAGAAAATAGGGGTATAGTTCAGCTGGTAGAATATCGGTCTCCAAAACCGCAGGTCGTGGGTTCAAATCCTACTGCCCCTGTTATAATAAGGACTCAGAAATTTTGAAAAATCAAAATTTTTGGGTTTTATTTTTTGTATGGAAAAAATCTCTTGACATATTTATTTTTTATATTATAATACTTAACTAGATAACGATTAACTGGTTAATTATTATATGGTTAATCAATTAAGATATAAGGCGTTCTATATCAGGAAGGGGAAAGAGGAAATGGAAGAAGAGCTAGTAAAGGAAACGGCAAGGAAATTTAGAAGTGTGAACCGGGCTATGATGCGTATTATAGATAAAAGGGTTAGTGCTACTCAGGTGTATCGAGGACAACATCAAGTGTTAATGCACATTGCACACCATCCCAATGCTTCACAGGCAGAAATAGCAGAAAGCATGGAAATTTCCCCATCTGCACTAGCAGTTACATTGAAAAAGTTGGAAAAGGGAGGGTATATTAAACGGAGCCTAGATAATTTAGATGAAAGAAAAAAGCATATGGAAATGACAGTGCTAGGAAAAGAGATTGTGGCAGAAAGCCATAAGATGTTCCAAGAGATAGAACATCAAATGTTTCAAGGGTTTTCGGAGGAAGAGCTTAAACTATTAAGCAGTTTTATGGACCGAATGGTAGAAAATATTTTGACAAATTAGGTTTAAACATAATAAGTTTGCAACAAGGAGGAAAATAGGATGAAGCAGTATCTAAAATATGTAAAGCCTTATCTAGTTTCTTTTATTGTAGGCCCATGCCTAATGATAGTAGAAGTACTAGGGGAAGTGCTAATGCCATATTTTATGTCACGGATTATTAATGAAGGAGTAGCAGGAAGGAATATACCTTACATTATTGGAATAGGCGTTACTATGATTTTAACCGCATTTTTAATGATGGCAGGAGGAATAGGCGGCGCTTATTTTGGAGCAAAAGGGGCAATTAGTTTTGCTGCCGATGTAAGGAGAGACGCGTTTCTAAAAATACAAAAGTTTTCTTTTGCTAATATTGATAAATTTAGTACAGGATCTTTGGTGACACGTTTAACAAATGATATTACTCAGATGCAAAATTTAGTTAATATGGCACTCCGTATGATGCTCCGTGCACCAGGCATGTTAATTGGGGCAGTAATTATGGCGGTTATGATGAACCCAAAACTTGCTATGGTGATTTTGATGGTAGTGCCACTATTGGCTCTTGCAATATTTTCTATTGTACGGGTAGCATTCCCAAGGTTTGATATTATGCAAAAAAAATTAGATCGAGTAAATTCTGGGATTCAGGAAGCTCTTACAAATGTACGTGTTATTAAATCCTTTGTAAGGGGGAATTATGAAGAAGAAAAGTTTTCTGAGGCAAACCAAGATTTAAAAGAGGCTAGTTTAAGTGCATTCCGTGTTATGATTTTAATGATGCCAGTTATGACACTTGCTATGAACCTTACTGTGCTTGCAGTAGTTTGGTTTGGTGGGAACCAAGTAATTGCAGGTGGGATGCAGGTAGGGGATTTAACGGCATTTATTACTTATATTACACAAATATTAATGTCATTAATGATGCTTTCTATGGTACTTTTGCAAAGTTCAAGGGCAATTGCTTCTGCAAAACGTGTGCAGGCAGTGTTAAATGAAGAAATTGACTTAACAGACGATTGTGCAAGTAGAAAGGATTTACAGGTCCAAAAAGGAAAGATTGAGTTTAAAAATGTTTCTTTCCGTTATTATAAAGATAACCATGAAAAAGTTTTAGATAATATTTCCTTTGTAGTAAATCCAGGAGAAACAATAGGGATTATTGGTTCTACGGGTTGTGGGAAAACAAGTTTAGTCCAAATGATACCAAGGTTGTATGATGCAGATGAAGGAGAAGTTTTAGTAGATGGCATCAATGTAAAAGAATATTCTTTGCAACATTTAAGGAATGGAGTAGGCATGGTACTTCAAAAAAATGTTTTATTTTCTGGTACAATTGAAGAAAATTTACAGTGGGGTGATGAAAGTGCCTCAGAAGATATGGTTTCTGCGGCAGCTAGGGCAGCACAAGCAGAAGAGTTTATTAATTCTTTTACAGATGGTTATGATACAGAGCTTGGGCAGGGAGGCGTAAATGTATCAGGCGGGCAGAAGCAGAGGCTTTGTATTGCCAGGGCCCTTTTAAAGAAACCAAAAATATTGATTTTAGATGATAGTACCAGTGCGGTAGATACGGCGACAGAAAGTAAGATTAGGGAAAGCTTTTCTACTACATTAAAGGAGACTACAAAGGTAATTATTGCACAGAGAATTACATCTGTTATGGAAGCAGATAAAGTAATTGTTATGGATGAAGGAAAGATTGTTGGTGAAGGGAAGCATGAAGAGTTGTTAAAGGGCTGTGAGGCATACCAAGAAATCTATTATTCTCAAATGGATAAGGAGGATGCATAATGGATGAGATTAGAAAAGAACGTCTGGTAAAGAAATATAGCAATACTGCAGTAGAACAGAATAAAAAAGGGATGCCAGGGCCAGGCAGGGGACCAGGGCGCGGAAGGAATATGGGGCCAGGCGGAAAGCCAAAGAACACAAAGGAAACCCTACAACGCTTATTTGGATATATTAAAAAAGATAAATGGAAGTTAATATTAGTATTTATCTGTGTAATTGTAAGTGCAGCAACTAGTCTGGCAGGTTCTTATATGTTAAGGCCAATTATTAATACGTATATTGCGCCTGAGAATGGGGCAGGCAAAGGAAATGTGGCAGGGCTTTTAGGGGCATTAGCACTAATGTTTGCTGTTTATATGTTTGGAATTGCTTCTACTTATTTGCAGCATAGGATTATGATAGGGGTATCACAGGGAGCATTAAACACATTGCGTAATGATTTATTTTGTAAAATGCAGAAATTGCCAGTAAGGTTTTTTGATACCAATAACCATGGCGAAATTATGAGCCGTTTTACAAACGATGTGGATACCATTGGTGAAATGTTAAATAATACCATTATCCAGTTAATTTCAGGAGGCATCACATTAATTGGCACATTTTGTTTAATGTTATATACGAATGTATGGCTGACGATGGTAACAGTTGTAATGGTCCCACTTTTTATGAAGGCAGGCCAGTTTGTCAGCAGCCGCAGCCGTAAATATTATAAAGCACAACAGGCAGCGCTTGGTACATTAAATGGCTATGTAGAGGAAATGGTAACAGGGCAAAAAGTAATTAAAGTATTCTGCCATGAGGATATGGCAGTTGAGGAATTTGAATATCTTAATTATGACTTAAGGGATAAACAGATAAAGGCACAATTTTTTGGCGGGATTATGGGCCCAGTTATGGGAAATTTAAGCCAGGTAAGTTATGCCCTAACAGCAACAATAGGAGGTATCCTTTGCGTGGCGAGGGGCTTTGATATAGGAGGTTTAACGGTATTTGTAAATTATTCTAGGCAGTTTAGCCGCCCTATTAACGAGATTTCTATGCAGATTAATACCATTTTCTCTGCATTAGCCGGGGCTGAACGAGTATTTGACATTATGGATAGAGAGCCAGAGCCAGAAGATAGCAAGGATGCGGTATCACTTCCTAATATGGAAGGAAACGTTACATTAGAACATGTTACATTTGGATACAATCCAAATAAAGTTATATTAAAAGATATTTCCCTCTACGCAAAGCCAGGGCAGAAAATTGCATTTGTCGGTTCTACTGGGGCAGGCAAAACAACAATAACTAATTTAATAAACCGTTTTTATGATATTGACAGTGGAAGTATTACAATTGACGGAGTAGATATTAGAAAGATAAAAAGAGATGATTTAAGAAGGAATATTGCTATGGTTTTACAGGATACCCATTTGTTTACAGGCACAGTAAGGGAGAATATCCGTTATGGGAGGTTAGATGCTACAGATGATGAAGTAATAAAAGCGGCGAAAACAGCAAGTGCCCATTCGTTTATTATGCGTTTAGAGCATGGCTATGATACAATGCTAGAAGGAGATGGGGCAAACTTAAGCCAAGGGCAGAGGCAGCTTCTTAATATAGCAAGGGCAGCTATTTCAAAGGCACCAATCCTTATTTTAGACGAGGCGACTAGCTCTGTAGATACAAGGACAGAAAGACATATTGAGCATGGCATGGATCGGTTAATGGAAAACCGTACCACTTTCGTGATTGCACATAGGCTTTCCACTGTGCGGAACGCAAATGCAATTATGGTATTGGAGAATGGGGAAATTATTGAACGAGGCGACCATGATGATTTATTAAAGATGAAGGGAAGATATTATAACCTGTATACAGGATTAAGCGAATTAGATTAAAAAAGGGCGCAGGAAATTACGTAAGGTAGTTCCCTGCGTTTTATATCGTTCTGGTACCTTGTCTCAAATATGTTTTCATGGTATAATTTTTACATTAAAATAGAGATAGGAGCAGGAAGGTAAATTGAGAAATGTTATGGCAGCCATATGTGCGACATCATTTGGGATATTGCTGATTTTAGTAATTCTTGTTGGGTTACATGAATATAAGGCAGTTGATGTTGGGAATATGGATGAAACAAAAGCAATAGTACAAACAGAGACAGAGCAAGGGAGCGAAGAAGAGACACAAGAAAGCCAAGGTGAAACACTACCGTCCGTAATATTGGAAATGGAAACGAAAGGAGAAGAGAAAACAGCAGAATTACTTATTGCAGGGGATGTTTGTATAAAGCAGTTGATTGCAGAGAACTATGACAAAGATGGGATTCTTGGAGTGGTATCAAAAGAACTTAAGAAAACAATGGTAGATGCAGATATTTGCATGGTAAACCAGGAATTTGCATTTAGCGATCGTGGGGAGCCAATGGAGGACAAACAATATACATTTAAGATTTCGCCACGTTATACTTCTATTTTTACAGAATTAGGGATTGATATTGTTAGCCTAGCAAATAACCATACATTAGATTTTGGGCGGGAAGCATTGTTAGATTCTTTTGATGCTTTAGATCAAGCTGGAATTCTTTATGTAGGGGCTGGGAAAGATTTAGAACGGGCAAAAAAAATGGAAGTTTTAGAAGTAAATGGAATAAAGATAGGGTTTTTAGCAGCGTCCCGTGTTATTCCAGTAGTAGAATGGAATGCAGGGAAAGAATTGCCAGGCATGTTTACGACTTATGATCCAACAGCATTAATTGCAGAAATTGAAAAAGGAAAGGAAAGTTGTGATTTTTTAGTTGTTTATGTGCATTGGGGTGAGGAATACCAAGAATTTCCAGAAGAATTCCAAAAACAAATGGCAAGGCAGTATATTGATGCCGGGGCAGATGCAGTAATTGGGAGCCATCCACATGTGCTGCAAGGGTTAGAATACTATAAAGGTAAAATTATTGCATATAGTTTAGGCAATTATATCTTTTTTTCGAAAACTGGCATAGGAGCTATGCTTAAAATTGTATTGAAAGCAGATGGGACACAGACGATAGCATTAGAACCATTTAATTCTGCTGCATTTCCTATGAAGGTATTGGAACAAGAGAAACGAGATGACTTTTTCCGCTATATGGAGAAGATTTCTTTTGGGATAAGCATTGATGAAGCTGGAGTGATATGTTATACTCAAACTAATTAAAAAGGAATGGGGGATTTTATGAACGAAACATTATATAATATTATGGATTGGCCTGCAATTGAAGCGATTGTATATTCAGAGCAGGATATGCCCCGGAAAACTTTAGGGCCACATAAGACGGAGGCAGGAATTTTAATTCAGGGATTTTTCCCAGATGTGGCAAAGGCAGAGGTAGTAGCAGGAAATAAACGGTATGAAATGGAGCTTGCAGATGAAGCAGGGTTTTATGCTGTTTTACTTCCAGGCAAAAGGATTCCTTCGTATTATTATTGCATTACGTATACAGATGGGCATAAAGAAGAATATGCAGATCCATATGCGTTTGATTCCGTGATAACAGAGGAAGAGCAGAAAAAATTTAATGCAGGGATTTTTTATCAGGTATATGATCGCCTGGGTGCACATCCAATGAAAATTAATGGGGTGGAAGGGGTATTATTTGCTGTTTGGGCCCCAATGGCTATGCGGGTGAGCGTAGTAGGGGACTTTAATTGTTGGGATGGCAGGCGGCATCCAATGCAAAGGCTGCAGCAATCTGGTATTTTTGAATTGTTTATTCCGGGATTAAAAGAGCAAGCAATTTATAAGTATGAGATTAAGACAAAAGCAGGCTTGCCAATGTTAAAGGCAGATCCATATGCAAATTATGCACAGCTCCGCCCGGATACAGCTTCTATGGTCTACAATATTAATAAGTTCCAATGGAATGATGAAGCATGGTTAAAAAAGCGCAAGGATATAAAATATGATAAAGAGCCGTTATTAGTATATGAAATGCACTTGGGCTCTTTTAAAAAACCAGAAGATGGCAGGGAATTTTATAATTACCGGGAATTGGCTGCTTTAGTGGCAGATTATGTAAAAGAAATGGGTTATACCCATATTGAGCTTATGCCTATAATGGAACATCCATATGATGCGTCTTGGGGGTACCAAGTAACAGGATATTATGCACCGACAAGCCGCTATGGCACGCCAGAAGATTTTATGTATTTTATCAATTATTTGCATCAACATGAAATTGGTGTTATTTTGGATTGGGTTCCTGCGCATTTTCCACGAGATGCTTTTGGGCTGGCATGTTTTGATGGGACTTGCCTGTATGAACATAAAGATCCAAGGCAGGGAAGCCATCCACATTGGGGGACTTTAATTTATAATTACAAACGCCCAGAAGTTTCTAATTTCTTAATTGCAAATGCGTTGTTCTGGGCAGAAAAATACCATGTAGATGGAATCCGTATGGATGCAGTTGCTTCTATGTTATATTTGGATTATGGGAAGCAAGATGGGGAATGGATACCTAATATTTATGGTGGGAAAGAGAATTTAGATGCGGTAGAGTTTTTTAAACATTTAAATTCTATATTTAAGAAAAAAGAAAAGGGTGTCTTATTAATTGCAGAAGAGTCAACAGCCTGGCCAATGGTAACAGAAGAAGTAGAAGAAGATGGACTTGGTTTTCACTATAAATGGAATATGGGATGGATGAATGATGTATTAGAATATATGAGGTATGATCCATATTTTAGGAGCCATCATTATAATCTTTTAACATTTAGCATGATTTATGCGTATAGTGAAAAATTTATGTTATCTCTTTCCCATGATGAAGTGGTACATGGAAAAGGCTCTTTGCTTGGGAAGATGCCAGGCGGGACATTAGAAGAAAAAGCAGCAAATTTACGTGTATTATATGGCTTTATGATGACCCATCCTGGTAAAAAATTATTGTTTATGGGGCAAGATATTGCACAGCTTCATGAATGGTCAGAGGAAAAAAGTATTGAATGGGAATTGTTGGATAATGAATTAAACCAACAAATGAAGGAGTATGTAAAAGCGTTAAACCGCCTGTATCTGACACATAAGGCATTATATAGAGAGGATTTCCAGCCAGAAGGGTTTGAGTGGATTAATTGTATTTCAGCAAATGAAAGCATTTTGGTATATTTAAGGAAATCAGGAAAGAAAGAAGATACTTTATTAGTAGTATGCAATTTTACCCCTTTGGTTTATGAAAATCATAAGATAGGAGTTCCATTTAGAGGGAAATATAAGGAAATATTTAATAGCAGCCAGAAGATATACGGTGGGGACGGTGAAGTAAACCCAAGATTAAAACAATCTAAAAAGGATGAATGTGATGGAAGGCCAGATTCTATTACTATTAAAGTACCTGCAATGGGAATATCAGTATTCCAGTATATTCCACTAGAAGAGGAACAAAATGGGAATAAATCTGCAAAATTGAAAGAGCCAGTTTCTGGGAAACCACATGCTGGAAAGAGGCAATTAGAAAAAATCCGTGAAGAAATTATGGCAGAAACAGTATTGCCGGAGTTAGAGCCAGAACCAGAGCCAGTGCCAAAGGCTACAAAAAAGCGGCAGAGAAACCTATAAATATTCAACAATCAACAGCAAGGATTCCCTTTCTTTTTAGGCTTGCTCCTAACTGCAGCGAGTGGATTGAAACAAAAGAAAAATAAAAATAAAAAATAGTATAATAAAGGAATAAAATACAATGGATGGACAAACTGGATTATTAGAAAATATGGAAGAAAATATAAAAACAATGGCAGAAGCAGCTTCGTCAGGGAGGCTTACACAATTATTAAATGAAATGCTGCCAGGGGCAATGAGATTTCTGTTAAATATTATATTTGCCTTAATTTTATTGTTTGTAGGTAAAAAATTAATTACATTTATACTCAAATTTTTAAAACATTCTTTTGAAAAAGCAAAGATGGATGCCAGCCTGCAAGGGTTTTTAACTTCTTTGGCACGAGTGACATTGTATGCAATATTAGTAATGATTATTGCTGACCAAGTAGGCATCCCTACAACATCATTCCTTGCAGTATTAGGATCGGCAGGCCTTGCAATAGGAATGGCATTACAGGGAAGTTTGTCAAATTTTGCAGGTGGAGTATTAATTTTATTTTTAAAGCCATTCCAAGTGGGAGACTATATTGTAGAAGATAGTAAAGGAAATGGTGGGACAGTAGAAGCAATAGATTTATTTTATACTCATCTAGTAACACCAGATAACCGTAAAATTATTATTCCAAATGGTGCGCTTGCAAATACAAGTTTGACTAATACCAGTACAAAAGAGTTTCGCAGGCTGGATCTGTCAGTTGGGATTGGGTATGAAGCAGATTTAAAAAGGGCAAAGGAATTGCTATATCAGATTCTTTCTGCAAGAGAAAAAGTAGTACAAGAGAAAGAAATTACTATTTTTGTAGATAGTTTAGGGGATAGTAGTGTAAACCTTGGATTCCGTTGCTGGGTAAAGGCTTCTGATTATTGGACAGAAAAATGGGAAATTTTAGAAGAAGTAAAATTGCAGTTTGATGCAAATAAAATAAGCATACCATTTCAACAGGTGGATGTGCATATGGTTCCATAATAAAAAACGCTGGTACTAGCTGTTATAGCAGTAATCAGCGTTTTTATTTTTATTAAATGTGCTAAAAAATTCTCTGTTTTAGTTGTGGGGAATGTTAATTTCCGTTTAAATAATTGTACCCTAAAGCAATGATTTCCTTCATAGCTTCTGGGCTAGGGGCACCTTTTGTCAAACGCTTTTCTACACAGGTTTTTAATGAAATTGCCTCATAGATATCAGATTGGAATACTGGGCTAACTGCTTGGTATTCTTCTAAACTTAGTTGGTCAAGGGAAGAATTTTTTTCAATGCAATATAGTACTAACTGGCCAATAATGCCGTGGGCGTCTCTAAATGGGACACCATGGTTTACTAAATAATCTGCTGCATCAGTAGCATTAGTAAAGCCGTTTTGGGCACTGGCTTCCATAATAGTATTGTTGAATTTCATGGTAGAAACCATGCCAGTAAAAAGCAGGATACAATTTTTGGTAGTATCTATAGCATCAAATGTCTGCTCTTTATCTTCCTGCATATCTTTATTATAAGCAAGCGGGATACCTTTCATTGTAGTAAGGAGCGCCATAAGTGCGCCATAAACCCGCCCTGTTTTCCCCCTGACTAATTCTGCAATATCTGGGTTTTTCTTTTGTGGCATTATGCTGCTTCCTGTACTGTAAGCATCATCTAATTCTACAAAACGGTATTCATTAGAATTCCAAATAATAATTTCTTCAGAAAAACGGCTTAAGTGCATCATAATCGTAGAACAAGCACTTAGTAATTCAATAAGATAATCACGGTCAGAGACAGAATCCATGCTATTTAAAGTGGCGCCAGTAAAATGTAGAAGTTCTGCTGTATATTCCCGATCAAGGGAGTAGGTAGTGCCAGCAAGTGCTCCTGAGCCAAGAGGGCAAAGATTTAGGCGTTTATAAATATCAGAAAGCCTTTGGCGGTCACGCTTAAACATTTCAAAATAAGCCCCAAAATGATGGGCAAGCGTAATGGGCTGGGCTTTTTGCAAATGGGTAAAGCCAGGCATATAGGTAGTAAGGTTGGCTTCCATAATAGAAAGAAGCTGGCTAAGGAGATCTTTTAGTAATAAATCTAGTTCTGTTATTTCATCACGGGTGTATAGCTTCATATCTAAAGCAACTTGATCGTTGCGGCTTCTTCCAGTATGTAGTTTTTTCCCAGTATCACCAATCCGTTCAATTAAATGGGATTCTACAAAACTGTGGATATCTTCATAAGTTTGGTCAATTGTTAAAGAGCCATTTTCAATATCGGTAAGAATGGATTTAAGCCCAAGGATAATACTATCCCGTTCGGGCTCTGTGAGGATACCTTGTTTAGCAAGCATCGTGACATGGGCAATGCTTCCTTCAATATCTTGTTTATAGAGCCGTTTATCAAAATCAATAGAAGCATTAAACTGATAAACCATTTGGTCGGTTTCTTTGGTAAAGCGCCCTCCCCATAATTTCATACAAAACCTCTCTTTCTGTGCAAGGAATATAGCACAATATCTTAAAATAATTATTGTTTCTAAATTTTTTGCTGCTCATATTATATAATAAGAAGGTTGTTGCGTCAAGAAAAGAGGTATGGTATAATAATAACATATATTGCCCGGGACGAGGAGTGGGCATCCTCATAATAATTAGAGAATCTTATATTAAGGGAGGGGATAGCGGATGAGACATAACCATTTACTACGATATACAGCATATGGCTTAGTGCTAGTCCTTACCGTATCACAAATTACAGCATGTACGAATACGGCACAGAACACTGCAGAGACAAATCCGACAATAACACAAGAAGAAGTTACCAGGCCACCTTCTATCAGTATTACAGAGGCAGCACCAGAAGAAATAGATAGTGAGCCAGAGACAGTGGCAGAAACAGGTTCAAAAGAACCAGAGACACAAGTAATAGCAGAAAATGTATCAGAGACCCAAACAGAAATAGAATCAGAAGAGCCAACGGAAGCATTAGGCGAAACAGAACCAATAGAGGAAGAACCAATCACAGAAGAAAGTACTATATTGGAAGAAAAAAGTACAGAAGATGAAACAGTGCCATCAAAAGAAAGCACAGAGCCAGAGCCAACAGAGGTAATGATGGCAGAACAGCCAACAGAACCAGAAACTACGATTAAAGAAACTACTTCTATCCAGCCAGTGGAACTCCCGACTACATTGACAGCAGAGTATACAGGTGTGATTACAATTAATACGCCATCTGCATCAGGTACAGAAGTTTATACAGGAAATAGTGTTACCATTGACGCTAGTAATAAAGCATCTGGCTATATTATGGTAAAGTATGAAGGCGGCGGGGATAAAAGGGTAAAGGTCCGTGTTAGCTTAAATGGAGTCAATTATGACTATGATTTGAATACGGCAGGGAGTTATGAGGCATATCCTCTTCAGATGGGAAATGGTAATTATAATATAATTGTAATGCAGAATGTATATGACAATCAGTATGCCATTCTCCATACAGCATCTTTTAATGCGGAAATTAGCAACGCATTAGGGCCATATTTATACCCAGTCCAAAAGATTAGTTTTACAACAGCATCGAAAGCAGTTAAAAAATCTTTTGATTTATGTGTAGGCTTGACAACAGATGAAGAGAAAATAACGGCTATTTATAATTATATTACACAGAACATAGTTTATGATTATGATAAAGCGGCACAAGTCACATCAGGGGTACTTACTTCTTATAATTCACAAGCAGATGCAACATTAGAAAATGGAAAAGGTATTTGTACGGATTATGCCACATTAATGGCGGTTATGCTGCGTGCACAAAATATTCCTACACAAATGATATTTGGTTCAGAAGCAAGTGCGTCTTACCACGCATGGAATAAAGTATATTATAATGGAAACTGGGTGCTTTATGATGCCACATATGGCGCTGGTGGCGCTACTGGAAGTGCTTATACAGAGCAAAAGCGCTATTAGTACAAATAGGAGGAAATAAATATGGGTAATACGGGAAAAGGGAAGCAGGGAAAGATACCTGCAGGAGAAACAGCGATGTTTTGTGCGCAGGTATCCCTGATTTTAAAAGCGGGGATTCCCATCTATGATGGGATGGAAACGCTTTGTGAAAGCATTGAGGACGAGAAGTCACAAGAGGCATTTAGGAAAATCAGCAATATAGTAAATGAGACAGGTTCTCTTTATAAGGCAGTTGAGACAGTTGGATTTTTCCCGGATTACATGGTAAATATGATACATATTGGCGAAGAGGCAGGAAAGCTGGATGATGTCTTAGAGTCATTAAGCAAATATTATGAACGGGAAAATTCAGTGAAAAAGGCAGTCCAAAGTGCGGTTATGTACCCAATGATTTTAATACTGATGATGAGCGTAGTAATTGCTGTATTAGTAGGAAAGGTAATGCCTGTATTTGAACAAGTATTTGAAAACCTTGGCACACAAATGTCTGCATCTGGGCGGGCCATTATGAGTTTTGGCATGGCAGCAGGGAAAGTGGCACTGGTATTGACAATTCTTTTACTTATCTTAGTAATTGCTGTATATATTTTTTCTAAAACCAGCCAAGGAGAAAAGAAATTAGGGGATATTTACGGAAAAATTCCATTTTTAAAAGTATTAAATACAAAGATTGCTGCATCTAGGTTTGCATCTGTTATTTCTATGATGCTTTCTAGTGGTTATGAGTTGGAACATGCTTTAGAGATGGCGCCAGATATTGTATCAGATTCTTTAGCGAAAGCAAAAATTGAAGAATGTGGGGAATTAGTGAAAGATGGGGTTGCATTTCCAGAGGCATTGACAAGGATTCAGTTATTTTCTCTTCTCCACGCCAGGATGATCCATGTAGGGTTTAAAGCAGGGCAAATGGACTCTGTAATGCAGAGGTTAGCAAAAATATATGAGGAAGAAGTAAATGAGGCAATCGCTAGGTTAGTTTCTTTTATAGAACCAACATTGGTTGCTGTGTTGTCTGTAGTAATTGGTGGAATCTTAGTCTCTGTTATGCTGCCATTGGCAAGTATTATGTCGTCCATAGGGTAGGTGGGAGGAAAAAATGCATTTATATAAGCAGAAGAAAAAATTTCCATATTTTGGCATAATATTTTCCTTAGTATTGTTTGGAGTTTTTGCAGGATATTTTTTATATGGATTCTCTAATGTATCAGATACCGTGGAAACACAACAAAGAGAAACACTCCAATCAGCGATAGACAGGGCGATTATTAGCTGTTATGCAATAGAAGGAAGTTATCCGCCAAGCATTACCTATTTGGAAGAACATTATGGGATTGTAATTGATAAAAATAAATTTATAGTGAGCTATCAGCCTCTTGGCGGGAATATAAGGCCAGATGCGCAAGTAATTGTGATTGGGGGCGGTGGAGAATGAAACGGCAGTCACATTCCATAGAGGTTATGTTTGTATTTTTGCTATTTGCAGTATTTGCCATATTGTCCATGCTTCTTATTTTTATTGGTTCAGATAATTATAATTCTATTCTCCATGCACAAGATAGGAATATGGATACTAGGACAGCTATCTCATATATTAGTAATAAAATCCGTGCAAATGATAGAAAAGATGCGGTAGAAATAAGAGAAATAAATGGGATAGATGTGCTGGCGTTAAAATATGAAAAAAATGGGGAGCAGTTTGAGAACCTAATTTATTGTTATGAAAATGCAATCCGTGAAGCACTTACTTATCCGGGCTTGGAATTCGACCTGTCATATGGAGAAAAACTTTTAGAGGCAGATTCATTGATGATTACTTACCAACCAGAGCAAAAAATAGTAAGTTTTACGGTTACTGCTTTAGATGGCAGTAGAAAAAATATGATTATCTCTCTAAAAAGTGGAGACTAAATAGAGGCGGTGGCAGTACAATATGGAAGGAATAGGAAAGACCAGGGCATTTCTAACAGAATTTATTATAGTGATTTTATTTTTTTCTTTGTCAGCAGTTATTACATTACAAATGTTTTTGGCTGCTAGTGAGAAAAGTGGCAAAAGCACAGAGCAGACAAGTGTATATTTAGAATTGCAGGCGATGGCTGAGGAGATTAGGGGCAATGGCATAAAGAAGGAACTGCTTTCCACAGGAAGTACATGGGAAAATGGGTACTGTTATTATAGAGAGGACTTTTCTGTTTGCAATATGGATGAGGCTTTTTATACATTGTTAGTAAAAGAGATGGCAAGCCAGGAAAGAGAAGCTGGCATTACAAGAAAGATACAGCTTGTAATGCTAACAGCAGATGGCAAAGAGGCAGGAAATTTAGGAGTCTGTATTTATGAGCCAGATTGGAGGGCAAAACAGTGAAAGAAAAGCAGAGGTTCCATATTGGTATAGGGATTCCTTCTATTTTAATGATATTTGTAGTATTATGCTTAACGACTTTTGGTGTATTGTCATTTTCTTCTGCATCAGCGGATTACCGTTTAACAGAGAAAAATATTGCTTATATGAAGGCATATTATAATGCAGATGCTAATGCACAGGAATTTTTAAGTGGAATAGATTCCATACTATATCAAATAAAGGCTACACAACAGGCAGATATTGATTATTATACTAAAATATTGGAAACGATAAATAGCATGGATTCGGATGTAACTGCTTTTTTAACAGATAATGGTGAAATGCGTATTTCGTATTGGGTTCCTGTAGAAAATGAGAAATATTTGAATGTAGTGTTATCAGTCTTTCCTTTAAACCAAGAAAAGCGGTACAATATAGAAGAATATTGTTTAACGCAGAAGGACAAGGAAGGCTTGGAAGGTGGCATTATAATAGAAGAAACAGTAGGCGCCGGCTTGTGGCAGGGAGGAAAGTAAGGAAAAGTTATGGAACTGGATATTAGGGAAATTTTACAGAGGGCTACAGAACAAGAGGCATCGGATATTTTTATTGTAACAGGATGCCCTCTTTCTATTAAAACAAAGGGAAGTATTTTTCCTTTAGATGAAGCAAAGCTTTCTGTAAAAGACACACAAGTATTAATTGAACAAATTTACAGTATGTATGAAAGTGGGAATATCACAACTCTGTTGCAAACAGGAGATGATGATTTTTCTTTTTCTTTAAGTGGAATGGGAAGGTTCCGGTGCAATGCCTATAAACAAAGGGGATCTTTAGCGGCAGTCCTGCGCGTGGTAAAGTTTGAATTGCCGGAGCCGTCTGTATTACATATTCCAGATACGGTTATGGAGCTTTATAAGAAGCAGAAGGGACTAGTGCTGGTAACTGGGCCAGCAGGAAGTGGGAAGTCCACAACGCTTGCATGTATTATCAATGAAATTAACAAAAATTTAAGTAAGCATATTATTACATTGGAAGATCCTATTGAATATATCCATGCCCATAAAAAAAGTATTGTAAGCCAAAGGGAGGTTCTGCAAGATACAACTAGTTATAACCAAGCGCTTAGGGCAGCGCTCCGCCAGTCCCCAGATGTGATTTTAATGGGGGAAATGCGTGATTTTGAAACGATCCAGACAGTGATTACAGCGGCAGAAACAGGGCAGCTTGTACTATCTACGCTTCATACTGTAGGGGCAGCAAAAACAATTGACCGTATTATTGACGTATTTCCTGCAAACCAACAACAACAAATTCGAATACAGCTTTCTATGGTAATCCAGGCAGTAGTGTCACAACAATTAATTCCTACAGTAAATGGCGGGATTGTGCCAGCATTTGAAATTATGCTTGTCAATTCTGCTATACGGAATATGATCCGTGAGTCAAAGGTGTTCCAGATGGATAACGTGATTTTTTCAGGGGCAGCGGAAGGAATGAGGACAATGGATTCGGATTTACTCCGTTTATATAAAGAAGGGATTATTTCAAAAGAGAGTGCATTACTATATTGTACTAATTATGATACGATGAGTAAAAGGGTTTAGGGGATGTTGACAATCCCCTTTTTTCATGTTAAGGTTTATAGCAGGAAGGAGGGAAGGAAAATTAAATTAGAAAAAAGCGCCATGCACCCATTAGAGGGTTGACGAGGAGGAGAGATTATCGAAGTATTCGGCGGGTGCTCTCCCATGCGGCTTCAGGCGTGAGATATACCAGAAAAACAACGGGTAACTGAAACACAAAGCTGGTATAACTGAAGCACTTTCCAAACATACTGGTTAAAAGTTAAAAATGGGTTTTTATATGGTTGTGTGCTTGAAAAAGCAGTCAGTTTGCGAGGAAAGGAATATAATATAAAATAAAAGAACCTGCCTAAAAAGACAGGCTGTTTCTTTTGGAAAATTTTAAGACAGCATACACAATTGTGTAGAAAGAGAGGATTTATGTGCGGGATTATTGGTTTTAGTGGAAGTTTAGAAGCAGCAGATGTGTTGGTGACAGGGCTGGAACAATTAGAATATAGGGGTTATGATAGTGCCGGGATTGCGGTACAGTCAAAACAAGGGATACAATCTGTAAAAGCAGTTGGGAATGTAGGGGCATTAAAGGAGAAATTGAAAGAAAAGGTATTCCATGGCAGTTGTGGAATTGGGCATACTAGGTGGGCGACACATGGAGGAGTATCAGAGGTAAACGCCCATCCACATCAATTTGGGAAAATAACACTGATCCATAATGGGATTATTGAAAATTATAAGGAGATATGGGAGGAATATGGTGCAGGAAAAACATTAGTTTCCCAAACAGATACAGAAATAGCGGCTTTATTATTTGATAAGTTGTACCAAGGGAAGCCAGAGGAAACAATTAAAAAAGCAGTATCTATTTTAGAGGGTTCTTATGCGTTCTGTATTATTTTTGAAGATATACCAGATATTGTGTACTGTGTGCGGAAAGTAAGCCCATTGGTAGCTGCTAGGGCAAAAGAAGGTTCTTTTGTAGCATCGGATGTAACTGCTTTAATTGCTTATACACAGGATTATTTTGTGCTTCCAGAAGAAACTATTTTAGTTTTAAAACAAGATACCTTGTATTTAGAGGATTTGGATGGAAATCAAGTGGAGCCAGAAATGCTCCATGTAAATTGGGATACAACTGCAGCACAGAAAAACGGATATCCTCATTATATGATTAAAGAAATCCATGAACAGGCAGAGGCACTTCGCAATACTATTTTGCCAAGAATAAAGGACAACATGCCTAATTTTGAAGCAGAGCAAATACCAGATAGTATTTTTAAAGGGATAGACCAGATAAAAATTGTGGCATGTGGGACGGCAATGCACGCAGGGATGGTAGGGAAGGTATTGTTAGAAAAGAGGGTACGTATTCCGGTTGGGGTAGAAATTGCCTCTGAATTCCGTTACCAGAATCCAATTATTAACGAAAAAACATTAGTCATTGTAATTTCACAGTCTGGGGAAACCATTGATACATTGGCGAGCCTTCGGCTGGCAAAAAGCAAAAAGGCAATAACGCTTGCAATTGTAAATGTAAAGGGGTCTACCATTGCAAGGGAAAGTGATTATGTATTATATACACATGCGGGGCCAGAAATTGCAGTTGCCAGTACAAAAGCTTATACAGTCCAGATAGCAGCATTAGTTTTGCTTACTATGCGTATGGCTTATGTAAGTGGGATGTCAGATATAGAAGTAATCAAGAAGGATTATGAATTATTAAAATTGGCAGAGGAAGCAGTCCATATATCCCTTGCGAAAGAAGAGGAAATTAAGGAACTGACAAATATACTGAAAGAAAAAGAAGATTTGTTTTTTATAGGGAGAGGGATTGACTATGCTTTGTCCTGTGAAGGATCGATTAAATTAAAAGAAATTTCTTATATCCATTCTGAGGCATATGCAGCGGGAGAATTAAAACATGGCACAATTTCTTTAATTACAGAGGGAGTCCCAGTAATTGCCATAGCAACACAAGAAAGTGTGTATGCGAAAATGATTTCTAATATCCGCGAAGTGCGCGCAAGAGGGGCATTAGTGATATTAATTACACAAGAAGGGGTAGAAGTGGAACCTTCTATTTATAATTACCACTTAACTATCCCAAAACTCCCAGATGAATTTACGCCAATCCCAACGGCAGTACTTTTGCAGCTAATTGCATATTATACATCAGTACACAGGGGACTAAATGTAGATCAGCCAAGGAATTTGGCAAAATCAGTAACAGTGGAATAGAATAGAGTAAACAAGTATAAAAATGCAGCCAAAAGGGTTTTCCTTATTGGCTGTATTTTTTGTTTTTTAAATTCTGCAATCCAAAGTAGCGATAATTAACGGAAGAAAATTATTTATTAGCACCAGAACCAATTCATTATAATGATAAATACCAAAGAATGTGGTATTATAGACGAGAGCATATTATTTTAGAGAGTTTTATTTGGAGGAATATATGATAAAAGCTTTATTTTTTGATTTTTATGGTACAATTGTGCATGAAGATGGTGTGGTAATTAATGAAATTACAACAATTATCAGTAACTCTGGAGATGGTGCAGATAAATCAGCCATTGGTAGTTATTGGTGGCACATATTTCAAAAATTGTATATGAATTCTTTTGGTAATAGTTTTAAAACTCAGAGAGAATTAGAAATAAAATCACTTGAAATGACATTAAAGAAATTTGGATCTAATGCCAATGTTAATGAATTGAGCCAAAAAATGTTTGAGCATTGGAGAAAGCCTCCTATATTTGAAGATGCTGCAAATTTTTTGGAATTATGTGATATGCCATATTATATAGTGTCCAATATAGATACCGATGATATTATAGCTGCAATCCATTATCACGGTTTAACTCCTAATAAGATATTTACGAGCGAAGATGCGAAGTCGTATAAACCTCGGGCAGAATTATTTGAAATGGCTTTGAAAGAAACAAATTTGAATCCACAAGAGATAGTGCATATTGGTGATTCTTTAAGTAGTGATATTAAAGGAGCCGCTAATTTGGGAATCAATACTATTTGGATAAATCGGAATAATAAAAAAGTTCCTGATGGGGTAGTAGCTGTTGTAAGTTTTACTGATATTTTGAGTACATCTTTTTTCTCTGCTGGGGAAAATAGATTTGATTTAAAGATAGGAAAAGAGATGAATAATAAGAAAGGCAGGGTATAACAGTGAAGACAAAATTAGCTGCAGAAAAACACAACCATGCAAGGAGGCATAACTATGGAATTTAGAAAAGTATTTGATACAATTCCTGAACAGTTTGATAAGTATAGACCCCGATATAGTGCCGAGTTGTTCGCAGATTTGATTGCCTATGCAAATATTGAACCAAGCAAGGCAGTATTGGAACTTGGACCAGGAACCGGACAGGCTACAGAACCGATTCTGGAGACAGGTTGTGATTACAATGCCATTGAGCTTGGTGAGCATCTGTTTGAAATGATGAATTGTAAGTATAGCCACTACCCGAATTTTAGTATTGTTAATGATGACTTTATCACGCATGATTTTGAGGGACAAACATTCGATCTGATATACTCGGCGGCAACTATCCAATGGATTCCTGAAGAAGTCGCCTTTGCAAAAACGTTTGAACTGTTAAAACCAGGTGGAATGCTGGCAATGATGTTGACCATAGGCGATTATAAAACCCCAAACAAAGAGCTGTTCAACAAAATCCAGCAGGTTTATGCTGAATACTTCAAACCAGAAATTGAGTATAAGCATGGAGGATTCAAGTACTCTAATGCAACAAATTATGGGTACTTGGATTTTGAAAAGCGTGAATATTATGGAAAACGTGAGTTTACAGCAGATGAATATGTTGCCTTTTGTGGAACGCATTGCGATCATATTGTGATTCCTGAACCATACAAAAGTAAGTTTTTTGAAGGCATTAGAGACGCAGTAAATGAGGCTGGGGGCAAGATAGTATTTCTTGATACATATGTAATGTACTTAACAAAAAAACCTCTTTGATTGTGTTTAGAAGCAGGAAAAAGAATTCTAATTTTGAGGGATTGGGCCTGATATGGACAGGCAGGCGCAGGAACGCTTTGAAAGGCTTTAGAGGGCATGAAACAGGCGTAGAGGGAATGGCTGAGAAAGAAAACGTTTTAGAGTGGGTAAATGCTTTAATAACGTAAGGGCTTGTGTAAGGGAGATTGTGAACGAGAAAATTATTTATATTTAAACATTAATGGTGGTAGAGAGAAATCTTTGCCGCTTTTTATTGACTTTCAGACATATGTGTCGTATAATGGTTTCAGACACATATGTCTGAAAGTAGGGCCGTTTATGAATAAAAGGGGACAGGAAACAAGGAAACATATAAAGAAATGTGCGTGTTGTTTGTTTGCAAAAAAAGGTTTTAAACAAGTGACAATGAAAGATATTTGCGAGGTGGCGAAATTAAGCAGAGGTGGGTTGTATTGCCATTATGAAAGCACACGTCAAATCTTCCAAGAGATTATTGATGATATGACCAGTGAGCAGGATAATGAGATTGATGTAAGGATAGAACGAAATGGTTCTGCAGTAACTATTTTGGATGAAATTTTAAATAAGTATAAGAATGAAATGCTTGACAGTCAATCATCATTAAGCATAGCAATATATGAGTATTTTAGCATTTGCGATATTGCAAATCAGAGCAATACGTTATATAAACAATATTTAATTTCGGCAAATACATGGAAGAAGCTAATACAGTACGGGATAGACAGGCGTGAATTTAATGAAGTGGATATTTCTGCGGTATTTGATTTAATTGTGTTTTCGTACCAAGGGGTAAGGATGTATAGTAAACTTATGCCTATGGATAAAGAAACACCTTTCAGAATAATAAAAGAAATAAGAAAAATATTAGTAAAAAGCGGCAGCAATAACGATATTGTTTAAATATTTTAATATAAATTAACATGTATGATTCTTTCGTGCGATTAATGCGATAAGGTGGTGTGAAAGATTTGAAATTAAAAATTATTGGCAGCGGTGGCATGTCAATTATTCCAAGTTCATTTTGTAAATGTAAAATTTGTGAAGAAGCCAGACGAAAAGGCGGCAGATATGAACGGTTAGGGCCAAGCCTGTATATTGATGATATAAAGATGTTGATAGATACCCCCGAAGATATTGCGGTAGCCTGCAACAGACAAAGAATATCAGAAGTGAAACACCTTTCCATTTCCCATAGTGACCCAGACCATGTGAGGGGTATTAGGATTGTTGAAAAGATAGGTTGTGACTTTATAAAAGGAACAAGTATGCCTATCGGCTTTTATGCTCTTCCAGAGGTCGTTAGAGATATAAACCAAATGAACCGTGATTGCTTTAACTATTATGGTGACGTTCTTCATTGCATTTCTGTTAATGAAACATCAAATATAAAAATTGATAATATTGACATATATTTAATCAACAATAACACAAACCGGAATATCACTTTTTATGTTCTAAAAGAGCATGAAAAAAAGGTTATTTATGCCTGTTGTAATCCGAAACCTTTTGCTTATAATGATTTATATTTTGGTGCAGATATTTTAATTATAAGCATGGTTTCTGATGATGGAATATTAAATGATGGAACGAAGCTTATAGATACGCCTTTGAAAGATGAAATATTCACTTTGGATGAGGTTATAGAACTGAAAAACTATTATAAAATTAAGAAAATTATAGTTACACATATTGATGAAATATGGGGAAAATCATATGGCTATTACAAGGAACTTGAAAAAGAACTTGATAATATTTTATTTGCATATGATGGTATGGAAATCATGGTTTGAAAAATTAAATCACTATAAAGTACCCTATAATAATAAAATATTGAAATTTATAAAATGGAGGAATAAGTGATGGTATATGAAAAAATACAGCTTGTAAAGCCAACTTTAGGATTGAAGGATAAAGCACTTGAATACCGGCAGGAACATTTTGATTTTGGAGAACAGATAATCAATGGGAGTGAATTATTTGATAAGATTATTTCTTATGAGGAATGGTTTGGCAAAGTCATTGCCAATGCAAGTACGGAGACGGTTGACCCTAATTGGGTTTTAACAGATACATTTTTTGCAGTTAGGATGTCGGATAGTAAAATTGTTGGCATTGTTGATTTGAGGTATCAATTAAATGATTTCCTGAAAGATTTTGGTAATTGTGGATATAGTGTAAGACCATCAGAAAGAAGAAAAGGGTATGCTACTGAAATACTAAGACAAATATGTTTGGTTGCGAGAAAACATGGTCTGAAACAGTTGCAATTATCAGTTGAAAAGGACAATGTTGCTTCAATAAAAACAATCGAGAAAAACGGTGGAAATTATTGTAGGAGTTTTAGTTTTGATAATAAGGAAGCGTATGTATATTTGATAAATCTTTAAGAAGATATGTTCTCTAAAGTGTATGATGAACAAAGAAAATTATATAGAAATACAAAACAGGCAGTAACAGAAACAATCCGTATCTGCAAGGATAGAAATGTGCTGAAGGAGTATTTGGAAAGCAAAGAACAGGAGGTTGTGGATATTATGATGGCATTATTTGATGATGAGCAGATTTTGAAGGCTTATATAAAAGAGATTAAAGACAATACAGTAAAGGAAATAGCAAAGGAAACAGCAGAAAGAATGATTAAGAAAGGAAAAAGGATACTTGAAGAAATTGCAGATTATGTTCCATCATTGTCATGGGATAACTAAAAAAAACTTGAAGCTGAGATTATGTGAATAGCATAGGAAAATAATAATTTAATATTAAAATAACAGCATAAGGGTGCATTAATGCAGGGACAGACCTTAGTTTATAATAGTTAAAAAAGTAACGCAATTCCTTAGTGCAATTTTCTTTTATATATTGTATAATAAAAATGTAAGTGCTTACATGCAAGTGGCAAAATAAATTATAATAATGTATGGGGAAGGAATGATAAGAGAATGGCAATTAATGTAATTGATGAAGCAAAAAGATGTTTACACTGTAAAAAACCGATGTGCCGTACAGGTTGTCCAATTAATACGCCAATTCCAGATATGATCGCTACTTTTCTGGAAGGGGATATTACTAAGGCAGGAGAAATGGTATTTGAAAATAATCCGTTGTCTATGTTATGCTCTCTTATTTGTAATCATGAAAACCAGTGCCAAGGACATTGTGTTTTAAACCGTAAGGGTGCACCAGTCCATATTAGTAGTATAGAAAATTATATTTCTGAGAATTATTTTGCAAAAACAAAATTAGAGCAAAAAACTAAGAATGGCATAAAGGCAGCAGTAATTGGTTCTGGCCCGGCGGGGCTTACCATTGCGATTTTACTTGCGCAAAGAGGATATGATATTACTATTTTTGAGTCCAAGGATAAAATCGGTGGGGTATTGCGTTATGGCATACCAGAATTTCGTTTGCCGAAGTCATTATTGGATAAATATTATGAGCAATTGGTTAATCTGGGAATTAAAGTAAGGCCAAATACAGCAATAGGAAAATCAATAGGGATTGATGAGATGTTCCGTGATGGATATAAAGCAATTTCTATTGGTACAGGCGTGTGGTGGCCAAATACATTACATATTAAAGGCGAAACATTAGGGCATGTACATTATGCCATTCATTATTTGACAAATCCAGATGTGTATCGTTTAGGTGATAATGTTATTATTATTGGGGCAGGAAATGCTGCTATGGATGTAGCAAGGACAGTAATCCGCCATGGTTCTAGGAATGTAACAGTTTATTCGATAAATAATACATATGCCGCTAGCCGTGTAGAAGCAGAATTAGCAATGATTGATGGAGTAGTGTTTGAATACAATAAGATGCCTGTGGAAATTACAGATGATGGGGTATATTTTGTGGATACAGTATGTGATGAAGATGGGCGTGTAATTGAAAAGGTGGGGGAACCTGTTTTACATAGGGCAGATTCTGTAATGATTTCGATTAGCCAAGGCCCTTCCAGCTTAATTCCTAACCAGACACATGGCTTAACTACTACAAAGAATGGCTTAGTAGTGGCTGATCCAAGAGGAATTACAGAACGGCCAGGTATTTTTGCTTCAGGTGATGTAGTAAAAGGTGCAAAAACAGTAGTAGAGGCTGTGGCATATTCTAAGAAAGTGGCAGATGCAATGGATGAATATATGCAGGAGCTGGCAAAGAAAGAGGCATAAAAAAATCCTTGACACATAATAAAGTTGTGATATAATGTTTCTAAATATGAAAAAGAAAACAAAGGCATAGAAGGCGCTAGTAGATACTTTATTTTCCGTCAGAGAAGGATTGTCACCGGCTGAAAGCAGTCCTAAGGTTCAAATAGGTATTGAATTTCCCGCTGGAGCTTTATTCCCGAAGGATTTTCTGGTAAGGAATAACGTAGTTTGGCACGTTACGCTTATATAAGAGCCTGTTTATAACAGGAATCAGGGTGGTACCGCGGAAGTAACCTTCGTCCCTATTTTGGGATGAAGGTTTTTTTATGTTTTAGATATTAAGAAGAGAAAGGGGTATATTATGGAAAGCAGGTTGAAACAAATCAGGGAAGAAGCTATGAAACAGATTGAGGCTTCAGATGCATTGGATAAATTAAATGATATCCGTGTAAATTATCTGGGAAAAAAAGGGGAATTAACTTCTCTTTTAAAAAGTATGAAAGATATGGCTGCTGAAGAAAGGCCAAAGTTTGGGCAGATGGTAAATGATGTAAAACAGGTTATTGAGGCTAAGCTTGACGAGACGAAAGCAAAGCTTTCGGCAAAGGTAAGGGAAGAGCAATTAAAAACAGAAGTAATTGATGTAACGCTCCCAGCAAAAAAGAATTGGGTTGGGCACCGCCATCCAAGCACAATTGCCTTAGAAGAGGTAGAAAGAATCTTTGTAGGGATGGGGTATGAAGTAGTAGAAGGGCCAGAGGTAGAATTAGACTATTATAATTTTGAGGCGTTAAATATCCCGGCAAACCATCCAGCAAAAGACGAACAGGATACCTTTTATATTAACCAAGATATTGTGCTCCGTACCCAAACCTCCCCAGTACAAGTACGTACAATGGAAAAAGGGAAACTCCCGATCCGTATGATAGCACCAGGGCGCGTGTTCCGTTCGGATGAGGTAGATGCTACACATTCTCCTTCTTTTCACCAGATTGAAGGGCTGGTTGTGGATAAAAATATTACATTTGCAGATTTAAAGGGGACACTTGCTGAATTTGCAAAGGAATTATTTGGGCCAGAAACAAAAGTAAAATTCCGTCCCCATCATTTCCCATTTACAGAACCAAGCGCAGAAGTGGATGTTACTTGTTTTAAATGTGGCGGGAAAGGATGCCGGATGTGTAAAGGGTCTGGCTGGATTGAAATTTTAGGCTGTGGCATGGTGCATCCTAAAGTATTAAAGATGAGTGGCATTGATCCAGAGGAGTATTCTGGTTTTGCGTTTGGGGTAGGTTTAGAGCGTATTGCATTGTTAAAGTATGAAATTGATGATATGAGATTGTTATATGAAAATGATATTAGGTTTTTAAAGCAATTTTAGTTTTTTTGGGTAAAGGAGGAAACAGAATGAATACACCATTATCATGGATTAGAGCATATGTGCCTGATTTGGATATAACAGCACAAGAATATACCGATGCCATGACCTTATCAGGGACAAAGGTAGAAGGGTATACTTGTTTGGATAAGAATTTAGAGAAAATAGTAGTAGGGCAGATTGAAAAAATAGATCGCCATCCAGATGCAGATAAATTAATTATTTGCCAAGTAAATATTGGGAATGAAGTAATACAGATTGTAACAGGGGCACCAAATGTAAAAGAAGGGGATAAAGTGCCTGTTGTGCTAGAAGGCGGGAAAGTAGCAGGCGGGCATGATGGAGGCCCTCTTCCAGAAGAAGGGATTAAGATTAAAAAGGGAAAGTTAAGGGGAATTGAGTCATATGGAATGATGTGTTCCATTGAAGAACTTGGCTCTAGTAAGGAAATGTATCCAGATGCCCCAGAAAGTGGGATCTATATTCTTCCAGAAAATACAGAGGTTGGAAAAGATGCAGTAGAAGTATTAGGGCTTCATGATGTCAATGTGGAATATGAAGTGACATCAAACCGTGTGGATTGTTATAGTGTCATTGGCATTGCAAGGGAAGCAGCCGCCACTTTTGGAAAAGAGTTTTATGCACCAGTAGTAACAAAAACAGGAAATAATGAAGATGTAAATAATTATATTTCAGTAGAAATAAAGGATAAAGAATTATGCCCAAGATATTGTGCAAGGGTTGTAAAAAATATTAAATTGGCACCATCACCGGAGTGGATGCAAAGAAGGCTTGCTGCATGTGGGATACGCCCTATTAATAATATAGTGGATATTACCAATTATGTAATGGAAGAATATGGGCAGCCAATGCACGCTTATGATCTAGATACAATTGCAGGGCATAAAATTATAGTAAAAAGGGCAGCAGAAGGAGATGAATTCCAAACATTAGATGGGCAGAGCCGAAAGTTAGATTCTTCTATATTAATGATTAATGACGGTGAAAAAGAAATAGGGATTGCCGGAATTATGGGAGGAGAAAATTCTAAGATTACAGATAATGTAAAAACAATGGTATTTGAGGCTGCTTGTTTTGATGGGACGAATATTCGCCTGTCTTCAAAAAAAGTGGGGTTAAGGACAGATGCTTCTGGGAAGTTTGAAAAAGGGCTAGACCCTAATAATGCAAGCGAAGCGATTAATAGGGCGTGCCAATTAATAGAAGAATTGGGTGCAGGCGAAGTAGTAGGCGGCATGATTGATATTTATGAAAATAAAAAAGAGCCAAAAAAAGTTCTGTTTGATGCCAATAAAATAAATAAACTTTTAGGGACACAAATAGAAGAAGAGGATATGCTTGCTATTTTCCAGAAGCTGGAGCTTGGATTTGACAAAGATAAGAAAGAAGTGATTGTGCCAACTTTCCGCCAAGATTTAGAATGTTTAGCAGATTTGGCAGAAGAAGTGGCTAGGTTCTATGGATACGACAAGATTCCTACTACGCTTCCAACTGGCGAGGCAACCACAGGAAAACTTTCTTATAAGTTAAGGATTGAAGCTGTAGCAAGGGAGGTAGCAGAATTTTGTGGGTTTAGCCAAGGCATGACATATTCTTTTGAAAGCCCAAAAGTATTTGATAAATTGTTGCTCCCAGCAGATTCGCCACTTCGGGATGCTATTGTAATTTCTAATCCGCTAGGGGAAGATTTTAGTATTATGAGGACTACTTCTTTAAATGGTATGTTAGTTTCTTTATCCACTAATTATAATAGAAGAAATAGGGATGTACGCCTATATGAATTAGGGAATATTTATTTGCCAAAACAACTTCCATTAACAGAACTTCCAGAGGAGCGTATGCAGTTTACACTTGGGATGTATGGGAAAGGAGATTTCTTTACAATGAAAGGCGTGGTAGAGGAGTTTATGGAGAAAGTAGGGCTCCATGAAAAAATGATTTACCAGCCACAGGCAGGAAAGCCATTTTTACATCCAGGCAGGCAGGCAGAGATTGTTTATGGGAAAGAGGTACTTGGGTATTTGGGAGAAATACATCCACAGGTAAGAGATAATTATGAAATTGGGGAAAGGGCTTATATTGCTGTGCTTGATATGCCAGCAGTCCTTCCTTATACAACATTTGACAGAAAATATACAGGAATTGCAAAATATCCTTCTGTAACTCGTGATATTAGCATGGTAATGCCAAAAACAATCCTTGCTGGGCAAATAGAGGAAATTATTGAAAAGAAAGCAGGAAAAATATTAGAAAGCTATACTTTATTTGATATTTATGAAGGCGACCAGATTATGGAAGGCTATAAGTCAATGGCATATAGTATTACTTACCGGGCTTTGGATCGGACATTGGAGGAAAAAGCAGTGTCAGAAGCAGAGAATAGAATACTGAAAGCATTAAAAGAACTTGGCATTGAATTGAGGTCATAACTATGGAAGAAAAAAATCTTTACTATGTAAAGGACTTTTATTATGATTTACCACAGGAATTGATAGCCCAGGATCCTTTAAAGGACCGGGCTTCTTCCCGTTTAATGGTACTTGATAAAGAAACAGGGGAAATGCGCCATAAAATATTTCGGGATATAGTAGATTATCTAAATCCAGGAGATTGCTTGGTATTAAATAATACCAAGGTAATTCCAGCAAGGCTTTTGGGAAATAAAGCAGAAACCAATGCCGCGATAGAAGTGTTATTGTTGAAAAGGCGTGAACATAATATTTGGGAGACACTGGTAAAACCAGGGAAAAAGGCAAGGCCAGGTACAAAAATTATATTTGGCGATGGGCTTTTAATAGGGGAAGTTTTGGATATAGTGGAAGAAGGGAACCGTTTAATCCAGTTTGATTATACAGGAATTTTTGAGGAAGTGTTAGATAAGCTTGGGCAAATGCCTTTGCCGCCTTATATTACCCATCCGTTACAAGATAAAAACCGTTACCAGACTGTATATGCAAAGTATGAAGGCTCTGCCGCTGCTCCAACAGCAGGGCTACATTTTACAAGAGAACTTTTAGGGCAGATAGAACAGATGGGAGTAAGTATTGCAAGTGTTACCCTGCATGTGGGGCTTGGTACATTCCGCCCAGTAAAAGTGGAAAATATTTTAGAACATCATATGCACTCAGAATATTATCAGATTGATAAAGAAGCAGCGGATAAAATTAATAGGGCTAAGAAAAATGGGGGACGGATTATTTGTGTTGGGACAACAAGCTGCCGTACCTTGGAAAGTGCGGCTGATGAAAATGGGATTATAAAAGAATGTTCTGGATGGACAGAAATATTTATTTATCCAGGGTATCGTTTTAAGATATTAGATGGGTTAATTACGAATTTCCATTTGCCGGAATCTACTCTTCTTATGCTGGTATCTGCATTAGCAGGGCGGGAAAAAATATTAGCTGCATATCAAGAGGCTGTAAAGGAGAAATACCGATTCTTCTCATTTGGGGATGCAATGTATATAGGGTGTGGTGTTAGTATATAAATGTGGACAGAAAAAGTGGAACAACCTTGCTATTCCAGATATGGATTTATTATAAAGATTTCTCTGCCAGGTTGATTACACTAAAACTTTGTGTTATAATGGACAAGGACATTCTGGTAAACGGAAGTATTGGCCAAAGCAGGGGGGATTATCAACATGGAAGAGAAAAGACGTTCGAAAAGAATGGATATTGATGTACGGATTAACCTAAAATCCATTGATGTAGATGAAGAAGATGGTAAGATATATGAGGTAGATGTTGTCAATATTTCTCGTGGTGGTATTGCGTTTAAGTGTAAAGAAGAATTAGAGATTGACGGTTTTTATGATACACAGATCACCATTTGGACAAAAGAAAAAATCAATACGGTAATTCAAGTCCTCCGTAGGAATAAAGACGATTCTTATGGCGGGAAGTTTGTAGGAATGTCTGCAGCAGATCAATTTAAGATTGAGGTATATGAACTTTTTACAATTCATGGAAAAAAAGAAGAAAATTAATATTTTTTTGAAAAAATTTAAAAAAAGGCTATAAAGATTTTTAGAGAGTAGCCGATATAATAGTTAAGTACAACAGAGTAGTACTTATAGTTAGATAGTAATTTGTGGGTTATGCTAGCGATTCGCAAATTTCTATAGATAGGACCAACATTGGTTCAGGCAGAACTGTAACAAAAGCAGGTCTGAGAACATATATTATACTGTATGCAAACGGAATTGCAGCAGAACTAAAAACACATGGAGGTAAATTTATATGGTAGTACAACATAACTTGCAGGCGATGAACGCCAACAGAATGTTAGGAATCACATCCGGATCACAGGCTAAGTCTACAGAGAAGCTTTCTTCCGGTTACAGAATTAACCGTGCAGCAGATGATGCAGCAGGTTTGGCTATTTCTGAAAAAATGAGAAAGCAGATCAAAGGTCTTGATCAGGCTTCTACAAACGCACAGGATGGTGTATCCTGCGTACAGACAGCAGAAGGTGCTTTAACAGAAGTACACTCCATGCTGCAACGTATGAATGAGCTGGCAGTTCAAGCTTCTAACGGTACTCTTTCTGAGAACGATAGAAATAATATCCAGGACGAAATCGATCAGCTTACAACAGAAATCGACCGTGTTGCTGAGACAACAAAGTTCAATGAAACATACCTATTAAAGGGCAACGGAGTACAGGCAAAGAAATATATGTCTGCAAAGGATGCTGGTTTCAGTGGAACATTAATTGAAAGCGCAACTACAGCTACTCTTACTATTAAAGCATTGAATGAAGGCGATAAGATTCTTATTGGCGGTACACAGTATACAATTGGTGCTTCCGCTGGCGCAATCCAGACTTCTATCCAAGCTTTAACAATTGGTGAAAAGATTTCTATTGGTGGAAAGACATATACTATCTCTAGCACAGATAATACTGCAGCATTAATGCTTACAGCAGCTAAGGCAGCAACTTTAGTAAGTGCAGGCGTTACTGTTAGATTCTCTAATGGTGTAACAAAGACAGCTCTTGCTACAGCTACTTGGGCAGCATCTGTTGCAGGAAATGCAGCTCCATCTACTGTAACAGTTATTACATCTATCCAAGCATATAAGCTGATGGCAACTCAGTTGTACTTAGCAAATAGAATTGGTGATACAAATAACTCTGTTCAGATTGGAAAGTTCATTAAGAACCAGAACTTTACAAATATGGCTGGTGCTGGAACATCTATTAGGTTCAATCCAAAGACTAGTACAATGGCTTCTACTATTACATTTAGTATTGCTAAGGCATGTACAACTGTAGATATGGCAACTTCTCTTAACTTACATGTAGGAGCAGATGCTGATTATACAAATAAGATTGGATTTGCTATTAACGCTATGAACTCTAAGGCTCTTGGAATCCAAGGCTTGAATGTAGCTGATAATAATGGTGCTTATGCAACATATGCAATTGATGCAATTTCAGATGCACTTGCAGAAGTATCTAAGCAACGTTCTACATTGGGTGCTATCCAGAACAGATTAGAGCATACAATCGCTAACTTGGATAACGTTGTTGAAAATACAACAGCTGCTGAGTCTCGTATCCGTGATACTGATATGGCTGAAGAGATGGTATCTTATTCTAAGAATAACATCTTACAGCAGGCAGGCCAGTCTATGTTGGCACAAGCTAATCAGTCTAACCAGGGTGTTCTTTCTCTTCTTGGTTAATGATAGCTTAATATCCGAATTTGCTGCATAGCGGTTTGGATAGTAAAACTAAACAAGTAGAAAAATTTGATGCAGTCATGGCAGGAGTCTCTGTCATGGCTGTATTATGTAAAGGTGAAAATATTCAATGGGTACAAATACAAAAAAAGATATACTACTTACAATTACTATGCTGGTTAGTAACCGGCCAGATACAACTGAAAAATGCCTTGCTTCTATGCAGCCTTTATTAAACGCGATACCATCTGAATTAATTGTAGTGGATACTGCAGGTAATGAAGAGTGTATGGAAATTGTAAAAAAATATACAAATAAGATTGTACATTTTAAATGGAACAATGATTTTGCTGCTGCAAGAAATGCAGGTCTCCGAAAAGCCAAAGGCCAGTGGGTAATGTATATTGATGATGATGAGTGGTTTGAAGATATTTCAGAGATTGTTAATTTCTTTACAACTGGTAAGTATAAAGAGTATGTAACCGCTGCATATGTAACTAGGAATTATACCGACCATACAGGAAGGGGCTATAATGATAGAAATGCAGTCAGGCTTACTAAATTAACGCCAGAAACACAATTTAAAGGGAGGATTCATGAGCAATTAGACCCTTTATATGAACCGACTTATTATGCAAAAGCATTTGTACATCATTATGGGTATGCGTTTGAGAGCCAAGAAGAGTTATATGAACATTCTTGGAGAAATATCAATTTATTGACAGAGGCAAGGCTGGCAGAAAAAGATAACTGGATGGCAGGCGCACATTTGATACAGGAGTATCATGCAGTTAAGGAATATTTTTCATTAATTGCGGTGGCAAAAGAACTGCGTACAGCGAATGATTGTTTTACTTATGGAAGAAATGATTTCACTTCTTATGCAACTGTTATGGAAATGCAGGCATATATAGATTTAAAACGTTATGGGGAAGCTTATGCCTTAGGAAAAGAAATGCTGAAAGAATCACGCCTATTATTAAATGCCCATGTATTTCTTTCTTATTTAATGCCAGAGGTATGTTTAAAATGTTCTGATTATAAAGAGGCATTAGAATACTGCAAGCTGTTCTGGGAATATTATGGAGAATGGAAGAAAAATGAAGATGAGTGTTGTGCAAGAGATCCATTTGGCTTACGTACCAGATATTTGAATGAACCAGAATTTGCACTTCTTCATATGATTGAGATTCACGCTTATGTAGAGGACAAAGAGTGGGATAAGGCAGTAGAAGCTTTTCAACAAATTAAATGGGCTTTTACACAGGTAACAATCAGTAATACGTTTTCAGATTTAATAAGGTTAATTGCCAATACAGAATATGAGGATAAATATGCAGAAGCACTTGAAGTTTTCATTAGAGGTGATGGCACACGCCAGTATCTTGAGGAATTAATCAGCCAACAAAAAGGGGAAGAAAAGCAAAAGGTATTATTTTGTATTTCACAAGTACCATCTACAGACCTTTATATTATGCGTTATAAAATGCAATATGCGTTATTAAGCGGCGATAGGCAGATGGCAGAAAGTCTTTTAACACAATGGAAGGATTTAAATTATTCAATGTTTTTCCCGGACAAGGAGTATTGGAAGGGCCTTAGGAATATGAGGATTAATTTAACGCCATGGTTATCAGACGTAGGAATCCATGACTGGATTACTTTGACAGAAGCATTGTTTGATCAATTTCCAAATGAAGATTGTGAAAATATATTCCAAGTACTTTCGCAGGGAATGGGGCAAACAGATATCCGCATGATGCATTTAATAGGGCTACAGTTAGAAAAACGATTATTAGAAAATAATATGAATTTAGAAAATCCAGATTATCTTGGAATGGAAGAAATTTGGAAGGAATTATACCGTATAGCAAGTTTATGGGTAAGCTGTGCCGCAATGTTATATCAAGATACTGTATTCCAAGGGGAGCTTCAGTCAGCACTTCCGCCTAGATATCGTTTTGCATGGCTGATTTTCCAGGCAAATGCAGTAAAGGAAGATATTAGGAGTTTTGTAAGAAAAGTAGCTGAGGCGGCTAAAGCATACCTTACCATGAATGAGGTATGCAGGTATATTTTGCGCTGTTGCAAGACAGAGGCAGAGGAAGTATAACAAGAATAAATAAAATAAAAAGTGTGATAAGGATAGGCTGCAGGACAATATTATGGTCTGCAGCCAAAAAAAGGAATTGTTATTATAGTCGATTTATTGTATAATCGAATTATAAGGTGTATGTATATTATTATATAAAGCTTGTTAGTGAATAAATAGTACATATCCATATTGTACCATATAAAATATAAAAGTATATGTATATTATTATATAAATTATATAATGGATTGGACGGTTAGATAATGGTAAAAAATCAAAAAATCCAAATAGGGATAATAGGGACAGGAAGAATTGCTAAAAGGTTTGTTCCTGAACTACAAACGGTAAATGGCATAGAATTAGCTGGAGTATATACTCCACATATAGAAAGCGGACAAGCATTTGCAGACCAATATCAGGTTCCATATTGGGAAACAAAAGAGGAATTTTTCCAAAAAGTAGATGCCATTTATATTGCTTCCCCTCATAAAACTCATATCCCTTATGTAATGGAAGCCCTTTCTGCCAGAAAGCATGTCTTGTGTGAAAAACCAATGGCATTACAAGAAGAAGACGCAGCCAGGGCAATCGCTTTGGCAGAAGAAAAACATCTGGTATTGCTAGAGGGGATTAAAAGTGCTTACGCACCAGGCTACCAGGAAGTGCTGGAGCTGATACATAATGGAGCCATTGGTAAGGTAGGAGATGTGGAAGCTTGTTTTACAAAGCTGGAACAAAAGGATAGAAGGGAATTGACTGACTTAGAAACAGGAGGCAGTTTTTTAGAGCTGGGGACGTATCCACTCCTCCCTATTTTAGATATTCTAGGGGAAGGATATACAGAGCTAAGGTTTCAGCAGATTATAGGAAAAAATGGGTTAGATTTGTATACAAAGGCATTTTTTTCTTATCCAAATGCCATGGGAGAAGCAAAGGTAGGGCTTGGGTATAAGTCAGAGGGAGAACTGGTAATTGCAGGGGAGAAGGGATATTTACGAGTAGAAGCCCCTTGGTGGAAACCAGAGAGAATCCAAGTATGTTTTGAGGATAGGAGCCAAAACCAGAGGTATCAAGAAGAATTCCTTGGAGATGGGCTACGGTATGAGATTAGCTTTTTCCGGGATATGATACAAGAGTTACAAAAGGAAAAAGAGGGAATTGAAATAGGAGAAGAGAATAGGCAAAGCCTTTTTATAGAATATCAAAAAGCAGGAAAGCGAAGTATCCAGTCTGCAAAGGTAATGGAGCAGTTTTTACAGGAAAAAGACAAAAGTAAAGTATGGGAAAAAAGATAGATAAAATCTAGGGTATCCTTAAAAGGGATAAAAAAGAAGGGAAATAAGGCAAATGAAGAAGGTTATCACATATGGTTCCTTTGACCTCTTTCATGAGGGGCATTATAACTTATTAAAACGTGCCAAGGAGCTTGGCGATTACCTCATTGTGGGGATTACCACGGAACAGTTTGACGAATCAAGGGGGAAGTTAAATATTGTAGATTCCTTGATTGACCGCATTGAACATGTGAAAGAAACAGGATTTGCAGACCTGATTATTATAGAGGACCATCTAGGGCAGAAGGTAGAAGATATTCAGAAGTATGGGGTAGATATTTTTACCCTTGGCTCGGATTGGGAAGGAAAGTATGACTATTTAAAAGAATTATGTGAAGTGGTGTACTTAGAAAGGACAAAGAATGTCTCTAGTACGATGTTAAGGAGGGAAAAGTACCCTTTAATCCGGTTAGGAATGATAGGGACAGGAAGAATCGCTGCTAGGTTTGCCCCAGAGACGCATTTTGTAAGTGGGATTGTGTTAAATAGTGTGTATAACCCCTATCGGAAGCAAGCAGAGAAGTTTGCGGTAAGGTATGGGTTGGAGTTATATAGTGGAGAGATTAGTGAGTTTTTAGAACATATTGATGCGGTTTATATAGCCTCTCCCCATGAGACTCATTATGAGTATGCGAAACAGGCATTATTAATGGGGAAACATGTGTTATGTGAAAAGCCAATGACGTTAAAGGAAGAGGAAGCAAGGGAGTTGTTTCGGATTGCAGAAGAGAGGAACTGTGTGTTATTGGAAGCCATAAAGACTGCGTTTTGCCCAGGGTTCCAGAGGTTATTGAGTATTGCAAAGAGTGGGAGTATTGGGCAAATCTGTGATGTAGAAGCGTGCTTTACAAGATTAACAGGGGAGAATACGAGGGAGAGGACGGATAAGGCATATGGGGGAAGCTTTTTGGAGTTTGGGAGCCAGACGTTACTGCCGATTTTTAAGTTAATGGGGACAGAGTATAAGGAAATACGGTTTGATAGTATTTGTGATAAGAATGGGATAGATTTATATACGAAGGCATATTTGTCGTATGAAAATGGAATGGCATTATCAAAGAGTGGGGTGGCGGTTAAGTCAGAGGGGCAGTTACTGATTTCAGGGACAAAGGGATATATTTTGGCAGAGTCCCCATGGTGGCTTACACAGTCCTTTGAGGTAAGGTATGAGGACCCAAATAAGAAAGATACTTATACTGCAAAGTTTTTAGGAGATGGGTTACGGTATGAGATCAGTGATTTTGTAAATATGATCCATGCAGGGGAATATAAGAGTTATAAATTTACAGAAGAAGAAGCAATCGCAATGGCGGGAGTGATGGAGAAGTTTTTACAGAAGAGAAAAGGGAATTAAAAGAGAAGGGGGAGAAGGAAATGAAGATATGGGCACATAGAGGGTGCAGCCAGAATTATCCAGAAAATACCATGTTAGCGTTTGAGAAGGCTACTAGTCTACAGGAGCTTACAGGGATTGAATTGGATATTCAATTATCGAAGGATGGGCAAATGGTAGTGTTCCATGATGAACGGGTGGATAGGACAACAAATGGAACAGGAGAAGTGCAACAATATACTCTTTCGGAATTAAAGAATTTACAAATAGATGCAGAAAATGGAAAAATAGAAAGAATCCCAACTATAGAAGAAGTATTAGATTTATTAGAACCTAGAATGAAAAAAGGATTTTTATTGAATATAGAGCTGAAAAATAGTAATATCCCCTATCTAGGAATGGAAGAGAAGATAGTCGATTTGGTGTATAAGAGAGGGATACAAAAATCAGTCGTATATTCTTCTTTTTGTGCATTATCTTTGGAGAGAATAAGAAGATTAGACCAGAAGGCAGAAATTGGGATGTTGGATACGAAAGTGTCAGATTGTTTGTATAAAGTACAAGGAGGATGTGGAGCAAATGCGTTGCATCCATATTGGCAGGGAATGGATTTGCCAATAGAGAGACTAAAAGAATATCCAATAAGGGCATGGTTTGGTGGGCATCTATATCCAGAAAAACCAACTGGTACCAAGCTGGATATAACCCTTTTGGAAGAAAAAGGGATTACAGATGTATTTTTTAATGAACCAGAAAGGTATGTTATATAAAACAATAAAGGGATGTAGTAAGAATGGAGAAATTTGAATATACCCCAGATGTTATTCAGAAAATTCAGAAAATAGAATTAGAAATGCTTCAGGAACTGGATCAAATTTGCAGGAAAAACCAAATCCATTATGAATTGGATGGGGGTACCCTATTAGGGGCTGTGCGGCATAAAGGATTTATTCCATGGGATGATGATATTGATGTCAGAATGTTAAGGGAAGATTATGATAAGTTTTGCCAAGTGTGCCAAACACAATTGAATACCAAAAAATACTTTTTGCAGACCTATCAAACTGATCCAGGATATCGCTGGGGATATGCAAGGATATTACGGAATGGAACCATATTTATGCGGAAAAATCAAGAAATGCTTCAAATGAAACGGGGTATTTTTATTGATATTTTCCCATGTGATGGGATGCCAGAACAGCCAGTAAAAAAAGCTATCTTTAATTTTCGGTGTTATCTTGCCAGAAAAATTTTATATTCCCCTGTGGGTGCTATACATGAGAAAAATAAATTAAAGAAAGAAATTTATAAATGGCTAAAAAAGATTCCAGCAGATGTGGCATTTAGAGAGTTTGAGAGGCTTGCTAACCAATATAAAGGAAAGAAAACAAGATTAATTAGGACACTTGGCTGGGGTGCCCCAGAAGAAAATAAGGGATTTTTAAGGGAGTGGATGGAACAGTCTTGTGAGATTGAATTTGAAACAGTAATGGTAAAAGCACCAATTGATACAAAAGGTTTTTTAACATTTATGTTTGGAGAGGATTATATGACACCTCCACCAGAAGAGGAAAGAAAGCCAAAACATACAGCAACCTATATTAAATTTGAAGAATAGAAGGAAACGGAGAAAAGAAGATGAATAGTAAGGAATTCCATGTCTTATACCAGATTTATAAACAAAAAGGGCTGGTGGATGAAGAAGGAATAAAAATAGAAACAGGTTATACTAAAGAACAGGTGAAAGAGATTGTTTTGTGCTTAACGAAAAAAGGGTGGCTAAATGATGGAATAACAAAAGAGGGTTATCAAGCATTAGAACCATATAAAGTGGACAATGCCATTATTATGGCGGCAGGGTTTGGGCTAAGGAGCCTTCCTCTATCACGGATTGTTCCCAAGGGGCTTTATATAGTAAAAGGAGAAGTATTGATTGAACGGCAGATTCAGCAATTATTGGAAACTGGTATAAAAGAAATTGTAGTAGTGGTTGGGTATTTAAAAGAACAGTTCCAATATTTAAAAGAAAAATATGGAGTTATCTTGGTAGAAAATGAGGATTATTATCGTTATAATAATATTTCTTCTTTATATGCAGCAAAAGAGTTTTTGAAGCGAAGTTATATTTGTTGTTCTGATAATTATTTTAAAGAAAATATCTTTGAAGAATATGTATATGATTCCTATTATGCCTGTAAATATACAGAAGCGTATGCAGATGAATATTGTGTTACAAAAACGGAAGGGGAATACATAACAGAGATTGTAAAAGGGGGAAGCCATGCGTGGTACACGATAGGGGAAGCCTTTTTTTCAGCAGCCTTTAGCCAAATATTTTTAAAATACCTGGAACAAGAATACCAAGAATCGGAAACCAAGAAAATGTTAATGGATGATTTTCATATAAAGCATATTGAAGAGTTACCATTTCGTTTAGTGAAATATTCTGATGAGATGCTGCAAGAATTTGATACAGTGGAGGATGTGATTGCCTTTGATGCAGAATTTGCAACATATAGGGACACTATATTAAAAGAGGCAGAAAAAAAACAAAAGAAGGTGCCAGGTATTTTTGTAAAATATGAGGACGTGGAACGATATAATTCTGCTACAACCGACCAACATATAGGTAGGTTACATTTAAATGAAAATACATTTGGGCCAAGCCCAAGATGCCTTGAGGTGTTAAAAGAGGTTACGATACAAGATTTATATGAATATGATATGGCATCGAAGGATTTTTTAATTGAAGAAATTTCCTCTGCCTATTCTATTCCAGAAGATGATATTTATATCCATAATGGTTCTGCTGAATTGATAAAATCGGTATTTTCTATTGTATTGGAAAGAGGGGACAGTATTTTAACCTCAAATCCAGGCTGGAATTATTATGAAAGTTTAGCAAAAGAGAAATTCTGTGAAGTATTTTATTATCATGTAGTAAAAGATGATTATCTGTATTATATGGATATGGAAGACATTTTAAAAAAGGCAGCACAATATCACCCTAAGATTATTGTAATTACAAATCCCCACAATCCAACCGGTTGCCGAATAGATGGGAAGATGGTGGAAACTATAGTAAAGGAAAATCCAGAATCGTTGGTATTGTTAGATGAGGCATACTGGGGATTTTCAGAGATAAATGTAGATGTAAGGAGGTTAGTGGAAACCTATTCTAATATTTTAATTGCAAGGACATTTTCAAAATATTATGGGTTAGCAAATATGCGAGTGGGATATGGGTTTTGTAATGCAAAGGTAAAACATATCTTTGGATTAGATTTACCTTTGTTCCGGGAATGTTCCATTTCCCGTAGAATGGCAGTAGAAGCAATACGAGATAAGGCGTACTATGAGGGAATGAACAAGGAATTGAATCAAGTAAAGATATGGTTTATGGATACATTAAATCAAATGGAGAATGTAAGGGTATTTCAGTCAGATTCCAATTTTGTTGCCGTAAAAATAGAAAATGTGGACATGCAGGCAATTAGGGAAGTATTAAAAGAAAAAGGGATTTTAATTCGATTATTTTATGATCAAGGAGAAGCTGTAGCCAGAATTTCTATTGCACAAAGGGAAGTAATGAAAGAAGTGGTGGGTGTGATAAAGGAGTATTTACAATGATTAAGAGATATAAAAAAATACGGGAAGCAATAGAAAAAACGTTAGAGCTAGGAAAAAAGAACTTTATTATTTATCCGTTTGGGAATAATGGGATATTGACAAAACAAGTGTTAAATGAAAGTTTTGGAATAGAAGAAGCATACATAGTGGATAATCAGCTTTCTTTATATAACCCACAAATTAAAAAGGTAGAATATTTTAAAGAAAAGGATTGTAGCCAGAATACAGTGTTACTAACCATTGAAAATCCAGATATTTATAAAATAGTCCATGATAATGCAGAGAAATATTTTTATAAAAGTAATATTGTGGATATTTTCCGGGGGGGGGTATAGAAGAAGGCAGGAAGAAAGAGAAAAGAAAATGGACCATATGTGGAAAATATAGTTATGGGCCATTGTGTGAACATCATTTTGTAGAATCAGTTGGAGCTTTTTGCAGCTTTGCTGGGGGATGTGATGTCGTAGAAAATCATGTGGTTGATTATGTTTCAACGCATCCATTTTTATATGCAGACTGTAGGGTAAATAAAGCTTTATGGTACCAATATGAGGAGTGTCAAGAAGCAGCATGGTATTTCCCAAGGGTAGAGCCACGGGGAGTGGCAAAAGGATTATCTAGGATAAAGATAGGGAATGATGTTTGGCTAGGAAGAAATGTAATTATAACGAATGGGGCAAATATAGGAAATGGAGTAATTGCAGGGGCAGGAGCCATAATTACAAAAGATGTTCCAGATTATGCAGTAGTATTAGGAGTGCCAGCACGAATTGTACGTTATAGATATACAAAGGAACAAATAGAAAAATTAAATAAAATAGCATGGTGGAACTGGTCAGATGAAGTTATCAGAAAACGATATAATGATTTTTTTATAAAAATAGATGAGTTTATAGAGAAATATGAAAATACCTTATAAATAATCAAAAAATTTATTATTCATAAAAATGGAATGGCATATAGTAATACCTATACAGAAAGGGATAATATGTTAAAAATATTTCAAGAATTTAGAGAAAAATTAGATGATATCATGCAACAAGCATTTGGACATAGGATTGTTCTGTATGGATATGATTATACAGGGCGTTTTTTAGAGTGGTATGCGGAATATTATCATAGTATCAAAATGGATTTTATTATTACACAAGACTGGTCAGGGGGAGTGCCGTATAATTTTCCATTATTTAGGGATACATTGTTTTCTTTTAATTATATGGATGTGAAAGATGCCATTGTGTGGCTGGCAATTCCAGAGAATGAAGAAATTACAAAAAGATTAGAAGAAAATGGATATATTAAAAATAAAACTTACTTTAATTTTTTAGAAATTATATATGGAGAAGGAATTTATATACGGAAGGATTGTGAAGAAGGAGATGTATTTCAAAAAAGAAAAACAGGTTGGTATGGTGTCCAATTTATGGAGTATCTGGAATATTTGTATGATTGCAACCTAGTAACGGCAATTGCAAGTACAAACTTTGTAGATGCAATAAATGGTGGACATAGCTATCGAATAACAACACAAAAAGAAATATTTCCTATTTTAGATAAATGTCATTGTATCCCACAAGAAGAGGATGGAATATTTGATTTTGGTTGTGGGAAGGGAGGGGCAATGCTTGCTTTTCTGGATTATGGGTTTCGGAAGGTAGGAGGAGTAGAATATGAAAAGAAAATATATGAGATAATGGTTTCTAATTTTTCGAAATTAGGAATTAATTATACGAAAGATGAAAAGAAAAAAGGGAAAGAAGTATTGTGTTTGCAAGGAAATGCAGCAAAAGTGACAACGCCATTAGATGAATATAATTGGTTTTATTATTTTGATCCATTTAATAGAGAAATTTTTTCAGAGACAATTATGAATATATGCGAGAGTTTGAAAAGGAAACCAAGGAAGATACATATTATTAATATTAATCCTAAATATTATAATGTAATTTTGGAAAGTGGTTGTTTTGTATTAACAAATCAATTTTGTGTTTCTATGAGACAAAAAGTAGTAGATATATTTGTTAGTAAAAAGAAATTTGAAAAGAGGATAGAATGAGAAAATATTATTTATTTGGAGCTGGAATTAATGGTATTGCAGCAATTCAATTTTTTGGAAAACAAAATATTTTGGCAGTTATAGATAATGATGAAAGAAAACAGGGAAAAGAAATTGAAGGGATATCTATTATTTCATTAAATCAATATCTAGAAAAATCGGATAGAAGCCCAATAATTATAACAGGGTTTATGGATAATGAAACGATAGCTTGTTGTTTAGAGAAAAATGGAATATTTGATTTTTATAAATGTCCATATATGCAAACAGGTTTTTATGCAAACAGTGAAGATATTATTTGTAAGTTGGGTTTATATAATTATAGAAAAATTTATTTTTATACAAATAATCCATTATCTGAAATGATTGAAGATGAATTAGGAAAAAAATATAAAAATGCAATATGTAATTATATGGATCAAGGTAATATAGATAATATTGAAATAGATATGCCGATTATAGTTACAAACCAAGATGAAAAGTTGAAAGTAGAAGAAATTTGTAAGAAGAGAGATTTTAAAATAATATTAGATATTAATGATATTTATGAAAAGGAATTTGCTTTTAACAATGAGAAAATCTTAAAGTTTAAAGATATTCATAAGGGGAAACGATGTTTTATTATTGGGAATGGGCCAAGTTTAAGCTATTTTGATTTAGAAATTTTAGATAAGTATAAAGAGATATGTTTTGGGGTAAATAGGATATATTTATCTTATCAACATACTAAATGGAGACCAAATTATTATGTTAATATTGATTGTATGGTAATTCAGAATGATAAATTAAAAATTAATGATTTAAATGGAATAAAATTTATACGACATTTTTATAAAAAAATAGATAATTTGGATTTAAATGATATGTATGAGTTTAGAGGATTAAGTTATCAACCAGGACAGCCCCAAATTTCATTTGATATGTATCAGGGAGTTTATATGGGAAATACAGTTATATATGATGCAATACAGATAGCATTATATATGGGGTTCAGTGAGATATATCTTTTAGGGGTAGATATGACAACAGGAGTAAGATGTGAAGATAAAGGTTCGCATTTTTATGAGAATATTAATCATAAAGAAGTATTGGGGATAGGAAATATAAAAGAGGCTAAGAAGTGTTTGGAGTATGCAGGAAATACATTAGAAAAGTTTGGGATAAAACTGAGAAATGCTACAAGGGGAGGAGAACTAGAGGAAATAAAAAGAGTTAATTTTGATGAATTATTTAGTTAAGGAGAAAGGCTATGAAGTGTAAAATATGCAATCAAGATAATGCTATTATAGCATATCATGGTCCCATTAGGGATGGAGGGCTTGGTAAGTATACAAAAAAACCAGTAATAATGTGGCAATGTAGAGATTGTGGTGTTATTTGGCATGAAAAGGTTGTGGATGATTTAAGAGAATATTATGAAAGTGAGGAATATAGGATTTCTTTGGAAGGGAGTTCTGAAGAAGAAAATTTTTATGCTCTTCATGATAAAGAGACTCTGGATAAATTTAAATATACAGGAACAGATATTTTTAGAGGAAAAAGTATTGCGGATATAGGTTGTGGTTGTGGAGCATTTTTAGATTTTTTAAAAGGAGTAGCAAAAGATATTATTGCCATTGAACCATCAGAATCATATAGAACAATAATGAAAGAAAAAAATTTTCATACATATATGTATGTGAAAGACGCAAAAGAAGACTGGAAAAACAAGATAGAAATAATAACATCATTTGATGTTATTGAACATGTGGATGAACCAAAAGAATTTATGTTAGATATATTTGAGTTACTAAAGGAAGGAGGGCGTGCTATTATAGGGACTCCAACAGATGCACCTATATTAAGGAATTTATTAGGGGAGATATTTGAAAAGAAATTATTATTTAGTACACAACATATATGGGTATTTTCAGAAGAAAATTTAAAGCTAATAGCAAAAGAAGTTGGTTTTGAAAAATTGGAAATAAAGTATTTTCAGCGATATGGGATTAAGAATTTATTAGGTTGGTTGAAAGAAAAAGAGGCTTGTTCTGATGTGAATAGCTTATTTATTTCGGATACATTAGATAGTGTGTGGAAGAGTGAGTGTAACGCATATGGATTTTCAGATTATTTGGTATTGTATTTGGATAAATAATAGGAGGCGGATATAATATGAAAATAGTATCATTTATTCCAATAAAGTTAAACAACCAAAGACTTCCAGGGAAAAATATATTACCTTTAGGAGAAAAATATATGTGTAATTATATATTTGATTGTATAAATCAAATAGATGAAATAGAGGAGAAATATGTATATTGTAGTGATGAAAGTATAAAAAAATATATTCCTGAAGGATTAAGTTTTTTGAAAAGAGATCCATATTTGGATGGATTTCAAATAAAAGGATTGGAGATTATTGATTTTTTCTTAAAAGATATTAAGGCAGATATTTATGTATTGACACATGTAACACAGCCTTTTACACAACCAAATAGTATAAGGGATGCACTAAATAAGGTGATTAGTAAGGATTATGATTCGGCGTTTAGTGCTATTGAAATACAAGATTATTGTTGGTACAAAGGAAAACCCTTAAATTATGATATGAAGGATATTGTGACTACTCAAAATTTGGAACCAGTATATATGGAAACAGGAGCATTTTATATATTTACTCGTGAAGTATTTGAGAAGTACCACCAAAGAATAGGAGTAAAACCCTATATAAAAATAATTAGCCAGATAGAAGCAATAGACGTGGATACTATGGAAGATTATCAAATGGCACAAATAGTCACTGAATATTTGAAAGAACAGAAGGTACTTTAATGAAAACTATTTCTATTTTAGATTGTACATTACGTGATGGTGGAAGAATAATTGATTGTAAGTTTAATGATAATATAATTATAGGCATAGGGAAACAATTGAAACGAGCAGGAATTAATATTATAGAAATGGGATTTTTAAGAAATCAGGTTAAATATAGTGGCAATAGTACTTTTTTTTCTTCTGTGCAAGATGCAAATCAATATATTCAACAAATTTATGTAAATGATCAAAGAAAAGATGAAAAATATGTTTTATTTATGGATTATGGATTATATAATGTTGCTAATTTAGATAAAGCAGATTATTTAGGGATTAGTGGTATAAGGTATGGATTTACTAAGAAAGATTATTGTACAAGTTTAAAAGAAATAGTATCTGAAATGAAACAGATTAAAGATAAAGGGTATGATTTATATTTTCAAGATGTTAATACAAATGGATATGAAAAGGATGAAATTATTAAACTAATATCAATAGCAAATGAAGTGGGTCCTGTTTCATTTGGAATTGTAGATACATATGGCTCCATGTATCTTGATGAGTTAGAAAATTTATGGAATATAGTAGATTATTATTTAGATAAAAGTATTGCGATAGATTTCCATTCTCATAATAATATGCAATTATCATTTGCTTTAACACAAAGATTAATTCAATTAGTAAATAACAATAGGAAACTTATTATTGATTCTACTTTAAATGGAATGGGAAAGTGTGCGGGTAACTTAAATACAGAATTAATTGTTGATTTTCTTAGCAGAAAGTATAATTATGGTTATAATTTAGATATTGTATTAGATACAATTGATCAATATTTATTTTCTTTAAAAAAGCAAGTTAGTTGGGGATATTCTATAGCTGCGTTTATGGCAGGAGTTTATAAAGCTCATCCGAATAATATTATATATTTAACAGAAAAATATAGATTAAATAGTAAAGATATAAAATATATTATTTCAGCTATTGATGAAAAAACTAGGCAAAAATATGATTATAATAATATAGAAAAAATATATAAAGAGTATTGTTCAAATAAAATAAATGATACATATACTGTAGATAAATTAAGGACCTTGTTTATGGGTAAAAAGGTTTTAGTTTTAGTTCCAGGAAGAACAATAAAAGAATATTATGATAGAATAATTCAATATATAAGGAAAGAAAAACCAATAGTATTGAGTGTAAATTTTATTCCAGAAAATATTTCTTGTGATTATTTATTTTATGCAAATACAATTCATTGGGAAAAAATAAGTGATATTATTGAACATAACAAATGTATTGTAACATCTAATATTCATGTAGATATTGCAAATACATATTTAGTTGATTATTCCAGTTTAATTGTAGAAGATAGTGCTTTGTATGATAATAGTACAATAATGTTATTAAATTTATTAAAGAATATAGAAGTAAAAGAAATAAAATTAGCAGGTTTTGATGGATTAAAAGAAAAGGAAAAAAATTATATAGATGATACTTTCCCAAATGATAAGGTAAATATAGAATACAAAGAAATAAATTTAGAAATTAAAAAATTATTGGAACAGTATAAGAATAAAGTAGTAGGAAATATAAAAATAGAATTTTTAACACCAAGTATTTATGAGGAGTAATTATTTGTATGAATAAAATGATAAAAGCATTTGTTATGGATATAGATGGAACTTTGACTGATGGAGGATTATATATAGGTAATGATGGAGAGGTAGCAAAAAGGTTTCATGTAAAAGATGGATATGCTGTACATGATATATTACCAAGCATGGGTATTATTCCTATTGTTATTACTGGAAGAAAATCTGAAATTGTATCACAAAGGTGTAAGGAGCTTGGAATTTCCCATCTTGTACAAGAAAGTAAAAATAAAGTAGAAGATTTAAAGAAAATTCTTTTTTATGAAAAAATTGATCTAGATGAAACAGCCTATATTGGAGATGATTTAAATGATTTGCCATGTATGAAAATAGTTGGAATTAAAGGATGTCCAAGTGATGCTGTAGAAGAGATAAGACAGATTGCAGATTATGTTACAAAACAAACTGGGGGAAATGGGGCCGTAAGAGAATTTGTGGAATGGCTTAAAAAGAAGGAAAGTTTGGAGGAAAAAAGATGTTGAAAGCAGTATTATTTGGAGCTGGTGGTGGAGGAGCCCGTTTATATAAAGAGATTTCTGTTAAGTATGAAATAATTGCTTTTGTTGATAATGATAAAAGTAAATGGGGAGATTATTTATATGGTATTCCTATTTATGATCCAGTGAAATGTATAGATGGGTTGGAATATGATTATATAATTATTACATCAGCACCAGGTATGGATTCAATTAAAATACAATGTTTGAGAATGGGAATTGGTGAAGAAAAAATACTTACATCTTATATTGAAATGCCTTTAGAGAGTAGAAGAATTTTTTTAAAGAATTTTGCTGGATTGTTAGAAGAATTTAAAGAGGATGGAGAATGTGCAGAGGCAGGAGTGTTTGAGGGAGATTTTGCAAAATGGATAAATTATTATTTTCCTAATAAAAGATTGCATTTATTTGATACATTTAATGGATTTTCAGCAAAAGATATAGAAAAAGAAGGAGATTTGTCTAAAGCAAAGGAAGGGGATTATAGTCATACATCTGTTGAAACAGTAATGGAGAAAATGTTTTATCCACAAAGATGTATAGTACATAAAGGGTATTTTCCAGAAACAGCACAAGATATAACAGATAATTTTTGCTTTGTGAATCTCGATTTAGATTTATATGAACCTACATATAATGGTTTAAAGTATTTTAGTACAAGATTGACAAAAAATGGGATTATTCTTATTCATGACTATTTTGCTGAGAATTTTAAGGGACCTAAAAAGGCTGTGGATAGATTTGTAAAAGAGCATAATGGAAAAGTAAAAATAAGTCCAATAGGGGATGGTATAAGTATTATGTTAATAAAAGTTTGAAAGGAATATTGCTATGAAAATAGAAGGCAGCAACATTCAAGATTTTATTAATTTATTAAATTCATTAGCTAATAAAGGAAATGTATATATTGCTGGTGCAGGAAGAAATGGAAAAATAATAGGAGAATTTTTAACAATAAATAATATCCAATGGGTTGGATTTATAGATAAAAATACAGTTCCATTTGAAATAAATAATAAAAAAATATATTCATATGAAAAAATGATTATGGAAAACGATTTTTTTATAGTTTCTTCTTATCTTTATGAAAAAGCAATAGTAGCAGAATTAAAAAAGAAAAAAGTTTTGGATGAGAAAATTTTTTGTTTTACAAATATACAAGATATTATATATGATATCTATACTTTATGCTTTGACGCAAAACAGTATACACAAAAGTTACAGATATTTCATAATGAGTATTATGGAAAACGATGTTTTATTATTGGAAATGGTCCTAGTCTTAAAATCTTGGATTTAGAAAAGCTGAATAATGAAGTTACATTTGCTAGTAATAGTATTTATGCACTTTATGAAAGTACATTTTGGAGACCTACCTTTTATTGTGCATATGATTATGTTTTTTGTAAAAATATGATGTCAAAAAAAGAAAACATAAAGATATTGATATCTAATTGTAAAGCAGCTTTTACAAGTATAGTACGTGATGGATTCCAGTATAGGAATAGTAGTGATATAGATAATTTATTTTATGTTATTATCAAAAATCAAATTAATTCAGAAACAGGATTACCTTTGTTTAGTGATGATTGTAGTAAGGAAGTATATTCATCAGGAACAGTAACCTATTTAATGTTACAATTAGCAATATATATGGGATTTCAGGAAATTTATCTTTTAGGAGTAGACTTGTCATTTTCAGTAGAACGATATAAAAATGGTAAAATTAATATAAGTGAAAAAAATAATCATCCAAAAGAAATAGAAGAAATAGAAAAAACGTTTGTGGAAGATATGATTAAAAATCATGGTTATTCGTATATAGCAGATGTTGATTTACATATAGCAGGATATCAAGCAGCAAAAGAGTATGCGAATACTCATAAAATTAAAATATATAATGCTACACGTGGAGGAAAGCTAGAAGTATTTGAAAGAGTAGATTTTGACAGTTTATTTGACTAACGAAAAAGAGGATTTAATATGAATATATTAGTTGTAATTCCAGCAAGAGGGGGGTCAAAGGGAATTCCAAAAAAGAATATTCGGTTTATGAATGGGAAGCCTCTAATTGCTTATGCTATAGAAAATGCTCTTCACATAAAAGGGGCAAAAGTTGTAGTAACATCAGATAGTGAGGAAATATTGGAACTATCTGAGAAGTATGGTGCACAACCATTGAATAGACCTAAGGAATTATCAGGGGATAATATAACATTAGACCCTGTAATAGAAAATGCAGTTGCACAAATGGAAAAGATAACAAATGATATATATAATGTAGTCATTACCATGCAGCCGACTTCTCCTTTATTGGCATGGCCTACTTTAAATGATGCAATCTCATATTTTATAAATGGTGATTATGATACAGTAATTAGTGCTGTGAATATGCCACATTTATCATGGAAGAAAAAAGATGGAAGATATATTCCTAATTATAAAGAACGGTTAAATCGTCAGTATTTACCAGAGAATTTTGTAGAAACAGGTGCTTTTGTAATAACAAAACGAGAGTTTATTACAAAAAATAGTAGATTGGGTTTAAATATTTCTATTTATGAGGTGCCAGAAAAGGAAGCAATAGATATTGATACATACCAGGATTGGTGTATTGCTGAAACAGAATTAAAAAGAAAGAAAATTTTTATTCATGTTGCAGGGTATAGGCAAATTGGGACAGGGCATATATATCGTTGTTTACAATTAGCATTTTCTATGTCTGAACACGAAATAAATTTTATTGTACAAGAACAATCGGATTTAGCAATAAAAATAATTATAAATAGCAATTATCCAATTACGGTTGCTAAAAATGAAAATGATGTACTAAGAATTATAAAGGAAAAGAATGTAGATATTATTATTAATGATGTTCTTGATACGAATGTCACATTTATGAAACAATTAAAAGAAACAGGAATACGGATTATAAATTTTGAGGATTTGGGGCCTGGTTCACAATATGCAGATGCTGTTATTAATGATATATATGATAAAAGGATAGAAGGTAAGCAATATTATTGGGGAAGTGATTTTTTTATAATCCGGGATGAGTTTCATATAGAAACAGCTAAAAACTTCTCAAAAGAAGTAGAAAATATTTTAGTATTATTTGGAGGGACAGATCCAAATGATTTAACACAGAAAACATTGAAAGCACTGAAGGCTGTTTTAGTAGAAAATAAAATACAATGTACAATAATATTAGGTCTCGGTTATGAAAAACAAGATGAAATTGAACAGGAAATAAGAAATAATGGCTATAAGAACGTTAAAATATTGAGAAATGTAAGACAAATGTCAAAATATATGAAGGAAGCAGATATAGCAATTTCTTCTTGTGGAAGAACCATGTATGAATTGGCTTGTATGGGAGTTCCTACTATTTTATTGGCACAAAACACAAGAGAAACAGAACATACTTTTGGAGGGTTAGAAAATGGATATTTGAATCTTGGATTGGGAAAGAATGTAGAAGAAGAAACATTAAAGAATACCATTCAGTGGCTGATAAAATGTCCTATGATACGTAAAGAGATGAGAAAATGTCTTTTAAAAATACGACTGAAAAATGGATTAAAAAATGTGAAAAAAATTATTATAGGAACGGAGTAATAATAAAATGAGGTTGCCATATGTAATAGCAGAATTAGGAGTAAATTTTTATGATACAGCAAGAGTAGAAAATATTACGCCATTGGAAGCTGCAAAGAAATATATTGATGAAGCAAAAAGAGTAGGAATTAATGGCGTAAAATTCCAATGTTACAAAGCAGAAACATTGGCTTCAAAAAATTCTCCAGCGTATTGGGATACTAGTAAAGAGCCAACGACATCACAATATGAATTATTTAAGAAATTTGATGCGTTTGGGAAAGAAGAATATGAACTATTGTGCCAATATTGCAAACAAAAAGGTATAGATTTTATTTCTACACCTTTTGATTATGAATCGGTAGATTATTTAGAGAATTTAGTAGATGTATATAAAATTTCATCTTCAGATATTAGTAATTTACCTTTTATACGTTATATAGCAAAAAAAGACAAACCTATCTATCTTTCGGTAGGGGCATCATACCTTTCTGAAATAGAAGAAGCAGTAAGAACCATAAGAGAAGAAAATAGGAAAGAAATATGTCTATTACATTGTGTCCTTTCCTATCCTACGAGGAATGAAGATGCAAATTTAAGTATTATTAAAAGTTTGAAAAAATGGTTTCCTGATTTAACAATAGGTTATAGTGATCATACTATGCCAGATGATTCTATGATAATACTTACCACAGCATATATGTATGGGGCAGAGGTAATTGAAAAACATTTTACTTTAGATAAAACACTACAAGGCAATGATCATTATCATGCAGGAAATCCAGAAGATTTTAAGAAGGCTATTTGTAACTTTAATTTAATTGCTACAATTAGTGGAAACGGAGAAAAGACAGTTTTAAATTGTGAAAAAATCTCCCGTAAAGAGGCAAGGCGTTCTTTGGTAATAAAAAGGAAAATGTCTGTTGGAGAAATGATTAAAGAAGAAGATATTATTTGTAAAAGGCCAGGGATAGGGATTAACCCAAAGGATATAGATAAGGTTATAGGCAGGTGCCTAAGGTATGATGTAGAGGAAGATACAATACTGGATTGGGATATGATTTAGTAAATAAAAATATTTATTTAAGTGAAAGGCAATTCATATGGATGAACTTATTAGTATTATTGTACCAGTATATAATGTTGAGCTTTATTTAAGAGATTGCATTGATAGTATTATTAATCAAACATATACAAGTATAGAGATAATACTTGTAGATGATGGTTCAACTGATAATAGTGGAAGAATTTGTGATGAATATGCTAAAAAATATATAAAAATTAAAGTTATACATCAAGCTAATAGGGGATTAACAGTAGTCCGTAAAGTTGGTGTGCAGATGTCTTCTGGAAGATATGTTGGTTTTGTAGATGGGGATGATTGGATTGATCCAAGTATGTATGAAGTACTTTATAAGTATGTAAAACAAAAAAATGTAGATATTGTTACATCATCTGGATATCGTGAATATCAGTGGGGACAGGGCAATAAAAAATTAGAAGATACTGTTGCAGATGGTATATATAATTTATCTGGTGAAGATTCATATATATTAGATTATATTTTCTCAAGCTCATTTTCTGAAAAACCTCATCTAAATGGTGCAGTTTGGAATAAACTTTTTAAAAGGGAAATAATAAATAAGGTATTGAATTCTATGGATGAACATGTTCATGGTTTTATGGATGATAATGTTTGTGTTGTTGGAGCTGTTATCAATTCAAATAGTATTTATGTAACACATGAATGTTTATATCATCATAGAGAGCACCCAGAGGCATTTAGCTATACAAAAAAACCTAATGGGTTAATGCAAGTTAATTATGCATATTTATCATTGAAAAAAATTATAGAAGATACAGGTTATAAGAATAAATTATATAAAGCATTATGTGAACATACTTCTATGAGAATTTTACAGGCATACAATTTTATGTTTGAGGATGATAATTTTAAACTTCCTGTATATTTATTTCGTAGCAATAAAATACCAGTACATTCAAAAGTAATTATATATGGTTATGGAAATGTTGGAAAAGATTTTATACATCAAATTCAATTAGATAATATATATGAAATAGTTGGAGTGGCAGATAAAAATGCTAAAAATATAAAGAGTGAGTATAAAGTATATACATCTAATGAATTATTAGGAATAAGGTATGATTTTATTATTATAGCAGTTGAAAAAGGTGATTTGGCACAACAAATACAACAAGAATTAGTATTAAATGGAATTAAGCAAGAGATTATTATTTGGGAAAAACCATTATCTATTTTTGAATACTTTAGAAAATAAATTATATTTTTATATGATAAAAGGATTTGGTATGAAAAGGTTAAGTGTTGTTGCAATTTATGATCTAGATGGAATAATTTATGATTACTTAGAATATTATATTAGCTCCTTGTATAAGATTTCAAGTGATATGGTTTTGATAGTTAATGGATATCTACAGAAAGGCGAAGAACAGAAATTAAATAAATATACATCACAAATATTTATTCGTGATAATCAAGGATATGATGCTGCTGCATATAAATATCTTTTTGAAAATATTCATATAGATCAGATAGAAACGTATGATGAAATAATATTAACAAATGATACATGTTTTGGACCTTTTATTTCTTTTGAAGATATTTTTATAGAAATGGAAAAAAAGAAAATTGATTTTTGGGGAATTAATTTTTTTGATAATAATTTGTTTCAATTTATTCAATCAAACTTTTTAGTGTTTAAAAAGAATACATTTAGGATAGTAAGACAATATTTTATTGAAGAAATAGATGAAAAGGCTTTTTCCAAACATGAAGTATGTATGCAATTTGAAAGAGGTTTATTTAAATATTTATGTGAAAAAAAATATAGATATAGTTATTATGTTGATAAAAATAAATTAGATCCATATGCTGCTCCAGATATTCTTATTGAAAAATATAATTGTCCTTTATTGAAAAAAAGGGCATATGAAATTAATTGGGAGAAATATAATGATAATCTTATTAATGCTATAGGAATTATTGATAAAAAATATATGTATGATATTAAATATATTAAAGAATATTTGAAAAGAAAATTTAATATTATTTTTACTGAATGTGAAATTAGAAAGGAAACAAAAGAAAATTATTATGAAATGGTTGATAGGACAAGTGATGAGGTTATAAAATTTATTATGTCTTATAACAAAATATTTATCTATGGAGCAGGTTTATATGGGCAAGACATATTTAGTTATTTTAAAAGAAAAATAAAATATTTTGGGGGTTTTATTGTATCAGATGAGCATAAGACAGGAACTATATTTGGAGAAAAAGTGTTTCATTTTTCTGATGTAGATATATTGTCTGCTGGGATAATAGTAGGGTTAAATAAAAAGAATAGCATAGAGATAATTAAAAAATTAGGGTGTGCTTCTAATATTTTTTATTTATGGGATGGTTGCGATGGTAAATTATAATGATAAAATAAAAGTTATTGTTTTTGGAGTAGGAAATTATTTTAGAAAAAGAGAAAAAGACATATTACAACAAAATGATTTTGAAATTATAGCTTTTGCAGATAATAATGAAAATTTATGGAAAGAAAGAATATATAATATACCTATTTTATCACCAGATACTATTTTAAAAATAAATTATGATTTTATTATAATTATGAGTATATATACAAGTGAAATTGTGAAGCAGCTTTTAGGAATGGGGATAGAAAAAGAAAAAATTATATTTGGCGATAAATTTTTAGCGGAGAGAAAAAGTGGACAGATAAAAATATATTCTATAGATAAAAAAGGAATGACAGTCACTCGGAAAGTACTTATTATTTCTACATTCTTAAACTATAATGGGGGTTCTTTAGCAGCTGTTTATGCGGCAAGTGCATTAGAAGATAGAAAGATGCAGGTTGTTTTAATGTCCCCTGGTGGAGATAAAAAATTTATTGATGAAATTGTACAGAGTGGTATTACAGTTGCAATATGCCCAGTTTTACCTTATCTGTTTGAAAAAGAATTGAATTGGATTGAACAATTTGATTTGGTTATAGTAAATGTATTAAGCATGATATTATGTGCAAGTGTGCTTAGTCTAAGGAAGCCAGTTGTGTGGTGGATACATGAATCTGCTGATGTCTATACAATTATATTTGAGAAATTTAAGGAATATTCTAGTATAGATAGTTTGAAAGGAATAAAAATATATGCTGTAAGTAAAATACCACAAAATATATTTAATGAATTTTTTCAAAGAAGGGTTGATGGCATATTAAATTATGGAATCCCTGATATGAATCATTTAACAGTAGCATTAAAAAAAAATAAATTAGTATTTGCAATTATTGGAACAGTAAGTGAAATAAAAGGGCATGATGTGTTTTTTGAGGCGATAGAGAAGATAGGTAAGATTGATAATGTAGAATTTTGGGTTATAGGCGCTATTAAAGAAGATACATTTGTAAAAAAAGTGGTAGAAAAATTAGAAAGTAATCCTTTGATAAAGGTATGGGGTGAATTAACACGTAGTCAAATATATGATCTTTTTCCGTATATTGATGTGGTTGTTTGTTCATCTCGTATTGATTCTTTGCCAATTGCCATAACTGAGGGAATGATGTATGGAAAGGTGTGTATTACTACATATGGAACGGGAATAGCAGATTATATATGTAATGAAAAAAATGGATTTATAGTGTCGGCGGAAGATGCAGACGCTTTAAGAGAAAAAATAGAGTGGATTATTGTTAATAAGGATAAATTAAAAGAAATAGGTATAAACGCAAGAAAAACATATGAAAAATATTTTAATATGGAAGTATTTGGGAGAAATTTGGAAAATATATTAATGGAAACAGAAGTTTGGTGGAATAAAAAATTTGTTAAAGATAATAAGGAAAATTAAAAAGTAAAGTTTATAAAAATATTTTTTAATAGAAAATTAATGATAAAGAGAAAGAAAAATAAAATTTACAATTAGAATGAAATAGTTAGAATGGAGTATTGGGGTAGCAAAAAATAATAAAAGGGGAGAATTATGATAAAAGTATCTGTATTAGTACCAATTTATAATGTGGAAAAATATCTAGGGCAATGTTTAGAAAGCCTTTGTAAACAAACATTACAAGAAATTGAAATAATTTGCATCAATGATGGCTCTACGGATAGAAGTAAAGAAATATTAGAAGAATATCAAAAACAAGACAATCGGATTGTGGTGATAGAAAAATCAAATACAGGTTATGGAAATTCTATGAATATAGGATTAGACAGAGCTGTTGGGAAGTATATTGCTATTGTAGAAAGTGATGATTTTATTGAAATAGATATGATGGAACAGTTATATGTAGAAGCAGAAAAGACAAAAGCAGATTTGGTAAAATCGAGTTGTTATTTTTATTTGGATCATCCAACTGAAGAACATAAATTTATCAATATTTTTGATGAGTTGCCAACAAGGGAGTTGATTTGCCCCATAAAAAGACCAAAATTATTTTTGAAGTTACAGGCTATTTGGAGTGGTCTGTACCGAAGGGAGTTTTTAGTAAAAAACCAGATTCGTTTTCATGAGACACCAGGAGCATCATATCAGGATGTGTCCTTTAGTTTTCAAGTATATGCCTGTGCCTCAAAGGTATGGCTTGTGCCAGAGGCCTATTACCATTATCGAACCAGCAATCTGAATTCTTCCGTAAAAGCCCCCAATAAAATATTTTGTATCTGTGAAGAATTGGAGAAAATCAATCAATGGATAGAAGAGAGAGGGAAGGAAGAAGAAACCTTAAAAAGGATCGCAAGCCGTTTGGGGTATCGGGTGTTATTAGAAAGTTATCATAGTTTGGCATCTGCGTTCCAGTATACGTTATTTTTAAGAATGGTGGAATATTTCAAAGGCTATCAGGCAAGTGGGTATATGGGAGATCCCATTTGGGATCTCCCTGCTGTGGAAGAAGTAGAAACGATCTTAAAGAATCCGAACCAATATTTTATGGAAACAGCAAAATCCTTTGAAGATAAACGGATTAGAGATAAGAATAGCCCAGTATTAAATTATTCTTTATATGGACAAGCTGTTTTAAAAAAAGTACTGGAAAGTAAACAAATAATTATTTATGGTGCTGGACAAATAGGAAAAGAATTTCTAGGATACTTGTTAGAAAACAAGTATAGAAAGAATGATATTTGTTTTGCTGTTACGGATAAGAAAGAAAATCAATCTGATATAGAAGGAATTCCCGTATTGGAAATAGAAAAATGCCAAGAATGGAAAGAAGAGGCAATGGTAGCTGTGGCAGTAAAGGAACAAAGTCAATTTGAAATCCTACAAAGATTAGAAAGAATGTCTTTTAAAAAGATAGTAGCAATTGATCAACTTATACGACATGCTATAAAAGAAGGGATTAAAATTATTTTATAATACCATTTTTATTCAGAAGGCATATTAAATGGAAAGAAGGATAGTGATATGGAAAATAAAATAAAAGTATCCATAATTATAGCAGTTTATAATGTAGAGCCTTATATCAAACAATGCCTAGACAGTATATGCAACCAGACCTTAAAAGAAATTGAAATTATCTGTGTAGATGATGGATCTACCGATCATACGGTATCCATTATAAAAAACTATCAGGAAAAAGACCAGAGAATACATATTATTTCACAAGAAAACCAGTATGCGGGGGTGGCTAGGAACCATGGTATGAAGTATGCCAAAGGCACTTATTTATCCTTTTTAGATGCAGATGACTATTATACACCAGACATGTTGGAAAAGCTGTATCAGCAGGCAGAAAAACAACAATTAGAAGTAGTGGTTTGTGAGTATGATTTTTTTGATGAACGGTTAGGTAAGAAAGTAGAGAAATCATTCGAATATGAAGAAGGTATTGTAAAAGAGCAAATCTGTTTTTCTGGAAAAGAATTAGAACATGCGGCTGTTTTCCAAATAACAAAAGGCTGGGCTTGGGACAAGTTATTTTTAACTGATTTTGTAAGAAAAACAGGGTATCAGTTTGATTCCTTCCGTTCTTCCGAAGATGGTTTTTTTGTTTATCTATTGTTAGCAAGAGCAGAACGAATTGGTTTTTTGAAAGAAAAACTAGCCATACATCGGATAGGCAACCAACATTCTTTATCTAACAGCATGGATAAAAACTGGATAAATGGCTATAAAATGCTGCAATCCATCAGGGAAGAATTAGAAAAACAAGATTTGTATTCGATGTTTCAACAGAGTTTTCTTACATTTGCCTTAGAATTCCAACTATATTATCTAGATGCTATGCGTTCTTTGAAAGCACAAAGAAACTGTTTTTATTATACCAGGGAAATTATAGAACCAAATCTTGGGATTTTAAACTATCTAAAACCAGACCTTTTATTTTCAGAGCAGAGTATAATGGAATATCAAAAAGTACTACAACTTTCGTTTGAGGAGTATCTGTTTGATAAGATACAAAAGAAAGAAATTACAATAGAAAATTGCCAAAGGAAAGGTTGGGTATTTCCATATCTTTTAATAGAAAAGGGAACAAGCATTATAATCTATGGTGCAGGCACTATTGGAAGAGATTATTATAAACAGCTTATAGAGAGTGGATATTGTAAAGAAGTCCGAATCGTTGATCAGGCATATCAGAAATATCAGAAAATGTCATTAGAGAATATCATAGTCGAGGAGCCAGAGCTGGTTTTTCATACCAATTTTGATTATATTATCATTGCTATAAAAGAAAGACAGGTGCAAAAAGAAATAAAAGCATGGTTAGTAGAAGGGGGGATACAGCCAGAAGCAATTCAGTGTTTTGGCTAGGAATATGAGGATACCCATTGTATTTGCAACAGATAAGAATTACTTATTTTATACTTGTGTGGCAATTACTTCTTTGGCGGAACATGCAGCAAAAGATACGACCTATTCGATTTTTATTTTAATGGATGAGGAAACACAAGAGGCAGTCAATTGGATAGAACGGTTAAACCAAACTTATCAAAAGATTTGGGTAGAAAAAGTATTAGTGGATACAAAAGCCCTAGTCAATGCTACGATATGCAACAACCATGTGACAAAGGCAACCTTTTATCGGTTGCTGTTGGATCATATGTTGTTGGAAGAAAAATGTATATACTTGGATTCGGATATTATTGTAACAGAAGATTTAACAGAACTTTACCAGATAGAGTTAGGGGAGAATTATTTAGCAGGGTGTAGGGATATTTGGATTGATCGCATGTCAACAGAACAAAGGGAAAATAGGCGCCTAAAAATAGGAATTCTTTCTATGGATTCCTATATCAATGCAGGGGTTCTAGTGATGAATTTAAAAAAAATAAGGGATGATCAAGTACAAACCAAATTTTTAAACCATTTAGAAAAAAAATATCCCTATGAAGATCAAGATATTTTAAATGTATGTTGTTATGGGAAAATACTTAGAATCCCACAAAAATGGAATCTTTTTACTTTATTTATGGGGCAAATACAAGAAATGAGGGAAGAAGGAATTGGGGAAAAGATATGCCAAGCTTTTATAAAAAAATCAGGGATTCTTCATTATGCAACCCCTTTCATTCGACCATGGGAGCGTTATTGTTGCTGGGCAAATAAAGAATGGTGGGGTATGGCTTCGATTTGGAAGGAAGAAAAGGAATATCAGCTTATAAAAGAAAAAGTAGAACAATTGGAACAACAATATACTTGGCAGTACTATGTGAATAGATGTAGGCGATACCAAAAGATTTGTATTTTTGGGTTTACAAGATATGGTAAGGAATTGTGTCGATGGGTTCAGAATATCGAAGGAAATCGAGAAATTTATTTTTGCGATAACAATAAAGAAAAACAAGGGATACAATATCATGGAGTACCAGTATATTCTTTGGATGAAATTAGAAGGAAACAAGGAACGGTTTTCTTCTTGATTGCAAGCCAAGGAAAAAAAGAGGAAATCAAAGATCTCCTATTAGATTTGGGAATAGAGGAAAAAAATATTCTTTGGTATCAGGCAAAAACAAGGGAGTATTATGAGTATCTGGATAATCGGTATTACCAGAAGGAATTGGAAGAAATTGCTTATAAGGAAGGATATTGTTTACAAAAAGGAGAAACAGCCTATGAAGCAGCAAGGAAATGGTTTTTATTGCCGGAATATCAGGGGTGGAAGGAAATATATTATTTGGAAAAGTGGATTGGGAAGGAGTGGGAAGGGTAATGCCAGAAATATCCATATTGGTGCCTGTATATAATGTAGAAACGTATTTGGTGAAGTGTATGGACAGCATTTTAGGGCAGTCCTTTTCTGATTTTGAGGTATTTTGTATGGATGATGGATCTACAGATACCTCTGGGTGCATCCTAGATCAATATGCAAAAAAAGATGGGCGGGTACAAGTGATCCATAAGAAAAATACGGGATATGGGCATACAATGAACCAAGCTCTGCAGATGGCGAAAGGGAAATATATAGGGATTGTGGAAAGTGATGACTATATTGCAAAGGATATGTACAAGGAACTGTACCAGCAAATGGAAGAATTGCAATTAGATATAGTAAAAACTGATTATTATGACTTATGGAGCCATGAGGATGGGACAGAAGAAATAAAATACCATAGCCTAACAGAAAATAAGAACATGTATAATCGGGTTATTGAGCCAAATCAAGAAATGGAGTCTTATTTTTTGGAAAAGTTTACATGGAACGCCTTATATAGAAGAAGCTTTTTAGTGAAGAATCAAATCCAGTATAATGAAACGCCAGGGGCATCTTACCAAGATAATGGATTTTGGTTCCAAACTTTTTATTATGCAAAGAAAGTAATGTTTTTGGCAAAGGCGTTTTATCGATATAAACAGGATAATCCAAATTCCTCGATCCATAGTACCCAAAAAGTGTATGCCATGAAGTCAGAGTATGATTTTATTCATCATTTTTTGGAGGGGCATCAGGAGAAAGAAAAAAGATTATACCAAATTGGTTTCCATTTTCGGATAAGGGGATATATGTATACATTGGAACAAGTAGCAGATTCCTTAAAATTGGAGCTTGCCCAAACTATGGCAAAGGAATGTAAACAATACCAAGAATGGGGGGAAGCGACCTTCGAGTGGATGACAGAAGAGGAAAGGAAACTGATAGAGCAGATAAAGGAATCACCAGAACAATATGTAAAAAAGAAATTGGCTGAAAAAGAGGCTATCCGAAAAGGGATAGAAGGATTTTCCCATGTGATTATCTATGGGGCAGGATATTATGGAAAGAGAGCATACCATTTTTTAAAGAAAATGAAAGAAGTAAAGGTGGATATGGCAGTAACAACTTTAGATGGGAAGAAAGAATACTACTATAGCGACCAGATTAAGGAAATACAAGAATTACAAGAGTATAGAGAGAGTAGCCTAGTGTTATTGGCAGTAAAGAAGGATAGTCCTGCTTATAAAGAAATGAGTAAGAAGTTGGAAGAATTAGGGTTTGTACATAAGAAGGACAGTGAAGAAGTAGGGTAAGCAAGAGGGAGAAGGAGAAAAGATGGCAAAGGTTTCAGTAGTAATCCCAGTATATAATGTGGAAAAATATGTAAGGGAGTGCTTGGATAGTGTACAGAAACAGACCTTGGAAGAACTAGAAATTATTTGTATTGATGATGGCTCTACGGATTCTTCAGGAGCTATTTTAGACGAGTATGCACAAAAAGATAGCCGTTTTCATGTGGTCCATAAAAAGAATGAAGGGTATGGGAAAGCAATAAATACAGGTATGGATTTAGTAACTTCCCCCTATGTAGGGATTGTAGAAAGTGATGATTGGATTGATCCTGCCATGTACCAAAACCTGTATAAAGTTATGGAGGAAACCAAGGCAGATGTGATCAAAGCAGATTTCTATGAATTTTATACGGGGGCAGAGGGCAATTATATTGAAGAATATAAGTTTGTAGCAGAAGGGGATAGGGCTTCTTTATACCATATGCCAGTTACTGTAAAAGAGCATCCAAATGCTTTTTATTTATGGAAATATACATGGAGTGGCATTTATCGGACAGACTTTCTACGAAAAGAGCAGATTTACCACAACGAAACTCCAGGAGCATCGTACCAAGATAATGGGTTCTGGTTCCAGACCATGGTAAAGGCAAAAAAAATCTACCTAGTCAACCAAGCGTTTTATCATTATCGGATTGATAATGCCAATTCCTCTATCCATAGTAAAGGAAAGGTTTTTGCGGTTTGTGACGAATTTGATTTTATCCGTAAAAAAGTAGAAGAAATGGGGGAGGAAGGGAAGGAATATTATAAGTGGATCCTTTATTTTCGGATTACAGACTGTATTGGAAATTTGGATCGGGTAGGGGAAGAATACCGTCTCATGCTGGCAAAACGGATTAAGAAAGAATTTTTGGAAGGGCTCCAAGCAGGAGAAGTCGATGCACATTTATATAGGGGATTGTGGAAGCAAAAAATTTTTGAGTTATTGGCAAGCCCAGAACAATATGTGGAAAGGCTGTCAGAGGAAAGAAGACGCTTACAAAAGAGAACAGGTGGGTATCCCATGATAATTCTTTATGGGGCAGGAAGGATAGGGCAACAGGCATTATCTTATTTTATAGATGGACGGCTTCGTACCAAGATCAAGTATTTTGCAGTTTCTGACCCCAGCCAAAATAAAAAAGAGATCAAGGGGATCCCTATTGTAGATATTCGAAGCTTACAAAGCTATCAGGAAGAGGCATTAGTGGTTTTGGCAGTGGGAGAAAACCTATTACCAGAATTAAAGAATACCATAGAAGGATTACAGTTTCAACATGTCCTTTCTTTTCAAGAGATACTAAAAAAGGAAGAAGCCCTTTGGTAAGAAAAGAAGACTAGGAGAAGAAAACATGTATAGTTTTGATGTGTTTGATACTTTATTAACAAGAGTAACCGCAACACCAGAAGGCATCTTTGCTTTGATGCAGGAGGCTTTACAAAAAGAAAAGAATTCCCATATCCAGCCATATATTAGAAGGAATTTCTTTTCTTTGCGGATAGGGGCAGAACAGGTAGCAAGAAAAACATATGGTATTGATGGGGTGGAAGAGGTAACACTGGAACAAATCTATGGTGTTTGGGTAAAAGAACATTTAATTACAGAGGAACAGGCAGAGGAGTTAGGAAAACTGGAACGAAATATAGAAGTGGCATCGGTTCATGGGATTCCAGAAAATATAGAGAAAGTAAAACAATTATTAGAAAAAAGGGAACGAGTGGTTTTTATTTCGGATATGTATTTAGATAGGGACACCATACAGGACATGTTAAAAAAAGTGGATCCTGTTTTGGGTTCCCTTCCTCTTTATGTCTCATCCGATCCAGAAAAAAAGGGGAAATGGACAGGAAGCCTCTTTGCTTTTGTCAAGGAACAAGAAAACGTTTCCTATCAAGAGTGGCATCATTATGGGGATAATGAAGAGTCAGATTATCAGATCCCAAAGCGGTTTGGAATCCAGTGTGAACGATACCAGAAAGAAGATTTACTAGGGATAGAGAAAGCGTACTTAAAAGGCCATGAGGCAGAAGCATCGGTACAACTGTCCGTTGGCTGTGCAAGGCTGGCACGGATATATGGGAAAAAGAGTACCGCATACCGTATGGGCTGTAGTATTGGCGGGGTACTTTTATATCCTTATATTCATTGGCTGTTAGAGGATAGCAGGGAAAAAGGAATGGAACGGCTGTATTTTATTGCCAGGGATGGGTTCCTTTTAAAAGAGATGGCGGATTGTTTGCTTGCTTTACGGGAATGGGACATAGAAACGAAGTATGTTTATGGTTCCCGTGTAGCATGGAGAATCCCAGAAGGGGAAGATTGGAAAGAGGAAGTTTATCAAATCTATTGGCGTTCTTATGAGAAACTGATAAAAGAGCCATCTGATTTAGCCGCCTTTCTTCAGGTGACAGAAGAAGAACTATTGCCTTATTTGCCAAAGGTAATGAAAGACCCAAAACGGATTTGGACGGTATCTGCTATAAAAGTAACATTGGATTGGTTATTGGGGAACCAGGAATTTTCCAAGCTGCTTTCCAAAAAATATCAAGAGAAAAGGGAGTTATTACTCGCTTATTTACAACAAGAAATAGATACCAAAAAAGGAGCCTTTGCCTTTGTGGATTTGGCAGGGACAGGGTTTACCCAGGAATGTGTAGCCCGTGTGATGAGGGAGTACTATACAGGGGAAATCCATAATTATTTTTACCGAAGGGATATGGTAAAGGAAGGGCAATGTACAAGTCATGTGTTTTATCCTTATTATGTGCGGTTTTATGTCCTGTTAGAAATGATGTGCAGGGCACCCCATGGACAGACAATGGGATACCAAAGAAAACAAGAAGGAAGAGTGGAGCCCATTTTGTCAACAGCAGATGGGGAAGCCATCAAAGAACATGGCGTACCAGAGTTTATAGAGGGGGCAAAGGAGTTTGCCATTTTATATGAGCAGGTATTAGGGAAACAGAAAAATTTGGTGTTGGAAAACAGACAAATCTTATCTTATTTAGAGTATATTTATTATAGGCCTGATAAAGAAGTGATGGAGTATTTTGCAGAGATGCCAAATATGCTGACAGGAAGGGAACAAAAGGCGGTTCCATTTGCGCCAAAACTAACAAAGAAAGAGATACACCGTTTATTTTGGAGGCAAGACAAGCCATTTGATCATTATTATATGGGTTCCGATTTAGATTATTCCTTACTTCGTTGTAGTAAACGGCAAAAGAAGCAGATAAAGAGATACCAAGCAGCTTACCATACTTGGTATGGGCGATTAGAAAGAAAGTGGTATCAAAGAATTTATCGAAAAGGACAAGAAAAAGATAAGGTAATTTTACTGGATTTTTTAGGAGAGAGAGTTGCTATCTATGGGGCAGGGAAGAAAGGGCAGGAATTGTACCAACAAGTTACAGGAAAAAGAAAAGTAAATGGAAGAAAATATCATGCAGAGGTAGTATTATGGATTGATCAAAACGCAGGACAATGCCAAAAAGAAGGGCTTCCTGTAGTAGGCTTGGAACAGGTAAGGAGTGTAGCATATGATCAGTTGGTAATCGCCATCGCCAAAAAAGAAACAGCAGAAAAAGTGAAACAAACCTTACTTACCTATGGGGTGCCAGAGGAAAAGATAGTTTGGGTGTATGATTGCTGAGAAAAAGAGTGGTTGGTAGAAAAGGAAGGCAGGGAAACAAAGTATGAGAAAGCAGATGAAACAACAAATGGAAGAAGTAAGGAACTCCTTACAAGAACTATGCCAAGTAATCATAGAAAAAATAAAAAAAGAAGAGAAACAATCACTCTTTCCTTTTCTACAAGAGTGTCAACAACTAGCAGTAGCATGGGGAGAGAGTATTGAAAACATAGAAGGCACAGGCACAGAAGTCGTTGGGGTGTTAGAAGACTTTTGTGAGTATCTGTATAAAGTGGCACAAGTGGTGGAAGAAGGAAACATTTCCATACCACAAATTGAAAAAGGATTCCAAGACTATTTAGCACAAATAGGGCAAGCCCTCCACCATCTGCCTACTACCTATGAATTCTTGTTCTTACCTTATAAAGCTTCTATGTGGGATTGTATGGAAAGTGTGTATATAGCTGCAAACAAAGCCCCTTATTGTAAGGCAGTTGTTATGCCAATCCCTTATTATGATATACAAGAAAATGGGACAAGGAAAATCCCAAGATATGAAGGAAGGCTGTTCCCAAAGGAAATCGAAATTACCGATTATCGGGAATATAAGATAGAAGAACATCTGCCAGATGCCGTTTTTATCCATAACCCATATGATGAGATCAACTTAGTAACCAGTGTATTTCCAGAGTATTATGCGAGTCACTTAAAAGCCTATACCTGCTTATTAGTCTATATCCCTTATTATGTCACAGGAGGGGTAGTGCCAGAGGGGCACCGGTTCTTACCAGTCCATTTATATATGGATAAAATGGTAATCCAGTCCCCTAAGGAGGAACGGTTCTTTCCACAAGAAGTTTTCCAAGGGAAGCTCTTGCCCTTGGGTTCCCCGAAGTTTGACAAGGTAGTGGCATATGAGAAAGAGAAACCAGAGATACCAGAAGAATGGAAGGAGAAGATGGAGGGAAAGAAGGTATTCTTTTATAATACCAGCCTTTCTAGTTTATTAGGGGATTGTGAAGTAGCCTTAAAAAAGATGGAACATGTGATTTCTTGTTTTGAAGGGAGGGAAGATGCCATACTGTTATGGAGGCCCCACCCATTAAGTGAGTCTACTTTAAAGGCAATGAGGCCTGCTGCCTATGAAGAATATAAGAGGATACAAGAGAGGTTTTTAAAAGAAAAGAAAGGGATCTTAGATAAAACGGCCGATGCGTCAAGGACAATAGCCTGGTGTGATGCGTATCTAGGGGAAGCTTCTTCTTCTGTGGTGCATTTGTTTGGGGCAACAGGGAAGCCATTATTTTTTACAAATGGAGGGATTACAAGGGAACTAACCGAGAAAGAAAAACTAGAACCATTTTTTGGAAGTATGGTAGAATGTGGAGGGGCTTATTGGGTGTTCTTATCAGGGTTTAATGCGTTGTGCTGTTTAGACCCAGAAACGGATACCATCGATATGGTAGATCGGATACCAGGGCTGCCATTATTACGGGGAGGGCATGTCTCTTCTATGTATGCGTATCAGGATAAGATTATTTTAGCGCCAGGGGATATGGATCGGATTGTAGAGTATGGAGTAAACACAGGGAAGTTTTCAGAATACCCAATCCCTAACCCACAACATGTAGGGAATATGGGAGGGTTTATTGAATGGGGAGAAGATTATTTTATTTTACCAAACCATTATGAAGCAGTAATCCAATATAGTGCAAAGGAAAAAAGATATCTATTCCATAAGGGTTTAGTTGATATCATAAAAGAGTTAGGGCAAGAATATCAGCAGAGGCGATCCTATTTTGGCGGCTGTTATATGGATATAGAAAAAGGGATCGTCTATTTATCGTTAGCAAGGTTCCATGGAGTACTGGAATGGGATTTAAAGAAAATGTATTGCCAGTTACATGTAGTAGGGGGAAAAGAAGAAACCTATGGGCCTTTGGTAAAAATAAAAGATCAATTTTTAATCCGCAGGTATGAAGGAATGGGATTTGTATGTTGGAATCCAAAGACAGGGGAAACAAAGGAGATAATGCCTAACTTACCAGAAGATTTTGTCGTCTATCGAAACCCAATGGGAGAGTTATATCCCTTTGGAGGGTTTTATGAGGCGAAGGATCATTTGTTGTTACTGCCGCAGATGGGGAACCAGCTAATGGAAGTGGATAAGGAAACCTTAGAAATAAAGAAATTCCCAGTAGATATCTCCAGCCATTTTAAAGAACCACAGGCAGGGATATTTGATAACCGATGGACAGGAATCAAGAATGTACTGTGTTTTGATATAGAAAAAGCAAGAAATTATGAATTAACGAAGTTATGGATCGTGACCTCTTGTGATGGCTGTTTCTTAGAAATTGACTTAGGGACAAAGACTTATCAAGAGAGGAAGTTAAAGCTAGATAAAGAAGGATTAGAGAAATTTATTACTTTAGACCAGTGTTTTGAGGAATGGAGTATTGATATTCCGTATGCATGTGCAGAGAATAGTTATATTTCGATCCCCGATTTTATAGATGGAGTGGTAAAGGATCAATTAGGAAATAGTAAAGAAATCCAGTTAAAAGCGTATGCAAAGGTAGCAGAAAACCTCGATGGGACTTGTGGGGAAAAGGTATTTAAAGAAATTTATAAAGAATTGGAAATGAAAAAACCAGAGTAGTGTTTTTTATTGTTTAGGATATAAAACTTTTTTATTCCGCAATTTTTTACAATGCAAATATAAAGTGGCTTTGGTCGCAAAAACCTGTGGCTAAAGCCACTTCTGTTATAGTATCTGTTTTGTGTATTAAGCGTTGTGCCTTGCGAATACGGTTTTGGATTTGAAATTGATGCGGCGTAAGGCCTACTTCAGCTTTAAAATTCCTGATAAAGTGATATTTACTAAGAAAAGCATTTTTTGCCATTTCTTCAATACTAAGTTTGTTTTCTGGATGTATTTCTAACTGTTTTTTTAAATTATTGATAAATGGGCTTTGATTATTAGAGGTTAAACTTGAATAATTAACAAATGAATTTAAACAATTGGCTAATAGTAATATTTGATGGAAATAAATATTTTTTGTGCCAAGGTATCCAGTAGTAAAGTGATTATATGGTTTTGTATTATATCCGCGGTATATTGCATTATTATATTTTTATCAATATATAAACTAAGTAAAGTATAATTTTTATGTGTTAAAATGCTATGTGGTAGGTAAGGAGGAATAATAAATGTTTGATTTTTTTGTAAAGCATTGGTTCTAATTATTTCAATGCCAGTTTTTAGGCTATATAAATAGCAGATATTATTTGATGCCATAAAGTTTTATCTCCATAGTGGTTTATATGTTTAAAAATATAATTTACATAAAAAGAATATAATTGGATGTACATGGGAAGTACATAATGGATAAACAATTAATTAGGGCTGTAAATAAAAATTTTAATCATTATTGGTTAAGAAGATAGTCTATTGTTTTAAAATCAATAAAAAGATCCTGATAAATATTTACCTTTATGGTAGCATTAAATGGGTATTGTACCATAATATTGTCGCCTTCAAAATAATTGATAGTTATAATATGCCGGGTTGGATCTACAATCCAATATTCTCGTACCCCATAATTTTTGTAGTAATATAACTTTTTAATATAATCATCAGATGCGTTTCCAGGGGATATAATTTCAATAATAAAATCAGGTGCTCCATTACAACGTTTTCCATCTAATTTATTTTTGTCACAAATAATCATAAGGTCAGGTTGTACAATGGTAAGTGGAATATCATTTAATTTTACGTCAAAAGGGGCAGAATATACTTTACATGTTCCTTTTTTTCTTTTTAGATAATCAGTTAGGATATATAAAAGTTCCCTGGAAATATCTTGATGTATTTGTGATGGGCTTGCCATATTGTAAATGATGCCATCAAAAACTTCTACTCTGGTATCTGAGGGAAGGGTTTCATATTGTTCCAAAGTAATAGGTTCTGGTCGTGGTTGTAGTGCTGGCATAATAATACTTCCTTTCATAGTGATAATTAGCATGATTGATTGTAACATATTTTTATAAAAGATTCAATTTCGAAATGCTTTTCTATGTTTTTGCATTTTTGGCTAACTAATCATGACATACAGATGTCGTGGTTAGTTTGTTAAACTAAGGTTATCAAAAGAAAGGCAGGTTTTAGTTATGGATTATGAAATTGTAACATTAGAAGAAAAAATTGTTGTAGGCATATCGGCGCGGACGAATAATACATCTCCTGATATGGGAGCTGTAATTGGCGGCTTATGGAAACGTTTTTATAATGAGGGCATATATGCTTCCATTCCAGATAAAAAAAGTGGGAAAGCTTTGGGAATTTATACGGAATATACTGGGAATGAAAAAGCAGATTATACTACAATAGTTGCCTGTGAAACAGAAAGGGAGCCGCAGGAAGGGCAGTATACTGTTTATCGGATTCCTGCTGGAAAATATGCAAAATTTGTAATTTATGGGGATATGGTGCAAGCAGTTGCAGCAGCATGGCAAGAAATTTGGCAGATGGATTTGCCAAGGGCTTTCCAATGTGATTTTGAAGAATATCAAAGTGATGCTATGGATCATGCAGAAATTCATATTTATGTGGGGTTGAAGGAAGGAAATAAGGATTTCATTGAATCCAGATGTGGAATTTTGTGCAAGGAATGTACATACCGTGGACAGGGCTGTACAGGCTGTATACATATACAAAAACCTTTTTGGGCTGATAACTGCCCAATAAAAACGTGCTGTGAAGAAAGGCAATATGAACATTGTGGGCAATGTGAGGAATTCCCCTGTGCTTTATTAAAGCAATTTGCTTATGATAAAGAACAAGGGGATAATGGGAAACGGATTGAACAATGTAGGGATTGGAAGAAAAAAAGTGGATTGGCTAAATTATGAAAGGAACAACTCATTCCTTTTATACTCACTACAAACTTTTTTCAATTTTATGCTGCCAGCAGCAAGAAGTGCTTTGTTAATATGCCGTGCCTTTTGTGGGCAAATAGCAATACAGCGCATACAAGAAATACAACATTGTGTATCTGTTTTAGATGGGTTTGTAGGATCAATCGCGCCTACAGGGCATTTTTTAGCACAAAGCCCGCATTGTGTACAAGATTTTCCAGTTTGAGGTTTTGTGGGGATACCATTATATTTGCGGTATGGGCGGTTTCCTGGTAAGTTTAATTGATTAGATAATGTACCAGATTCTATTTTAGATCGGATTGTTTCTGCAAAAGTAGCAATTTCTTTTTCATCTTGTATATTAGGGCGCCCAGCAGCGAATTGGCGCATAATAGAGTGTTCAGCAATGGCGGCAACAGCAGCAATACAAGAAAAGCCTAAATTGGTTAAAGTGTCTTGTAATTCTGTAAAAGTATCCTCATAAGCCCTGTTTCCATATACAACAATAAGGATTGTTTTAGCTCCGTTGCCATTCATTTGGCGTAAACGTGATATAGCAATGGCAGGAACCCGACCACCATAGGAAGGGACAGATACAATGCAAATATCTTCTGCACAAAAGGAAAAGAAGGAAAAATCTTTATTGTAGTCTGTAAGGTCAATGTAGTTAGTTCCTGGGTAAAATGATGTAGCAAATAAATCTGCAATTTTTTTAGTGCCTCCTGTGGGGCTAAAAACAATATTATAAACTGGCATAGTGGCTCCTTTTTTATTTTTTCACATATAATTTTTTTTGTAGTTAGTTTTATTTTACCACAATTTTTAGAATATGGAATAAAATTATATAATTTTATATAGGAAAAAGGTGATACCCCCATTATTTATTTGTTGGGATTATCACCTTTTTTGGTTATGCTAAATTTTTTGTTTTATTATTGCTAATGATATTTAAGCTATGTAGGCTAATATCCCCTCTAAAAACTCCGCCAACTAGGGTAGTAGCATTTGCAGCAAAGGAATTAATAATAGATGTTACTTTTGAGTCTTTTAAATTAGTAGCATCAATCATACCAGCGTCCATCATTTCAAATACCCCTATCATAATAGAGCCTGTTACTAGATGGAGAATAGAAGTGGATGCCATACTGGCAACTACATTAATGCCAGGTATAAACTGCATAATATCTGTTGCTAAAGAAACTCCAAAAGCGGCACCAGTGGCAACACCAATAAGTTGGGTTAGACCAGAAAGATGATCATAGCCATAAATGTGGGCGATTTTTTTACACATATTCATAGTGGTACAAGTTAAAGCTCCGACTTCTGCTTTAGGAATAGGCACGATAGCTTTAAAAACACCGCAGCCACCTGCTGCCAGAATGGAATGTTTTAACATACAGTTTCTTGCTTTTTTTGTTACGTTCTTCATAAAACTACCTCCTAGTATAATTTAAAATAGTGTATCCACAGTATTTTACTAATTATTATTGTAATTTAAAACCATGAGTTATGGAACATTTACATATAATAAACGTTGGTATATAATAAAATAAGTGGAAGTTTTTAGTATAGCGCCAGTTTAGCATATTAAACTAGGTTTTACAATCTTAATTTTATACAAGAAAATGTAATTCCAATATAATATATATACAATTCATTTTTGAATATTATATTCTAAAAAGAAAGGATAAGAAATTATGGAAAGCCAAAGGAAAAAGAATGGGGATATTACAAACAATTATTATAACCAAGTTGCAGAGAGAATGAGGGCTATTATGAGAAAGAAAGGAATTAGCCAGGCCGATATTTTAAAAAAGTGCGCAGAAAATAATTGTAGTATTAGCCAGGCTACTTTATCCAAAATATTGCAAGGTTCTAGAACAATTTCATTAATTAATGCTGTCCAGATATGTAAGGTTTTAAATGAAGACATTGCAGATGTCCTTGCTATGGATGAGACGACAATTATAGATAAAAATGATGTTTCAAAAGATATACCATCTCAATTAATATATCGGGCAGATAATCCAGTATTTAGGGCATATCTTGGGATATATCACTGTTATTTTTATTCTACTATATCAAGTGAAGATATGATTTTACACGGAATTTTAGAATTAAAATCCTCAATGTCTGGAAACCGTTGTATTGCAGAAATGAATTTGGAGATAGGGAAGTTGGATAGTAATGGGGAGCCAATTAAAAAATATTATGAAGGGGAAGCAGTTATTTCTACTTCTATGAATGCGGTATATTGTACGCTTGTTAGTAAAAAAATGAGCGAGATGTGTTTTTTCCTTTTTCGGTATAACCAGATTAATTTTGGTGAGCTATTATGCCGGTTAGCTGTGGCAATTACTGTTTCAGCAGGAGATAACCGTTTGCCTACAGCACATAGGATGTTATTAAGTAGAGAAGAATTAGGAGATATTTTGGATAATTATTTAGCAGGCCATTTGTTATTAAATGATTCTGAAATTTTAATAAAGGCTGAAAATTTAGAGAAATTAAAAGAAGATCCTATGCTTCCACCATGGTTTAAAGATAATATTGATAGTTTTGTATCAGATAAAAGTGTAGTAAATTATGTGCGTGCCCAAGAACTAATTGTCCGGGCTTCTTTAGCCCCTAAAGAGGAAAAAAATAAATTTATTTGTTTATTAAGAAAATATTCTTCTGCCCCTAAATATACAAAGATTGCTAAGAAAGCAGATGGGTTTGTATTCCAGCTAATAGAAGATTTCCAGAAAGAATGTAGCCAGCAAAAGGAATAAGCCTGCCAATTTGTGGAGCCTTCTTGAATTGCTTGCCTTTCTTTTGTTGGTGTTGTATAATCGGTACGTAAGATATATGGCTTAGGAAGTGGATAGATATGCTGGAAGAATATCGGTACATAGAACAGAAACGGCTGCGTTGTGGATATACAACAGGAAGTTGTGCTGCTGCCGCTGCTATAGCAGGGGCACAGATGCTTTTAGAAGGCAGGGAAATAAGGCGAATAAACTTAAAAACACCAAAAGGGATTATATTGACGCTTCCTATTGAAGATATTACAAGGACAAAGACATATGTAAACTGTGCCGTGCAAAAGGATGCTGGCGATGATCCTGATATTACCAATGGAATTTTAGTTTATGCCAAAGTGGAATGTATCCCTAAAGGGATTGTAATATGTGGCGGTGATGGGGTAGGCATTATCACTAAGCCAGGGCTTGACCAGCCAATAGGGGAAGCTGCTATTAATTCTGTGCCAAGGCGTATGATAACAGAAGGCGTAGAGGAAGTAATGGAGTTATTTTCATATGAAAATGGCATTAAAATTACAATATCTGTGCCAGAAGGCAAAGAAATTGCAAAGAAAACGTTTAACCCAAGGCTTGGGATAGAAGGCGGTATTTCTATTTTAGGGACAAGTGGTATTGTAGAGCCAATGAGTGAGGCAGCTTTATTGGAAACGATTGCAATTGAATTAAAACAAAGAAGGGCAGAAGGAAAAAAGAGTGTATTATTGGCGCCAGGGAATTATGGATTGGAATTTGTTAAAAAATTTCATTTGCCCAACCCAGAACAGTGTGTAAAATGCAGTAATTTTATTGGGCAAACATTGGATAAGGCATGTGAACTTGGATTCCAGCGGATTCTTTTAGTCGGCCATATTGGAAAGTTAGTGAAGCTTGGGGCAGGGATTATGAATACCCATTCCAAAATGGCAGATGCTAGAATGGAAATTTTGGCATGTTGTGTATTACTTTCGGGAGGAGATGCTGCTCTTGCAAAGCAAATCCTTTCCTGTACTGTAACAGAAGAAGCATTACAGATTTTGTGGGAGAATGCACAGATGCCAAATGTTATGGAAGTGTTGATGGGGCGGATAGAAAAACATTTGTTACACCGGCTAGCAGGGCAGGCAAAAATAGGAGTTATTGTATTTTCAAATATATATGGAGTTTTGGGAAAAACAAGGGATGCAGAAGAATTGCTAGAAATAGTTAGGGGAGAATAAAAATGGTTTATTTTGTTGGTGCAGGGCCAGGCGCAGTAGATTTAGTTACTGTCCGGGGACGTGATTTGCTTTCTTGTGCAGATGTAATTATATATGCAGGTTCACTGGTAAATCAGGAACTTCTTCATTATGCAAAGCGTGGATGTGAAATATATAATAGTGCCAAAATGTATTTGGAAGAAATTGTGGATGTGATGGTTAAGGCAGAAAAGGAAGGAAAATTGGTGGTAAGGCTGCATACAGGGGATCCTTCTTTATATGGTGCAATAAAGGAACAAATGGATTTATTGGAAGGAGCAGGTATCCCTTATGAAGTTTGCCCAGGAGTTAGCAGCTTTTGTGGGGCAGCAGCAGCATTAAAACAAGAATATACATTGCCTAGCGTTTCACAGTCAGTGATTATTACCCGGATGGAGGGGCAAACCACAGTACCAGAACAAGAAACGTTACATAAACTGGCGGAACATGGCTGTACCATGGTTTTGTTTTTAAGCATGGGATTAACAGAACAGGTAAAACAAGAATTGCTTTCTGGTGCTTATAGGGAATCTACGCCATGTGCCATTGTATATAAGGCAACATGGCAGGATGAGAAAGTGGTACGGGGAACTGTAGGGCAGCTTCCAGAAATGGCAAAAAAACATCAGATTACAAAAACGGCATTGATTATAGTAGGGGATGTTTTAGAAAGTGATTATGAGCTGTCAAAACTGTATGATGCAGGATTTTCAACAGAGTTTCGCAAAGCAATTCCTAAACAACAAGAACAAGGGATTGCTATTCTTTCTTTTACAGAACAAGGAACCATAAAAAACCAAAAACTGGCAAACCAATTAAAAGAAGAAGGGATTTTGTGTGATACATATACAGTAGAAAAATACCAACGTCCAGGTGTGCAAGCTTTTCAGAGTTTGCCTAAATTAATTGGTGATATTTTTGGGAAAAAAAATGTATTGTTGTTTATTGGGGCAACAGGAATTGCGGTACGGGCTGTGGCACCTTTTTTAAAAGGAAAGGAAACGGATCCAGCCGTTTTAGTAATGGATGAGGCAGGAAACCATATAATATCCCTTTTATCTGGCCATTTGGGAGGGGCAAATGAATGGTGTAAGAAAATAGCAGGGCTTATAGGGGCAGAAGCGATTATTACAACAGCAACAGATATTAGGAGGATATTTGCGGTCGATGTATTTGCAAAGAAAAATAATCTTATTATTAAAAATTTAGAATCTTGTAAAGAAGTGTCAGCGTGTTTACTTTCTGGGAAACAGGTAGCAATTCTCTCAGATTATAAATTGGAAACAATTCCAAAGGGAGTAGTACTTGTTTCAAAAGAAGAGGCAGGGCAGTATCCATGTGGAATCTATATCCATAGAGAAGGGCAAGAAAGAAAAGAAAAACTGCCTTTTCCAATGACTTGTGAATTATTGTTAAAAAATCTTTATGTGGGAATAGGATGTAAAAAAGGTAAGAGTAGGGAAGAACTTTTGTTATTTTTAGAAGAATGTCTGGGTTCTTTAAAAATTTCAAAAGAAAGAGTAGCAATGGTTGCCTCTATTGACTATAAAGCAGAAGAAGAAGGAATTTGTGCATTAGCGAAAGAACTGGATGTCCCATTTATGGTATTTACGGCAGAGGAGCTATTGGAAGTAGAAGGGGAGTTCCAAGAATCTATGTTTGTAAAAGAGAAAGTTGGTGTGGGCAATGTCTGTGAAAGGGCGGCTATACTTGCTTCAAAAGGAACATTAATTATAAAGAAAACTTGTAAAGAAGGAATGACATTTGCACTTGCAGAGAAGGAGATGACATTACAATGTTGTATGTAGTTGGGATTGGCCCAGGGGGCCCAGCATATATCACGAAAGAAGCAGATGATGCGCTTTGGGAAAGTGATCTTATTGTGGGATATACCGCATATGTGGATTTAATAAAGCCTTATTATCCACAAAAAGAATACTTTTATACGCCGATGAGGCAAGAAAAAGAGAGATGTGAAAAGGCGCTTCAAGAATCCCAAAAGGGACGGTGTGTAGCATTAATCTGTAGTGGTGATAGTGCCGTATATGGGATGGCAGCGTTGGTCTATGAACTTGCCAATAAGTATTCTTTTCCGCAAGGGCAGATTGAGGTAATTGCAGGGGTAACAGCAGCGTTAAGTGGAGGTGCCGTGCTAGGGGCACCACTTACGAATGATTTTATAACAATTAGTTTAAGTGATTTATTAACGCCATGGGAAAAAATTGAAAAAAGGATTTTAGCCGCAGCCGCTAGTGATACAGTGATATGCCTGTATAATCCGGGTAGCCATAAAAGAAAAGAATGTTTAAAAAAAGCGTGTGAATTAGTACTTTCATACCAGCCGGAAACAACAGTATGTGGATATGTTAGGAATATTGGGAGGGAAGGGCAAACGTATGGCATAATGAGTTTAAAAGAATTAAAAGATTTTGAAGCAGATATGTTGACCATGGTATTTATAGGCAATTCAGAAACCATTCATTTAGATGGAAAGATGATTACCAAAAGAGGCTATCATGTATAAAAAAGTGTTGTTATTTGCTGGCACAACAGAGGGTAGGCAACTTTGTGAATATCTTATGGAATTAAAGATAGAGTCAGTTGTTTATGTGGCAACCGAATATGGAACGCAATTCCTGAGCTTTTTAGGACCTATAATCCAAATAAAAGTAGGAAGGCTAACGGAAGCCGAAATGGAAGAAGAATTTGAAAAACAAAAGCCAGAGCTTGTAATAGATGCAACCCATCCTTATGCAGTCCTTGCTAGTAAAAATATAAAAGAAGCCTGTGAAAAAAAGAAATTTACTTATATCCGAATAGTCCGTAATAGTCTTTCCAAAGAAGAGAATGGGATTTATCTACCAGATATGAAACAGGCAGCCATATGGCTTAACCAACAGAAGGAGGGAAATATCCTTGTAACAACAGGAACAAAGTCTCTTTCAGAACTAGTAGTGGCTATTAAGGATAAAGAAAGGTTAATAGTACGGATATTGCCAAATTCTTCTATGTTGGGGTTTTGTGAAGAATTAGGGCTTTTAGGGAAACAGATTATTTGTATGCAGGGCCCATTTTCCGAAGAAATGAATTATTTGATAATGAAAGAAAAAAAAATCCGTTACCTATTAACAAAGGAATCGGGGGTACAAGGCGGATTCCAAGAAAAAATAAATGCCGCAGAACGTTTGAAAGCCATTACATTAATAATAAAACGTCCAGAAGAAACTGGATATTCCATAGAAATGGTGAAGGAAATGTTATTAAAGTAGAAGGAAGAATATGAATAAGGACATATATATTATTGGAATTGGGATGGGAAATCTATCCTGTTTAACAGAAAGGGCGAAAACACTTTTAGAAGAAGCAGAATTAATTATTGGGGCTACGCGCATGATAAAAGAAATACAAGCCTGGCATAGCCATTTCCCAGAATTTATAATAGAGTATTTTCCAGATAAAATTGTGGGTCAAATCCAGCAATCGGAAAAAAAACGGATTGTAGTGGCGATGTCGGGTGATAGCGGATTTTATAGTGGGGCAAAAAAACTTTTTATAGAATTAGAAAAGGCAGGGATTCCAGTGCAAATAGAGCCAGGGATTTCATCCCTGTCTTATTTTGCATCCCGCTTAAAATTGCCATGGGAAGATATAAAAATAGTAAGCCTTCATGGAAATACAGAAAATTTATCAGCAATACTTAGAAAGCATGAAAAAGTATTTGCTATTACGCAAGGCCAAACAGAAGAAATTTGTAAAGAATTAACAGAAGCTGGCTTTGGGGATATTCCTCTTTATGTTGGGAAGAGACTTTCTTATCCAGAAGAAGAAATTATAAAGACTACTCCTAGAACATACAAAGAAAAAGAAAAAGAACCATTAACAGTCTTGCTTTTTATAAGGGAAAAAGAGGAACGTTTTATAACTGCTGGTATACCAGATAATGTTTTTATTAGAGGAAACACACCTATGACAAAGAGTGAAATAAGGGCTATTATTCTAAGTAAATTAGCAGTAAAAGAAACCGATATTATTTATGATATTGGTGCGGGGACGGGTTCTGTATCAATAGAGCTTGCAATAGCAGCATGCCGTGGCAAAGTATATGCGATAGAATATCAACAAGAGGCATTGATGTTAATACAGGAGAATAAAAAACGATTTGGATGCAATAATTTAGAAATTATTCCTGGCATGGCACCAGAGGCAATAGAAGGGCTTTTGCCAGCCGATATTGTATTTATTGGGGGTACAAAAGGAAACCTTCTTTTTATTTTAAAACAAATAATACATCAGAAGCATAATGTAAGGATTGCGATTAGCGCAGTAACTTTGGAAACAATTTCAGAAGTATTTTCTAATATGGAACAATTAGGGATACAGATTATAGATGCTAGCCAAATAGCAGTAACAAAATTAGAAAAAGTGGGGAATTATCATATGATGAGAGCACAAAACCCTATTTTTTTAGTGATTGGGCAATATAGTTGCCCAGATAAAACAAAGTAAAGGAAATAGTAAGAAAAATAAGATAGATAATAAATAAAAGAAAAGGAAAAGAGAACATACCATGGAATTAAAGCAATATGCTCCAGAGGAGATAGAGAAAAAAAGTTTTGAAATAATTGAAGCAGAATTAAACCGTAAGTTAGATAAAGAACAGGAGCCAGTTATTAAACGGGTAATCCATACAACGGCAGATTTTTCTTATGCAGAAAACCTATGTTTTTCAGGGCAGGCAATTAAACGTGCAAAGGAAGCTTTAAAAAATGGTGCTTGTATTGTTACGGATACTAATATGGGGAAAGCGGGCATTAATAAAAAAGCATTAGCACGTTATGGGGGAGAAGTATATTGTTTTATGGCAGATGAAGACGTGGCAGCAGAGGCTAAAAAAAGAAATACAACAAGGGCTGCTGTTAGTATGGAAAAAGCAGCAAAGCTCCATAAGAAGTGTATTTATGCAATTGGGAATGCGCCTACTGCATTAATCCGTTTATATGAGCTTATACAAGAAGAGAGTGTACAGCCAGAATTAGTAATAGGTGTCCCTGTTGGGTTTGTCAATGTGGTAGAGGCAAAAGAGCTTATTTTAAAAACAGAGGTTCCCTATATAGTGGCAAGGGGGCGCAAAGGAGGGAGTAATGTAGCAGCAGCTATTTGCAATGCGTTGTTATATGAAATATAAAGGAAGAAAAAAGATGAAATTTGGGTAGTCCGAAAGAAGAAAGTGTGGTAGAATAGAAAAAAGTGGATATGATACCACCTATAAATAGAGTGGTTACTGCATAAAGAAGTGGAGGATTGTAAGGAATGAGTGAGGAATATATGGAGGATATTGTAATTTCGGTTCCTGGTGCTAGTGTAACAGAAGAAGGAAAGGGAATCGAGCGTGTTTTATTAAAATTAAGTGGAGAGGCACTTGCTGGGGAGAAGAAAACGGGTTTTGATGATGCTACCATTATGGAAGTGGCTAGGCAGGTAAAGCTTCTTACTGATAATGGGATTCAAGTTGGCGTGGTAATTGGAGGCGGGAATTTCTGGAGAGGAAGGACGAGTGAAACTATTGAAAGGACAAAAGCCGATCAGATAGGAATGTTAGCTACCGTAATGAATTCTATTTATACATCAGAGATTTTCCGGTATGCTGGCATGAAAACTAGGGTTATGACCCCATTTTTATGTGGTTCCTTTACCGAATTATATTCAAAAGATGGAGTGCTCCAAGCATTTGAGAGAGGAGAAGTCGTATTTTTTGCGGGGGGTACAGGCCATCCTTATTTTTCAACAGATATGGGGGCAGCCCTTCGGGCGGTTGAAATAAAAGCAGATATTATTTTGGCAGCAAGGGCTGTAGATGGTGTATATGATTCCGATCCAAAGCTAAACCCAGAAGCAAAGAAGTTTGACACACTTCCTATGAAGGAAGTAGTAGAGAAGCAGTTAGGGATTATGGATTTGGCAGCAGCAGTACTTTGTATGGAGAATAAAATGCCAATGAAGGTTTTTGGGTTACAAGAGACAGATAGTATTATTCATGCAGTTAAGGGAACGACCAATGGGACAGTCCTTACTGTATAATATTTAGAATAAATTCAGGAGGAAAATTTTATGGAGATTAAACAGTTTGAGGAGAAAATGGTAAAATCATTGGAAAGTTTGAAAGCAGAGTATTCTGCAATTCGGGCAGGACGTGCAAACCCACATTTGTTGGACAAGATTAAAGTAAATTATTATGGGACGCCATCTTCTTTACAACAAGTAGCGAATGTATCTGTGCCAGAGGCTAGGATGATCCAAATCCAGCCATGGGAAACAAGTTTAATTAAAGAAATTGAAAAGGCAATTATGGCATCAGACCTCGGCATTACGCCAAGCAATGATGGAAAAACGATTCGTTTGGTATTTCCAGAGCTTACAGAAGATAGGAGAAAAGAACTAGTTAAGGATGTAAAAAAGAAGGGAGAAAATGCTAAGGTTGCGGTTCGGAATATTAGAAGAGATGCAAACGATGCGATTAAGAAAGCAGCTAAGGCTTCAGAGATTTCAGAAGACGAGCAAAAGCAGGTAGAGGATAAAGTGCAGAAATTGACAGATAAGTATATTGCAGAAGTAGATAAGGCAATTGAAGAGAAGTCAAAAGAGATTCTTACAGTATAAGAAAGAAGGGTGTCATCTGCTGGCACCCTTATTCGGAAAATGAGGGAAATTATGGCCGAAGGAAATCAGAGGAATGTGCCACAGCACGTGGCTATTATAATGGATGGGAACGGAAGGTGGGCAAAGAAACGGTTTCTTCCAAGAAATGCAGGGCATACGCAAGGAAGTAAAAGAGTAGAAGAAATCTGTAGGGAAGCTTACAATCTTGGCATTAAATATCTTACAATCTATGCGTTTTCTACGGAAAATTGGGCACGCCCTGCAGATGAAGTGGGTGCATTGATGAAGATCCTAAGGAATTATTTAAAGGAAAGTATTAAGAAAGCAACAGAGAATAATATGCGGGTTCGGGTAATTGGGGACAGGAGTGCTTTAGACCAGGATATTCTGGAAAGTATAGAAAAGCTGGAAAAAGTATCACAAGAAAATACAGGGCTTAATTTCCAGATTGCCTTAAATTATGGTTCACGTGATGAAATGATCCGTGCGATGCGGCGGCTTGTGGCAGATTACCGGGAGGGTAAGTTTGAACAAGGGCAGCTTACAGAAACTCTTTTTTCTTCTTATTTAGATACTTGTGATATCCCTGATCCAGATTTATTAATTCGGACAAGCGGTGAAGAGAGGCTTTCGAATTTTTTATTATGGCAAAGTGCTTATACAGAATTTTATTTTCCAGAAGTTTTATGGCCAGATTTTGATAAAAATGAACTGAAAAAGGCAATAGAGCAATATACTAAAAGAGAACGGCGTTATGGTGGCATAAAGGAGGAATAATCCGTGATAAACAAGCTTTTTACAAAGGCAACTCTAATACGTACTCTAAGCTCAGTGCTTCTTTTAGCAGTAGCATTGTTTACTTTGATTATGGGAGGCAATATTTTATTTGTGACAATGTTTGTGGTGTCATTGATTGGGCAGTTTGAGCTGTATAGGGTGATTTCTAGGCAAAAAAGCTTAGTGGGGATATTGGGGTATATGGCTTGCATTGGGTATTATTTGTTGTTACTTCTGGAAATGCAGGAATTTGCCATGTTGCTAATGATTGTATTTTTAATGGTTATAATGGCTGCATATGTATTTACATTCCCAGGCTATAAAGCAGGGGAAATATGCTATATCTTTTTTGGATTTTTTTATGTGGCAGTTATGATGTCCTATGTATACCAGATTAGGGAGCTGCCAAATGGCATATGCCTAGTATTTTTGGTATTTTTAAGTTCATGGATATGTGATACTTGTGCTTATTTAGTTGGTGTAACAATAGGGAAACATAAATTGGCACCTAAATTAAGCCCAAATAAGTCTATAGAAGGAAGTGTTGGCGGGATAGTAGGTGCCGCCCTTTTAGGGGCTTTGTATGGCTTTGTATTCCGAGGGTATTTATCTGAAGCATTTTTAAACCCATTGGTAGGATGTGCCATTGTTTGTGGTATAGGAGCTGTGATTTCACAGATTGGGGATTTGGCAGCATCTGGCATAAAGAGGAATTATAGTGTAAAAGATTATGGGCATTTAATCCCAGGGCATGGAGGAATTATGGATCGGTTTGATTCTGTTATTTTTGTGGCTCCTGCCATTTATTTTTTAACAATATTTATTAGATAGGAGCAATTATGGCAGAAAGAAAAAAGAATATTGCAATTCTTGGTTCTACAGGTTCCATTGGCACACAGACACTAGAAGTAGTAAGGGCAAATGGGGATATTAAAGTAACAGCCCTTGCAGCAGGTTCCAATATTTCTTTATTAGAGCAGCAAATAAGGGAGTTTATGCCATCTATTGTCTGTGTATGGGAAAAAGGAAGGGCAGAGGAATTAAAACTTGCTATATCAGATTTGCCAGTAAAAGTGGTAACTGGCATGGAAGGGCTTATAGAAGTGGCAATAGAGCCTAAAAGTGAATTGTTGGTAACAGCAGTTGTAGGCATGATAGGGATATGCCCTACAATAGAGGCGATTAAAGCAGGAAAAGATATTGCACTTGCAAATAAAGAAACATTAGTGACAGCAGGGCATGTGATTATGCCATTGGCAAAAGAAAAAGGAGTGCAGATTTTACCAGTAGATAGCGAGCATAGTGCGATTTTCCAATGTTTAAATGGGGAAAATCGTTTACAAATAGAGAAAATCCTTTTAACGGCTTCTGGCGGGCCGTTTTTGGGTAAAAAGAAAGAACAGCTTTTTGATATAACACCGGAGCAGGCATTAAAGCATCCAAACTGGTCTATGGGAAAGAAAATTACAATAGATTCGGCTACTATGGTAAATAAGGGGCTGGAAGTAATGGAGGCAAAATGGTTGTTTGGCGTGGAAGTAGAAAATATCCAAGTAGTGGTCCAACCAAAGAGCATTATCCATTCTATGGTGGAGTGGAAAGATGGTGCCGTAATTGCGCAGCTTGGGACTCCCGATATGAAACTTCCAATACAATATGCGCTGTATTACCCAGAGCGTAGGTTTTTAGCGGGGGAAAGGCTGGATTTTTGGAAATTAAGTGAAATTACTTTTGAAAAACCAGATATAGAAACATTCCAAGGGCTTGCCCTTGCTTATCAGGCAATGAAGCAAGGAGGATCTATGCCAACTGTTTTTAATGCTGCAAATGAATTAGCTGTTAGCGAATTCCTTAAGGGTAAATTGTCGTTCTTAGGGATAACAGAGTGGATTAAGGAAGCAATACAGGCACATAAGACAATCAAAAATCCAACAGTGGATGAAATTCTAGAAACAGAGCAGTGGACAAGGGAATGGATCTTATCAAATTATAGTATTAGCAGAAACTAGGATAAAACAAAGAAAAACAGTATAGAATAGAGAAAAAGAAATGAAAATAAGGAGCATATATGGGAATTATTATAGCATTGATTGTGTTTGGCTTTTTGGTGTTTTTCCATGAGCTGGGACATTTTTTACTGGCAAAAAAGAATGGGATTGCTGTAACAGAGTTTTCCATTGGAATGGGGCCACGGTTATTTTCTTTTAAAAAGGGCGAAACACGGTATTCTCTAAAAGTGTTTCCATTTGGGGGATCTTGCCAGATGCTTGGGGAAGATGGAGAGAGCACAGAGGAAGATGCGTTTAATAACCGATCAGTGTGGGCACGGATTTCCGTAGTGGCGGCTGGTCCAATTTTTAATTTTATCCTTGCTTTTTTACTTGCATTAGTGGTAATTGGTTATGCAGGTTATGATAAGCCAGTGATTATTGGGGTAATGGAAGGGTTTCCAGCAGAAGAGGCAGGTCTTGCAGAGGGAGACGTGATTACCAAGATCAATAACAAAAAAGTAACTATTTACCGGGATGTACAATTTTATATGGCGATTAACACAGGAAAACCAGTAGATATTACAGTAAACCGGAATGGTGAGCCGCATACGTTCCATATTGTCCCAAAACAAGATGAAAATGGTGCTTATTATATGGGAATCTATAGTTCTGCTATCCGTACAAAAGCAAAAGGGCTGGAAGTATTAAAATATAGTTTATATGAAGTCCAATACCAAATGGGCGTGGTCGTAAAAAGTATAGGGATGTTATTTAATGGCAGCGTAACGGTAAATGATTTAAGCGGCCCAGTTGGTATTGTAGATATGGTAGATGAAGTGGTAGAAGAAAGTACCAGTGCAGATGTGGATGTAAAAACAAATATGATTAGTATACTGTTAAATATCCTTAATTTTTCTATTATGTTAAGTGCGAACCTAGGAGTAATGAATTTACTTCCTATTCCAGCATTAGATGGTGGCAGGTTAGTATTTTTAGTAATAGAGGCAGTTAGGGGAAAACCAGTGGACAGGGAAAAAGAAGGCATGGTGCACTTTGTAGGCCTTATGCTTTTAATGGTGTTAATGGTCTATGTGATGTTTAACGATATAAGGAGAATATTCTAATGCGGGAGCATACAAAAGTAGTAAAAATTGGGGATAGGGTAATTGGAGGTGGAAACTCTGTACTAATCCAGTCAATGACAAATACAAAAACAGAAGATAGTAAGGCAACAATTGCACAGATAAAGCACTTAGAAGCAGCAGGATGCGAAATTGTCCGTGCCACTGTCCCAACAGAGGAAGCAGCAAAAGCATTAAAGGAGATTAAAAAGGAAATAGAGATCCCACTTGTGGCGGATATTCATTTTGATTATCGCATCGCAGTCCTGGCAATAGAAAATGGGGCTGATAAAATCCGCATTAATCCGGGGAATATTGGAGGGGCAGAAAAACTTTCTTATGTGGTAAAAGCAGCAAAAGAAAGAAATATCCCTATCCGTGTAGGGGTAAATAGTGGATCATTAGAAAGGCATCTGTTAGAAAAATACCATGGGGTAACAGCAGAGGGGCTTGTAGAAAGTGCATTGGATAAAGTCCATATGATAGAAGGCTGCGGTTATGATAATTTGGTGATTAGTATTAAATCTTCTGATGTACAGATGTGTGTAAAGGCACATCGATTAATTGATAAACAAACAATATATCCGCTTCATGTAGGGATTACAGAGGCAGGAACTATATTTTCAGGGAATATTAAATCTGCAATAGGGCTTGGCATAATTTTGGGAGAGGGAATTGGAGATACAATCCGGGTTTCTTTAACGGGTGATCCGATAGAGGAAGTGAAATCTGCAAAATTGATTTTACGCACGCTCGGCCTTAGGGCAGGAGGGATTGAAGTGGTATCCTGCCCTACTTGTGGAAGGACTAGGATAGATTTAATTGGGCTTGCAAACCAAGTAGAAACAATGGTGCAGGAATTTGACCACTTAAATATCAAGGTTGCAGTAATGGGATGTGCAGTAAATGGCCCTGGAGAAGCAAGAGAAGCAGATATTGGCATAGCAGGCGGGAATGGGGAAGGCCTGTTAATAAAAAAAGGGGAAGTTATTAGGAAGATACCAGAGGATAGGCTGCTTTCTGAATTAAAAAAGGAGCTAATGGCCTGGGAGTAGTATACAAGGGAAAGGAGAATTGGCGTGGGAAAAGTATTTTTTGATGTTTTTCCAACACTTCAATTAAATCCAGATGTATCAGAGCTTTTAACCGATGTGGAGGTAACAAAAATTACTACAAACAGGGATAGAAGCTCTCTTCGCGTTTATATTGACAGTAGAAGGCTAATACATAAAAAGAGTATTTACTATATGGAGGACAGTATAGCAGACCAGCTTTTTCCGGGAAATGAAACACAGATTAAAGTAGTAGAAAATTACCATTTGTCAGGGCAGTATACGCCAGAAAAGTTATTAGAATCTTATAAAGATAGTATTTTAACAGAACTCCGTAATTATAATGCCATTGAATATAGCCTTTTTAGGCGGGCAGACAGCAAATTTATTGAGGACTTTGTACTGCAAATTACATTGGAGGACAGTATTATTGCACGGGAGAAAGCAGAAGAGTTAAAGAGGATTTTAGAAAAGATTTTTGTAGAGCGTTGCGGTTTCCCCATAGAGGCTAGAATCCAGTTTAAAGAAGGGGGAACCCATAAAAAACGAGAACAGGATGAACAACGGTTAAGGCTTGAGGTAATTCAAATTCAGAAAAATGCAAATATGATAGAAGGGGATCTAAAAGAAGAGGCAGGGAAAGAACAGGCAAATCCAGAACTTCCGTGGTCTGCAGACGATTTAGTAGCTGCGTATGGGGAATCTTCTACCAATGTAACTAAGAAGCCAGAAAAAAAGGAGGCTGAAAAAAAACCTGCAGAGAAAAAAGAATTTTTTACAAAAAAGCCTGCCTATAAAAAAGCAGATAACCCAGATGTATTGTATGGAAGGGACTTTGAGGAAGAGCCAACGCCAATTGAGCAAATCCAGACAGAAATGGGCGAATTAGTAATCCGTGGTAAGATTATTGCATTGGATACAAGGGAAATCCGTGGAGAAAAAACGATTTTAATTTTTGATGTAACAGATTTTACGGACACCATTACGGTAAAGATGTTTGCCAGGAATGAACAAGTGCCAGATATTAAGTCCCATATAGTGCCAGGAGCCTTTGTAAAGTTAAAGGGAGTAACTACCATTGATCGGTTTGATGGAGAATTGACAATTGGATCCGTAGTAGGTATCCGAAAATGTAGTGACTTTACAGTAAAACGGGTGGATACCGCGGTAGAAAAAAGGGTAGAACTACATTGCCATACAAAAATGAGTGATATGGATGGGGTAGCAGATATAAAAGATATTATGAAACGTGCTATGGCATGGGGCCATTCTGCGATTGCCATTACAGACCATGGGAATGTGTCTGCCTTCCCAGTAGCTAACCATGTGGCAGAAGGCGGGGATTTTAAGGTAATTTATGGCTGTGAAGGATATTTGGTGGATGATTTAAAAGAAATTGTAGAGTATTCCGAAAACCAAAATCTTATGGATGCCTATGTAGTATTTGATATTGAGACAACAGGGTTTAGCTCAACCAATAACCATATTATAGAAATTGGGGCAGTAAAAGTAGTGAATGGGGAAATTACGGAAAGATTTAGTGAATTTGTAAACCCAAGGGAACCAATTCCATTTGAGATAGAAAAATTAACAGGTATCCATGATGAAATGGTAATACACGCCCCAGGGATAGAAGAAATCTTGCCTAAGTTTCTAGAATTTTCAAAAGGGGCCGTTATGGTAGCACATAACGCTGGTTTTGATATGAGTTTTATTTATGCCAATGCTAGGCTTTTATCTATCCCACTTAAGAAAACAGTAGTGGATACGGTGGGGCTTGCAAGGGTATTGCTTCCAGGGCTTAATAAGTATAAATTAGACGTGGTGGCAAAGGCACTCAATATTTCACTAGAAAACCATCATAGGGCGGTCGATGATGCCGAAGCAACGGCTGGCATTTTTAAGGCATTTATTGCTATGTTAAAGGAACAAGAGATTTGCACATTAGATCAAGTAAATGAGTTAAGTGTAATGTCAGCAGAAGCTTTAAAAAAATTACCATCCCATCATGTGATTTTATTGGCAAAAAATGATATAGGGCGGATTAATCTATACCGCTTAGTATCCATGTCCCATCTAGAATATTTCCATCGGCATCCAAGAATCCCAAAAAGTGTTTTGCAAAAGTATCGGGAAGGGTTAATTATTGGTTCTGCATGTGAGGCAGGAGAATTATATCAAGCAATTTTGCGGGGGGCTTCAGAGGAGGAAATTGTAAGGCTAGTTAATTTTTATGATTATCTGGAAATCCAGCCTTTAGGGAATAATGCTTTTATGCTTCGCGGGGAGAGTCCAGTCCTTTCTTCTCAGGAAGAGTTAATAGAGATTAATAAAAAGATTGTAGCCCTTGGAGAACAGTACCATAAGCCTGTGGTAGCGACCTGTGATGTACATTTTTTAGATCCAGAAGATGAAGTATACCGCAGGATTATTATGGCAGGGAAAGGATTTAAAGATGCAGATAACCAGGCTCCCCTTTATTTAAGGACAACCGATGAAATGTTAGAGGAATTTTCCTATTTGGGAGCAGAAAAAGCAGAAGAAGTAGTAATTACCAATACAAACCGGATTGCGGCTATGTGTGAGAAGATTTCCCCTGTCCGGCCAGATAAATGCCCGCCAGTTATTGAAAATTCAGATCAGATTTTAAGGGATATTTGTTATCAAAAGGCATATTCCATCTATGGGGATAAGCTCCCAGAAGTGGTGGTAGAGCGTTTGGAACGAGAGTTAAATTCTATTATTTCAAATGGGTTTGCCGTTATGTATATTATTGCACAAAAGCTGGTGTGGAAGTCAAATGAAGATGGGTATTTAGTAGGTTCCCGTGGGTCGGTAGGGTCTTCTTTTGTAGCAACGATGTCTGGCATTACAGAAGTAAACCCATTAAGCCCGCATTATTATTGTGCAAAATGCCATTATAGCGATTTTGATTCAGAAGAAGTACGGGCTTTTTCAGGGGGATCAGGCTGCGATATGCCAGATAAGGTGTGCCCAAAATGTGGGGAGTTATTAAAAAAAGAAGGGTTTGATATACCATTTGAGACGTTCTTAGGTTTTAAAGGAAATAAAGAACCAGATATTGACTTAAATTTTTCAGGGGAATATCAAAGTAAGGCACATGATTATACAGAAGTTATTTTTGGGAAAGGGCAGACATTCCGTGCAGGGACTATTGGTACATTAGCAGATAAAACAGCATATGGCTATGTGAAAAATTATTATGAGGAGCATGGGCAGAGAAAGAGGAAATGTGAAATTAACCGGATTGTGCAAGGGTGTGTGGAAGTACGGCGTACAACAGGGCAGCATCCAGGAGGGATTATTGTGCTTCCTTTGGGGGAGGAAATCAATACTTTTACCCCTGTGCAGCATCCAGCGAATGATATGGAAACGAAGACAGTAACCACTCATTTTGATTATCATTCTATTGACCATAACCTGTTAAAATTAGATATTCTGGGCCATGATGATCCGACTATGATCCGTATGTTGGAAGATTTAACAGGGTTGGATGCAAAAAAGATTCCACTGGATTGTAAAGAAGTGATGTCATTGTTTATGAATACCAGTGCGCTTGGAATTACGCCAGAGGATATCGGCGGTTGTAAGCTAGGGGCACTTGGCATACCAGAATTTGGAACAGATTTTGCGATGCAAATGGTAATTGATGCAAAACCGACTTGTTTTGCTGATTTAATCCGTATTTCTGGCTTGTCCCATGGGACAGATGTATGGCTTGGAAATGCCCAAACTTTAATTGAGGAAGGGAAGGCAACGATTTCTACGGCAATCTGTACCCGTGATGATATTATGATTTATTTAATTAATATGGGGCTCGATAAGGAATTGTCCTTTACAATTATGGAAAGTGTGCGGAAAGGGAAAGGGTTAAAAGAAGAATGGGAAAAAGAAATGAAAGAGCATCATGTGCCAGAATGGTATATTTGGTCTTGCAAAAAAATAAAATATATGTTCCCAAAAGCACATGCGGCTGCCTACGTTATGATGGCGTGGAGAATTGCATATTGTAAAGTATTTTATCCATTAGCCTATTATGCAGCATTTTTTAGTATCCGGGCATCTGGGTTTTCTTATGAATTAATGTGCCAAGGCAGAGAGAAGTTAGAGTATTATTTGGCGGATTATAGAAGAAGGGCGGATACTTTGACAAATAAAGAAAAAGATACCTTGAGGGATTTAAGGATTGTCCAAGAAATGTATGCAAGGGGATATGAGTTTATGCCTATTGATATTTACCGTGCAAAGGCAGCAAGATTCCAGATTATAGATGGAAAATTAATGCCTTCTATCCATTCGATAGCAGGCCTTGGGGACAAGGCAGCCGTACAAATTGTAGAGGCGGCAGCCCAAGGAGTATTTTTATCTAAAGAGGATTTTCAGACTAGAAGCAAAGTAGGGAAAACTATTACAGATATGTTAAGCGACCTAGGAATTTTGCAGGGCCTTCCAGAAACCAACCAATTGTCTTTATTTGACTGGGCAAATTAAGTAAAAGGGAAAAAGAATGGAAGAAACGTATAGGCAAATAGAAGAAAAAGAGGCCCAAGCGTATTTTAGGCATAAAGAAAGGCTTATAGAATTTCCACAAATGGCAAGGAAATATTTGGGGTTAAAAGAGGTAAGCCCAAATTGGGATGTAGTATATCAATATTATGGGTATAAAGATTCTTACAGGAAGGGAGTCTCTAGAAATGTCGTTTATTTTGAAAAAAATACCATAAAAAAGGTAATTCATGAAAGCAGGCATGGACGTAGTAATGTCCCAAAAATAAAGTATAATGAAATACTCTATCATGAAATTGATGCGCATATAGAAACGATGGATAGAAAAAAGTTCCTTGTAAGTTGGCTTGGCAATAAGGAAATTTTGGTAGAGTATGTAGGGATAGGAAGATGGGGATTTCGTGATTTTGAAAACGATCTTTTTATTTATATAGATAAGGTATATGGTTCTAGCTTTATGAAGACGAAAGATTACCAGAGTTTAGGGCAGCCAGTTAAGAAATATAGTGAATTTGAATGTGTGAAGTCAAAAAAAGGATTATATTCTTATATGCAGCAGAGATTAATAAAATAAGGGAGGAATGCAATGCAAAGACGTTTTAATGTTACAGGGCTGTGCTATCCTGATAGGCATTATATGGTGAATCTGGATAGTAGGCTGGCACAGATTAAAGAAATGATAGATTTTGGTGATTACTTTGTAATTAATAGGGCAAGGCAATTTGGAAAAACAACAATTTTGTATGCGTTAAGAAATTATTTACAAGAGGAATATAATGTAATTTCTATAAGCTTCCAAAGAATAAGCACTGTGAATTATCAAAATGAATCTGCATTTTCAAAAGTATTTTTAGAAGAGTTTGTAAGTGCTGCAAAGAATTTACATTTAATATTCCAGAATGATAAAGATATTTTGTACGAGATAAGAAAAAGAATAGAAGTAGAATGTAATTTGAATTTAACAGAAATGTTCCGGTTATTAAGTGAGGTCTGTGCTTATTCAAAAAAACCTATGGTATTATTAGTAGATGAAGTAGATAGTGCATCAAATAATCAGGTATTTTTAGATTTTCTAGGGATTATGCGAGATTATTATTTAACTAGGAGGGACAGGGCAACTTTTCATTCTGTTGTTTTAGCTGGTGTATATGATATTAAGAATTTAAAACAGAAAATCCGGCCTGATTCAGAGCATAAATATAATAGCCCTTGGAATATAGCTGCTGATTTTAATATTGATATGAGCTTTTCTATTTTAGATATTAGCGGCATGTTAAAAGAGTACGAACAAGATTATCAGACAGGAATGGATATTGCTTATGTTTCTGCTATAATTTATGAATATACATCAGGCTATCCTTATTTGGTATCAAGGATATGTAAATTAATCCATGATAATTTTATAAAAAAAGAAAAAAGATCTGTATGGGAGAAGGAGGGAATCTTATCTGTAATTAAAGAATTGGTAGATGAATCAAACACGTTATTTGATGACATGAAAAAGAAAATAGCAGATAATAAAGAATTAAAAGAGGTATTATATGCTATTTTATTTTATGGGCAGTCTATCCCTTTTAATATGAATAATTATATTATTGAAATGGGGGTTATGTTTGGGTTTTTAAAACGGGAAGAGGGGAAGGCAGTAATATCAAACCGAATATTTGAAACAATGCTTTATAATTTATTTATGTCGGAAGAATTATTGCATAATGCCACTTATCATAGTGCACTCCAAAATAAAAACCAGTTTATTAAAGATGGTCAATTAGATATGGATAAAGTGTTGGAGAAATTTGTTGAACATTTTACAGATTTATATGCAGATAATACTATAAAATTTTTAGAAGAAAATGCTAGACGTTTATTTTTGTTATATTTAAAGCCTATTATTAATGGAGTAGGAAATTATTATGTGGAAGCCAGGACTAGGGATATGGGGCGGACAGATGTAATCGTAGATTATAAAGGAAAACAATTTATTATTGAAATGAAAATATGGAGGGGGAGTGATTACCAAAAGCGGGGACAAGAACAATTAGCAGAGTATTTATCTGCATATCATTTAAAGAAAGGGTATTTATTAAGCTTTAATTTTAACAAAAATAAAACAGTAGGAATTCATACTATCCAGTGTGGTGATAAGACAATAGTGGAAGCAGTAGTATAAATATAGTACAACTAAAATAAAAAAGAAAGGAAAGAAAAGATGATGGCACAGGTGCAAAAGGTATTAGTTGTAGTAGATATGCAAAATGATTTTATTGATGGGAGCTTAGGAAGTATAGAGGCAGTAAAGGTAACAGACAATGCTGCTGCTAAGATAAAAAATTTTACAGGGAATATTTTTGCAACACTAGATACACATTATCAGAATTATTTGGATACGGCAGAGGGAAGAAAGCTTCCAGTAGAACATTGTATTTATAAAACATATGGCTGGAGGCTACATGAGAAGATATTAAATGCACTATATAATAAACCATATAAAACAGTGGAAAAAGAGACGTTTGGTTCTACAAAATTAGTAAAAGAAATAGCAAAATTAAAAGAAAAGGGAGAGGTGGAAATTGAATTAATTGGAGTATGTACAGATATTTGTGTGGTATCCAACGCCTTATTGTTAAAAGCAAATTTCCCTGAAATGAAAATTTCCGTGGATTCTTCCTGCTGTGCAGGGATAACGCCAGAGTTACATAAAGCGGCACTGCAAGTAATGAGGTCTTGCCAGATTGATATGATTGGGCAATAAAGGAGTTTCTGCATGGAGTTTGTAGAGAGTAGCCGTCTAGAATTAAAAGAAGTAGTAAATGGGGAATTTAAAAAAGAAATTGTTGCTTTTGCCAATACAGATGGCGGTGAAATATATGTAGGGGTGGCAAGTGATGGGAGCATTATTGGGGTGGATTATGCAGAACAGGAGATGGAACGGATTAGTAATATGATCCACGATGGGATCCATCCTGATTTAATCCCCTTTACTTCAATAGAAACAATATGGGTAGAGGAGAAAGCTTTAATCCATATTATGGTTTCACGGGGAGGAAGGCCGCCTTACCATTTGGCAGATAAAGGATTAAAACCGAGTGGGGTTTATATCCGCCATGGGGTGACTTCAGTCCCTGCAAGTGAGGAAGCAATACGGGAAATGATTCGGGAGAGTGATGGGATTACGTATGATAAGGCACGGTCTATTAACCAAGAATTAACTTTCCAATATGCAACACAATATTTTGATAGTAGGAAAGTTGGGTTCCAAAAGGAAAATATGCGGACATTAGGATTAATCGATAAAGATGATTACTATACAAATGTAGCATTTTTACTTTCGGATCAATGTGAACATTCTATAAAATGTGCTCTTTTTGAAGGTACAGGGAAGATGTTGTTTAAATCTAGAAAAGAGTTTACAGGTTCGCTTTTAAAACAATTAGAAGAATCGTTTGAATACTTAAGCCTGCAAAATAATATCCGTGCAGGTTTTGTAGGGCTAGAACGTGTAGAAAGCTTTGATTACCCCATGTATGCAATAAGGGAAGCACTTTTAAATACAATTGTACATAGAGATTATGATTATTCAGGAAGCAGTATTATTAATATTTTTTCCAACCGGATAGAATTTGTATCAATAGGCGGCTTGGTGAAAGGGCTTACCTTGCCAGATATTATAAATGGTGTTTCGCAATCGCGTAATATGGTGCTTGCTAATATTTTTTACCGGTTAAAGTTAATGGAAAGCTATGGGACAGGGATCCAAAGAATAATGGAAAGTTATGTGGGAATAAAAAAGCCCCAGTTTTTAGCAGAAGCATCTTCTTTTGTAACAATATTGCCAAACCAACATCAAGAAAAGTTAGAAAAGCAAAGTTTAGGGGAGGACAGCCCAGAGGAAAAAGTGATTCGGATGTTTTCATTACAAAGGGAAATTACAAGAAAAGAAGTAGAAGATGTTTTAGGCTGTTCTAGTTTTATTGCACGGAAAATATTAAATTCTTTGTTAGAACAAGGAGTAATTGCTTCTATTGGAAATACAAGGACAGTTAGATATTGTTTAAAATATCCGCAATAAAAATTTTATAGAAATGGGTTGGTAGGAGATACATGCAGGATATAAAAATGGATTACCATATAAACGTACAAAAGATTTTTATTCCAAAGGGGCAAAGGGTTATTATTACAAGCGATATCCATGGAAATCTAATGTACTTAAAAGGATTGTTACATAAAGTGGCATTTTCCAAGGAAGATATTTTAATAATAGCTGGGGATATAGTAGAAAAAGGGAATAAAAGCCTTGCCACGCTTCGTTACCTTATAGAATTACAAAAAACACATCAGGTCTATTTGGTGTATGGGAATGTAGATGCAAGAGTAATTGAACATTTAGTAACTCCAGAAATATTTTATAACCGGTATTGTTCCCGTATGCAGTTTTGGGGACATTGTATTTATAAAGAAATGTTAATGGAACAAGGGATGATATTGCCAGAGAAAGGGAAACGGTCTATCCATGCCGTAAAAATAGAAGAAACAGGAACATATAAAGAAGTTTCTATAGAAGAAGCATGGCATTGTATTAGGGAGGTGTATAAGAAAGAGCTTCAGTTTATACAAAACCTTCCTGTTATTCTAGATGCAGGGGATTTTTTAGTAACTCATGCAGGGCTGCCATCAGAAGCATATCAGGGGCTTTCGCCTAAAGAAGTAGAGCAAATGGTTGGTTGGAGGAATTTCCAAGACGAAGGGCTGTATTTTTCCAAGTATGTGTTTGTAGGGCATTGGCCAGTTACTATATATAAAAGAGAACATATGGATTCATCCCCTATTATTAACCGGGAAAAGAAAATTATAAGTTTAGACGGCGGCTGTGTCGTAAAGCGGGATGGGCAGCTTAATGCAGTAATTTTCTCTGATATAGCATCAGAAAAGTTTGAAATAGTAAGCTATGATGATTTTCCAACGGCAAGAGTATTAGAAAATAGTGTGGGCAGTAAGGAAAGTTTTTATATTAGGTGGCAGGATCGCCATGTAGAGTGGATAAAAGATGTAGACGAAGGAAGTATAGTAAGAGTATTAAATACAAAAGAAGAACATTGGATACCAAAGCAGTATCTATGGGAAGAAGAGGACGGATTATCCTGTAGCGATTATACAGATTATGTGCTTCCATTAAAAGCAGGGGAAGAGGTTTCTGTATTAGGAGAATATAAAAAAGGATATTTAGTAAGGAAAAATGGCGTGTTAGGATGGTATTTTGGTTTATTGGAATATTTACTTTTCTAATAAGCAAAGATATGTTACAATACACATGGAAAAGAAACAGTTTTGGTAAAGGATAAAAGGAGGCATAACAATGGTAAGACGGGTTTATGTGGAAAAAAAACCACCCTTTGCAGTAAAAGCAAAAGAGTTAATGGAGGAAATGAAGAGTTATTTAAAAATTCAGGATGTAACAGGTGTGCGTGTTTTAATCCGGTATGATGTAGAAAATATTTCGGATGAAATCTATAAAAAAGCATGTTACACCATATTTTCTGAGCCTCCAGTAGACATGTTATATGAAGAGATATTTGAAAAGTCCCCTGATTCCCATGTATTTTCTGTAGAATATCTACCAGGGCAGTTTGATCAACGGGCAGATTCTGCCATGCAGTGTGTAAAGTTTTTAAATGAGGAAGAAGAGCCAGTTATTAAAACAGCAGTTACTTATGTGGTGGAAGGCAAGATTACAGAAAAAGAGCTTACACAGATTAAAGAGTATTGTATTAATCCTGTAGATTCTAGGGAAACTGGCATGGTAAAACCAGAAACATTGATTACTGCTTTTGATGAGCCTTGTGATGTAAAAATACTAGAAGGCTTTATAGATATGGAAGAAGAGGAATGTAAGGAATTGTACCAATCTTTTAATTTGGCAATGACATTTAAAGATTTCTTGCATATCCAAAAGTATTTTAAGGGGGAAGAGAAGAGAAACCCTTCTATGACAGAAATCCGTGTGTTAGATACCTATTGGTCTGACCATTGCCGCCATACTACGTTTTCTACAGAATTAACAAAGGTGCATTTTAAAGATGGATATTATAGGGCACCAATAGAAGGGACTTATAACGCATATCTTTCTGATCGGGCAGAAATCTTTAAAGGCAGGGAGGACAAGTTTGTCTGCTTAATGGATTTAGCACTTATGGCAATGCGTAAGTTAAAAAAGGAAGGCAAATTAGAAGACCAAGAGGAAAGTGAAGAAATTAATGCTTGTAGTATTGTAGTCCCAGTGGATATTACAGATGAAAATGGAAACACGGAAACGGAAGAATGGCTAGTGAATTTTAAGAATGAAACACATAACCATCCAACAGAAATTGAGCCGTTTGGTGGGGCTGCCACTTGTTTAGGCGGGGCAATCCGTGATCCATTGTCAGGGCGTACTTATGTGTACCAAGCAATGCGTATTACTGGGGCAGCAGATCCAACGGTATCTTTAGATGCAACATTAAAGGGAAAACTTCCGCAGAAAAAGCTGGTACGGGGGGCTGCAAATGGGTATAGCTCTTATGGGAACCAGATAGGGCTTGCTACGGGGTATGTAAAAGAAATTTACCATCCAGATTATGTGGCAAAAAGAATGGAAATAGGTGCGGTTATGGGTGCTGCGCCAAGAAAGAGCGTAATCCGTGAAACATCCGATCCAGATGATAGAATTATTTTACTAGGCGGAAGGACTGGGCGTGATGGATGTGGCGGTGCTACAGGTTCTTCTAAGGTTCATACAGAAAGTTCCATTGAAACTTGTGGTGCCGAAGTGCAGAAGGGGAATGCGCCAACAGAAAGGAAGATCCAAAGATTATTCCGCAGGGAAGAAGTAAGCCGTTTAATTAAAAAATGTAATGATTTTGGTGCTGGCGGTGTATCAGTTGCGATTGGGGAATTGGCTGCCGGGTTACAGATTAATTTAGATAAAGTGCCAAAAAAATACGCTGGGCTTGATGGGACAGAAATTGCTATTTCAGAATCCCAAGAACGTATGGCAGTAGTAGTAGATAAAAAAGATGTGGATGTTTTCCTTTCTTATGCGGAGGAAGAAAACCTAGAAGCCGTAGAAGTGGCTGTAGTAACAGAAAGCCCAAGGCTGATAATGGAATGGAGAGGAAAGGAAATTGTCAATATTTCAAGGGCATTTTTAGATACAAATGGGGCACACCAGGAGACAGAAGTAGTAGTAGAAATGCCAACAGAAACCTGTGGATATTTGGAAAAGAAGCCTGTTTCTAATGTAAAGGAAACGTGGCTTTCCGTCCTTGGAAGTTTAAATGTATGCTCCCAAAAGGGCTTAGTAGAAATGTTTGACTCTTCTATTGGGGCAGGCTCTGTATTTATGCCTTATGGCGGGAAATACCAGCTTACAGAAATACAAACTATGGCAGCAAAACTTCCAGTATGGAAAGGAAAAACAGAAACAGTAACATTAATGAGCTATGGGTTTGATCCATATTTATCAAAATGGAGCCCTTACCATGGGGCTATTTATGCAATAGTAGAGTCGGTAGCAAAGATTGTTGCAGCCGGTGGCAGTATGGATAAAATCCGTTTTACATTCCAAGAGTATTTCCGCCGTATGACAGAGGAACCTTCCCGTTGGAGCCAGCCTTTTTCTGCATTATTAGGCGCTTATGCAGCACAGGTTGCATTTGGCTTGCCATCTATTGGCGGCAAAGATAGTATGTCAGGCACTTTTAACGAGATTGATGTGCCGCCGACTTTAGTATCTTTTGCAGTAGATACAGCGAAATATACAGAATTGATTACGCCAGAATTAAAGCAGGCTGGAAATAAATTAGTGAAATTTACAATAGAAACAGATGATTATAAGATTCCTGTATTTGAAAAGGTGATGGAACTTTATCATGGCATAACAAAGGCAATCCGTGATAAAGCAATTGTTTCTGCCTATGTTTTAAATGCTTCTGGGCTGGCAGCCGCCATTAGTAAAATGGCATTTGGGAATAAATTAGGGGTAAAAATAGAAGAAGCATTAGAAAAAGAGGATTTATTTGCCCCAGAATTTGGGAATATAGTAGCCGAGGTTCCGGCAGGGCTGTTAAATAAGATTGCAGTACCTTATACTTTAATTGGGGAAGTGACAGAGAATACAGAATTTACGTATAAAGATATGACACTTTCCATAGAAGAAGCATTACAGGCATGGAAAGCACCTTTAGAAAAAGTATTCCCAACAAAAGGATCTAAAAATACAGAAAAAATAGAGGCACCTATTTTCCAGGCAGATTCTATTTATATTTGTAAACATAAAGTAGCAAAACCTACTGTGTTTATCCCCGTATTTCCGGGAACTAACTGTGAATATGACAGCGCAAAAGCATTTGAACGTGCTGGTGCCAAAGTAACAGTAAAAGTATTTAAAAATATAACAGCAGATAATATCCGGGAATCAGTAGATGAGTTTGAAAAAGCGATTCATAACGCGCAGATTATTATGTTTCCAGGTGGTTTTAGTGCAGGTGATGAGCCAGATGGTTCCGCTAAGTTTTTTGCAACTGCTTTCCAAAATGAAAAATTAAAAGAGGCCGTTATGCAGTTATTAAAGGAAAGAGATGGATTGGCACTTGGCATTTGTAATGGTTTTCAGGCATTAATTAAACTAGGGCTTCTTCCATATGGGGAAATTGTAGGACAAAAAGAAGATTCTCCGACCCTAACCTTTAATACCATTAACCGCCATATATCAAAAATGGTATATACTAGGGTAGTATCTAATAAGTCTCCATGGCTTATGGGAGCAGAAACAGGAAAAGTATATACCAATGCAGCATCTCATGGAGAAGGGCGGTTTGTAGCACCAAAAGAATGGATTGGCAAGCTTTTTGCAAATGGGCAAGTAGCAACACAATATTGTGATTTAGATGGAAATGTTTCTATGGATGAAGAATGGAATATTAATGGTTCTTATCATGCTATTGAAGGTATTACTAGCCCAGATGGAAGAGTATTTGGGAAAATGGCACATTCAGAGCGCCGCGGCATGGCAGTAGCTATGAATATTTATGGAGAACAAGATTTAAAGATATTTGAATCTGGGGTACAGTATTTTCAATAAGTGTAGTATTGCTTTTAGAATATAAAAAGTAATTGGTGGCGATAAGATACAAGAATAGAGAGTAATAAGTGGCCTTGGGATAAGAGAAAAATCTTATTCCAAGGTTATTTTTTTAATAATATTGTTTGATTTGGCAACAATAAGAAAAAAGAAAATAGGAGGCAATTATGGATAATGATAGTGTAAGGTTATTAAGGGAATGTAATGCAGGCATTAAAATGGGCGTTTCTTCTATAGATGAGATTTTAGAAAATGTTTCTGACAGTAAAATGAAACAGATTTTAAAAGAAAGCAGGCAAGAACACTGCAAACTCGAAAAGGAAATGGAAGAATATTTAGAAGAGTGTAAGGAGCCTGAAAAGGAACCTGCAGTTATGGCAAAGGCTATGTCATGGATTAAAACCAATATGAAAATGGCAATGAAGGATTCTGATAAGACAGTGGCCGATTTAATTACAGATGGCTGCAATATGGGGATAAAGGCGGTTTACTGCTATTTAAACCAGTATCCGGCAGCAGAGAATAAAATAAAAAATTTAGCAGAAAAGTTAGCCCATATAGAAGAAAAGTTAGTAAAAGATATGAGGGTATATTTGTAATATTTGGCAGTATAGTGTTAAGAATTGCCAGGGTTGTGCCGATAAGTAAAATAGAGGATTAAGTAGCCATGGAAGGCATCAGGAAAGCTGGTGCCTTTTTTATAAGAGTATAAGGGGTGGGAGTATGAAGGTTAGTACTACAAACACATATGATTATCAGTCAGTATTGTTCAATAAGTTAGTATCTTCCAATAAAACGACAGAAGTAAAAAGTACGCAGGATATGACAATAGAAGAATATAAGGCGTATATAGATGATAAAATTTCAAAAATCCCATTTCATGTTTCCCATCGTAAAATAAAGGAATATTTAACAATTTCAGACGAGGGGTATTGGGCAATGAAAGAAGATCCTGAGTACGAGAAATGGGTGCTTAACCATATCCGTGAGAACCGTTCTGTAGATATGTCTTTTATGACAAATAACCCTAGTTATCTATCAGGGGAAGATTATGAGTTTATTGGAGGGACAAAAGAATCCTGCCATGGAGAAGGTTATAATAATTGGGATAGTAGGATAAAAAAGAGATGCGAAGAGAAAGAGGCAGAAAGAAAACGGCAAAGAGAAAAACAAATCCGTAAAGCAAGGAAAAGGGCACTAGATAAACAGTATTTTTTAAAACAAGAGGGAATCCGGGATTTATATAAGCGGATAGCCAATAAAAGAAAAGAATATTCTAGGTATTTAAATGAATCTTCCTTAAAAAAAGAAAAAGCAGAAAGGCCCAAAAGTATTAATGTAACAGCAATCCGTTCTTATGAAAGTAGTTTTGTTATGGATATGATACGGGAAATGGATAAGATTGGGAATGTATAATGGATATGGCGGAAGGCAGGAATACTTTGAGGCAGCATTGTCAAATTTTGTATTTGACGTGGCAAGTGGTGGATCGATCCGGCATTTGGTAGACCGGGGATATTCTGTCGATCAGATTATAAAGGAATTGGCATTCCCAACGCCAAGGGAACGTGTGGAAAAAACGGTATTCCAATATATGGTAGAGATAGGGATTCTCCAATTTGATTGTAACAAAGAGGGTATGCAAAGGCAGCCAGTTGGAACAAAAAATAGGTATCAGTGGAATTCTTCCTTAGTGGAGAATATTGCAAGGAATGGGGAAGAAAATTCTTATATGCAGTGCCCATTTGGTATATGGATAAAGAAGGACAAAAATAAACTTCAACAAGTGATTTCCTGTTTAACAGCAAGGGAACAAGAGTATATTTTAGGAATCCAATGGGAAGAAAAGATAATGTACCATAGGCTAAATAGCCGTATGTTGGAAATAGGGGTACAACTTGCGGTAAAAGAGGGATTTCAGGCAGAGTTTTATTTTTTAAAAGAGAATAGGATACTTTGTAATGAAAAATAGCTTACAGGAAAAAGAGGATTAAAAAAGGAATTAGTAGGTTAATAAAATGGAACAGTTAAGTTTATTTGACAATCAGGAAAGGACAGCGCCACTGGCAAACAGGCTGCGGCCAGAAGCATTAGAGGAATATGTAGGGCAAAAACACCTGATTGGCAAGGGAATGATATTAAGGCAGTTAATCGAAAGAGATCAAATTTCTTCTATGATTTTCTGGGGCCCTCCTGGTGTAGGGAAAACAACATTGGCAAGGATTATTGCAAGGCAGACAAAGGCAAAGTTTGTAGAATTTAGTGCTGTTACCAGCGGGATAAAAGAAATTAAAGAAGTAATGGCACAGGCAGAAGAGAACCGTATTATGGGAACCAGGACTCTTTTATTTGCAGATGAAATCCATCGTTTTAATAAGGCACAGCAAGATGCCTTTCTTCCTTATGTGGAAAAAGGAAGTATTATTTTAGTAGGTGCAACAACAGAAAATCCTTCCTTTGAAATTAATTCTGCTTTGTTATCTAGGTGCAAAGTATTTATTTTAAAAGCATTAGAAGAAAATGAAATAAAAGAATTGCTTCTTTATGCGCTAAAAAGCCCAAAAGGGCTTGGGAACATGGAAATTTCAATAGAAGATGCACAGGTGTCAGCAATTGCCCGTTTTTCAAATGGGGATGCTAGGACAGCGCTAAATACGTTGGAGATGGCAGTATTTAATAGTGAAATGAATGAAAAGGCAGTACTGTGTGTAACAAAAGAGGTTTTAGCACAGTGTATGAACCGCCGATCCCTGTTATATGATAAAAATGGAGAAGAACATTATAATTTAATTTCAGCGCTGCATAAATCGATGCGCAATAGTGACCCTAATGCAGCAGTATATTGGATGTATCGTATGTTAGATGGCGGGGAAGACCCTCTTTATATTGCAAGGCGTTTAGTCCGTTTTGCCAGCGAAGATGTAGGGATGGCAGATTCGAATGCTTTACAGGTGGCAGTAGCTTCTTATCAGGCATGCCATTTTTTAGGGATGCCAGAGTGTGATGTCCATTTAGCCCATGCAGTAGTATACTTAGCTATGGCACCAAAATCCAATGCCCTTTATATGGCGTGTAATGCGTGTAAAAAGGATATAAAAGAGTTTCCGGCAGAGCCTGTCCCACTTCATATTTGTAATGCACCAACTACATTAATGCAGGATTTACATTATGGGGAAGGGTATATATACGCACATAATACAGAAGAAAAAATGGCAAGGATGCAGTGCCTTCCAGATGCCTTGGCTGGGCATAGTTATTACCAGCCAACTACCCAGGGAAAAGAAAAACAGGTGAAGGAACGGTTAGAAGAAATAGAAAAATGGAAGAATGGCAACGCAAGTTAAAGGGTACATTTATTCTTTCAGTTATTGTAATAGGCAGCTATGTAGATTTGTTTGGAAAAGAATTTTTGTACAATAAAGGTGAAAAGCTTGAAAATAAGCTTTTCACCTTTATTGCATAAAATTGATAAATATTTCTTTATAAATTTTTATTATTTTGCCAATAAGATCATAATATCATTGCTTCTCTTAATAAAGTTGCTCATAGCCTCTGGTTTTAACGGTTTATTACTAATCATAGCAAGATCGTAGAGCTGTTCGCACATCATTGGGACATGTTCAGAATCTTTGTGATTTAGGATATATTGTACTAATGTATTATTATAGTTTAAGATTAATGTTTCAGAATTTCCAAACATAGAGGAGTCCATGCCATACATATTGTACATTTTCATCATATCCTGCATACGGCGGTTTTCTTCGGATAAAGTAATCATAGAAGAAACTTCGGTATTTTTTAGTTTTTCAACTTTTACATCTAACTTGTCATTCTTTAATGCTTTGCGGAAAATATCGGTAAGAGAATCAATCTCTTCTTTTAAAGCATCTGCATCCATTTCTTCTTTAAATTCTTCTGTTAAATCTGCATCAATTCTTTGGAAACGGATTTTTTCATTTTTTTGCTCTAAATGGTTGATAAATGGCTGGTCAATATTGTGGTTTAAAATAAAGGCCGTTAATCCTTGCTCTTTAAACATTTTAATATATTGCCCTTGTTGTACCTCATCTGTTACATAGAAAATAGTACGTTTTTTGGTTTCATCTGTTTCTTCAGAGGAATCATTCTCAGTAGGATTAGAAGTTTTTTCTGAAGAAGTTTCGGTATTGTTTTCCGTATCTGTTTCTTGTTTTTCTTCTATTTCATCATTTACCTTTAATGCCTCTGGAAGAGTAAGGTACTTGCCGTCTAAATCTTTAAATAAAATATAGTCGTTCATCCGTTCACAGAATTTATTGTCCCGAATACAGCCAAATTTAATAAATGGGCTAATATCATCCCAGTATTTTTCATAGGATTCTTTTTCTGTTTTGCACATGCCAGATAATTTATCTGCAACTTTCTTTGTAATATAATCTGCAATTTTTTTAACGAACCCATCATTTTGGAGGGCACTTCTGGACACATTAAGCGGCAAGTCTGGGCAGTCAATAACACCCTTTAAAAGAGTTAAAAATTCAGGGATAACTTCTTTTATATTGTCTGCAATAAAGACTTGGTTATTGTAAAGCTTAATTACACCTTCAATAGAATCATATTCGGTATTGATTTTTGGGAAATAAAGGATACCCTTTAAGTTAAATGGGTAATCCATATTTAAGTGGATCCAGAATAAAGGCTCTTTAAAGTCGCGGAATACTGTGCGGTAAAATTCTTTGTATTCTTCTTCTGTACAATCATTTGGCTGTTTGCCCCAAAGAGGCGTGGTATTGTTAATAGGGACAGGACGTTTTACAATTTTATATTCATCTTTAGCAGGAGAAACTTCTACGGTTTCTTTTGTGCCATCTTCCTTTTCTTTTTCTTCTGTTTTGGCTTCAGTATGGATTGTTTCAATAATTGTGTCAGTGTCGCGTAAATCGTCTTTGTCAATGGTTTCATACTCTTGTTCTGCATTGGCTTTACTTAAATAAATTTCGGTTGGCATAAAGGAACAATATTTTTCCAATACTTCACGTACACGGTATTCGTTAGAGAATTCCAAGCAATCTTCATTTAAGAAAAGAGTAATTTCTGTACCAACTTCTGTACGGTTTCCAGCAGACATATTGTATTCTGTGCCACCATCACATTCCCAGTGGACAGGCTGTGCATTTTCTTTGTAAGAAAGAGTATCAATATGCACTTCATCTGCTACCATAAAAGCAGAGTAAAAACCTAACCCAAAGTGGCCAATAATCTGATCTTCATTTGCTTTGTCCTTATATTTGGCAAGGAAATCAGTTGCACCAGAGAAAGCAATTTGGTTAATATATTCCTCTACTTCTTCTGAGGTCATGCCAAGGCCGTTGTCAATAAATTTTAATGTTTTTTCTTCTGGGTTTACGATAACTTGGACTTTAAATTTGTTGTCTTCTGGGATACTGTATTCTCCCATCATATCCAATTTTTTTAACTTAGTAATGGCATCACATCCATTTGAGATAAGTTCCCGTACAAAAATATCGTGGTCAGAATACATCCATTTTTTAATAATTGGGAAAATATTTTCGCTGCTAATTGAAAGACTACCATGCTTTTCCATTTTAAACACTCCTTTAATCTTTGCTGTTGATTGTTAAACATTTTCTTTTATAGTTCTTTTATTTCTTACTATATTAGTACGAGTTGTAACAAATGTCAAGAGGAAATTAGCACTCATTTAAAAAGAGTGCTAACAATTTAAAAACAAGCCTGACATGGATTAGGCTGGAAGCTTTACAAAAAAGGACTTCCATACTATAATTACGGTAATAGTAGAAAGAATAAAGGAGAAAAAAGCATATGTTTGCCTGTACAGTTTCAGATGTAAGAGATTTTATGGAGAAGCTTTTTTTAAAAGAAGTGTTTGACGGGTTCCAGCTTGTGGAGGCAGTTATTGTGACTTCAAATACTTTTATGATAGATGGGCATATCCATAGAGAGTATTATACAGAGGAAGAGTGGGAAGAACTTACAGAAAAAAGTATTAGTAGGTGGGCTAGTGTAAGGCCAATTTGTTTTCAAATGATTAAGGGCAAGAAAACTCCAGAAAGTATGAAATTAATATTTAAAATGGCAGAAAGTGCCGTAGAAAAATTATTAGGAAAGAGTGGGTTGCCATTCCAATCTTCAGATGTAGAAGGTTTATTTTTTAATGTGCGTTATGATAATAAGAAACTTACTTTAACAAGCGGGGTGTCTATGAGGATGTTTACCATGGACAAGTCATTGGAACAATTTTGGGAACAACGTTTAGAGGGTTTTTTAAAACAGGCAGAAATAGTATGTGAGCACTAAGATAGAGTAAAAGCAGAAAAAATAAGGAGAATTTTATGAAACAGGATATAGATACATTATGTAGGGTATTAGGAAATAGTACATCGCCATTTCATACTGTAAAAGAAGCAATAGAGCAGTTTTCATTGGCAGGATTCCAGGAGCTTATATGGGAAGAGGACTGGAAAGTGGAAAAAGGAAAAGGGTATTTTCTCCGTGTGTATGGATCTTCTCTTATTGCATTTATAATAGGGGAGAATTGGGAAGCAAAGGATATGCTCCGTATAGAAGCTGCCCATACCGATTTTCCTTGTTTTAAGATAAAGCCTCTGCCAGAAAAGATAGGAAGGTATGCAGTTTTAAATGTGGAGGTATATGGTGGGCCAATTTTCAATACATGGTTAGACAGGCCACTTTCCATAGCAGGGCGTGTGGCGCTTCGGGGAAAAGAAGCATTTGTGCCTGAAATACGGCTTTTGGATATGGAGGAACCTGTTTGCATTATTCCAAACCTAGCAATTCATATGAACCGGAAAATAAATGAGGGAATAGAATTAAATAGGCAGGTTGATTTACTGCCTTTAGCTGGAATAAAGGAAAGGGGAGACTGGTTTTTAAAGGAAATTGCAGATAGGTTAGAGGTAAGGCAGGAAGAAATTTTAGATTATGAATTAAACCTTTATAATGTAGACAAACCAACGGTTTTTGGTTTCCAGAAAGAAATGTTGACATCACCCCGCATTGATAATATTACCAGTGTCCAAGCATGTGTGAGTGGTTTAATCCATTCAGGGAAAGAGAAAGGAATCCATGTAGTCGCTTTGTTTGATAATGAAGAGGTAGGCAGTAAAACGAAACAGGGTGGAGATTCTATGCTCCTTTCCTATATTTTAGAGAGGCTGTATTTAGCGTTAGGGAAGGGAAGGGCAGAATATTTAAGTGCCATTGCAGGTGGGATGATGCTTTCTGTAGATGTGGCACATGCAATCCATCCAAACCATCCAGAAAAATGTGATATTACAAACCAGATTTATCTGAATGATGGAGTGGCGTTAAAACAGTCTGGTACACAGAGGTATGCTACAGATTGTGAAGCAACTGCTATTATAGAACAATTATGTTATGAGAATCAAATTGCCTATAAAAAATTTGCCAATCGCTCTGATATTCCGGGAGGCTCAACATTAGGAAGCCTGCAATCTAGTATTTTGCCAATGCGTACAGTGGATATGGGAATACCAATTCTTGCTATGCACTCAGCAAGGGAAACAATGGGTGTTACAGATTATAAAAGCCTTTGTAAATTAATGGAAGTATTTTTCTTTGATAAATAAGGAAAAGCCAGAATAGTGACAAGTAAGTAAGAAAGTAGATGGAAGAAAAGAAGAAAACTAAGTAACATAGTAAATAATACTTTTCAAAATGTATTTCATGTGCTATTATATATAGTAATCAATACTACATGAATGTAATGCTATAATAATAGAATATAGCATAGTGTATAAATTATGTATGCAAAAGGAGAGTATTATGAACTATAAGATAGTAATGGATAGTTGTGGGGAGCTTCCTGCTGAAAAAAAAGAAAGTGCAAAATTTGAATTAATCCCATTAACATTGATGGTAGATGAGATACAAGTTGTGGATGATAAGACATTTGATCAAAAGGATTTTATTAAGAAAGTGGCAGCTTCGCCAAATTGCCCAAAGTCATCATGCCCTTCGCCAGAGCGTTATTTACAAGCATATGAAGGCGGGTATGACTGTGTATTTGTAGTGACTCTTTCAGAACAGCTAAGTGGCTCTTATAATAGTGCTATGCTGGGGAAAAAGTTGTTTGAGGAAACAAATAAAGATACAAAGGTATATGTATTTAATTCACGATCTGCGTCAGTAGGGCAGACGCAGATTGCTTATAAAGTGGAAGAGCTGGCAGGACAGGGAGCAGCATTTGAAGAAATTGTAAAGCAAGTAGAAGCATTTATTGCAGAAATGAATACGTATTTTGTATTAGAAACGTTAGAGACGCTTAGGAAAAATGGCAGGCTGACAAATTTGCAGGCAATTATTGCAAATGTCCTTAGTATTAAGCCAGTAATGGGTGCAACTTTAGATGGGAATATTTGTAAGTTAGATCAGGTAAGGGGAATAAATAAAGCGCTTACTAGGATGGCTGAAATTATTGTTAAAAATGTAAAAGATCCAGAACAAAAAAGGTTAATGATTTCCCATTGTAATTGCCCAGAGAGGGCAGAACTTGTAGAGAAAATGATTCTTTCTAAAATTTCTGTAAAAGAAACAGTGATTTTGGATACAGCAGGGGTTAGTACAATGTATGCAAATGACGGCGGGGTAATTGTGACGATATAAGCAGATAAAGCCGCATAGAATATAAGGAAGAATCCAATAAGGAGATTTCATGGTACCATATTTAGATTTGCATTGTGATACGTTGGAGTTAGGGTTTTTAAAGAAAAAAGAAGATATTTTTGATTTACCAGAAGGGATGTTAGATATTAACCGTATGAAGGCTGCAGGAATGTATGGACAGTTTTTTGCAGTCTTTTTTCCACCGCAAGGAAGGGAATGGATGCCAGAAGATGAAGTATATTACCAAGCATTGAAAAAGTTGTTTTATACTTCTTTAGACAGGCATAAAGACTGTATCTCTTATGCCGGGAGTGGGAAAGAAGCAGAAAAAAACTTTAAAGAAGGGAAAATGTCTGCATTTTTAACAATAGAGGATGGCAGGCATGTAGAAGGAAAGTTGGCTAATTTGGAACGGTTTTACCAGGATGGCGTCCGTTTAATTAGCCTTACTTGGAATTATGAAAATTGTTTTGGTTTCCCTAATTCTAGGGAACAAAGGATTATGGAAAAGGGACTGACACCATTTGGGAAAGAGGCTATTTTATATATGAATGATTTAGGGATGCTAATAGATGTTTCTCATTTGTCAGATGGTGGGTTTTATGATGTAATCCATTTGTCAAAGAAACCAATTGTGGCATCTCATTCAAATGCCCGTGCCCTTAGCCCACATCCAAGAAACTTAACAGATGATATGATACGCAAAATAGCAGAGGTTGGCGGCGTGGCAGGAGTAAATTTTTATGGCGCATTTTTACAGCCAGATGCAAAATCGGAGAAAAGCACAATAGAAGCATTGGCAGCACATATTATGTATATGAATAATTTGGGTGGCGAGGATTTTATTGCTTTAGGGACTGATTTTGATGGAATTAGTGGTGAGATGGAGATTAATAGCCCTCTTTATATGGAAAAATTATTTACAGAATTAAAGAGGAAAGGAATGTCAGAGAGGAAAATAGAAAAACTGGCATATAAAAATGTAGTTCGTGTGCTTTATGAAGTGTTAGGGTAATCAGATAACTGGTACAAAAGTACAGAATAGAGGATATAGGGATTATGCGCATATTTCAATTAAGAAAAGATAAAATAAGTTTCCCTGATCCGCGCTTTGCTAGAGAAGATGGGTTATTGGCATATGGCGGGGACCTTAGTGTAGATAGGCTTTTATGGGCATATGTAAATGGAATTTTTCCTTGGTATAACCCAGGGGAAGAGATTTTGTGGTGGTGCCCAAGAGAAAGATACTTAATTTTTCCAGGTGAAGTCCATATATCCCATTCCATGAGGAAGTATTTAAGGAAACATGAAATTAAGGTTTCTTTAAACAGAGATTTTAAAGATACTATGCACAGGTGTAGGATAAAACGGGAGGATACAGAGGGGACATGGATTAGTGATGAAATGGAAGAGGCATATCTAGCGCTCCATAAAGAAGGATATGCAGTAAGCGTAGAAGCATTTGTAGATGGAGAACTTGCAGGAGGGCTATATGGAGTTGCCATTGGGAAATGCTTTTTTGGAGAAAGCATGTTTTCTGAAAAAGAAAATGGTTCAAAAACAGCATTAATTGTATTTTCAGAAATTTTAGAAGAAAAAGGGTTTTATTTTATTGACTGCCAATTTTATACAGAACATTTAGAAAGTATGGGAGGGCAGTATGTAAGTTGGGAAAGGTATGATAAACTCTTAAAACAAGGGACAAAAAGAGAAGAATAGTTAAAAAATGCTTGTAGTTGGGTTGTTTTCTATTCTGTATGTTTTCGACTTCTATTGATATGATCGTATATAAATGGAGGTGTCAACATATGGAAGAAACTAGAAAAAATACAAATATTCAAATTGGAAAAAGATTGAGGGAGGTAAGAAACAATTTAGGATGTAGACAATCAGAATTTGCTGCTGTATTAAAAGTTTCGGAAGAACATTATAGAAAGTATGAATCAGGGGTTACTGATTTATCGGCAGACAAATTGCTGACTTTGTATAAAAGATATGGAATTGATCCAACTTATTTGATAGTAGGGGAATGTATGAAAGAATTCGATGTGGAATATTATATTGCAAATTGTAATAAAGAACAAAAGGATGCATTTCTGGATAGAGTAATGGCATATATGTCTAGAATGATTAAAAAGGTTTAAATTTTAGTTAGGAAAGAAGGGGCTGCTTTGATGGCAGCCCCTGTTTTAATCCTGTTCGTCTTCAGAAAATTCAAGAATAAGGTAGTCGATAATTTCGTCAATAGTTGGTGTTTCTCCATTACAAGGGACATTAGTCCAAAAAAGTTGCCAGTCTGTGTCTTTGCTTTTTAAAGCAAGGGATATGGCAAGGGCAAATTTTTGCCGTACTTCTTCTTCGGTAATCCCTTCCTTTTTTGCAAGCGCTTTTAAAGCATTCTTGATTAAGGGGTTCTGATCCATATTGGTTTCTCGCTTTCTTATAAAATTAGTTGTAGTAATAGGTTAGATAAATAGAATGTATTTTATTTATTATACAACATTTATTGTTGCCGTGGGAGTATTTTTTATCCATATCTTTTTACTTTATAAAAACATGGGGAAATTGTTTCAGAAAACAGTTGAAATTATTTCCATTACATACTAAAATGGTATAGATAAGTGTATATAAGAAGTAGAGAAATTTCTTAATATGCGAAAGAATAAGCATGTGCAGATTATAAAATAGGATTCATGCAGAATAGGAGAAAAGGGAATGAAAAAAGGAACTTCCAGATTCTTAGCGGGTATTCTCGCGGCGGTACTTGTTTTTTCTTCGGGAGCCGATTTCGTATTTGCTAGAGGAATACCTACATCTATTAAGTCAGTAATTCCAAATTTGGGAGCAGAAGGACAGACAGAAAAGGAACGCACTACAGCAGTTTCAGGTTCTGCAGCAACCTGGCTGGCAAACCAAAGTATAGCAGCAATAGAAGGAAGTGAAATAATAAATGGTTCTATTGAGGTAGAGATTATTGCTGGCGTAGAAGTAAAGAAAGTACAAGATTTTCAAGTAATTGTAAAAAATGAAAAAGGAGAACAGCAAGAAAAAAAGGTTTCACTTGATGCTTCAAAAGAGGATTCTTTATCACCTGCTTTTGTACAAGCAAAATTTATGGATTTAGAAGAAGGAAATTATGAGATTCAAATTTTAGGTGACGGATATGCCAATTATTATCAAAAAATAAAAGTAGAAGGGTTACATTATAAGTTAAAAATTTATACTGGGAAAGTGGCTTATAGTAATGGTGACAGTGGAAAGCCAGGCTTAATTGTCCGTGGTGACTTAAATGGAGACAGAAAATTAGATAAAAAGGATGCAAGTGATTTAGTAGATAAGATAGAAGAAAAAAGTAAAGATCCTAGATATGACTTAAACGGGGATGGGATTGTTAATTTGTTAGATTTGAATTATCTTACGGAATGGCTGGAGAATGGAAAAAGCCAGACAGCAGAACCAGAGTTGATAATTCCTTCTCGTGCAATTTCTGGAAAAGCAGGAGATACTACGAAGCTTACTGGGGATATGGAACAGTTTTTACAGGGGGAAGCAGGGATTACTTTAGCACCAGAAAATGGATTAAAGATTTCTGAGGATAACCCAGTAGAATTGTCATTTGATTTTACAAGGTCAAAGAACCCGGTAAATGTAGAAGGTATTATATTGCAGCCCCAAGAAAGCGGCATTATAACAGAAGGCGAAATAACAGTTCTTTATGGAGAAGAGAACCAAATAAAAAAAGCAACTATATCAGCCCCTAGTGGAATACGTATGCTTGCTACAAGCCAGAATGATGGAATTACTGCTAAGTGGGATGAAAATGGAATATTAAGGATTGATTTAGGCGGGCAGATTGCTGTTAAATTAGTAACATTTAGAATAACAAGTACGACAGGAAAAGGAAATTTAGCTGAAATTTCCAGTGTAGAATTTGTGAATGATATGGAAAGTAAGATTCCAGATCCAGTAATGAATATTCCGACAAATTTACAAGCAATACCTGGGAATAAATCCTTTGTATTGCAGTGGAAAGCCGAAATGAATGTAACTGGTTATGAAATTAAGATTTCGTATAAAGGAATTACAGAAACCAGAAAAACAACAATGAATAAAATTGAGGTTAGCAGCTTCAATAAAGAAGAAATGAAGAATAAAGAGGACTATGAAGTAAGTGTCCAGTCTGTAAATGGAGAGTGGCGGAGTGGATATTCCAAGCCAATTATTGTGACGCCAGTTGTTACTAGTGTGCCTGACAGGCCAGATTATGTAACAGTAAAAGGTGGATATCGGACAATCGATATTCGCTGGGGTAAAGTAAAGGATGCAGATACTTTTAATGTATTCTATAAGGAAGAGGGAGCTTCTGCTTATACAAAAGTAACAGGTATTACAGGGCTTTCTTACCAAGTAACAGGATTAAAGGATAATACGAAATATATTGCTTATGTAACAGCAACAAATGAAATTGGGGATAGCAAAAAATCACTGGAAGCAGAAGATAGGACATTAAACGGCCTTATTGAAGCCAAACTCCCAGCGTATAAATTAATTAATACTTCTAAGGGAGAAGGGGTGTTAAGTAACCATATTAAGGCAGCTACAATAGGCGGGGGCGGCATTATGGTAGACAGCCCATTAGATAAAACAACAGGAAGTGCCTTAGGGTTGTTTGACAATAGCTATAAATCCTATGTGGAGCGTGAAGATTGGGATTATGGCGGGGCTTATCCAGATTCAGTAAAAGGTGTTACAGTAGAGCTGGATCAGGTTTATACACTTGGAATGATTACGTTGGCAGAGCCGATTGATATAGGAAGCTATTATTATGTCACTGTCCAATATTGGGATGAGAATGGAAAAAAACAAAAAGCAACAAAGGCAACAATAGGGCAAAGGACAAGCGGGGATAGAAAATATTATATTATTAAGCTAAATGAGCCAATTAAGACGTCAAAGCTACAGATAGGCGTTGGAAGATATGGAAGTACCCCTTGGCTGGTAAGGATTTCAGAAATCAGGTTCCACACATATGATAGCTTAGAACAAGATATTATGGATTTGTATGCAGATGATTTACATATTGTTTTAAAAGACAATGTTACAGCAGAGGTAATCCAGAAATTGCAAGACAGGCTAAATACAAAAGATACAGCAAGTGGGGAATTCCATCCAGATAGAGAATCCTTACAAAAAGAATTGGATATGGCAAAACTTTTGTTAGAGACAGAATTAAGTGATGTAGTACAAGTAAACCCAAATATTACGGCAGAAAAGGACAAAGGGATTGCAGTGGGCGGCATGAATTCATGGCAGCCACTTGGTGTTACGGCAGCTTCTGGAGATCAAATTGTTGTTTATGTAGGAAATCCTGGCATGAAGGCAGGGACTTCTACAAATGTGCAGCTTGTTTTCACACAACAGCATGCGGAATCTTCTAATTTTTATAAAGCGGTTAATTTAAAGATAGGAAGAAATGAAATTACTTTACCTAAAATTTCTTCTACAATCCAAGAAAAGGGTGGAGCACTTTATGTGCAGTATAATGGGAATAAACCAACCGATCAGTATGCAGTTAGAGTAAGTGGTGGTACAAAGTTCCCAATATTGAATTTGTACCATGTATCAGAAGAAGAATATGGTAAGAGGATTAGTTCCTATGTACAAGAGCTAAAAGCATATGTAGCAGAGTTAGAAAAACAACATGAAAAATTACACAGTACCAGTGAAAATGAGAATGTGGCATATGCTTATGATGCAAAAAATTGTATTTTAAATGTAACTGATATCCAAATGGACAAAGTAATGATTTCTGTCCCAGCAAGCCAAATTTTGGCGGGGCTTTCTGGAGGCAATGAAGAACAAAAGCTTTTAAGTGCAGTACAAGCAATGGATGGCATGCTTACATTATTTTATCAGCATAAGGGGCTTACTGATTCCTTTGCAGAGGGGACAGATCAAGCAATAATAGAAAAGAACCATTTGCCATACCGTTATTTGAATATTCGTTATATGAAGATGTTTGCTGGGGCATTTATGTATGCAGCAGGCAACCATATTGGGATTGAGTGGAATGAAACAAGGGGAATGGTAGGAAGCAGCCCTGTGGTTTCGGATGAGAATGGAAAATATATAAGTGGCAGATATTTTGGATGGGGAATTGCCCATGAAATAGGGCATGAAATCAACCAGTCTGCGTATGCCCATGCAGAGGTGACAAATAATTATTTCTCTGTTTTGGCACAGGCAAAAGATAGGAATGACAGTGTAAGGTTTAAGTACCCTGAAGTATTTAAAAAGGTTACTTCTGGCACATGGGGATATGCAAGTAATGTATTTACTCAGTTAGGTATGTATTGGCAGCTTCATTTAGCGTATGATAGGGATTATAATTATAAGACATATGCTACTTACCAGGAGATATTTGACCATTTATTCTTTGCAAGGGTGGATAGTTATGCAAGGAACCCGGAATCGGCACCTGCGCCTGGTAATATAATGTTAGCTTTGGATAGTGACAGAGACCAGAATTTAATGCGTTTGGCAAGTGCAGCAGCAGAAAAGAACTTAACAGAATTCTTTACAAGGTGGGGTATGCAGCCAGATGCAGCAACTCTTTCTTATATGGAACAGTTTGCAGAAGAAAAACGTGCGATATATTATGTAGATGATACAGCAAGAGTCTATGAAATCGAGCATGGCACTAGTGCATCCATTGCTGGTAAAAATGTAGTAACAGCAAATGCTTCTGAAAAGGATAGTGAAGTAACGATAACTATGAATTTCACAGGTAACAGCGAAGTTTTACAGGGATATGAAATTGTCCGTGTATTTACAGAACAAGGAGAACAAAGAAGAGAGGTTGCTGGGTTTACACAAGAAAATACTTTTACTGATAATGCAGCATTTGCAGCAAACCATGTGGTTATCTATGAGGTAACTGCAATAGATAAGTTTATGAACCGTTCTTCAGTTTGCCAGACAAAGGAAGTAAAGATTACAGGAAGCGGGTTGCATAACAAAGAACATTGGAGTGTTTCAACAAATATGGCCTCCCAAGATGATAGTATGGTTGATTCTTCAGAAAACGATCCATGTGAGCCGACTCCAGTCCCAGCAATTGATAAGGTTATTGATAATAGTAATGCCACAGAATTTATAGGAAGTGCGGATAATGCAGATCCATATATTGTGCTTGAATTAAATCAATTAACAGAAGTGTCAGCACTCCGGTATTCTTATTCATCTGGCGGGCAGGCTATTACGTCATATAAGATCGAAGTAAGTTCTGATGGAGAAAATTATAATGTTGTAAAGGAAGGAAACTTTACAAAGGGAAGCGGAGAAATTGTTTACTTTGAAAATGGGAAAGATCCATGGGTATGTACTTATGATGCAGCATTTGTCAGGCTGACGGCGATAGGGCAGAGTGGAAAGAACATATCTATTACAGAATTAGATCTGTATGGGCCTTCTGGAGATAATGTAGAATTCTTGGAAGGTGGAAAAAATAGTATTGGTGAATTACAAAGCGAGTATGTATATGATACAAACAAGAACCTAAAAATACCTGCAAACTCTATTATTTTTACTGGTGTTTATAAAGGGAACCCAGCATATAACGTAGTAGCGCTTTATGATGAAAATGGTAAGATTGTAGGAGGTATAGATAGTACAGGGGCTTTGGTAGCACATCAAATTATTTTAGCACCAGATCCAAAAGATGCTATGCTTGGTGAAACATCAGAGGGTACATGGATTTATTGGATAGAACCAAGTGATGTTTCTGGAGTATCTCTTCCGAATAAGGTGAGGGCAGAGCTTTATCGGGTAGATAATGCAATCACAAATGAGGGGCAGAGAATGGTAAGCGATACAAGTTTTGTGGCAGTTCCAGAAAATCTTCCAACCATTTCAATTAATCCATAATGAGAAGGAGAAAGATAATGAAAAAATTAATTCAAGAAATAGGGATAGTAATATGTTCTCTTATCTTGTTTACTCTTCCAGTAAAGGCTGCAGAGGACACAGTGTCCCTGCAGCCAGATGGAAACCAAGTAGAAGCTACCCTAGAATTTGCTTCCGATCCAAAGACTGATCCAGTGGACGAAATTCTTTCCTTACAGTTAAGCTTTCAGGTAAAAGCAGAAAATGGGAGCTTGGGGAAAGATGATGTTTCTTTTATATTTGATAGTGGGATTCAAAGTGTAGTAAAGGAATCCCGCTACCATGCAGATACAGGTATTTTAAATATTTATATTTCTGGTACAAAGAACTTAGCTTCTTTAGAGAACCTTACTTTAGGGAGAGTGCAGTTTAATAAAGAGGAAGAAGGAGCTACTTATTCTGTAAAGGTACAAGAAAATAGCCTAAAAGTAGTAAATGGCGCTTTTTATATGGATGAGAAAAATGTAAATACCATGTCAAATGGCAATGTAGGTGGGAATACTGGTGGTAACACAGGTGGAAATACTGGAAGTAATGGAGGGAATAATAGTAGTAGTTCAGATGATGGCTGGTATTCGGATGATGACGATGGATATAGAGTACCAATTAGCAGCGGTAACAGTAAACCTCCGATTTATACAACAAATATCAACCAAAATACCCAAAATGTAACAAATACAAATACAGCTCCAAACCAACCAGTAAATAATAAACCAAATATTGAAACAGAAAAACCAGAAACAAGTACAACTGTGACAACACCTGCTGCTGAAAATAATTATGCCAGCAACCAACCAGCGGGGACAGGGAACCAAAAACCAGTTTCTAATGGGAATAGTGGGACGGCCTTAAATCCTTCTGGGAACCAAAAACCATTAGAAGAAAGTACAAAGCCATTCAATGGAAATAATGGGACAGAGAAGGAAAGTAAAGATTCTAGTGAGGCAGTAACATCAAAACCATCTGTAGATACAAAGAAAGAGGATAAAGAGCCAGAGACAACAGTAAAGCAACCGAATAATGCAGCAGCTTCTATTAATACAGGCGTACAGCCAAAAGAAGAAAAGAAGTTAAATACAATATTGTGGTTAGTTGTAGTTTTAATAGCAATTATTGTAGCAGCATTAGTAGTAACTGTATTAGTAATGAAGTCGCCAAATCCTACCAAGAAAAATATAATAAAGGACAAAGAAGAGGATCATTTGTAAGTAAAATATACACGAATAGATAAAGATAGTTTTTAGGAACGGTATAGTGATAACTATGCCGTTTCTTTTCCTTAGATATCTTGGCAAAAAGTAGGGAAGGGGTTTAATAATTGAAAAAAAGACTGGCAATATGGGGAATGGTGTTATTATTTTTTATAATAGCAGGTTTTATAACAGCATGGCATTTTAATTTACTTCCAGAAAAAAGCTATGGGGCAGAGGATTTTGGGATTGCATGGATACAAAGTAGTGTAGATTTTAATGGAAATGGAATCGATGATTATACGGATATTTTATCAGGGGCTAAAATAGAGGCAAAAAACCATCCAAGGTATAATGGGGCTTATTTTCAAGGAGGATACCCACCAGATAATATAGGAGTTTGTACAGATGTAATATGGCGGTCTTTCCGGCATGCAGGATATAATTTAAAAGAAATGATTGATGCAGATATACTAGCTAGGCCAGAGGCATATACAGAAATTATAGAACCTGATACTAATATTGACTTTCGGAGAGTAAGAAATTTAAAGGTATTTTTTGATACCTATGCACAGCCATTAACATTGGATATAGAAGAGATTAAAGAGTGGCAGCCGGGGGATATTGTAATTTTTGGGGAAAATGAGCATATTGGAATTGTGTCAAATAGGAGGAATAAAAAAGGAAGGCCATATATTATCCATAATGCTGGGCAACCAAACCGGGATGAAGATTATATGAAATGGTCATGGTTAAAGATTACAGGGCATTACCGTTTTGACGCGTCACTAATAGAGGAAGAAGTATTAATACCATGGGAGTAAAGGAAAAAAAGAATGAAAATTACTTGTATTACTGTAGGGAAAATAAAGGAAACTTATTTAAAAATGGCAATAGAAGAGTATACAAAACGTTTATCGAAATATTGTAAATTAGAAATAATAGAACTTTTGGATGAAAAAACGCCAGATAATGCGCCTAAGTTATTAGAGGAGCAGATTAAACAAAAAGAAGGAGAAAGAATTCTTAGGGCAATAGGGAAGGATTCCTATAAAATCGCTCTTGCTATTGAAGGAAAACAATTTGGTTCAGTAGAATTTTCAAATCAGCTAGAAAAATTAGGAGTAAATGGGGTTAGCCATATTACATTTATTATTGGGGGCTCTTTAGGGTTATCTAAAGAGGTGCTTAGGCAGGCAGATTTATTATTGAGTTTTTCTAAAATGACATTTCCGCACCAATTAATGCGTGTAATATTATTAGAACAGGTGTACCGTGCTTATCGTATACAAAATGGAGAACCATATCATAAGTAAGGGCGAAAAGTCGGATAAAACTGGAAAGAAAAAGCGATCTTCAAAAAAGAGGCAAATGATAACCTATCTGGCGGAATCATTAACAGAATTTATTAACTCTTTGGTTGAGGTTGATGAGTAGAAGATAAAACGAATATTATTAGGAGAAATTGAAATGGCAGAATTTTATAAAGGGACGCTGGATACCTTGATGGAACGGTTATGCAGCAGCATATCCAGTTTTGATCAGGAATGGGTAAAACACTGTGTACCTGCAACAGAGGAACAGATTCAGCAGTTACAGGATATTTTGGCAGAATACCACTATACAATTCCGGCGGCTTATCTTTATTATTTAAGAAGAATGGGGCAGGATGACAACGGTTTACTGGAGAATGAATGGGATGGTTGTGAGGTGGATATTGGGTCGGTCTTGAAATTACTGTTTGATAAGGTGGGCTCTTATGGCAGAAAGCATTTATATGCCAGAAAACATTTAGAAGGAGGTCTGTTTCTGTTTTCCAATAATTGGGCAGATGCCTGTTTTTATATGAAATTATCCATTGAAGAAGATAATCCAATGGTTACAGATATAGAAAATACCTATGTTGCTGAAAGTTTTGAAAAGTATCTGTTCCGAAAGGCATTTCATATGTATCAGGAAAGATTTGCGCATAGTGATTTTGAAAGTAGTTCTGTGTGCCATGAGAAAAAAGATAAAGAAGATTGCAGGACATGTCCATTTTACGGGGATACAGTGGAAGGACGTATGGATTTTATCAACCAGATGGCAGAATCTTATGGCCTAAAGAAAGCATGGTTCAGTGATCTGGCACATTTCATCTGTTATAATTCATACTATGCTTTTGAAATAAGTGTATGTGATGGATATTCAATTAAGTTTTCCTGTAATGACAATAAATTGTGGAAACAGGTAAGATATTCACTTAGCTTATTTCCTGAATTTTTTATGTATTTAAGTAAATATGAAAGCTGTGAAAATCAGTATGGGCGTTATATCCACTTTGACACCACTGAAAATGAGGATAGCAAGCCATATCAAAAAGGTGAAGATTTGTATGAGCGTTATGCACATTTTAACCGTTATGGAGACATATCAAAATTTATAACAGACTCGGATTTATTACAGGTCACATGGGATAAGTATGTCTATATCTCTAATGAGAATGATTATGATATTGCAGTAGGATTAGAGAGGTGTTATGCTCCCTTTGATGAAGTAAAGCCATTTATAGCGTTTTTAGCGACACAAATTTGCGAATTGGACAATATTGTGCAACGATTTAACCAGAAAAAAAGAATAAAAAATGGTGGGCGTGGGTATGTGTGCCTTCCAAGCCCTGTAGGGATTTTACGGATTGATTATTCTCAAAGTATGGAGGACAACCCCGCACCACAAGAAGAGAAATTTAATTTTATTTTAGCTTGTATTTATATTGAAGAAAAAAACCGAGTTAGTCTTGATTACTGGTGCACCACAGAAAATTCGCAGCTTGATGTTGTTTTTGAATATAAAGAGAATAAATTTTTCTTGCGGAGGTATGGTATAATTGATTGTATCCCCGATAACTGGTAAGTGAATATGCTTGTGTTGGAATGTCAAAGGAAGAGTATAAATATTTTATAGATAGAGCAGCCCAGCTTGTTATAGATGCGTTTTTAAAAGCAGGCGTCAAGAAAAGGAAAGATGGCTGATTATGAAATGTTGTTAAAGTTATATTTGAAAATAGATTTAAAAAAACAGAGTAGCTTGTTCAGATAAAATATGATAAAATATAGATAAAAATAAATTTAAAAGAAATTTGGCTTAACAGAAGATACTGCAAAAATGTACTCAAAAGAAATAAGTTCACAATAAATAGAAAGAGAAAAAGATATGCGGAAAGATATTTTAGAAAATTTGCAAAAGGAAATATATAGTAGATGCCAAAAGGAAACGAATAAGTTTGGGATAGGGTGTTACTATCATATTGTTGCAGTAGTGAAAAATGCAGAAATTCTTGCAGATAAATATGGGGCAGACAAGGAAATTGTAATGATAGCTGCTTGGCTTCATGATATTGCTTCTATTACAGATTATAGTTTGTATGAATTGCACCATATACATGGGGCAGAAATGGCATATGGTATTTTGAAAGCGTATGGTTATGAAAATAAGAAAATCTTATTGATACAAGACTGCATAAAAAAGCATAGGGGAAGTGTAAATTTTGAAAAAAACCGTATTGAAGAAGTATGTGTAGCAGATGCTGACGCAATTTCACATTTTGATAATGTCCCTAGTTTATTATATTTGGCATATGTTAAAAAAGGAATGGGAATAGAAGAAGGCGTAGAATTTGTTAAAAAGAAGCTGGTAAGAAGTTTTCAAAAATTATCTCCAGACAGTAAGAAATATTATAAAAATAAATTTGATAAAGTTATGGAAGTTTTAAAGGAAAATACCATTATGGGCTAGTAGGGTTGGGACAAATTAGAAGACAGTATAGATAATAAATAGATGGCACTTTGGCTATAACATTGGTGGCATAATAGGGAGAGCAGGCATACTATAGTACTGTAAATATTTTAGGAGACGGGTTTAAAAATGGAAAAGAATGGAAACCTAATCGTAAATGACTGCAACCTACAAGGAATAAAGCCAATTATGGTGGATCTGCCATATCCGCCTATTCAAGTAAGGGAGAAAAATCTAAAATATGCAGAGATATTAATGTTTGATTATTGTGGTTCCGTGTCAGAATTGTCAGCAGTTTTACAGTATATTAATAATGAAAACCGGATGTCTAGTGAGCATTGTGCCCTAATACGGACAATTTTAGGGATTGCAATGGCAGAAATGATGCATTTGCAAAAGCTTGGGGAATTGATTCATTTACTTGGAGGAAATGTCTGTTTTGAAACAAAACAGCGAAATGGCATGTGGTCCCCAGCCTGCCTGACCTTGCCTAATTGTATCCCACAGATGCTACAGGCAGATATAGAAGCAGAAAGGGCAGCAATTAAACAATATAGAAACCATATAAATATTATTCAAGACGAATGTGTGAATCATGTATTAAAGCGGATTATCCAAGATGAAGAGTACCATATTATGATTTTACAGTCACTTTTAAACAATGGGTAAAAACGGTTGCACTTCCCTAAAGCAGAAAAGCAGGAATATATCTTTGACGTTTTGGGGAAGTAAAAATTCTTATTGGAATGAGAGAGGATATGTTTTTATGATACATAAAATAGAATATAAAGATAGGAATAATATAATATCTTGTTATTTGCCAAAAGATGCTGTACCAGATAAAAATGCAGTAGCAGAATTATACCAGATGACAGAGTTAGAAGAAACAGTAGAAAGGCTGGAAAAAATACCAGGGTTTTTTAAAGGAGAGAGACAACAGGTTGAGAAAATTATTTTGACGCCAGATTTTCATAAAGGCGCAGGTATTCCTATTGGGACAGTTATGATGACAGAAGGCTTTGCTGTTCCACAAGCAATGGGAAATGATATTAATTGTGGCATGCGTTTTTATACTACAGATTTATCGGAAGGGCAAATTATGGAAAACCTTCCCGAATTAACAAAGAAAGTCCGCCATATTTTTTTTGAGGGCGGCAGGCAAATACCAATGACAGGAAGGCAGAGGCAGGCATTGTTTCGTTATGGTTTAGAAGGATTGCTAGAGACAAGTAATTATAGTAAAAAGAGTGGCCTATGGAAATATTACCAGCCTGACGTTCAGGAAAAATGGTTAAACCATACAGTGTTTCGGGGAAGTTTAAAAGCGGATTATACAGAAGGATTGGATGATTTTATTGGCAGTTATGAACAATTAACATATGATGATCAGATTGGTACAATTGGCGGAGGAAATCATTTTTTAGAAGTGCAACGGGTTGCCGAGGTTTATAATGGACAAGCTGCTAATGCTTGGAATCTAAAAAAGGGGGCTGTTGTAGTAATGCTTCATGCAGGTTCCCTTCTTATTGGCCATCATAGTGGTTTGTTAAATAGGAAAATATGCCAAGAGATTTATCCAGCTAGGCTGCCGCATCCTGAGAATAAATTATATCCTATACCAGAGGATAGTGCTGTGCCAGAAGCATGGAACCGCTTTAAGTCGGCTTCTAGGAATGCAGCTAATTTTGGGTTTGCCAACCGGTTATTCCTTGGTTTTATGATTCAGGATGTTTTTACAAATGTATTAGGTAAGTGTAATATGGATTTACTTTATGATGCGCCACACAATTATATTTGGAAAAAACAGATAAATGGCAAAGACTATTATATTCATCGGAAGGGGGCTTGCTGTGCTGGTGGTTGTGAAGAAATGGAAGGCACGGAGTTTGCTTATTATGGGGAGCCGGTAATGATACCAGGTTCTATGGGCAGCTCTAGTTATCTGCTTTGTGGGATGGGGAACCCAGATTCGCTTTGGAGTGCAAGCCATGGGGCTGGGAGAAGGAAGTCCCGCGGGGATGCTATAAAAGGGAATGAGAAAGAATTCCGCCAGTTTATGGAAAAGTTCCATATTATTACGCCAATTGATCCAAACCGCATGGATATAAAAGGCAGAAAAGATATTTTAAAAAAGTGGGAAGAATCTATCCGGGCAGAAGCACCATATGCTTATAAGGATATTAATGAAGTAATTGCTGTACATACAGAACACAATATGGCGGCTTTGGTGGCACGGTTAGAACCAATTTTTACAATAAAAGCTTAAATAAATAAAAAGGTGAAAAAATAGTATAGAAAAGAGGCTAATTATGAAAAAAGAATTAAGGAAAGGGATATTGTGTTTATCAGTATTTAGTGTAATAGCATTGGTTGGCTGTAGTATGCCAACCAATCAAAAGACTATGGATGAGGAGGAAAATAAGAGTATTGAAAATAAGGAAAATATAGATATTGTTGAAACGACTATACCAGAAATAGAGAATACAAGTATTTCAGTAAAAGAAGAGGATACGATTACAGAGCTTGATGTTACTGTTGAGCATTATGAGTATTATCTTACAAAGGAGGAACTCATTACAGATATTGAACAAGGTTATATTTTTCGTTTAGATACCACACTTAAAAAACCCTTGGCCCCGTTTGTTTCAGAAGGGTATTGGCCTTTTTATGTGCATGAGGAAAATATAGTTAATTTAGCAGTTGAATTTTCAGATTTACTTGTAAAGCGGAATAAAAATATTTTTCCAATGGATGAACAGATTGTTGTAGAAGTAATTTCACCAGATAAGCAAAGCGTATATCGTTTTGAAAAAGCAGGAGAGGAAATTACAAAAAATACTTCTATACAAGAACAAATTTCTGTTACGCCGGGGGAATGGGCCCTAAAAATTAGTTTCGCATATGTTTGTGGAGATACCCCTTCCCACTTAAAAATGGCATTGGCATATGAAACGCCATCAGAAGAAGATATAAATTGGTTAAAAGAAGAAAGATTAGATAAGAACAAAGATATATAATCGATTAAGAAAAAGATTTGTGGAAAAGATCGGTTATTGACAAGGGGCAAAGAATTTGGTAAAGTGTATATAACAATATAAGAAAAGCGCTGACGGAAAGAGTAGTTTATGCAGAATTATCCAGAGAGAATGGCATTTGGTGGGAGCCATTTATAAGGAACATAGACAAAAACCATTCCTGAGCTGTAATGCTGAAGAGTATTTTATATCCTACAAGGATTGAAACAGTAAGTGTTACCGTATGCCTGCGTTAAAGGATAGGATTTGTTGGAATCTGAAGTGAAAAGTTAAGGTGGAACCGTGCAAATGCACCCTTAAGGCTATTTAGGTAGCCTTATGGGTGCTTTTCTTATGTTGTTGCAAAATAAAAGGATTGTAACAGAAAGGAGCAACAATGAAGGTTCTATTAAAAAATGGAGAAATTGTAGAAGAAGGTTTTGAGGAGCTAGAAGGGAAGAAAGCATTTTGGCATACAAGCGCACATATCTTAGCCCAGGCCGTAAAACGTTTGTACCCAAAAACAAAATGTGCCATTGGGCCTGCAATTGAAAATGGGTTTTATTATGATTTTGAATTTGAATTTTCCTTTTCAGAGAAAGAGTTAATTGCCGTTGAGGAAGAAATGAAAAGAATTGTAAAAGAATCTCTATCATTACAGGTTTATAAAGTGAGCAAAAAGGAAGCACAGGCATATATGCAAGAACGCCAAGAGGATTATAAGGTAGAATTAATACAAAGCCTGCCAGAACAGGAAAAAATTAGTTTTTATAAGCAAGGGGAATATATGGAATTTTGTTCTGGGCCACATATTTCCAATACATGCCAGGTAAAAGTAATAAAATTATTATCTATTTCTGGTTCCTATTGGAAAGGAGATGAAAAGGGCAAAAGGCTGACACGCATCTATGGTATTTCTTTTCCAAAGGCAAGCCAGATGGAAGAATATATAGATATGTTAGAAGAGGCAAAATTGAGGGATCACAGAAAACTTGGAAAACAACTGGGAATCTTTGCATTAATGGAAGAAGGGGCAGGATTGCCGTTTTTCTTACCAAAAGGAATGATATTGAAAAATCTTTTGCTTAATTATTGGAGGGAGCTGCATAAAAAGGAAGGGTATCAAGAAATTTCTACGCCGATTATATTAAACAGGGGCTTGTGGGAACGATCGGGGCATTGGGACCATTATAGAGAAAATATGTATACAACAATGGTGGATAATACAGAATATGCCATTAAGCCAATGAGCTGCCCGGGTGGGATGCTAGTATATAAGCAGGGGCAATACTCTTACCGTAATTTACCACTTCGTTTAGCAGAACTCGGGCTTGTCCACCGCCCAGAAAAGTCCGGGGAATTGCATGGGTTAATGCGTGTCAAGGAGTTTACACAAGACGATGCACATATTTTTATGGCGGAAGAACAAGTAGAGGAAGAGATTCAAAGAGTGGCAAAATTGATCGATGCAGTATATGCCAAATTTGGGTTTCCATATTATGTAGAATTATCTACAAAGCCAGAGAATAGTATTGGAAGTGAAGAGGAATGGGAGCTTGCAACACAAGCTTTACAAAATGCTATGGATTCTATGGGGATTCCTTATGTAATTAACGAGGGGGATGGTGCATTTTATGGCCCTAAGTTGGATTTTCATTTAAAGGATTCTATTGGCCGTACATGGCAATGTGGGACAATTCAGCTTGATTTTCAATTACCAAAGAGATTTGAAATAGAATATATAGGGGCAGATGGGGAAAAACATAGGCCTATTATGATACATCGTGTAATTTTTGGCTCCGTGGAGCGTTTTATTGGGATATTAATAGAACATTATGCAGGAAAATTCCCAGTATGGTTATCCCCTGTACAAGTAAAATTACTGCCTGTTTCTAATAAATATATAGTGTATGCAGAACAAGTTTTGGAGGAATTAGAATTATCAGGAATCCGTGTAGAAATGGATATAAAGGATGAAAAACTAGGGTATAAAATTAGGGAGGCACAATTGGATAAAGTGCCTTATATGGTAATTATTGGGGAAAAAGAACAAAAAAACCATACAATATCCGTTAGGCAGCGTGATGCGGATACAGATAAACAAGATATGGGGGAAATGCCAATAAGTAGATTAGTGGAAATTATATTAGGATAAAAGGGCTTTGGTGTTAGATTGATAAGATAGGATATCTGTGTTATACTGTTTTGTGGAAATAAAGAGTTTTAACAATGAACAGCAAGGGTTCTCCTTTTTCTTAGGTAGGGGGAGGAATTGTCCAAAATAATTATAACAGCAGTAGCGGGCGGGGCGAAAGCGGTATCCCCTGCTGCCATAGGCAATTCCTATAATGGGCTCCTAACTGCCGCGAGTGGATTGAAACAATGGACAAAAGGTTAAAAAAATATATAATTTTGTGGTTAAGCCAGAGTGTATCTGGATTAGGAAGCTCTATAACAGGGTTTTCATTAGTTTTATGGGCATATGGGCAGAGCCATTCTGCCATGTCCATTTCACTAATGTCATTTTTTCATTATGTGCCATATATTTTTTGTAGTTTATTTGTTGGGGGATTTATAGATAGGCATAAAAAGAAAACCATTATGCTTTTATCAGATAGTATTGCGGCAGCAGGGTCATTGATAGTTTTTATATGTTTGCTGCAAGGCAATTTATCCATTTGGGCAATTTATGTAGTCCATATTATAATTGGCATTACAAATGCGTTCCAGCAGCCAGCGTCAGCAGTAGCAATAGGCAGGCTTGTCCCAAAGGAAAAAATTTCAAATGTAAGTGGGATGAATTCTTTTAGTAATAATATGATTGTAGTATTTAGCCCTATGCTTGCCGCTTCCTTTTATGCAATAGGCGGACTTCCTCTTATTTTGTTAATTGATTTATTAAGCTTTATAGCTGCATTTTGTGTATTATGGTTTTTTATTGACATTCCAGAACAGATGGAAGAAAACATATATAATTCGCCATTTGCTGGGATAATGGAAGGATATCTTTTTCTAAAAAAGGAAAAAGATATTTTGTATCTGATGTTTACTATGGCTCTTATTAACTTTTTTTCAAGGCTCACTTATGAAAATATATTGTCACCAATGATTTTAGCAAGAAGCTCTGGAAATAATCTTATACTTGGAGTGGTAAATGCCTGTATGGGGATAGGGGGAATTGTTGGAGGTATTCTTGTTTCTGTAAAAAAAGAAAGGCATTATAAAGTAAAAACAATTTATATTGCTGCCGCATTATCATTTTTATTAGGAGATTTGATAATGGCGGTGGGAAGGGATATTTTTTGGTGGGCATTTGCTGCAATTGCCGCTAGTTTACCGATCCCTTTTATTATGGCAGGACAGAATACTGTATTATATAAAAGAATACCAGTATTTATGCAGGGAAGGGTATTTGCAGTTAGAAATGCAATTCAATATAGTACCATACCAATTGGAATTATCCTTGGGGGATATTTGGCAGATTATGTGTTTGAACCTTTTATGTTTTCTGGTAATAAAGTAAGTGGCTGGTTGTCAAAAATAGTAGGGGCTGGCATGGGAAGTGGTATGGCAGTTATGTTTTTATGTACGGGAACCTGCGGGTTTATAATAAGTGTAGTATCTTATTTTAAGTGTAAATTGTAAGTGTTCCCATGTTGGTATATTATGTTTGTATAATGCTTCTTATAAAAGAAGAATGGTAATAGAAAAATTGTGAAAATAAGGCATTATAAAGTGGCTACTTGTACGAAGTGTTTTTGTACAGTAGCCACTTTTATAATTATCTAAATAATAGGCATTATTGTATGAAATTTTTATTGACAAATAAAATAAGGTATGCTATATATTTAGTAATACTAAATAATGAAGGAGGGGAGATAAAATTGCTTTCAAAGGATGTGGATCAAATAAAAAAAGGAATTTTAAAAATTCTTGTATTAAAATTACTGTCTGGAGGAAAAAAATATGGATATGAGTTATTGGTGGAAATGGATCAAAAAAGTAATAGTTTCTTTAAAGTGAAAGAAGGAACATTATATCCAATTTTGTATAAGTTAGAGGATAATGGGTTTGTTGTTAGTAAATGGGAAATTCCAAGTGATCGGAAAAAGGCGAAAAAGTATTATTTTATAACGCCAGAAGGTAAACAAGAATTAGATGAGTTAATAGCGTTTTGGGATACTTTAACGGTGAATGTATGGAATGTTTTAAAGGAGAAGAATAATGAAAAATAAGTTAGAACAATATGTCAATAAAATATATAAAGGATTAAAGTTGCCTTTTAAACTTAAAAAACATATAAAATTAGAATTATTAAGTGAAATTCAAATGCGGCTTGAAGAGGGAGAAGCACTAGATAATATTCTATTAGCAATGGGCACTCCCGATGAAGTAATAAAAGAATTTGAAGCTAGTTATGAAGATGAATATTTCCAATTTAAAAAAGAAAAAACTTTTGTTATGTTTTTCTGGGCCATTGTTACTATCTTTTTAGGAGGAATAGGATTTTGTTTAATAACCCTAATAATACAATCTCAATTAGCATTTTCAACTGTAATTGGAGGGGGAAATGGAAATACGGCAGTATTTTTGGCGTATAAATGGTCAAAAAAAGAAATATTATTGGGAATTGCTATAAATAGTATGCTATTTATCGTTTCATTATTACAGTTTATAAAGTATAGTCAATTATTAAAGAAGAAAAATAGGGTATAGTTAATATCCATAGGGCTTGAATATTTCTTATATATTAGTTATAAAAGCCTGCTATACAAGAAGGTAACATTCTGCATGGCTTGCCTAGTTGCTAGATAAGCCATGCTTTATATATTAAACCATTACAATTCTAACCTCATAGAAATAACTTCCTGAAATCCTGATATGCGGGAATAAAAGCCTTTAGGGTTCCTGCCATATTCAATAAACCCTGCTTTTTTATATATGGATAATGCCCTTGTATTTTCAGCAACTACATTTAGTTCAAGCTGAATATATCCTGCTGTCCTTGCACATTCGATACATGCAGCCATTAATGCCTGCCCAATTCCAAGCCCCCAAAATTCTTTAGCAACACTAATGCCAAATTCGGCACGATGTTTTATCTTATATTTCGTACCTATTGCTTCAATTCCAGCAGTCCCTACAATAGTATTGTTACATATGGCAACTATTTCAGCCTCATTTTCACTCTCCAATTTTTCTTTTAAAAATTGGGTTTCTTGTATTACATCGAAACTATTCTCATCTGGATAGGAAAGTAGATAATCAGTTTGGCCATGTGTTAAATTAAAGTTATCAAGTACAGCCTGCCCATCATTTTCTGTTCCATTTCTTAAATAGCATTCCATACCATTTTTTAATAGTATTGTTTTATTATATTTCATAATTATTTCCTTATAATTCTAATTTATTGTTTTTTAAATTTGTTTTATCTTTTCTATAGTATATTATTTCTTTGCTAAGAATTATAACACAGTATATTGAAAAATGTAAATAAGAGAATTGGTATATCCTTTAATAAGGCATATCTTTGTGATTGATACAATCTAAAATTGGTTCAATATATTTTTTATTTGAAATATCATAAGAGGAAGAAAGCATTTTAATCATTTCTTTATCTGTTTTTTTCTTGTCCTTTTTTGCTTTTAGTGTTTTAATAAATATGGCCATCATAAATTTAGATAAAATAGGCATTTTTTCGTAATTAAACCCGCCTGGGCAGTAAAATACAGTTACCCTTTTTAATTCTGCTTCAGTAAAGTTTGACTTAAGTGCAGGTTCAATTGCTGGGTTGTCAATGGGGCTGCCGCCAACGCAAAAGACAATTAGTTTTTTATTTGCCCATTTGTTAATGTTATTTTTAAACCATTTTAGTTTTTTAATACCGCCTGTACATGCCCAGCCTCCAAAAATAATTGTGTTATAATGATCCATATTTTTCGTTTTTGCTTTTGATAATTCCAAGCAGTCTGCGTTTGTTGCCTCTGCTATCCATTGGGCATAACGTTTGGTAAAACCAGTTTGTGAAGTATAAATAACGGCTGTATTCATTTATTAATGGCTCCTTTCTCTGATTTTTGTATTGCATTTGTGGTTTTCTTTTCTAAATTTTCTATTCCAGTATATAACTTTGATAAAAGAATAAAAAGAGATTCAATTTCTGGTTCTGTATATACTTCAAAAAGATAGGACAATTCTTTTTGGTATTTCAAAAAGTCATTTTCAAAATAAGTGGTAACTTTTTTGGTAGGGTAAATACACATAGCCCTTGTATCACAGGGGCTTTGTTGAATGGTAATAAATCCCTTTTTAGTTAGAAGATTTGCTAATTTTTTAATATTTTGCCTGGAACATCCCATTAAGTTCCCTAATTGGGTAAAAGTAAAAGGTTCTTTGAATTGTTTAATAATTGACAACAACATAAATTGTTTAAGTGATAGTTCAGGAATATGATGATCAAAAAGTGTTTGTAGTTTGTTCCCAGCAATAAATAATGTACTAAAAATAGCTTTTTTTTGATCTTCTGTAGTAGTTGAAAATTTAATAATAAAATCGTCTAAATTCATGTAAATACTCCTTATAAGTAACTTGTTACTATTTAGTAGTATAGCAACAAGTTACCTATCTGTCAAGAAAAAGAAAAAAGTTTTGCCATATAGTAGCTATATTTCTAGTAAAAGATATGTTAAACTCTTATTAGGATTGAAATTATAATTATAAAAAAAGACTTTTCTAGTACAAAAATTTAGTAAAAATTAAAAAATAGGAGAAAAATAAAATGAAAATAACAGATATATTTTCATGGCTGCCTGCACAAGAAATAAGTTTAGAAGAATTAGAGGAAATATTTATAGAATATAACAATGGAGTATATAAGGAGGATTATAAAGTATTATTAAAGGTGCCAAATAATGCTGGAAGGAATATTGTTGATTGTACAAAAGAATTAATAGAAGAGGGAAAAAATATTGCTTGCCTTACAAAAGAGAAGGATATTATTGCTATAATAGGATACAAAGAATAAAAGACAGCTTGCAACGTTAAGAGGTAGAATATATAATAAAAAGAAAGGGGAGTGTTAAAGAATGGATGCAATAGGGAAAATGGAGTATTATACAATAGATGATATATATGATTTACCAGAGGGCCAAAGGGCAGAATTGATAGATGGGCAAATATATATGATGGCAACACCTGGAAGAATACATCAAAAGTTTGTCCATTTTTTGGATTGGGCAATAGAGAATTATATTCAAAGTAAAAATGGAGATTGTGAAGTATATCCTGCGCCATTTGCAGTATTTTTAAATGCGAATAAAGAAATTTATGTAGAGCCTGATATTTCTGTGATCTGTGATAAAAATAAATTGACAGATGAAGGATGTGTTGGTGCACCAGATTGGATTATTGAAATTGTTTCACCTTCAAGCCGTTCTATGGATTATAATAAAAAATTATTAAAATATGGTACAGCAAAAGTTAAGGAGTATTGGATTGTTGACCCTACTAAACAACGGATTACCGTCTATAATTTTAAATATGGTACAGTAGAAGAGTACACACTTACAGATAGAGTAAAAGTAGGAATATATGAGGATTTTGAGATTGATTTCTCAACAATCAACAGCAAGGATTCCTCTTCCTTATAGGTAGGGGAGGAATGTGGTTCCATTGTGGGATGCAGATTTTTTAAGGCATATTGATTCAGGATATATTCTTGATTTCCGATATCTCCAAACCATTACTGTTTATGAAGATTTTGTAGTATTATGCCAAGAATTAGAGAAATTTGAAAAAGGAGACAGGATGTTAGAAACAGAAAAATTATTTTACCAAGATAGCCATTTATCTGAATTTGAGGCAGAAGTATTGGCATGTGAGAAAAAGGAAGGGAAAGAAGGGCTTTTCCAGATTGTGTTAGATCGGACGGCATTTTTTCCAGAAGGCGGCGGGCAGCCTGCGGATACAGGATTTTTAAACCAAGTTGCAATACAAGATGCCAAGGAGAAAAATGGGGTTATTTACCATATTAGTACAGAACCTATTGCTGTAGGCACAAAGGTAAAGGGAAAATTAGATTTTGAAAAACGGTTTGACCGGATGCAAAACCATACAGGAGAGCATATTGTGTCTGGGTTAGTACATCAGCAGTTTGGTTATGAAAATGTGGGGTTCCACCTTGGGACAGATGTAACAATGGATTTTAATGGGGAATTAACAAAAGAAGATTTGCTTATAATAGAAAAGAAAGCAAATGAGGCAGTGATAAAAAATATTAAAGTCCAAACGGAATTTCCAAATAAGGATATTTTAGCATCTATGGATTACAGAAGTAAAATAGAATTGAATGGTGATGTTAGGATTGTAACCATACCAGAATATGATTGTTGTGCCTGTTGTGCCCCACATGTATTGTATACAGGAGAAATAGGAATGATTAAATTACTGGGAGGGCAACGATATAAAGGCGGGACTAGGGTGACAATGGTATGTGGGTTTCGGGCCCTTGCTGATTATAACCAAAAGTCGGAGCAAATTTTGTCCATATCCGTTTTACTTTCCTCAAAACAAACAGATGTTTTTAGTGCAACAGCGCATATAAAAGAAGAATTAGATTCTTGCAAGGTAAAGTTAAGCTTGCTAAAACAGCAGATGTTTGCTATTAAAGTAAGCCAATTAGAAGAAAACCAGCCATTCATTTGCATGTTTGAGCCTGACTTGAACGGAAATGAAATCCGTATGTTAGTAAATTTAGGTATGGAAAAAACGGATGGTATTTGTGTTGTGCTAAGCGGGAAGGAAGATGGAGAATATCAATTTGTGGCTGGGAGCCGGACAAAAGATGTAAGAGGGTTCGGAAAAGAATTCCAAGACGCCTTTCAAGGAAGAGGTGGTGGAAAGGCAGAAATGGTACAAGGAAGTGTAAAGGGAACTAGGGAAATGATAGAATCGTGGATTTTGCATAAAGCAGCTATAAATTGAAAATACTGTTAAAGGTAAAGGGGCATTATATGGGGAAACGGGTTATATGGATTGTATTAGATAGTGTAGGGATGGGAGAACTGCCAGATGCAGGAAAGTTTGGCGATATAGGTAGTAATACCCTTGGGAATATTGCAAAGGCAGCAGGGCTTTCTTTGCCAAATATGAGAAAATTGGGGCTTGGCAATATAGAGGGTATGGTTGGGATAGAGCCGATAGAAGCACCTATTGGCTGTTATGGCCGTTTGGCAGAGCTGTCTAATGGAAAGGATACTACAACAGGCCATTGGGAAATGGCAGGTATTTATTCGAAACAGGGATTTCCTGTATATTCAAATGGATTTCCAAAAGAGGTTATAGAGCAATTCAAAAAAGAAGCAAATGTTGAGGGAGTACTTGGGAATTGTGCTGCATCTGGGACAGAGATTATAGAACGGCTGGGCATGGAGCATGAAAGGACAAAGTATCCGATTGTGTATACTTCTGCAGACAGCGTGTTTCAAATTGCCTGCCATAAATCGGTTTATCCAGTGGAAGAATTATATCAGATGTGTGAAAAGGCAAGGAAGATTTTAACTGGGAAAGATGCAGTGGCAAGAGTGATAGCGAGGCCGTTTGAGGGCTATAAAGGGCAATATAGCAGGACGGCAGAAAGAAAGGATTTTTCTTTGCAGCCGCCGTCTGATCATTTATTGGAACGGATAAAGGAAAAAGGGCTTATAGTAGCCGCTGTTGGGAAAATAGAGGATATTTTTGCTGGAAAAGGTATTACAGATGCAGTACATACAAAGGACAATATGGATGGGGTAAGGAAAACGATCCAATATATGAAAAGAGAAACAGAAGGGCTTATTTTTACGAATTTGGTGGAATTTGATATGAAATGGGGCCATCGCAATGACGTGTATGGATATGCAAAGGGATTAGAAGAGTTTGATGCTGTATTGCCAGATATTTTAGAGGCAATGGAAGAGGAAGATATTTTAGTTCTTACGGCAGACCATGGTTGTGATCCTACTACGCCAAGTACCGATCATTCTAGGGAATATGTCCCAGTCCTTTTCTATGGTAAAAAATTAAAACAAAATGTCAATCTAGGGACAGGAAAAAGTTTTGCAGATATAGGACAGACAGTGGCAGAGCTTTTTGGATTGATGCCACTGGCAATTGGAGAAAGCTTTTTGTGCAGGATTAAGCCGACTGTTTAGAAATCCTGAAAAATGCAGAAAGGAGGCGGTTCTATGCGGATGTATGATATTATTATGAAGAAAAGGAATGGGCTTGCGCTTACAAAAGAGGAAATTAATTTTATGGTAGAAGGCTATACAAAAGGCGAAATCCCAGATTATCAGATGTCAGCATTAATGATGGCAATTTATTTTAAAGGGATGACAGAAGAGGAAACGTTTGCACTTACTATGGCTATGGCATATAGTGGGGATATTATTGACTTATCCAAAATTGAAGGGCTAAAAGCAGATAAGCATAGTACAGGCGGGGTCGGCGATAAAACATCTTTAGTACTGGGGCCTATGGTGGCAGCTTGTAAAGTCCCAATCGCAAAAATGGCAGGAAGAGGGTTAGGGCATACTGGCGGGACTATTGACAAGCTGGAAAGTTTTCTGGGGTTGTCTACTTCTTTTACAAACCAAGAATTTATTGATTATGTAAATCAGATAGGGATTGCCATTATAGGGCAAACAGCAGATTTGGCCCCAGCGGATAGGAAATTATATGCGCTTCGGGATGTAACAGCAACCGTGGATCAATTATCTTTAATTGCATCTAGTATTATGAGTAAAAAGCTGGCAGCAGGGGCTGATGTAATTGTGCTAGATGTAAAAACAGGCAGCGGCGCATTTATGAAGCGTGAAGATGATGCAGTTGCTCTTGCCCGTGAAATGGTAAAAATTGGGACTAGTGCTGGAAAAGAAACGGTAGCGATTATTTCGGATATGAACCAGCCATTGGGATATGCAGTAGGTAATGCACTGGAAGTAAAAGAAGCCATTGATACATTAAATGGGGAAGGTTCTAAGGAGTTATTGGAATTATGCCTTACACTTGGCTCTTATATGGTAGCATATACCAAACATGCTTCTAGTGTAGAAGAGGCAAGAGAGATGTTGCTAAAAACAATTGAAGATAAAAGTGCCTTAAAAAAACTAGCAGAATTAGTAAAAATGCAAGGAGGCGATGAGAGGGCTGTTTATGATACGACTATGCTTCCTAAAGCTTCTATTATAATGGAGATAAAGGCAGAGGCAGATGGGTTTATTGAGAAAATAGAAACAGAAGAGATTGGCATTGTGTCTGCTATACTAGGAGGAGGCAGGGAGACAAAGGAAAGTAAAATAGATCTTTCTGTAGGCGTAGTGATGCACAAAAAGATTTCGGATGCAGTAAAGGAAGGAGAAAGTATTGCTACTATGTATGGCAATGATTTAGAAAAGCTGCAACAGGCAAAGGAAAAATTTTTGTCTGCCATTACCTTTTCTAAAACACCTGTTCCAAAAGGCAGGTTTATTAAATGGATTATTACATCAAGTGGAACGACAAAATATTAAATTGGAAAGGACAATTTTTGAATAAGCTTGTAATATTTAGAAAAATATATTAAAATAAGAGTAATTACCACCGAACCAGTGGTCCTTACATGAAATATGTATAAAATTTAGGAGGGTTAAGAATGTCTAGAAAAATGAAAACAATGGATGGAAATACGGCTGCGGCTCATGTGTCTTATGCCTACACGGATGTAGCAGCAATCTATCCTATTACACCTTCTTCCCCAATGGCTGAATTAGCAGACAAATGGGCAACAGAAGGAAGAAAGAACATTTTTGGGCAAGAAGTCCAGGTAACAGAGATGCAGTCGGAAGCAGGCGCAGCAGGCACAGTACATGGATCACTGGCAGCAGGCGCACTGACTACTACATTTACTGCTTCCCAAGGACTTTTGTTAATGATTCCAAATATGTATAAGATTGCAGGGGAATTGCTTCCTGGAGTAATCAATGTGTCTGCCCGTGCTTTGGCAAGCCATGCTCTGTCTATTTTTGGAGATCATTCTGATGTATATGCGTGCCGCCAGACAGGTTTTGCAATGTTGTGTAGTGGCGGAGTACAAGAAGTAATGGATTTAACTCCAGTTGCACATTGTGCTGCCATTAAAGGAAGTGTCCCATTTATTAATTTCTTTGACGGATTCCGTACTTCCCATGAACTTCAGAAAATTGAAATGTGGGATTATGAGGATTTAAAAGATATGGTCGATATGGAGGCAATTGACAGGTTCCGCCGCCATGCGCTCAATCCAGAACATCCATGCCAGAGAGGTTCTGCACAGAACCCAGATATTTTCTTCCAAGCAAGGGAAGCATGTAATCCATATTATGATGCAATCCCTGCTATTGTAGAAGAGTGTATGGATAAAGTAAATAAAAAGATTGGCACAGATTATAAATTATTTAATTATTATGGTGCCCCAGATGCAGAAAAAGTGATTGTTGCAATGGGATCTGTATGTGAAACAATTGATGAAACGATTGATTATTTAATGAAGTCTGGCGAAAAAGTTGGCGTAATAAAAGTCCGTTTATATAGGCCATTTAGTGCAAAGCATTTAATACAGGCAATTCCTTCTACTGTAAAGCAGATTTCTGTATTGGATAGGACAAAAGAACCAGGTGCCCTTGGTGAGCCATTGTATTTAGATGTGGTTGCTGCTTTAAAGGATAGTGAGTTTAAAGATATTCCAGTATATTCTGGGCGTTATGGGCTTGGCTCAAAAGATACTACCCCAGCGCAGATTATTGCAGTATATGAAAATACAGAAAAGAAGAAATTTACAATAGGCATTGAAGATGATGTAACAAATTTGTCCCTTCCAATTGGAAAGAACCCAAATACTACACCAGAATCTACTATTAGCTGTAAATTCTGGGGGCTTGGCGCAGACGGGACAGTAGGCGCAAATAAGAATTCTATTAAGATTATTGGGGATCATACAGACATGTATGCACAGGCATATTTTGATTATGATTCTAAGAAATCTGGCGGCGTAACCATTTCTCATTTGCGTTTTGGCAAGAATAAGATTCAGTCCACATACTTGATTTCAAAAGCCAATTTTGTAGCATGCCATAATCCTTCCTATGTACATAAGTACAATATGGTTCAGGATATTAAAGATGGCGGGACATTTTTGTTAAATTGCGGCTGGGATATGGAGCAGCTTGAGGCCCATCTTCCAGGACAGGCAAAACGGTATATGGCAGAGCATAATATAAAGTTCTATACCATTGATGGTATTAAGATTGGTAAAGAAATAGGGCTTGGCGGGCGTATTAATACCGTGCTTCAGGCTGCTTTCTTTAAGCTTGCAAATGTGATTCCAGTAGAAGATGCTGTAAAGTATATGAAGGATGCAGCAACTGCTACGTATGGAAGAAAGGGCGATGCTGTAGTTGCCATGAACCATAAAGCAATTGACAGAGGAATACAAGATGTGGTAGAAATTACGATTCCTGAAAGTTGGAAAGATGCAAAGAATGAAGATATGTCAATGAAAGCATCTGGGAATAGGCAGGATGTAGTAGATTTTGTAAATAATATCCAGATCCCAATTAATGCACAAGAAGGGAATAAACTCCCTGTATCTGCATTTAAGGATTATGTAGACGGATCAACACCATCTGGCGCATCTGCATTTGAAAAGAGGGGTATTGCGGTAGATGTTCCAAAGTGGATTCCAGAGAATTGTATCCAATGTAATTTCTGTTCTTATGTATGCCCTCATGCAGTAATTCGCCCGGCAGTATTGACAGAGGAAGAAAAGAACCAAGCTCCTTCTGATATGAAGTTAAAAGCAATGACAGGCATGCCAGGATATTATTTTGGTGTAACGATTTCTGCATTAGATTGTACAGGATGTGGTTCTTGTGCAAATGTTTGCCCAGGTATGAAGGGAAATAAGGCGTTGGTATTAGATCCATTAGAAGAAAATAGAAAAGAACAAGATATTTTCAATTATGGTCGTTCTCTTCCAATAAAGCAGGAAGTATTAGATAAATTTAAAACAACCACAGTAAAAGGAAGCCAGTTTAAACAGCCACTATTAGAGTACTCTGGCGCATGTGCAGGTTGTGGGGAAACTCCTTATGCTAAATTAGTAACACAGTTATTTGGGGATAGGATGTATATTGCTAATGCAACGGGATGTTCTTCTATTTGGGGAAATTCCTCTCCTTCTACGCCATATACTGTGAATAAGGAAGGGAAAGGGCCTGCTTGGGCAAATTCTTTATTTGAAGATAATGCAGAGTTTGGCTATGGTATGTTCCTTGCGCAAAATGCGATGAGGAAAGGCCTGCAAAATAAAGTAACAGAATTAAGGGATACCACAGAAAAAGAGTATGTAAAAGAAGCATGTAATGCTTATTTGGATACATTTTTATGTGGAACAGAAAATGGAGAAGCAACAACAAAATTAATTGCTGCTTTAACAACTAGTGTAAATGAAAGCGGATGTGAAAAGGCAAAAGATATTTTAAAAGATGCGGATATGCTTTCTAAGAAGTCCCAATGGATATTTGGTGGTGACGGCTGGGCATATGATATTGGTTTTGGCGGCGTGGACCATGTACTAGCAAGTGGCAGGGATGTCAATATTTTAGTATTTGATACAGAAGTATATTCGAATACAGGCGGGCAGTCTTCGAAATCTACGCCAACAGGCGCGATTGCACAATTTGCTGCAGGCGGTAAGGAAGTAAAGAAAAAGGATTTAGCACAAATAGCTATGAGCTATGGATATGTATATGTAGCACAGATAGCAATGGGCGCAGATTATAACCAGTGTATTAAGGCAATTTCTGAGGCAGAAAGTTATCCAGGCCCATCTATTATTATCGCATATGCGCCATGTATTAACCATGGGATTAAAGGCGGCATGACAGTAGCACAGACAGAAGAGAAAAATGCAGTATTAGCTGGTTACTGGCATCTGTTCCGGTTTGACCCTCGCCTTAAGGCAGAAGGGAAGAATCCATTCCAGTTAGATTCTAAGGCCCCTAGCGCAAATTATCAGGATTTCCTTAAGAATGAAGTGCGTTACAGTTCTTTAGTACGCTCTAATCCAGAAAGGGCAGCAGAATTGTTTACTAAGGCAGAAAATGGTGCAAAAGAGAAATATGAATATTTAGTAAAATTGTCTAAACTGTATGATGTAGAATAATTTAGGTAAATCAAGTAAAATACAGGGTACTGCAGCCTTACGCAGTACCCTGTTATGTTTTGGGAAACGTTTTGTATAATACAAAGAAAGAACGGCGGTGGAAGAAATGGATTATTCGGCTATGATAGAAACAGATACATACCATTTTTTAAAAACAGATATCCATCTGGGAAAATATATTATTCTCCTGGGGCTTGCAGGGAGTTATTCCTATGGGACAAATAATGAAAATAGTGATATAGATATTCGTGGGATAACATTAAATAGAAAGTCCGATTTAATTGGATTAACAAAGTTTGAACAATATGTGGATAATAATACGGATACTACAATTTATTCTTTTTATAAAATAATTCAACTAATGCTAGACTGTAATCCAAATACGCTAGAATTAATGGGATTAAATAAAGAACATTATTTATATCTCCATCCAATTGGGAAAGAATTATTAAGGCATACAAAATTATTTTTATCGAAACGTGCTATCCAGTCTTTTGGCGGATATGCAGATGCGCAGCTCCGTAGGCTGCAAAACGCATTAGCAAGAGATTCGTACCCACAAAAGGAAAAGGAACAACATATCTTTAATTCCGTAAAAAATGCAATGTATGATTTTAAACGTAGGTATGAAAAATTTGAAAATGGGGCAATCCATCTTTATACAGATATTTCAAAACAGCCAGAATTTGATACAGAGATTTTTGCAGATATTACATTAACACATTATCCACTTCGTGACTATAAAAATATTTGGAATGAAATGAATAATATAGTAAAGGATTATGACAAGCTTGGAAAACGAAATAAGAAAAAAGATAATAACCACCTAAATAAACATGCAATGCACTTAGTAAGGTTATTTATGATGGCAATTGATATTCTAGAAAAAGGGGAAGTATGTACTTACCGCCAAAAAGAACAAAAACTTTTACTTGCAATTCGAAATGGAGAATACCAAAAGGAAGATGGGACATTTCAGAGCGAGTTTTATGAGATAGTAACTGATTATGAAAAGAAATTAGACTATGCAGCAAAACATACTATTTTACCAGATGAACCAGATATAGAAGCCGTACAAGATTTGGTAATGGAAGTAAATGAAAAGGTGGTTAAAGATGAAATATAAAGAATTGGATAGTGCAATAGTAGAAGTAATTCAAAGTAAATTGCATGAAATAGAAAAGAAACAGAACGTAAAAATTCTTTATGCGGTAGAATCAGGAAGCAGGGCATGGGGGTTTGCTTCACCAGATAGCGATTATGATGTAAGGTTTGTGTATGTAAGGCCAATGGAGCATTATCTTTCTTTAGAAGAACAGCCAGACTTTATAGAATGGGAGTTAAATGAGATATTAGATATAAATGGATGGGACTTATCTAAGACATTACAACATGTTTATAAATCGAATGCAACTGTATTTGAATGGAGCAATTCGCCCATTATATATACTTCTATTCCAGAATGGGAACAAGTAAGGCAAGTATCAGAAAAATATTTTTCTTGTAAATCAGCTATGTACCATTATTATGCTACGGCAAAAAAGAATTTTTATGAATATTTACAAGAAGAGAAGGTATTGTATAAAAAATATTTTTATGTATTAAGGCCCATATTAGCATGTAAATGGATAGAAAAAGAACAAGTCCCTCCGCCTGTATTATTTTCCGATTTAGAAAAGGCTGTACTAGAAGATAAGTTAAAAGAAAGCGTAGAACAATTGCGTAATAAGAAAATACAAATGACAGAGGCGGAAAAAGGAGAGCAAATAGAAAGCATAAACACATATATCCTGCAAAATTTGGCAGAATTAAAAGAAAAATTAGAAATAAAAAAAGAGGATAGGAAGAGAGAATGGGAACCATTAAACCAAGTGTTTCGTAATTGTTTAACCTCATTATGGAAATAAAAGAATTCCTATAATGAGGTTAACCCCTTATTTATGTTCTAATTTATGGAATAGCTGGTAAAGTACAATAACAGCGGCAATAGAAAGGACAACTTCTGCTGTTGGCTGTGCATAGGCTAATCCATAGAGAGGCATAATAGAATTCCAAATATATAATGCTGGGATTTCTAATATAATTTTTCTTAAAATAGCAAAAATAAATGCTTTTTTCCCTAAGCCACAAGCTTGGAAAACGCCAACGGCAAGAAAATCCATACATAAAAATGGAAGTGTTAAACAAAGCCCTTGTAAAAAACGGCTGCCATAGGCTACAATGGTTTCATTTTTCATAAATAGCCTAGTTAGGAAGCCAGCCCCAAAATAATAACCTATAGAAACAGTAAACATAAATGCCAAAGAAATTTTAGTAGCAAAAAGCAACGCTTTTTTCATCCGATCAATATTCCCACTGGCATAATTGTAACTAATAAGCGGCATAAGCCCTTGTGAAAGCCCTAAGGAAAAATATAGGGGAACCATATTGATTTTTTGGGCAATACCCATTGCTGCCACGGCATCAGAACCAAAAGAAGAAGTAAAGTTATTAAGTACTGTCATGCCAGTAACATTAAGGAGGTTTTGGATAGCCGCTGGGATTCCAACACCACATACTCCAATAAGGATAGCTTTTTTAAAACTAAGCATAGCAGGGTTGACACAGACATACGTATTTTTTCGTTTAATAAATAATAAGATAAAGAAATACAGGCATGCAACACAGTTAGAAAGAAATGTGGCAAGCCCAGCCCCTGCAGCACCAAGGTTTAACCCCCATGGCATAATAAAGATTGGGTCTAATATGATATTTAATAAGCAGCCACTCATTGTCCCTACGCTAGCATGGAGGGATGATCCTTCGGAACGTACTAAGTAAGCAAGTACAACATTTAAGATAGCAGGTGCAGCGCCACATGTAACAGTCCATTTTAAATATTCTGCAGTAGCAGCATAAGTTTCTTTATCAGCCCCTAAAACAAAGATTAATGGATGTTGGAAAATAGTATACCCAAGAGAAAAAAGAATGCCACATAGTAAGGAACAATAAAAACCAAATGCAGAACTGCGGCGGACCATATCATATTCTTTTTTACCCAGTGCACGGCTCATCATACTGGAACTGCCGACACCAAACAAGTTATTTACAGCATTAAAGGCAAGAAGGACTGGGGCGGCAAGAGTGACAGCAGCATTTTGTATGGGATCGTTTAACATTCCAACAAAATAGGTATCTGCCAGGTTATAAATAACCATAACTAAAGAACTAATAATAGTAGGAATTGCCATTGTCATAACAGCTTTTGCAATAGGGTCTTTTTCAAATAATTGAATTTTTTGTGTATTATCCATAAGCAAAATCTCCTTTGTCATGGGAGGAATGATAAGTTACATATTATCTGATTATAATACAACAATTAGGGCGCGTCAAGCAGAACAGGACGAAGGTAGCAGAGGAATAAAGTCCATTGTAATTTAGTATAGAAATGTTATAATAATTATATCAAAGAAAAACGGAGGGAATGTATGAGAAGGAAAGACAGAGAAGTAACAGATAAGAACCAGATAGAGGAGATTCTTAAGCAATGTAAAACTTGCCATGTAGCTATGGTAGATAATGAAAAACCTTATGTAGTGCCTTTAAGTTATGGGTATCAGATTTTAGAGGATGGTACGTTGGAATTAGTCTTTCACAGTGCAAAAGATGGGAAAAAAATAAATATTTTAAAAAAGAACCCAAATGTATGCTTTGAAATATCAATGGAAGGGGAACCCATTTATGCAGATGTCCCATGTAAGTCAGGATATTATTATTCTAGTGTAATTGGATATGGAAAAGTAGAATTTTTAGATAATGTCCAAGAAAAATGTAAGGCATTGTCATTAATGTATTACCAACAAGCTGGAAAACGAGTAGAATTCCAAGAAGCCCATATAAAGACGATTTGTATATATAAAATTGTTTCAAAAGAATTTACAGGGAAGAGAAAACCGAAAGTATAGCATTAATTTTAATAGGCAGAGAGGATAATGGGAATGAGCAAGTTATGGTATAATAAGCCTGCCAAAGAGTGGGAAGAAGCCTTGCCGCTTGGCAATGGCAGGATGGGGGCAATGGTTTATGGCGGGATTGAAAAAGAACAGATACAAGTAAATGAAGAGAGTATTTGGTATGGAAGCAAAAAAAATAGGAACAATGAAGATACTTTGAAAAATTTGCCTAAGGTTAGAGAGCTATTATTTGATGGAAAAATAGAAGAAGCAGAGCAGCTTATGAAGTGGTCTTTTTCTGGCTGCCCTAAAAGTATGCCGTCTTATCAAACGTTAGGGGATATTTTTATACAATTTTATTCTCCAGCAGAGAATGGATTAGAACATACTATAACAAAAGAAACATCAAATTATTATAGGGAATTAGATTTAGAAAGGGCAGTCTCTAAAATATGCTATACAATTAACGGGATTGTTTATACAAGGGAAAGTTTTTTTTCTTATCCGGCAGATGCGATGATAATGCGCTTTACAGCTTCAAAAGAAGGGGAACTTAATTTTACAGTAAATCTGGATCGTTGTAAAAATTCCTATGAGGGAATACATAAAATTGGGCAAAATGGCTTATGCTTGTATGGGAACCTTGGGAGAGGCGGTTTTGAATATGCAATGTCCATAAAAGCAATGAGTGTGGATGGCAGTATACAGACAATAGGGGAGCATTTGGTTGTCTGTAATGCGTCAGAAGTGGTATTAGTATTTAGTGCAGATTGTACCTATCATTATACAAAAGAAGAAAAAGAGGAAGAATGGAAACATTATATAATAAGGAAAGAGGAATTTGAAGAAGAATTAACTGAACCAGAACAATATGAAAGAAGTTTTAGTAATTGTATGCAAAATATGCTTCAATTAAAACTTTCTAATAAGTTGGATATATTATTAGCACAAAATTATAGTGCATTATTGTTATGCCATATAAAGGATTATCAATCATTATTTGGCAGAGTAAAGCTGGTTTTAGATGATCTAGAAAAATATAAAGGCATTCCAACGGACGAACGCCTAGAGCTTGCAAAAATAGGGGAAGAAGCAGGGCTGGCGCCTATCTATTTGGATTATGGAAGATATTTAATGATCTCTTGCAGCCGTCCTGGGAATCTTCCAGCAAATCTACAAGGAATATGGAATAAGGAATTAAAACCTTCTTGGGAATCAAAATATACTATTAATATTAATACAGAAATGAATTATTGGTTAGCAGAAAGTGCAAATCTTCCAGAGTGCCATATGCCATTATTTAGTTTAATACAAAAAATGCTTCCAAATGGAAGAAAAGCAGCAAGAGAATTATATGGATGCCATGGGTTTGTAGCCCATCATAATACAGATATTTTTGGAGATTGCTGTGTGCAAGATTATTGGAACCCAGGTTCTTATTGGGTAATGGGGGCGGCGTGGCTATGTACCCACCAATGGACCCATTATCTATACACACAAGATATAGAGTTTTTAGAATCAGTATTTCCTATTATGAGGGAAGCTGCAGAATTTTTCTTAGATTTTTTGGTGGAATATAAGGGATATTTAGTAACATGCCCATCTGTGTCACCAGAAAATACGTTTATTTTAAAAAATGGGCACAGTGGCGCAAATACGTTTGGCGTAACAATGGATAACCAGATTTTAAGGGATTTATTTGAGCAATGTAACCAGGCAGCAAAAATACTTGGTATTTCTGATGAGCTAGATAATAAAATAAAAATGGCAAAAGAAAAATTATATCCAATGCAAATATCAGAAAAAGGGTATTTAATGGAATGGCCAGAAGATTATGAAGAAAAAGATAAGGGGCACCGTCATATTTCACATTTATATGGATTACATCCATCTAGCCAGATTTGCGTGGATGAAACCCCTGAGTTAGCAGAGGCAGCAAAAAAAACATTAGAAAGAAGATTGGAACATGGCGGAGGGCATACTGGTTGGAGCCGGGCATGGATTTTAAACCATTATGCAAAATTATGGGATGGAGAACAGGCATACCAAAATTTAATTCAGCTTTTTGCGAAATCTACATATCCAAACCTATTTGACAAGCATCCACCATTTCAAATAGATGGAAATTTTGGGGCGGCAGCAGGTATTATTGAGATGTTAGTCCAAAGTAGTGAAACATGCATTGTTTTGCTCCCTGCATTGCCAAAAACATGGAAGAATGGGAGAATTTGCGGTATTTGTGTAAAGGGTGGCGGAATAATCCAAGTAGAATGGAAAGAAAGGAAACTTGTAAAAGCAGAGCTAACAATGAAACAAGAAAAAAAGGTTTTAGTAAAATACCAAGGAAAAGAATGTTGTGTGGATGTAAAGAAAGGAGAGGAAAAGGAAATTTTATTAGAAGATTTTCAGTAAGAGAAAAGGGGGATAAAATGGACTTTAAATTTGCAGATACGACATTTAAGTTAATTTTTCAGAGTTTGGAAGGAATACAAAACTTATTATCTTTTCTTGGAATGGATTGTGAGATATCTGATATTGAGAAAAAAATGATTACATCTACCATATTTGAAAGTAGGGAAAATGATTTATCTTTTTTATTAAACCAAACATATTATTATTTTATGGAGCATCAATCTAGTAACTGTCCAAATATGCCATTTAGATTATTGCTTTATATTGTAGAAGGCTTACAAGATATAGCACGGATGGAAATGAAACAAATGAAAGAATCAAAAAAAGTACCTAAAACAAGTGAGGCTTCAGAAATAACATTGCTTTATAGTGATAAGTTGATCCATCTACCAGAAATAAAGTGTTATAATTTTTTAACAGGAATTGTTCCAGTAAAACAAGTAAAAAATGATATAAGTTCAGATATGCGTCTTTCGGATGCTTATAAATCATATAACAGGAATAATACAAAAAATTTTGATTTAGAATTGGTTGTCCATAGTTTTGATCTGCGGATTACAAAAGAGGAAGCAGTAAATTTTTATGATAACCATAAGGTCCCAGAACGATTTGGAACTTTAGAATATGAATTAATTCAATATGCTATGCTTGTAGGTACATATAAAGGTATTTGCAGGTTGGAAAAAAATACAATAACTTCAAATCGTGCGGAAAAGGTAATTCGGGATATACTCTTATGGTATAAGAAACAAGGATATTTGCAAAGAATTTTAAATAATAGGGAGGGCACAAATATGATTTATGATATGCTCACTAGAGAAGATTTGTATAAAGAACAAGGAAGAATGGAAGGAAGAGAAGAGGGAAGGGAAGAAGGAAGGGAAGAAGGGAGAGAAGAAGGAATTTTTGCTATGATTGCTCTATTAAATGAGATGGGAATGGGGGCTGCTAATATTTTAAAAGAACTAAAAAAAAGATTTTGGTTATCAGAGGAAGAAGCTTCTGCTTATATTCAGGAATATCTAATAAAAAAACAAGAATAGAGTGATTATTATAATGGAACAAGAAAAAGAATTATCCATAAAAGACACTATTTTAAATAAATTAGAAGAAGAGAATTACAAATTAGGGATATCTTATGGCTTTCAAATTATTTGTGAAATATTGGATAACGATTTATTCAATAGAATGGAAACAATAGATAAAATAATAGCAGGCTATATAAGAAAAATATGCTTGGAAGAAGTTAAAATAGGATATATTGATAATACAATGGTGTTTCCCTGCGCTAGTGGTAGTATTTTATGTATAGAGGATAGTTCTGTGGAAAAGCCATTGATTATTGCTGTGGCGGATACCATAGAACTACAATCAAAAGAATATAGTTTGTTAAGGAATATGGCAAGCACACAAGAAGCCATAAAATGTATACAAGCTGTTTTAGATGGAGAAGTAGAACAAGGCTTCTGTTTTCTCCGAAAAACAATATTTTCTAGTAATAGAATAAAGCATATATTGGGACAAGAAGAGTATCAAAATTTTTTGGCTGTATGGGATGCAATTACATGTTCTCTTTTTTTAGAAAAGAATATACCAGAAGGTTTTCTTATATTGTGCAGGGAGATATTGAGCCAAAGGGAATATATTGTAAAGGTGAATGGGGAACCAAATAGGAAAATGTATGCTTTACTAGATTATATACAATATATAATGCAGTTAGGTAATATAGAAATAGGAAGGTAAAAGTAAAATAAAAGGGACTGCTGCATTTTTTGCAACAATTCCCTTTTTGGATATTCTATTATTTTATTTTGCCATAACGTTTTTCTAATGAGCCAGTAAGTAAATATAAGATACCAGCCAGTAAACACAAAATTAAGATACTCATTAATACCCAGTCAAGTTTAAATACTTGGCTTCCATAGATAATTAAATATCCAAGCCCTGCATTTGCTGCAAGGAATTCTCCAATAATAACACCTACTAAAGAAAGCCCAATATTTACTTTCATTGTACTAATAATAAGCGGCACAGTGCTTGGAAGGATTACCTTGTATAGAATATCTTTTTTTGTCCCACGGAACGTATAGATTAATTTAATTTTTTCTGGGTCTACACTTTGGAATCCTGTATAAATAGTAAGAATCGTACCGAATACTGCTACAGAAACAGCCGCTACGATAATGGTTTTAATATTATTGCCAAGCCATACAATTAGTACAGGGGCCAAAGCCGTTTTTGGCAAACTATTAAGTACCACTAAATATGGTTCCAAAATTTCAGAAAGGCTTTGGTTTAACCAAAGTAGGATAGCAAATAGAATACCAATAACAGTTATTAAAAAAAAGCTAATTATAGTTTCTGCAATAGTGACACCTGTGTGGTAGAATAGAGATCCATCAGATGCCATTTGTGCCATACAACGTAAAATGCGGCTTGGGCTGCTGAAGATAAAGGAATCTAAAAACCCTATTCTAGCAGATAGCTCCCAAGAAGCAAAAAATAGAATTAAGATAAGGAAACGGAGACATAGGACAAACCGTTTCCTTTTTTGGTGGTTGGAGATAAATTTTTGTTGTATAGGAGATATTTTATCCATGATGGTTCAGCTCCTTCCAAATTGTATTAAAGTATTCTTGGAATTCGGGTGCATTTCTAGACTGCATAGGAGTATAGTTTGGTATAGAAAAAGAAATTGGTACAATCTTTTGTATGGTTCCTGGCCTTTTGGAAAGGATAATTATGCGGTTCCCAACAGAAATTGCTTCTGATAAATCATGGGTTACTAATATAGCTGTTTTCTTTTCCCGTTTGATAATTGTGGCAATATCGTCACAAACCTCTAACCTGGTCTGATAGTCTAGTGCAGAAAATGGCTCATCTAATAACAATAGATCTGGTTCCATGGCAAGCGTCCGTATAAGTGCAGCACGTTGGCGCATTCCACCAGAAAGTTGTGAAGGCCTTTGTTTCGTAAAACCAGAAAGCCCATAGAGTTCTAACATATGATCCACGTTTTTTAAACGTTCTGGTGTCATTTGATGTTGGATCTCTAAGCCGAGAGTGACATTACTGTAAATGGTTCGCCATTCAAAAAGATGATCTTTTTGTAGCATATAGCCAATATTGGTATTCCCGGCATTATTTTCGGTTCCGTTTATAAGGATAGAGCCGCTTTCCGGCTTAATCAGTCCAGAGATTAATGATAGGAGAGTGGATTTGCCACAGCCACTGGGACCAACAATGGCAATAAATTCGCCAGGTGCCACAGTAAAGGAAATATCTTTTAGGGCATTTGTTTCACCATTAAGGGAATGATAGGAATAGTTTACATGGTCAAGTTCCAGTATAGGTTTCATTGGCTACCTCCTTTTTTAAACTGATATAATATAATATGGATTTTTTATTAGAGTGTGAGTGGCGATAAAAAGAGAAAAGGATGTTTTGTTAATGATTTGTTCACAAACTATTCAAAAACCTTTAACACAGGAAACATGAATTATTCATGAAGGCTGGATATACTATATTTAGAAAAAACAAACACATAAAAAGCCTATTGACTAATACAAAAGTTTTTCATAATAAATGCCGGTAATCATTTGATTACCGGCCCTCCTCATTTTATAGGAATTTTTTCTTAAATTGTAATATTCTCGCCTTCTAGCCCAAAATGTACATTACCTTCTATGCCAGATTCCTTGTGTGCAATTAGCCATTTATTTTTAGCTGTTAGCAGTTTGTCCTCTGTAGAGTTATTATGTGGTTTATCAAGCGGCAAATTAGTATCTTTAGGAAGGACTACCACACAACGGAAACCATTTCCTTTTACGCTACAAGGAGCATAGTGGAGTGTAGTGGCATATATTTCAACTGCCGTATTAGCTGGAAGAAGAAATGCCTCAACGTTAGAAGTATTATAGGTAAAAGTATCAGTAATATCTTGCTGTATGCCAAGTAAAAGGATTAAATCCGTGGCAGCAATATTAATTTCACTGGAACGGTGATATTCCAATGCGTTTAGCTTGTTATTATGCCCATTACAATATCCTACCTGGATAGGAAGTTCCCCATATATCATAGTTTGGAGTTCTTGGTAAATGGGAAGCTGCTCTAGTTCAGGCGCAGAAGGAATATAAACCACATCCTCTGGACAAGGGGTATGTTCCATTTCTTTTACAATTTCATTAAGCTGTAAGGAAGCAATAATTCTCCCATATTTTTTAAACTCCTCACTGTTTACATTGTACACTACCATATGTATTAACCATCCCTTCTATTAATATAATAAACAGGCAGATATAATCTGATACGGATAATAATCTGCCTCAGATAACAATCTAATATAGACAACAGTCTGATACAGATAATAACCTGGTTCAGATAGCGATCTGCCTGTTTCTATTATAACGGATTAGGAGATATTTGCAATTCGAATTTAAGGATTTTTATCTTTGGGTTTAGAATTATCAATGCCACTAGTAAGCTGCATAGCGTATAATGCCTGGTAAGATTCCCATTCATCAGAAGTCTGTGGTGGGGTTGGCATAAGCCCAGTGCACTCCATGGCAGAAATAGAATAAGAATCATCTAAAAAATCGTCATCATAATCTTCTTTATAATCATCTAACATAGTTTTTCACTCCTTTCTTTTTTATTTTGTGTAAAAAAAAGAATCTCATTCCTTCCATTTTTTATTTTATAAAAATGCTTGACAAGGTGAAAAACCTGTTATAAACTATATTTTGTGTAGCAGGCTGGAATAGCTCAGTTGGTAGAGCACTTCACTCGTAATGAAGGGGTCGAGGGTTCAAGTCCCTTTTCCAGCTTAATAAAAAGAAAATTTGTATTTTCTAAAGCAAGGATTACTATATGGTTTTATCTTATAAAGGGGCTGTTATAGAATAACAGTTCCTTTTTTATGCACATGGGTTTCCAAATGGAATATGTCAGCAAAATCTAATGGATGCTCAACGCGCAAGCAGGGAAAGGAAGCTTTTCTATTTGATTATGCCAGTAAGGTTAAGATGTTTGGTGCATAAGTATTTGGTTTAGAAATTTTCTTGACAAATTTTGTATAATTGTATACAATTATACCAATGTTGACAGGCAGAAAAAGGTATCCATGTCTGTGTTGCGTAAAAGGAGGATATGAAAAATGGAAAACAGAAGAGTGATTGTGGATAAACATACCAATCTTTTATCATTGGAGGAGCCAATTTATCAATTAAATGATGTGGCAGAGCCGAATATTTTTAGGAACCTTTTCCCATATGATGAAGTGCCTAAAATTGCATTTAATAACCGTGTAGTTCCTCATAATATGCCAGAAAATATTTATATTACAGATACTACTTTCCGTGATGGGCAACAGTCAAGGGCGCCTTACTCTACAGATCAGATTGTGGCAATTTATGATTATTTACATAGGCTGGGAGGGCCAAACGGCATTATCCGCCAGTCAGAATTCTTTTTATATAGTAAGAAAGATAGAGACGCAGTATATAAATGTATGGAAAGGGGGTATCAATTTCCAGAAATTAGCAGTTGGATCCGTGCCAATAAGAAGGATTTTGAGTTGGTAAAAGAGATTGGAATGAAGGAAACAGGAATATTAGTAAGCTGTTCCGATTACCATATCTTTTACAAAATGAAAATGACAAGAAAACAGGCAATGGAGCATTATTTAAGTATTGTAAGGGAGTGTTTGGAAACAGGGATTAGCCCAAGATGCCATTTTGAAGATATTACCCGTTCTGATATTTATGGCTTTGTCATTCCATTTGCTTTGGAATTAATGAAGTTAATGGATGAGTACCAGATACCAGTCCGTATCCGCGCTTGTGACACAATGGGGTATGGAGTGAACTTTTCTGGGGCTTCTATTCCAAGAAGTGTGCAAGGAATTATTTATGGATTAACGACACATGCAGGAGTGCCTTCGGAATTACTAGAATGGCATGGGCATAATGATTTTTATAAGGCAGTCACAAATTCAACAACAGCATGGTTATATGGTGCAGGAGGCGTGAACTGCTCGCTGTTTGGGATTGGAGAAAGGACAGGGAATACACCCCTTGAGGCAATGGTATTTGAATATGCCCAGTTAAAAGGAACGTTAGATGGCATGGATACAAGGATAATTACAGAACTAGCAGAATATTTTGAAAAAGAGATTGGATATCAAATACCAGAAAGAACTCCATTTGCAGGGAAAAACTTTAATGTGACGCGTGCAGGGATACATGCAGATGGCTTGTTGAAAAATGAGGAAATATATAATATTTTTGATACAGAGAAATTATTGAATAGGCCAGTATTGGTAGCTGTTTCAAATACATCTGGCCTTGCTGGGATAGCACATTGGATGAATACTTATTTTAAGTTAAAGGGTGAGAAGCAGATAGACAAAAATTCTTTAGTAGTAGCAAAGGTGAAGGATTGGGTAGATAAGGAATATGAAAGCGGCCGTGTTACCGTATTAACAGATGAGGAGCTTTTAAAAGTAATTCATGAGAGCTGTGAGGAGCTTGGGGTCGAGTTATGGACATAAGTGATAAATATTCTCTAAGAGGCAGAGTATTTAATGAAATCCGGGAGGGAATTTTATCCGGGAAATATAAACAACAAGAAGAACTAAAAGAAATTACATTAGGGCAAGAACTTGGAGTGAGTAGGACTCCTGTAAGGGAAGCACTAAGGCAGCTAGAGCTGGAGGGGCTGGTAAAAATTATCCCTAATAAAGGTGCTTATGTCATGGGGCTTACAGAGCGTGATATTCAGGATATTTATGCAGCAAGATCGGCGTTAGAAGGGCTTTGTGCGAAATGGGCTGCTATTTACAGTACAGCAGGGCAAAGAAAGGAACTTACAGAAAATGTGGAACTTTCTGAGTTTTATGCAGCAAAAGGAAATTATGCGCAGGTCTGTGAATTAGATACAAGATTCCATGAAATCTTGTACCAGGCATCAGAAAGCCGAATTATGGAACATATGCTTTCTAATTTCCACCATTATGTGGAAAGGGTGCGCAGGGTTTCCCTTGCAACAGAAGGAAGGGCAGAAAAATCAAATCAGGAACATCGGATGATTTTACAGGCAATTGAACAGAAAAAACCAGAGCTTGCAGAAGAACTTGCCCATAAGCATGTGTTAAATACAATTAAAAATATTGATCATTATGGATTAAAAAATTTGCTAAAAGCTTCTGGGAATGTAGAAGAAAAGAAAATGGAGGATATCAATGGAAAAAATTAAAATGACAATACCATTAGTGGAGATGGATGGAGATGAAATGACAAGGGTTCTTTGGAAGTTGATTAAGGATGAGCTATTGCTTCCATTTATAGATTTAAAGACAGAATATTACGATTTAGGGCTGGAATACCGGAACCAGACAGATGACAAGGTGACGACAGATTCTGCCCTTGCTACAAAAAAGTATGGGGTGGCAGTAAAATGTGCTACTATTACACCAAATGCTGCTAGAGTAGAAGAGTACCATTTAAAAGAAATGTGGAAAAGTCCAAATGGTACAATCCGTGCGATTTTAGATGGTACTGTGTTCCGTGCGCCAATTATTGTAAAAGGAATTGAACCTTATGTAAAGAATTGGGTAAAACCTATTACAATTGCAAGGCATGCGTATGGGGATGTTTATAAGGCTACTGAGATGAAGATACCAGAAGCAGGAAAATGTGAATTAGTTTATACAAAGGAAAATGGGGAAGAAATACGTGAATTGATTCATGAGTTTAAAGGGGCAGGCATTGTGCAAGGGATGCATAATTTAAACCATTCCATAGAAAGTTTTGCAAGAAGCTGTTTTAACTTTGCTATAGATACAAAGCAAGATTTATGGTTTTCTAGTAAAGACACGATTTCTAAAAAATACGACCATACTTTTAAGGATATTTTTGAGGAAATATATGAAAAAGAATATAAAGAGAAATTTGAAGGGCTTGGGATTGAATATTTTTATACATTAATTGATGATGCAGTAGCAAGAGTAATCCGATCTAATGGAGGTTATATTTGGGCATGTAAAAACTATGATGGAGATGTAATGAGCGATATGTTAGCCACTGCATTTGGCTCTTTGTCTATGATGACTTCTGTTTTGGTATCCCCAGACGGGAAATATGAATATGAAGCAGCACATGGGACTGTGCAAAGGCATTATTATAAGTATTTAAAAGGGGAAGAAACTTCTACAAACCCAATTGCTACGATTTTTGCATGGACAGGCGCATTAAGGAAACGTGGGGAATTGGATGGGAATAAAGAACTTATGGTTTTTGCAGATAAATTAGAACAGGCATGTATCCATACTGTAGAATCTGGAAAAATGACAAAAGATTTAGCGATTATTACAACTTTAAAAGAGGCAGAGGCGTTAAATACAGAAGAATTTATAAAAGCAGTACGCCATACGTTAGAAGCCAGCCTATAAATAACAGACAGCCCATTTTGTGGGCTGTTTCAGACTGTAGACAAAGTCCCGCACTCTTGTGCGGGATTTTTCTGTGCCAAGTGCCGGAAAGTTTAGTATTTATGCGGACTTTCCGGCACTTTTCTGGTATAATAAAGGTATTAAATCAAGGCAGGAGATTCCAATTATGATGACTCAGAATGCAGATAAAAAACGCGGGCAGGTGCAGTTCCTTTGCATGGATGACATGGTTCCACAAGACCACCTTCTTCGAATCATAGATAAAGCCATTGACTGGAACTTTATTTATGACCTTGTAGCCGAAAAATATTCGCCGGACAATGGCCGTCCCAGTATGGATCCCGTGATGCTGATCAAGATTCCTTTTATTCAGTATCTCTATGGGATCAAAAGCATGCGACAGACCTGTAAGGAAATCGAGGTAAATGTTGCCTACCGGTGGTTTCTTGGTCTGGATATGCTGGATAAGGTGCCGCATTTTTCTACATTCGGAAAAAACTATACCAGACGATTTAAGGATACCGATCTTTTTGGACAGATATTTTCCCATATCCTGATGGAGTGTTATAAATTTAAACTCGTTGATCCCAGTGAGGTTTTTGTGGATGCCACTCATGTAAAGGCAAGGGCCAACAACAAAAAGATGCAGAAACGCATTGCCCATCAAGAGGCTCTTTTCTATGAGGAACTCTTAAAAAAGGAAATCAATGAAGACAGGTGGACTATAGTCAAGTAAGTAGACACAAAAAAGTATAAAATTTTCCGGGAGCAGA
>CAJTLB010000007.1 GCA_910577045.1 uncultured Lachnospiraceae bacterium | reverse complement strand
TCTTCGAACTTTCAAGGTTGGTTTTTTTCTATGCTGTTCAATTATCAAGGTTCTGTGCTTGTCTCTCACAAGCGACTTCCTTATAATAGCACTCCCGTTTCATTTTGTCAACAGGTTTTTTCTATTTTTTTATAAATTTTATTTATACTTATCCCTAACTGGCATCTCACATGGCAGCAACTGAAAAAATGTTACAATATCCTCTATACTTACTGGTGCCATATAATTAGCATCTACCCCTACATCATACTTACGTAATCCTTTTTGTAGGTTCTTATAATTATAATCCTCATGATTATGTTGATGTCCATGTAAATGTATTGTTCCCTTAAAATATCCATTCCATTCCTCAATTGGATAATGAAACAAAATAAATCTTTGATTTTGCCACTTTAACTCATAATAATCTTTTACCCATTCCAACAAATTCTGGTCAAATTCTTCTTTCTCCACAAATTTGTCATGATTGCCTCGCACCAGATACTTTTTTCCCTTTAATGCTTTTAGCGCCTCTGTCGCATAGCTAGCCCCTTTCATAGTAATATCCCCCAGAATATATACCTCATCTTCATTCCCTATCTTCTGGTTCCACCGTTTTATTAAAGTTTCATTCATTTCCTCTTGGTTATAAAATGGCCGATTCACATGTTTTATTATTTTCTCATGATAAAAATGTAAATCTGACGTAAAAAAAATCATTTCTCTCCTCCACTTTTCCTGCTCTACAATAATGCAATTGCCTCTTTTACGCTAGATACCCCTATTAATGAAATACCTGTTGTCTTTCCTAGCCCTTCTATAGATACTTTAGGCAAAATACACTTATGGAATCCTAGCTTCTTTGCTTCTAATATACGTTGTTTTGTCATACTAACACCTCGGATTTCTCCTGACAGCCCTACCTCCCCAAATACAATAACATCATCTTCTACTGCTTTATCCTGATAACTAGAAGCCAATGACATTACAATACCAAGATCCAAAGAAGGTTCATTCATTTTCATACCACCTGCTATATTGACATAAGCATCACAGTCAGATAAATGGAATCCTGCCCTTTTTTCTAGAACTGCCATTAACAGGTTCACTCTATTATAATCAGTACCTGCTGCCGTCCTTCTTGGCATCCCAAAATTTGTCCTACATACTAATGCCTGCACTTCTAGAAGAATTGGCCTGCTCCCTTCCATAGAGCAAGTAACTACTGAACCAGATGCCCCTTTTGGTTTTCCATTTAACATATACTCAGAAGGATTTTTCACCTCCGCCAGCCCATTTTCCCGCATCTCAAACACACCAATTTCATTGGTAGAACCAAAACGGTTTTTTACAGCACGCAAAATACGATATGCCGCATAACGGTCTCCTTCAAAATAAAGTACTGTATCCACCATATGCTCTAATACTCTAGGACCAGCAACCACCCCTTCTTTTGTTACATGCCCTACAATAAATACAGATATCCCCATTCCCTTGGCAATCCGCATAAGAGAAGCTGTAGATTCTCTTACCTGGCTTACACTTCCTGGTGCAGAAGCAACCTCTTCCTTATACATGGTCTGGATAGAATCTATAATTACAATATTTGGTTTTTCTTTTTCTATTACTGACTCAATTGTATCTAAGCTAGTTTCACAATATAACAATAATCCCTCCGGGAAACTTCCCAGCCTATCTGCGCGCAGTTTAATTTGTTTTAAAGACTCTTCGCCTGAAATATAAAGTACCTTTTTCTCCTCAGATAAAGTCCTGCATATCTGCAATAAAAGAGTCGATTTGCCAATCCCTGGGTCCCCACCCACTAAAATTAAAGAAGCTGGTACAATTCCCCCACCTAATACTCTGTCCAGTTCTAAAAGCCCTGTATGGATTCGCTCCTCTTCCCCAGTACAAATTTCTGACAGCTTTGTAAGTATTCCTCCTACCCTATTACTCTGTTTCACTGTTTCTGATTTTATTTTTATAGTAGGTTCTTCCACCATACTATTCCATGCCTTACATGCTGGGCACTGTCCCATCCACTTTGAAGCTTCATGGCCACATTCTTGGCAAAAATATGCTGTTGTCTTCCCCTTTGCCATATTTATTTCTCCTATCTATTACTACAAACCCACTAAATTTTATATATTCCTGTACATATAAAAAGAGGCTGCCACAATAAGACAATCCTTAATGTGACAGCCTTTTGCCTATTTTTATAAAAGTTTTACTATTTTTACCTCTACTTCTTTTCCACTGCCTAGCTCCACACTAAGCACCAGCTTTCCACCTAAATTCGTTTTCATTTTTCCTGCGGCAGTACCATCTATTAAAATCTCATATTCACACTCTGGTTCTAATTCCACTGTAATCTGAGAATCTTCTGTTCCCTCCACAAAAAATTCCATTCCTTTATCCGTAACTTTAAGATTCCAAACAGCAGTCCCTGGAACCGATTCATATACAAACATTCCATTTCTTTCTAACTTTGTAATCTCTTTAAATGTCTTTACCTTATACAAATCTCCATTATGCTCATAATCTTCTACCTTAGACTTTTTATCTAAAGAATAATTTCCAAAGCTAATAGTCCCATCCTCTTCTTTTCTTATCAATTCGTTTACTATTGGCATCTTTTTGCCCTCCTAAATTATTTGTATATACTTATCCTAAAAAGACACTCCCTACAATTTTATTATAATATATTGGCACAATTTTTGTCAATCAGCACCAATTCCTTCTCACCTTTCGAAATTAAAACACTATCACCTGCTTTTACTTTACCTTCTAGCACCTTTTCAGCTAACGCATCCTCTACTTTTGTTTGGATTGCCCTGCGAAGCGGCCTTGCACCATACTTTTCATCATACCCCTGTTCTACAATATAATCTGCCGCCGCCTTATCCATTTCAATTGTAATATTCATCTGTGCTTTTACTCTCTTAGCCAAATTGTCCATCATAATCGCCACAATACTATGGATATGCTCTTTATTTAACGCATGGAATACAATTACCTCATCTATCCGGTTTAAAAACTCTGGCTTAAAAAGTCTTTTTACTTCATCCATAACATTCGTTTTCATTCGTTCATAATTTTCTTTTTCATCTCCATTATTCCCAAAACCAAGCCGCTTTGGAGAAATAATATTTTCTGCACCAGCATTCGATGTCATAATTAGCACAGTATTTTTAAAATCAATCCTACGTCCCTGAGAATCTGTAATATGCCCATCATCCAATACCTGCAATAAAATATTAAAAACATCTGGATGTGCTTTCTCTACCTCATCGAATAAAATAACAGAATATGGGTTTCTCCTTACTTTTTCACTAAGCTGCCCACCTTCATCATAACCTACATAACCTGGTGGTGATCCAATTAACTTACTTACACTGTGTTTCTCCATATACTCTGACATATCTACACGGATAACAGAATTTTCTGTCCCAAACATTGCCTCTGCAAGTGCCTTAGAAAGCTCTGTTTTTCCCACTCCAGTAGGCCCCAAAAATAAAAAGGAGCCAATTGGGCGGTTTGGATCTTTTAATCCCACACGGCCTCTTCGGATTGCCCTAGATACAGCAGTAACTGCCTCTTCCTGCCCTACTACCCTCTTATGCAAAATTTCCTCTAACATCCGTAAACGTTCTACTTCCTCTTGCTCTAGCCTTTTTACAGGAATCTTCGTCCAGTCAGATACTACTTCTGCAATCTGGGCCTCATCTACTAAAAGCTTAATGGACGATTTTTCTTTTTCCCATTTTGCTATAATCTTCTGTTTCCGTTCGTCCTTTTTCTCTTGTTTCTTTTTAATTTCCCCAGCACGCTCATATTCTTCATGAATAATTGCTTGCTCTTTTTCTTCTCCAAGCTTCCTTATTTCTTCTTCAATTGCTTTTAATTCCTTTGGTGCAGAAAAAATCCCCAGCCTTACTTTAGAAGACGCCTCGTCAATTAAATCAATAGCCTTGTCCGGCAAAAACCGATCATTAATATAACGTTTTCCCAATTTAACAGCAGCTTCTATCGCACTATCCGTAATCCTAACTCCATGATGCTTTTCATAACTGCCTCTTAGCCCCTTTAAAATTTCAACTGCCTCTTCTTCTGATGGCTCATCTACCATAACTGGCTGGAAACGGCGTTCTAAAGCAGCATCTTTTTCAATGTATTTTCTATATTCTTCTATAGTAGTAGCACCAATTAATTGGATTTCTCCTCTTGCCAAAGAAGGTTTTAAAATATTTGACGCATCAATTGCACCTTCCGCGCCCCCTGCACCAATAATTGTATGCAGCTCATCCAAAAACAACAATACCCTGCCATCCGCCTTTACTTCCGCTAGTACCCTTTTTATCCTTTCTTCAAACTCGCCCCTATATTTTGATCCTGCCACCATGCCAGCCAAATCTAAGGTAAGCACCCTTCTATCTTTTATTGTTTCAGGTATATTCCCCTCTACAATTTTACTTGCCAGCCCTTCCGCTATCGCTGTTTTTCCTACCCCTGGCTCCCCAATTAAACATGGGTTATTCTTTGTCCTCCTACTTAATATCTGTACCACCCGCTGGATTTCTGAACTTCTTCCAATTACAGGATCTAGTTTCCCTTCTCTTGCAAGTGCCGTTAAGTCCCTGCTATATTGATCCAAAGTAGGGGTTGTGGATCGGTTCCCGCGGTTCCTTGGCTTCCCATTCTGGAAATCTTCTTTATATAAGTTCCCATCTTCCCCCATTGCTAGTAAAATATCCACATACAATTTTTGTACATGGATGCCCAATGTATTTAACAGCCTTGCTGCTATGGAATCTGTTTCCTTTATCATTGCAATTAAAATATGCTCTGTCCCAATTAATGCTGCCTTAAAACGGATTGCCTCCCTAGCAGATGCCTCTAACACACGGTTCGCACGCGGCGTATATCCTTCTGGCTCTTGTAAAGACGCCCCACCCGTTGGGGCAATTAATTGTTCCATTAAATCCCTTACTTTTTCTTCTGTTACCCCATGATTATTTAACACCGCAGCTGCTAAACAATCACTAACCCGCAGTAACCCAACAAGGATATGCTCTGTGCCAATATAGCCATGGCCAAGCTCCCCTGATATCTCCTGCGCAGCTAGTAAAGCTTCATTTGCTTTCTTGGTAAATCGATTCTGCATGTCTTCCTCCTATATCACTATACCAAAATTTCTGGCAGATGCCCTTTTACATATTCTGCCCTAATTATATTCCTTCCTTTATCATCTAATGGTTTTCCTGCAAGTTGTTGTAAATGTGCAGGCTGTATCCCCATCATTAATGGATAAATACTTTTCTTTGCCCCCTCTTTTTGCTTTAAAATCCCACTTGTAAGCCCAAACTGGATATCAGAAAGCAGATTCATGCCCTCTTCTATTTCCAGGGTTTTACAATATTTTAAAACCCCATAAGACCGCAACAATGTATCTTCAATACTAATTGGGTTTTCTTGTGTAAGTTTCTTACGGATCCGTCTTTCCTGCTTAATAATCTGGCTCGCTATAGTAGTCAAATTCTGCATAATTTCCTCTTCCGTCTGCCCTAATGTCTTCTGGTTGTAGATTTGGTAAAGATTCCCTATCCCATTTCCACGTATGGTAACGCCAAACCTCCCAATGTCGGCAGCAATCCCTGCTAAGCGCTTAGTCCCGGCAATTGCCGGGAGATGGAGCATATAAGACACCCTAAGCCCTGTACCAACATTGGTTGGAAAACTTGTTAAATATCCTAATTTTTCATGATAAGCATATGAGAAACTTTGGTTAATCTCATTATCTAACTGATCTGCAACTTGCCAAGCTTTTTCCAAATTCATTCCGCCAGCAAGCGCCTGTATCCTTACATGGTCCTCCTCATTAAATAAAATACTAACTACCTCATCTTCAGACAACATTGCCCCTGCTGGCTCTGTTTTCATAACCAATGCTTCACTCAGTAAATGCCTTTCTACTAATGCTACTTTATCTGTATCTGATATTGCATCCATAGAAAGATATTTGTAATTTCTGTCTCCCTCTCCTGCCAATGTTGCCAACTTAGCCTTAAACTCATCTAGCAGATTCTTTGCCTGTTCCTTTGACAACCTAATAGGAAAAGGATACTTACTTAAATTCCTTGCAAGCCTTACTCGGCTTGAAATTACCACATCTTCATTTTCTCCTGTTTCTTCATACCATTTAAGCATCGATACCATTCCTTTCTTTTACTGCCTTTATCTCATCCCTTAGTCTCGCTGCCTCTTCATAATCTTCTTCTGCAAGGGCTTCTTTTAACCGTTCCCTCATAATCCTTATTTCCTCTAATGGCTGATAGACTTCTTCTTTCGATTCTTTTTGTATTACATTATACTTTGGTTTTTTCCCTGTATGCAGGCTATTTCCCTGTATTTTTTTAATATTCCCTTCAATTAACGGCTCAAAAACATTATAACAGTCCTCACAGCCAAACACACCATGGCTAATAAAATCGCGATATGTTGTTTTACAAGATGGGCAAACCACTTGTTCCATGGTATCTTCTTTTTTTTCACTTTCTATAGCATAAGCACCCAAAATCCCTGCAAGCAATTCGGCAAATGGCAATTCTTCTCCAAAATCCATATCCTTTGCACATTCGCTGCAAAGATTGTGTTCATTTTTTACACCATTTATAATCTCTGTATAAAAAATGGTTGCTTCCCGTTCCTGACATTTTTCACAAATCATCCCTTTACCTCCCTAGTCTCCCAAATACTCCAAAAAAATTTGATCCACCAATTCATGTATCTCTTCCCTCGTAATATTTTTACAGATTGCCTTGGCAATCATAAGGCGTAGGTTCCTACGCAACTCTTCTATAGCGCACACTTTATCTACGTCAAGAGAAATAACAGCACCTTTCCGCCGATCTATCTTGACAAACCCCTCCTGTTTTAATACAGTATACGCTTTATTCACTGTATGCATGTTAATCCCAATGTTGTCAGCAAGCTGCCTAACAGAAGGCAGCACATCCCCCTCGTGGAACTCCTCCATAACAATCCCAAGTATAATCTGGTTGCATAGCTGCAAATAAATTGCTTCATCACTGTTAAAATCAATTGAAACAAACATAGACCTCTCTCCTTAGTTATAGCTGTTATACCATTTCTATAACAATAGTAGTATAGCCTAAACAAAAAATATTGTCAATATGTAATAGTTGACATGAAAGGTAATTGCATCAATAATTCTATTTGTACTTTTAAGGTGGTAATATTTAGGAAATAAATAAAAAGAAAAAATAAGAAAATAATAGTATTAAATTGCAAATAACAAATTGTAAACAAAGTTCAAAGTATATATGTTGGATTTTTAAGAGCTATAAAAATTTTTGTTTTCCAGACTTTTTTACTTTTTTCTAGTATAATAGAAATATTAGGGAGATGCGAGATCTCTCTACACTAAGTCAAAATAAAGACAAAAAATAAAACAAATCTTATTAAACTTTCAAAGTAAAAAATTTGTAGATAAATTGGTGCCCAGCACACAATTCCAGGCACCGATTTACCTACATTCTTTAAATTGGTCTTTACCTACCTTTTATTTAGAATATTACTATTTTTTATTTATTTTATCTATGTGCCTCTTTATAATAAATATAAAAAAGTCATACAAAGATAATATAAAAAAAGAATATACAAAAACAACAAAATAAGGCAGTAATTCTATTTTTAGTGGCGTTAATAACATATAACAACTATATATTAAAATAGATAATAAAAATGTTTTTTTAATTTTTTTTAAGCATGTTTTGGCAAATGTCATTAATTCCCATCACCTCATATTTGAAATTGTTTCAATCCACTCACGGCAGTTAAGAGCCAATTATGTTGATTGTTGAAAAAGTTAAAAACAATAACCTTATTTAATCTAATCCTGTATATATTGTATAAGACTTATCAAAAATTTTGATTTTTCCGATAAATATTAATTTATAAAATTTTGTAGCCCATATTCAGACTTCAGATGTCCTTTTGCAATTCCAAATTTCTTTCCATCCAATAAATATTTTTTCATTTCACGTTGAAGTGTTGTTCTTTCAGGCAGTAATTTATCAATATTTTCAGTACCAGGAAAAATCCATTTCATATATCCTGTTGCATCATAATTGACAGTATCAATCTCAAAAAAGTTCTGAAATGCAATTATATTTGACTCTTTTCCCAGCATTCCTTTTAGTTCAGGCATGAGCATCCAAGTGTTACTTGTTAAATTAACAGTTCCCCATTCGGGATAATACTTTGCCCTAAATTCATTGAAATCTTTGATAGATTGGGCAACCGACTTTTTTTGCAAATCAGCATCAGATGGAATATGAATTGCTATTTCTCTATTTTCAGCATCAACAAATTCATACTCTAAAGCTCCTATTCGGTATTCATTTAAGGAAATTTGACGAGGAAACCACCGTGCCCAGACAAATTTATAAGTTTGAAAGGTTCGGTAATACTCATGTAGAAATCTGGTACAAAATTTCATAGTTGCAACAAATATATCATTTGAAATATTACGTTTTATATATTCTTCATAAGAATATTTACTAATTATGTTTAATAATTCCCAAAGAATTTTAATTCCATCAGAATCATCATCTAATAATTCCTGTAATTCTTTTATACCCACATTCCATTCGTCACGCTTTAATATTTTATTTATTATAATATTAGGAATATAAAGATTTCGTCTTCTACCATAATTGATAAGTTGCTTTTCAACTTCTTTAGGAATTTCTAACATTCTAAATAATTCAATATTTTCCATCAAAATACCCTCTGATTTTAATCATTTGACGAATATCCATTTATTGATTTGTTTAACGCTGTTATTTTACCACAAACGCACACACAATACCATTAAATTTTGCTTAATTTCCATTTGCCTTACTATTAACAATCATCATCTGCCTTGCCCGTTCCCTCTGCTCAGTGCTGACTGCCCTCGGCTTACGGTAGTTGACATAAAACTTCAGAAAGGAATAGGTCTTAGATATCTCGTCCTGCCCTGTCAACTTGTATGTGTTGGGATAACTGGCAACAAACATATCAAGTTTCCACATGACGGTCTTATCCCTTGTGTAAAGGGTGGCAGTCTGCTCCCCAAACTGATAAATTAAATTGATTTCATCAGCGTTAAAAGGTATCTAAAGGATTGTTTTTTAATACTGAATGTATACTTTTAAATATTTGCAAAATTAATAAATGGGTATTTTCTTGATATTCTTTTGTATATAATATATTTTAGAATTAAAAATCCAAAATGCTTTACAAAACTCCATTTCTTCTTTCTTGTGTTATACTTTTTACCACCATAAAGTAAGAAAAGGCATAATTCCCTCTTACTTTGCCCTTTTTCAAAATATTCCTTGACATATAAATAAAATTATGATAAATTTTAAAAAAAAATTTAGGAGAACATAAAAATGCAGAACTTACATTTTACAATGAACAATATGTACATGTATTATAGACATACTTAAAAGTAATTGTGTTCTGGTTGGATGCACAGTTACTCAGGTAGGTCTGATATGTCTGTGCATAAAAATCGGGAAATGTAAGTTAAATGAGATAGAATATTTGTAACTGCCGATATTTAAGAAGTGCACTGGACATATTGTATGTTTAGTGCATTTTTTGTTTAGAAAGGAGTTTTTATGAAATTTTTTGGGAAGCCCTACAGAAAGTATATTACTTACTATTTTTATTCTGCCAGAATTTCATGGGCAAGGAATTGGCAGCTATATTATTGATACACTTGAATACACTGTTTTTAAAGGCTAAAAGAATAGGACTTCTTTTATTACAATAGCCAGATCCTATCTAAAAAAGATATAATTATAAAATGGCATAAAGGAATTAAATAAAGATCACTATTATTGGCTGGAAAAATTCAGGATAAATAACAAAAACAAATAAGTGATAAAGCAAATTAAAACAATGAATATTTAACATTTTAAATATGGAGGATACATATGGAAGTAAAATTATTACGTGCAAATATTGCCGATGCAAAAGAAATACACACCATGCAGGTAGAAGCTTTTAGGGAATTATTAGAAAAATATCAGGATTTTGAATTAAATCCTGGAAATGAAAGCGTAGAAAAAATAGAAGCCCGTTTACAACAAAGTTTTACATTTTTCTATTTTATCTGTATTGGACAACAAAAAGTGGGGGCTATCCGTATTGTTGATAAAAAGGAAGCCGGAAAAAGTAAAAGAATTTCCCCATTATTTGTATTGCCGGAATTTAGGGGGCATGGTATTGCACAAAAAGCAATCCGGTTATGTGAAGAAATACACGGAAACGAGAACTGGGAACTTGGCACAATTCTGCAAGAACCTAAGAATTGTTATTTATATGAAAAAATGGGATATCAAAAAACAGGCGCAACAAAAGTAATTAATTCGAAACTTACATTAGTATTTTATGAAAAAAAAGCGGCAGACAGAACATAAAGCACGGCTAAAAGGATTTCTTGCCCTCCTTTCTTTCACATGGAGGGCAAGGATATCCGCCTTTGGCTCTATGGGCAGTTAGAAGCCAATTATGTGGATTGCTCATGGCAACAGGGGATACCATTTTCGCTCTGTCCGTAGCTGCTGTTATAATTGTTTTGGGATACCAAGATATTCATCTTCAAAAGTATATAACTTAAACTGCAAAACCTCCTACTTATCATCATAATCAAAGAAGGTAAAATCGTCATCATCATCTAAATCCAATAAAAAGTCATCATCGTCTTCTATTACAGGATCTCCCTTTATTTGTTCTGGATCTATTTTAGGCTTCACTTCTGCTTTTGGTTTTGTTTCTATCCTTGGTTCTTCCATTAACGTCTTTGGCTCTGGTCTTCTAGCCTTTACCATAATCTTATCTTCTGGTTTAGGAATCTCTTCTTTAGAAACTGCTGCTTCCCTTGCTATTTCTTTTGCACTCTCTACAATATAAGGTACTTCTTCATCAGATATCCCCTCCTCAAATACCCTTTCCATTCCTTTTGGCATCTCTTCTTGTTTCTTCTTATTTTTGCCTATCTTATTACTTTTTTCTACCTTATCCTGTTGTACTAATGGGAACTCTTTTAATTCAGGTTCATCCAGTTCTTCTTCCTCATAATCTCCTGTTGTCTGGCCCTTTAATTTAAGAATTAACCCAATTGCAACAATAATCAATACTACGCAGAATACGGCTAACACAATAATAATCATTAACTTATTCTTTGCATCTATCTGATTATCCATTTTTAACTTTATAACTTCTGCTTCTAATTCCTCTATCCTAGAACTATCCTCTGCAGATGGCTCTGTAGTCTCTGGTTCCGATGGTTTTACCGCAGCAGAAGCATTAAAACGCTGTAAGGTCCTCTCTTTTGTATCATATTGGTAAAAGGCATATTCCCCATCTTCATTTAGGGCATAAATTAGAAAATACTCTGCACTGCTTCCTTGTACCCATGCTTGAATAGTAGTTGCCATATTTTCATCCCCGCCATTACTTAATGCCAATGTGGTTTCTTGATAACCTGCTGGCGCTTCCACATTGGATTCAGGGGAAACCAACATATAAGAATGGTCTGCATTTGTCAGGCGAATATATGGATATACATTATCTTTAGCACTATTATATGCATAAAAACTGCCATTTTCCCCCAACCCATCTTGCAGGTAAAAAAGAGTAATATTCTGCGTTTGTCCAATAAACGCTGGTATTTCTTGGTTCCTATAGGTAATTGTTGTTTTCTGGAAACCATCTGGGGCTGTAATATTATCTATCTTATCTGTAATATACATATCTTTTCCATTTACTAGAAAAGAAATCGAAAGATTAACAGGTTCTTCTAATGACGAGGTTGTTGTAGGCGGCTGTGTTTGTGTCTCTGCTGATTTCCGCCTTACAATAATATTATAATTTTTAACTGTGCCATTCTCTGCTGTAACTTTAATGGTTATATTATTTACTCCTACTTCTAGGTTTGTATCTGAAATCACTACAGATGCCTTTTCACTCATAGGAGTGGCTGTAATGGAAAGTTTATTAATTGAATTATCTACCGTAATATCATATTCTGTTTTATCCGAAGCAAATCCCCACAACCCAGTAGGGGCAATTTTCAAATCTGCCAAGCGGCACTCCTCAGAAGCACTACTAGGGCCTTGGATATTAATAGGGGCACTAGCTGCTGCCGTAATTGTCATGGAATCTCCACTAGATGGGTTTAATGGCCCAAGGTATACATTACTAATAGTAATATTAGAACTTCCTGCCTTAACGGCGCGAAATGTCAACATATATTTATAACTGGAAGCATTCCCATAGCCTGTAAATTTCAGGCGGCCGCCTCCGCCACTCTCTGCGCCAGACACATATTCTATCATATCAGCATTATAATCCAGATAAAATTCATATGCCCCAATTGGCTCACTTCCATTTACATATACCCCTACCTGGAATTCTTGCCCTTCTGTTGGGCTATAAGAGGAAGAACCATAAGTAACGGTTCCCTCTGCTGCCAAAATAGTCCCTGTTTGAAATACAATAAGCAACATAACAATTAATAAAGTAATCTTGTATTTTATATGTCTCAATTTCTCCTCCTGTCCTCCGCTTAAAAAAGCTAGTGTAAACGGTATTTTTGTTAACTGCTACTTTTGTGAAATATATTGTATATCCAATAAATGCCTTTGTAGGTACAGCATATCTTTTACTGAAATAGTAGACTGTTTTACCCCATTTGGGCCATCTTCCCTATCATCCCAATTAATATCTGCTGCCTCTGCATAAGCGCCAGAAAGTGTAGATATGCCTAAAATATGGCGCTGCATATACAACATATCTCTTCCGTTAATCTCACCATCTCCATTAATATCCCCATATAATACAACCGGAATTTCTTTTATTACAGAATTATCAACACTTGCTATAACTTGAAGTATATTTCCTGTCGCAATTACTCCTGTATTTTCAGTCCGATCTGCATTTACTAAACGAATACCACAATTTGCCGATGTCATTTGTGCAAATGCATCCTGTGCCATAGTTCCTATTTCAAAACCATATAATATAGTAGTTTCACCTTCTGATGTCTGTATATTGGTAAACAGCCCTTGCCCTGCTGAAATGGTAAAATTGCCTCCATTATAAGTAGAAGGCCCTGTAGGCGCTACAATATTAATTCTATAAGTAGAACTGCTCCCATTCTGTGCAGTAATAGTAATTGAAATTACATTAAGCCCCTCTGTTAAATTATATTTTCCTGCGCCTGATACAGAGGCATTGCTATCTGCTGCTTCTGCTATTACATTTACACTAGAAACAGGGTCACTTAATACTAAATCATACTCTAAAATATTTTTATGGAAGGTAGGAGTAAGAGAATATCCCTCCACCAAAAGTGAAGATAGCGTAGTAACAGCCCCGCCTGATCCAGTAGGGAGTTCGCTTGCCATAAAAGGCATATTTCCATATACTGGAATTTTAAATACAATCCCTAAATCCGAAGTCCCCCCATATGCAATCGCCATTTTCTTTGCTTCTGAACTGGGTGCCTGTACATTTGTCATATATTGGTGTGTATATGGGTTATTCCCTTGCACATTAAACTTTTGAAGGTACAAGGTATCTTGCCCTACATTAATATAACGCCTTCCTAAATATATGGCACCTCCTGCGATTGCCTTCCATTTTGTATCCCATGGCAGAAAATATTCATCATTATATTGTTGTGCAAATGCTAACCCATTCCTTACCGGGTTACTAGAGCTAGTAGCACCAATATTATAAAAGTTATAAAAGCCTTCATAACCAGATACTGTCCCTGACACACTGGCACTCCCCCCAGTCCCTAATTCTTGTAGGGCCCTAGAAGCCAAATGATAAGGGCTTACCCCAGACTGCTCTGCTGCATATACAAACGCATCTGCATAAGAAGCTGACCACCCATCTGCATCTGTATAACTTCCACTCATAAAAGAATGTTCCAAAATATTTTGTATTCCCTCTAATGATTGATAAGAATTATCATATGATAACGTTTCAAACTGGAAAATATTTACATCATCTAAAAAATTCCTAGGATCCATATAATATGCAATTAATGCCCTTGAAGCGGATACCCAGTCGCTCCCATCAAAGACCACCCATTTATTTGTATTCCAATCATAAGCACCTTCCTCCATCGATTTCCATGAAGATATTACATGGTTTTGGATTAGGTTCTTACCAACTTCACTCTCTGCATTTAACGCATCTGTCCAATCAAGCCCCGTATGCAATGCCTCAAAAATCCATGTTGGATGCTCTGTATGTAAAATCCTTAAATTTTCTTTATAACTATCCGGGAACCCTTGGCTGTCCATATATGCCTCAAAATCTGCATCTGAAACAGCTGTTGTCCTTGGTTTTATATAATTACTTAACGCATACCCCTCTTGTACGCTGCCATCATATATAAAAGAAATCCGATACCAAATATAATCTTCCTCTTCTTCATCCCTTACTTCTTCCAATATCGTTACGCTGTACCCATTCGGCAAAGTAATAGCCCTGCCACTACTTGATGTTATATTTTCATAACTAGTGCCAGGCCCCGAACGGATATTCAGACTTGTTGCGCCACTTACTACGCCATTTGACGCAGCATAACTTGGAAAACCAAATAGTAGCACTGACACAGAAAAAAGTAGCAAAAGAAGCAGGATTTTCCCCTGCCATCTTACATTTCGACTCTCTTCTCTTCTATGTAGGTTCATCTGTCTGTTTTTGCCTTTCTTTTTTCTTCTCTTGTTTCATTATAGATAAGAATGTAACTTATTGTCAACTGATTTTTCTGCAATCCCATAAGGAGAGCCTTTTAAGCTTATATATTAAAAAAGCCAGCAGAAATCACTCCTAACTGGCTTTCTCCATATTTCTAGCTTTTTGTCCCTACTTAATGGGATTGGCAATTATGGTTCCCTTCCCCACAATGGTGTTCCCCACAGGAATGCCCTTCTTCATGCCCCTCATGGTGATCGCAGTGCACATTAGGGTTAAACCCAAGGTTCCCAGAAATATAATCTGCTATGGCACTATCTGCGCTTCCAGAAACACCTCCATAAAGTTGGATTCCTGCATCAGAAAGGGCTGCCTGTGCCCCGCCGCCAATCCCACCACAAATTAGTGCATCCACTTTTTCATGAACAAGAAAACCAGCTAACGCACCATGCCCTTGGCCATTTGTATCCACAATTTGTTCTTTTACAATTTTCCCTTCCTCAATGTCATAAAACTTAAATTGTTCTGTATGCCCAAAATGCTGGAATATTTCTCCATTTTCATAAGTAACCGCTATTCTCATTCCCTAACGCCTCTTTCTTCTTTTTTTATAGTATACCTTCTTTTATATTATAATTCTTTTTTAGTATACTATTAAACTTTATAGATTTCAAGGGTAATAAGAAATAACCATATGCCTAACTATCTTTTATTTTTCTGGCAAATATTCCATTGGATCTTGTGCTTCCCCATTTTCAAATACATAAAATCCTACACAAATTCCCGTTGCCCTTCCTGTTTTTCCCATAATTGCTATTACGTCTCCTTGTGTTACCAAATCCCCTGTTTCTACACAGATCGAATGGCAATGTGTATACATTGTGCTTAACCCATTCCCATGGTCCAGCTTAATATAATTTCCCATACTGCTGTCAAAACCTATTTCCTCCACTACCCCATCTGCTACAGCATAAAGCCCTAACCCTTCCCACTCTTTCTCTTCATTCTTCACCACAGAAAGTGTAATATGGTCATTTTTTATTTCGGATTTTGTAATTGGATGAACCCGAACGCCAAACGTTGAGGTAATAACAGCTTCTGGTTCTGTTGCGGATATAAATGTTGTATCAAACTCTGTTATTTTTGTTTGTGGAACTTGTGGATCGGTCTCTAAACTTTCTTGTGGTTCTATTTCTGTCTGTAATGCAGTTTCTTCCAATAAACTTTTATCTGCCATTGTTTGTTCTATATTATCTAAATACCTTTCTCCTGTTTCCTTCTTCGCAAATGCCGTAAGCACTATGCCTGCACTAAAGATAACTGCTAATGCTACACTTACCTTTGTTATTTTCTTTCCTTTCATAATAACCAATATCCTTTCTTCTAATATGTTTTTACTGAAAAAACTAAATACCGAAGCATGTAAATCATTTCCTGATTTTATATGTAACAATGCTAAAGCATACACATCTTTTTTCTGGCTTCCTATCCTTTTAATTACTGCTTCATCACAAGCTATTTCTATATCATGGCATACTAAAATATACATAACCCATACAAATGGGTTAAACCAGTGAACAGCCAATACGATTGCTAAAACAAGCTTTAATAAAACATCTTTCCGTTTAATATGGATCGATTCGTGTATGATTACATAAGGAAGCAACTGCTTCTTTCCCTCTGCCAACACCAATTTTTTAGGCAATAAAATAACTGGCCGGAATATTCCATATGTAAGAGGAGAATCAATTTTATCATAACTTCTTATTTTAATATGTTTTAATTCCTTGCTTTGGCTTTGCAGCCCTATAATATCCCTGTCCACAATAGGCAAGGATTCCATAAAATTTATTCTATACCGCAGATAATTTAAAATAAAATATAGAAAAATAAAAAGGAACCCTATCCCCCATAAAAATGGAAATATAGAAATACTTTCTGCTTCCCCTATTATAGATTTTATATTAGTAAAGGTACTCTCTTTTAAGTTTTCTCCCATCCCAAACACTTGTGGGAAATATTCTGCCAGCTCCTGTTCTTTTTCTACTTTTGTTATTTCCATAACAGGCATAGGCAGCCAAGAATACTCTGTTACTATTGAAAATGGCAAGAATAATCTTAAAATGGCAATATACCAAAGCAACACAAAAACCCTATGTGGCAAATAGTTCTTTATTAACAGTCGAAATATAAAAATCCCCAAAATTAAGGCTGCGCCAGCCACACTTATTTCTAATAAATTTAATACTATAATATCGCTCACCTCATTTTAATTCAGAGATCATTTGGGCTAACTTTTGGACTTGTTCTTTTGACATTTTTTTACTATTTAATAAAGAGGCAAATAACAGGTCAGGAGAACCATTAAAAAACCTTCCTAAAAATTCCTCTGTCTCTGCTTGTTGTACCTCTTCTTTAGAAACCAAGGCATGGCACATAAAATTGGGTTCGCTTCTTTGTATTGCCTCTTTTGCCACACATTTCTTAATCACTGTATAAGTAGTATTCATATTCCAGCCGACTTCTTCTTTTAATATATCTGAAATTTTCTTCGCTGTTAAATCCCCTTCCCTCCACAATACTTCCATTACTTTTAATTCTGAATCAAATAACTTCATGCTTATCATCCTTTCACACTATTGCAATAGTTTGTGTTTTCATACTATCACAATAGTGTAAAGATGTCAACCTACATCTAAAATTTTTGTTAAATTTCCAAAATATACTGCAACCTAAATAGTATTATGGTATAATCAAACAAGCAATACATTATATAAAAACCAGCGAAAAGTGAGGATTTTTATGAATATTATACGATTTACATCTACTTATAAGCCAGATGGAAAAGATTATACTAAGGTTACTCTATGGAACCGCTATATCCAAAATAAAACTTTATTATTTACCCTTTTTATCCCAACGGCTGCTGCTATCTATTTCCTTGTTTCTGATCCTGGCCCTTTCTGGTGGATGTTTGTCTTAATTATGTTTTATCCATTATACAGTATAATTGGATTTTTATTTAAAATTAAAAAGCATTTAAAATTTAGGAATCCTGCGGATATTGCTAAAACAGAATTTACTTTTATGAATAATGGGATTTTAGCTGACCGTATGGAAATGCAAAAATTAGATATGATCCATTGGGAAGACGCCAATATTTTATGGGAATTAAAAGACTTTTTCCTTCTATACCAAAAAGACAAATTGCTGTTTGTATTTGTAAAAAAAGATATGGAGCCTGGGCAAGAAGATGTAATACGGGAATTTATCCTAAAACACCTTTCTAATAGACAGGGAAAAACTTACAAAAAATCGTTATTTTTTTAACCAAAAGGAAATCACAATTTACAAGGGACTACACAGGGTAGGTATCTGATGGGAGGTATGCTGCCCGTCCCGTATATCCATAAAATCGGAAATCTGTTTGGAAAACCTACTATTTCCACACTCTCGAAATTGGGCTTATGTCAATACTTTGGATAGAAAAATGTCATATAACCAATTGCACCATTGCCAGTATGAAAACGCAACACAAAAAAGCACCAGCTAATAATCAATATATCTTCTGGTGCTTCCCACATTTACTCTATATTAATTTTACTTTAACAACTCCAAATAATCTTTAGGCAAAATAGCCTTTACTTCTGATGCTTTATAATCATTTACATTTCTTGTCACAATATATTCAGCTCCACATGTCTTTGCACATTCCATTTGTAAACAATCCTCAAAATCTGAAAAATCCTCATTTTGAAGTCCTGCTACTAACTTAATCTTATCAATCTCCTCAACATCAAATATAGAACACAGATTTAACAATATCTCTCTGCGTTCGTTTGAATTGTAATCTTTTCTTAATATAAAGAACATATTAGAAATAAAATGAGCAGCAATACACCCTTTTGTCTTACCATCTACGCAAATAGAAATGATATTCTTTGCATCTTCATAAAATGGTTCTCTTGTAAGAAGATAATCAAGTAATACATTTGTATCAATAATAATTCTATTTATCATACTTTTCATCTCTATAAGAAGCTAATTCTGCATTATAATCAACAACAGTTCCTTTTTTTCTTATTTGCTCTAACCGTTCAAATGCTTCTTTTCTTTCTATCTGATTATCATTATTCAAGTTATTTACTCCTTGCATAATCTGTAATATAAAACTTATTTTGTCTTCTGGCAACTTTTCTAATTCTTTCATTGCACTCTGTCTTAATGTTGTCATAAAAAACGCCTCTTTCCAATTATTTATTTCTATAATCACCATTTTTACATCTTTAAATTATTATTTTTTATTATATCATTCCTATTTTTACTTTTCAATCACAATAAATTTACTATTGTTCTGATTAAACCCTATCTATTCCTTTTATTTTCCTTCCAAATATCCTAATCCTTTATTCCATCTTTTATCTTTACTTCTCTATATATGTGATTCCTTTTTCTTTTTCTAACTTTCTAATATGGCCCATTTTTATATAATATGCAAACATTAAAGGAATATCTGCGCCAACCCATGCAATTGGCCCTGCCAAGCATATTGCCAAATACCCTAGCTTGCCTGCCAGATAAAATGCTACAAAAGCACGCATTACTAGCTCTGCCACGCCAGCCATCATTGGCATAAACCCATCTCCCATCCCTTGTAGGGTATTACGATAAATAAAAATTAACCCTAAAGGAATAAAGAAAATAGCTATTATATTTAAGTATTCTCTTGCATAGTTCATAACTTCTGGCTGATCGCCTGTTATAAATAAAGACACCAAAAACCCACCGCCAAAAACCACAAGCAGGCTTCCCAGCATACAAAAGATACAAGAAATCAAAATACAGCTTCTTACTCCTTTTCGGATTCTGTCCATCCTGCCAGCACCTAAATTCTGCCCTGTATAAGATGCCATTGTCGCCCCAAATGTCACCATTGGCTGTGTTGCAAGCTGCTCTGCCTTACATGCTGCCGTATATGCCCCTACCACAGTAGAGCCTAAACTATTAATTGCGCCTTGTAAAATCATAGTTCCAATTGCTGTAATAGAAAACTGGAGCGCCATAGGGATCCCTACCCTCATAAGCTGGCATGCACTTGCAAAACGGAACGGAAGTTCTTCCCTTTGGAATTTTAAAATCGGGAATTTTTTCCTAATATAAATAAAGCAAAGCACAGCTGAAACTGCTTGGGAAATTACTGTTGCATAGGCAGCCCCTGCCACGCCAAGCTTTAAGGTGACAATAAAAAATAAATCTAGTACAATATTTAATACAGAAGAAATAATTAAAAAATACAATGGTGTCTTACTATCCCCTAATGCCCTTAACACCCCTGCCAAAAGATTGTAAAACATCGTTGGCAAGATACCTGCAAAAATAATAATAATATAAATAGCAGCATCATAAAAAATATCCTCTGGCGTATTCATTAACCGAAGCATTGGTTTTGTTAGGCAGATAGTAAGGACTGTTAATACTATAGAAATAATCAAGCCCAAATACACTGACATTGCCACAAAATGCCGAAGCCCTCTTTCATCCCCTGCACCAAAGCGCTGTGCTGCCAATACGGAAAAACCACTTGTAATTCCCATAACAAAACCAAGGACTAAAAAAGAAAGTGAACCGGTCGATCCTACTGCTGCTAATGCTGGCACACCTAAAAACCGTCCTACAATAATAGTATCTACCATACTGTAAAGTTGCTGGAATATATTCCCTATTAAAAGAGGAATAGAAAATGCTAAAATCAACCTTGCAGGACTTCCGCTTGTCATATCTTTAACCATATTAAGCCCTTCTTTCTTTTTATCTTTCTATTTTGTTCCTTAAAAATAAAAATCCAAGTGAAACATAGCTATCTTACTTGATTTGCTTCTACTTGTAAATGGGTGATTTTAACAAAATCATGGCATATTTTCCAAAAATCTTTTGCAATATGCTTTTATAAAAGATTGATCTCCCTAATTACTTTTCTAATTTTTAATACCATAGATGGCGCCACAGATAATTCATCCACCCCCATACGGATAAATTCCTCTGTAAGTTTTAAATCTGCACCCAATTCTCCACAGATGCCTACCCATTTGCCATATTTATGTGCATTTTCTACTACCATCTTTATCATTTTTAAAATTGCTTTATGATAAGGATTATAAAAACTATCCAACCTTTCATTTTGCCTGTCTATTGCCAGTGTATATTGTGTTAGGTCATTTGTCCCAATACTAAAAAAGTCTACTAGTTTTGCCAGTTCATCACTTATCATAACGGCAGCAGGTGTTTCTACCATAATTCCCTGTTCTGGGCATTGATATGGAATCTGTGCTTTCTCTAATTCCTCTTTTACTTCTCCTACAATATGAAAGATTTGCTCTACCTCCTCTTTTGCTATAATCATTGGATACATAACAGAAAGGTTCCCATAAACTGCTGCCCGGAAAAGTGCCCGAAGCTGCGTTTTAAATATATCTGGCTGCTTCAAACAGATACGGATAGCCCGGTACCCCATTGCTGGGTTCTCCTCTTTTCCCAATTGAAAATACTCCGCCTGCTTATCTGCACCAATATCTAATGTACGGATAATTACCTCTTTTCCTGCCATCCTTTGTAATACCTGTTTATACGCTTTAAATTGTTCTTCTTCAGAAGGAAAATCGTTTCTGCCAAGATATAAAAATTCACTTCTAAATAAACCAATCCCATCTGCATCATTTTCTAACACATATCCTATATCACTTACGCTTCCAATATTCGCATAAACTTTTATTTTCCTGCCATCTTTTGTTATATTTTCTAGCCCTTTTAGGCTTTCCAAAAGCTTTCTTTTCTCCTTTTCCTCTGCCATTTTCTTTTCTGCCAACTCACATATCTCTTTTTCTGGCTCTAATATAAAACTTCCCTTAAAACCGTCTACTACTGCCATACTTCCTGTATAAACTTTTTCCAGATCTAAAGGAACCCCAACTAACGCTGGGATATTCATAATACGTGCCAAAATTGCCGTATGGGAATTTGCAGAGCCATGTACCATAACAAAACCAAGGATTTTTTCTTTTTCTAACTGGACTGTTTCACTTGGGCTTAAATCATCTGCTACAATAATGGATGACTTTGTGCCTGACATTAGGTTTTCTTCTCGTCCTTCCAATATATGGATTAACCGGGTTGAAATATCCTTTACATCAGCTGATCTTGCTTTAAAATATTCATTATCCATATTAGAAAACAGTTCAGAAAAATTATCCTCTGTTTTTGCTACGGCAAATTCTGCATTTACCATTTCTGTCTGGATAATATTATGTATAGATTCCATATAATCACTATCTTCTAGCATCATTTGATGGACCTCAAAAATAGCTGCATTAGCTTCCCCCACTTCTTTTACAGCTTTCTGGTATAACTTTTTTAATTGTTCTTTTGCAGTTAGAATTGCATCTTCTACCCTTTTTATCTCTGCATCTATATCCCTAATCCCTTTGCGCCTTATTAAATTATCTTGCTTTTTTAATACCATTACAGGTCCTAATGCAATCCCTTTATATACAGATTTTCCTAAAAACTCCCTCATACTCCCCCTCCATTATTATTTTCTCTTTTTCCCACAACATATCTGCTGTTGTTCTATTTGGAATACCGAAAACTTAATATTACTATTCCAAAAATCTTTTCTATAATAATCTAAAAGAAATTCTGGGAAAGCACTTAAAATAAAAATTTGTCCTTTTTCTATGTACTCGTTTTGCTTTTCATATATAGTTAAAGAAGATATTTCTTCTCTATACTCTTCAAATTTGACCACCCTATTTTTATTAAAAAGACAACTTACTCTCATTGCAAATACATTGATAATTTCACGCCATTCTTGAAATGTATAGCTTTTAATATCAATATTTGGATTTCCATTGGCAGATCGCTTTTTATAATAAACTATATTTTTTAAATAACAAATACAATTTGTAAACACATTACATTTATTTGGTATAAAATCTCTTACTGCTTCTACCATAGGATAACTAATATAAAGTTTTCCATTTTCTGTTTCATTATCAAAAGTTTCTAACATTTGCAATAAAATTTTATCTCCATTTTTATCTTTTTCCAGATTATTTTGGTGTCCATCATAATCAAAAAACAAAAATACATCTGAAAAATCTTTCCTTGATAAACCTGATACTATTTTTCTTGCTTGTTCACTATATTCCCGCACTATTTCAATAATATCTGTTTCAAAATTGTCTCTATGCATTATTTTCCAAAGCATATAAATATTTTGTTCTGCTGGAAAATAAATTATCTTATATCTTTCTGCACTTTTAAAATTTATTTTTACAAAATTCTCTAGTACTTGCATTTCCCTATTGGCACCTTCTACAATAATTGCTGTATATGCACCTTTATTCATAAAATAGCCCTGCCTTATACATTTTCTGCAAATTATGTGCTTTTCTTAATTCTCGTTCGGTTGACGAATACATATTTTTTATTTCATTTTTTTCTAAAATAAAATAACAATCTGGACGCATTAAATCATTACTAATTAAATCCGTATTATGTGTAGATAAAAAAACTTGGCTATTATATAGTTCTTTTATCAGTTCCACAATATTCCAAGCTAATTCAAAATGATAAAATGCGTCAAATTCATCAATAAAAACAAATGATGCTGATGACATTTTTATATACCAATAATACAAAAGTGCTAATGAAACAGTACCAGTTGAAGCAATAGAAAAGAAATTTGCTTCTCCATTCCTAAACTTACAATATAATATTTTTTTCTCATCTATTTCTTTACTTACCAGTTGATAATCAATTCCATTCTTATGCAGAAATTTTTCAAATTTTTCTACATGCCCACTTTCAATAATCCCCTGTGAAATGCTTTCACCGCCTACATAAAGCCCCTGATAGCCTCGTTCATCCAACGAATAAAACAACAACATATGTTCTATAAATTCTACAAACTGGTAAAATACTTGATTAATTTCATTTTCTTCCAATATCGCATTGCTTTTAATATATTTCACTCGTGAAATTAAATTCTTATCAGAAACCATATTTAACGTTTCTGCCCCTCTTAAAGTTGTATTTCCTTTATTATTTATAAAATCATAAAATACTACTCTTTCTTTATCAATATAAAGATATTCCTCTAATAAGGTATTTACATCTTTCTTTTTATATTGATAGATTACCTCTTTTCCATTAAAAGAAAATATATATTCAAATGTTGCATAAGATTTGGAAGAATCTAAATTCAAATAATAATTATACTTAGAAATTAATTTTTGTTTATCTGTTATATGAAAAATAATATCAAAAAGTGCCAGGCCTAAATTTGATTTTCCACTTCCATTTACTCCTAATATTAACCCTTTTGTAATACAATTATTATTTATTATTTCCTTATTGAAGTCAAAATCGGAAGAATCCAATAGATTCCACACTAACTTATCCTTAAAATTTTTAAAATTTTCTACACTAAATCTTGTCAACATAATATAGCCTCCAAAGTCCTACATAACATACTATATTTATATTATAACCTATTATTTCTTTATCACACTATTTTCTATCTATGTACAAGTATGCCGTAATATTTTATAGTAGAAAATATTACGGCATATAATTCCCTATATTTTTTATTTTTACTACAATCCAGCCTATCTTTACCGTGCAATGGTATCCAAAATCCGATTAATTCTTTTTGCAGACACTCTTTTAGGATTCGTTATAGTACACACATCTGCAAGGGCTGCTTCTACTACAGACGGGCGGATTAGTTCAAATTCTTCTAGGTCAATCCCCATCTCTGATAAGGTCATTGGAATATGCATCATCTGCATCATATAAGTAAGTTCCTGAATTAAATTTAATACGCCCATACGTACATTTGTGCACGGAAGCCCTACTCTCTGTGCTAATTTTGCATATTTAATGGCAGCTTCTGTATTATCACTCCCAAAATGCCCATCTAAATCGGCATTAAATGCAATTACATGGGGAAGAAGGATTGCATTTGCCCTTCCATGCGGGATATGGAGCTTTCCACCAAGGGCATGTGCAATACTATGGTTGACACCAAGGCTTACTCCATTAAACGCCATTCCAGCTAAACAAGACGCACTGTGCATTTTATCCCTTGCCATATAATCTGTGCCATTTTTAAATGCCCTTGGCAAATATTCAAATGCAAGTTCAAACGCTTTTTCTGCTAATGCATCAGAAGCATCAGAAGCATTTTTAGATACATATGCTTCCAAGGCATGTGTAATTACATCAAAACCTGTATCTGCTGTAATTCCAGGCGGTGCTGTCATTACTAAAGATGGATCTAGAATTGCCATATCTGGCAAAAGTTGTTCATCTACCAGAGGATATTTTACTCCCTTTTGCGCATCTGTAATCACAGCAAATTGTGTTACCTCAGAACCTGTGCCGCTTGTTGTAGGAATTGCAATTAAACGGACAGGATTTCCAGGATTCACTCTTTTTGCCATTAACACCACAGATTTTGCAGCATCGATAGAAGATCCCCCTCCTAATGCAATTACTACATCTGCATTTGCATTCCTTAAAAATTCAAGACCCTCCGTTACAAGCTCAATTGGCGGATCTGGCTTTACCCTATCAAAAATACTAATGCTGCTACAGTTTCCAAGCTTTTCTGCTATACGATCCGCTGCCCCAGAAGATGCCATAAAGGAATCTGTAAAAATAACTGCATTTTTCCCTTTAATTTCCGTTAAGGCATCAATCGCATTTTCACTAAAACATACCTCTGTTTTTATTTTAAACCGTTTCATATGACTTCTCCTATTTCTGCAGCAGGGCAGGCCAGTTCAATCCCCACAGATGAAAATAACTGTTTCCAGCCTTCCTCTGGCTCTATATCTGTAACCACCATATCTATTTCTGAAAAATCACAGACCTGCGTAAAAGAGATTTTATCAAATTTGGAATGATCCACTGCCAAAATCCTCTTTTTTGCCGCTTTTGAAATCATTTTTTTTATTTGGGCATCACTTTCATTTGCATCTGTTAGCCCATGCTCCATTTCAATTCCTTTACAGGAGAAAATAGCATAATCTACATGGAACGTACTTATCATCCGTTCTGCTTGATAACCTACCAAAGCAAGCCCGCCCTCTTTTAAGCGGCCTCCTGTAGATAAAATTTTCCAACCAGTCCTGTCTGAAAGTTCTAACAAAATCTCGACAGAATTTGTAATAACTGTAATATTTTTTTTATCCTTAATACGTTTTGCAATAAATAATGCGGTAGAACTTGCATCTAACATAATATGGGCACCATCTTCGATAAGCGCCGCAACGATTTCTGCAATTTGCTGTTTTCCCCCAACATTCGCTTTTTTACGGACCGTATAAGGAAGATCGATATTAAAGCTTTCATTTAGAACTGCGCCGCCATAAGTTTTTTTTGCCAGCCCTTCATTCTCCAATTTCTCTAAATCCCTACGGATTGTTTCTTCGGTTACATTATATAGCTGGCTTAAATCACTTACAACCACTTTATGTTCTTCCTGCAGCTTAGACAAAATCTTATTTCGCCTTTCTATCGCAAGCATAGAACACCCTCCATTATAAAATACTGTCCCAAAGCCTTTTATCTGGGCTTGGAATCACAGAGGACTCTAAAAACATGCCAGATTCCCCTACTTCTGATTTTGCACGTTCAATCGCTGCTGTTACTGCTGCCACATCACCTGTTAGCATCATGTAGGATTTTCCACACATTCCCCTTGCAATCCGAAGTTCAATTAAATCTACAATTGATGTTTTTGCTGCTGCATCTGCTGCTACAATAATAGATGCCGCAGAAAACGTTTCCAATACGCCCAGTGCTTTTACATGTTCTATATTTGCAGCACCATAAATAGCACTAAAAATAGATTCATGTGGATTGCCAAGCACAAAGGAATCAATAAGCTGCTGTCCAAACTGGACACGGGAAGCCTCCACGGAAGCATTGACTGCACTTAAGTCACCACTAATTAAGACAATATATTTTCCGGGGCAAACCGTCTGCGCTTCTATAATTTCAACCTCTGCTGTCTTCAGCATTAAATCTGCTGCCTGTATGCCTGTTGATACAGTCTTATATTCCACCATTCCTATTGCTTTGCTCATTGTACCCCTCATTTCTGTGCCTTAATTGTAACAAACCTATCATTCACTTCCATAACGGTCCCACGGATAGAAGCATGGGTATTCACTCCTAACTTTCCTTCATCTACCCTGCCAATCACTTGGCCTTCTGTAACCATATCACCCTTAGAAACAGTCGAGACTGCAGGGGCACCAATATGTTGTGTCAAAGCAATCTTAACTATATCTGGAGTAACCAATGTATCCTCAAGCGGTGCTGGCACATCATATTTCGCAAGTCCCAACCTTATTGTTAGCCGTTCTTTTGATACTAAGCGGCTTTCTCTATTTGGGTTTACTGGGGCAGCCTCTATACCCTTTGGAATTGGCACGCCATTCTTACGGAGCCCTGCCTTGCACTCCCCTATTAATGTTCTTGGAGAAAGGCTTTGGAAACAAGAAAACATTTCACATAACCCACATTGTGAACAAAACATTGTGCCTATATATGGAGCAACATCTTTTGTCACGCCACTACTTGCTGAACGCATAAACGCATGTGGTTCAATCGGATGTCCCAACAAATGCCTTGGGCACAAGTCAGTGCACATCTGGCACTGGCAACATGCTGCCATAGCCCGCTTCATATCAATTTGTATTCTACTTGTTTTCTTTTGTACAATTAATGCGTTTGGTGGCATAACCAAAACAGCATTACTTGTTTTTGTTACAGTATCATATCCATTTACAATCCTGCCTGTCATTGGCCCGCCGCCAATAAAAACAGGATCTTCTACTGTTGCCCCACCTGCTAATTGAACCAGCTCATAATATGTAATGCCAAGAGGTGCCTTTAATGTAACAGGTTTTTTCACCTCTCCTGCAATTGTAATATACTTATATGTCACTGGTGCTTGGCTTGCCATAGCACGGTATAAATTATAAATTGTTTCTACATTATAAACAATAACACCTACCTCGATAGGAAGGCTTCCTGGTGGTACAACTCTTCCTGTGGTTTCATAGATAGTAATAACCTCGTCACCAGCAGGATAGATTTCCGGCAAATAGCCAATTTCTGTTTTAGAAAAAGAAGCAAGTTGTGCTTTTACAGCTTCTACTGCTTCTTTATAACTGCCTTTTATAGCAATAATCACATGTGACGCCCCAACTGCTTCTGCAATGCTTTCCAGTGTACTCATAATTTCATAAGCATACTTTTCCAATACTTGCCTGTGAAGCTTTAACAATGGCTCACATTCTGCACAGTTTAAAATAATGGTATCTGCCTTTTCATTCAGCTTTGCATAGGATGGGAATCCAGCGCCACCGGCGCCTACCACGCCGTTTTCACGCATAAGCGTACTTAATTCTGTTATATTCATTTCTGTACCTGCCTTTATTCCAGTCCGATCCCGTCATCGACAATCCCGACAATTGCCGCATCCACAGGTGAGTCAGCCATGTCACAGCCAATACGTGCTGCACTGCCTTGGGCCACTAACACTATCTCACTAATTCCTGCGCCTACATGATCAATCGCAACAATCCGGTTATTTGCCCCCTTCATGCTCTCTAAAGGTTCTACAATTAAAAACTTACTTCCAACCAGATTTTCATTTTTTCTTGTTGCCACTACGCTGCCTACAACCTTGCCAACTATCATAATAACTCCTATACAAGAATACCCATGTCCCCTGTTTTTATCTTAGAGGCATTGGCTTCATCCGTATCAATGTGCATTTCTAATGTAAAACTTTTATCTACCCGAATCTGGACATTATTAAAAATAGTCCCTCTTTCATTGGCAAATTTTACAGATACAATTTCTCCATCTTTTACGCCTGCCTGCATAGCGTCTTCTGGTGACATGTGAATATGCCTTTTTGCTACAATACAGCCTTCCTGTAAATAAATAGCCCCCTTTGGCCCTACAATTGCTATAGGGGCAGATCCCTTTGTATTGCCAGATTCACGGATAGGTGCTATTACTCCTAATTTTACTGCATCTGTTTGGGATATTTCTACTTGGGAAGCTTTCCTTACAGGACCCAAAATCCTAACATTTTCAATTGCACGAAGTTTCGTCCCAACAATTGTCACCTGCTCGTTTGAGGCAAACTGCCCTCCCATTAATTCCTTTTTCTTTGTAAGCTGATACCCTGGCCCAAACAATGTTTCCACGTGTTCCTGTGTCAAATGGACATGCCTTGCCGATACGCCGACCTTTACGGCAAAACCTCCCTTTACTTCCTTTTCATTTATGGCATCCATAACCAGCTTCGCAATATATTCCACTGTTTTTTCTTCCAATCTCCTCACCCGCACTTTCTATATTTTCATTTATGCAGGACTGGTTTCTCCTTTCCAGCCCCGCACACTAGAGTTTCTCTATTTAAGAATTGGAAGAATCTTCTCCACATCATTATGTGGTCTTGGGATAACATGGGTAGCAACCAGCTCGCCAAGCTTGCTTGCATTAGCAGAACCTGCTTCTACAGCAGCCTTTACAGCCCCTACATCTCCTTTTACCATAACGCTTACTAACCCAGAACCAATTTTCTCTGTTCCAATCAGTTCTACATTAGCAGCCTTCAGCATAGAATCTGCTGCCTCAATTGCTGCTACTAAACCTCTTGTTTCTACCATTCCTAATGCTTCCTGTGCCATTTGAAATCTCCTTTCTATACTTCGGACATTGTTTTGTCTTCTACTTCTTCTGCCATACCACGCAGCTTTTTCTGACTAAGCTCAATAATCTTCCAAAGCTCCTCATGAGGATTTGCGATGACAGCATAGGCTGCCGGCTTTAATATGGCAGACTGTACTGCACTTTCTACTGCCTGTGTTACGGCTGCCACTTCACCCTGTACAATTACAGTAACAAGCCTTCCACCCATTTTTCTCTCCCATGTGACAAATTCTACGTCTGCTGTTTTGCACATGACATCTAGTGCATCCACAGCGGCTGCCACACTAGGAATCTCAATAAACCCTAATGATTTCATGCGCCCTGCTCCTTTAACTGGCATTTTTTATAACGCAGCTTATTTCAGAGTAGGAAGAATCTTTTCTACATCTGTATGTGGTCTAGGAATTACATGTACTGCTACTAATTCACCCAGCTTACTTGCTGCGCTTCCGCCTACTTCTGTTGCAGCCTTTACAGCTCCTACATCTCCTCTTACCATAACACTTACTAATCCAGAACCAATCTTCTCTGTTCCAATTAATGTTACTTCTGCTGCTTTTACCATAGCATCTGCTGCCTCAATTGCTGCTACTAAACCTCTTGTTTCTACCATTCCTAATGCTTCTTGTGCCATTTTTATTTCCTCCTGTTTTTGTTATCCCAGTTTATTTTTTTATACTTATCCTGAACCTACTAACTTTTATCCAGACCACTAAGCTTCAGCATTTTCTCTGTATCTGTCTCTGGACTTGCAATTACATATTTTGATACTACGCCGGACACGGTATTAGCAGCTTCCTGCGCTGCCTCCATAGCAGCCTCGACTGCGGAAACATCGCCCCTGAACTTTACCAGTACAATTAATGGCACTGGAAGCTTATCTGCATTTGCAGGCTTATTTTTATCAAAGGTCTCTAATGTTACATCTGCTGCCTTACATGCGGCATCCGCTGCTACAAAAGCTGCCACCAGGCCATATACTTCTATAATCCCAACTGCCTTTGCCATCGTTTTTTCTCCTCAGACTGTTATTATTTATTGACAATAGCAATCTTTAAGCCTTCCATTTTCAGGTTCGTCTTAAATCCTTCATTAATATCCTCTAAAGAAAACTTATGGGTAATCAGCTTATTCATTGGAAGCCCAATTCCCTTTGCCCTCTTTAAAAAATCAAAGGTAGTCGCATAATCTCTTAATGTATATACCCAAGAGCCCACAATTGTAATTTCCTTGGAACAAATATCAAAATGAGGGTTAATCGTTGCGTCTCCTCCATTAATAAAGAAGCCTAATTCACAAAGCCCTCCGCCATTGCGGATAAACTTGTAAATATTGCTATGGGCTACAGGGGAACCTGTACATTGGAATGCAAAATCTGCCAAATATCCACCAAACGCTTCTTTTACTCCATCAGCAAGTGCTTCAATGCCCTTATGCTCTTTAAAGTTCACTGTCTTGCCTGCGCCCATCTCCTTAGCAAAATCAAGCCTTTTCTGTTCGCCATCTACTGCCACAATATTTTCAATTCCCATTGTCCGAAGTACAGCAATGCAGATAAGCCCAATTGGCCCACAGCCCTGTACTACTACCCTACTGTTAAAACGAAGAATTCCTGTTGTTTTTGCCCTTTCTACTGCATGTACCAATACAGCACAAGGCTCAATTAAAATACGGGAGTCTAAATCCAAATCGCTTACATTAAATACCGTAGAACCTTGGCGGATTACAATATAGTCAGAAAACCATCCATTTAAGTGTTTCTCATCATCTGGAAGTAAGCCATATACATCAGCACCGCCTACATTCTGTTTATTTAAGTCAAACATTGTAATGTCTGGATTATCTTTAAAAATCATGCAAGTAACAACCTTGTCACCAATATGTAAATCTTTTCCTGCACTGTCTTTCTTTACATCTTTACCCATTTTTACAATTTCTCCAGTCCCTTCATGCCCAAGGACTACTGGAATCAAGCTAAATGGGTCTCTTTTATATTCATGTGCATCTGTCCCACAGATACCACAACCTTCTACTTTTACTAAAATATCCCCATCTCCAATTTCTGGGATAGGATATTCCTGTAACTCAATTTTCTCAATACCTGTCAGCATTGCTACCCTAGCTGTTTTAGGGATTGCGCCAGTTGCCTTAGGAGCAGGTGCTACGCTACTTTGTACACTCTGGCCTGTCATGCCCTGAAGAACTTGTTTTACAATTTCTTCAATATTGACTGAATTCATATCCATTGCTGTTATCTCCTTTCTTCCTGCGCAATTATCTAACACAAAGGCTATCTGACATTACGCAACGTCTTCTTTTGGTAAAGGTACTTGCTGATGTAAGACCTTCCCCTGTACGGCTTGCGATCGTAAAGGTACAAAACCCTTCTCCGCCAAAACCAAGAGCCGCATAAGATGGCGCATTTTTTACAAAAATTGCAGTATCAATTGCTTTCCCAAATTTTGTTAAGTTCTCTACATTTTTTGAGTGCATATGTGCAGAATGGCGGTTGCCATGCTCTAGCCATACAGCCTGCTCAATTGCATCATCTACATCCTTTGCCCTTACAATACCAAGAATTGGCATCATTAGCTCTTCTGCAATTAATGGATGTTCTTTTGGCCCCTCAAAAATAATGCAACGAGTATTTTCTGGTGCAGTCACCCCTATCATAGATAACAATGTCTTGGCATCACGCCCTACACATTTTCTATTTAATCCCTTTGGTGTTAATACAGTTGCAACCAGCTTATCTTGTTCTTCTTTTGAAGCTACATAACAGCCATTTTCTATCATATGGTAAATTAATTCATCTGCAATCTGGCTAACTGCAACAACTTCCTTCTCTGCAATACATGGAAGGTTATTGTCAAATGTACAGCCATTTACAATATCAATTGCTGCCTTTTTAATATCTGCTGTCTCATCTACTACTACTGGTGGATTTCCAGCACCTGCCCCAATTCCTCTTTTTCCAGAAGAAAGGACAGTCGTAACAACACCTGGCCCTCCTGTTGCTGCAATTAATGGAATGTCCTTATGTGCCATCATAATTTTGCTTGCTTCCATTGTAGGTTTTTCTACAGAAACTGCAATATTTTCTGGGCCTCCTGCTTCAACAGAAGCTTCATTTACCAATTGGATAGCAAACTGTGACACTTTAATTGCTGCTGGATGTGGGCAGAATACTACAGTATTTCCGCCAGCAATCATGCCAATGCTATTACACAAAATAGTTTCACTTGGGTTCGTACAAGGAGTAATTGCGCCAATTACGCCAAATGGCCCCATTTCAATTAAGGTAAGGCCTCTGTCACCTGACCATGCAGTTGTTGTAATATCCTCTGTTCCAGGTGTTTTTTCAGCTAAAAGATGATGCTTTAAAATCTTATCCCCTACGTTTCCCATCCCGGTTTCTTCTACACCCATACGGGCAAGAGTTTCCGCATTTTCTTTTGTTTTCCTGCGAATATTTGTAATAATTTTTTCACGGAAATCCATAGGCATTTTCTGCATAATTTTTTGTGCTTCTTTTGCTTTCGCTATTGCATCGTTCATATCTTCAAAAATGCCTAATTTCTTTGCCGAGGGTTTTGTTTCTCCCTGCAGTTTCGCCATAACGCCTTTGACAATTTCCTGCAGTTCTTTTTCTTCAATTGCCACCTCAAAACCTCCTCTTATTTTATATAATTATTTATTTCTTCAAATACCTGCCTGCCATATGCCGCCAATTCTGTGTCTTGTTCTTCAGAACCGCCGCTTACTCCAAGGCCTCCTACAATCCGCCCATTGGACATAAGCGGCTCACCGCCGCCAAAGATAACGATTCTTCCCTGGTTAGTATGCTGTATCCCATAAAGGGGGCCTCCTGGCTGGCTTAATTGTTTTAGTTCAATCGTTGGCATTTTAAGCGCTACTACTGTATACGCTTTTTGGAATGCCACATCATAACTTGCTATATAGGAATTATCCATACAATGGACAGCAACAGGGTTTGCACATGCGTTAGATATTGCTATCACTGCATTAACTCCCATTTCTTTTGCCTTTGCTTCCACTCTCTCTGTTAATTCCTTTGCCTGCTTTAAAGAGATATGGATACTAATGGTATCTGTTATAGCACCCATTACTGATGCCACCATTTTATTGATTTCCTGTTCCTGTACCATACAATGCTCTCCCTTAGCTTATTTCAATTTTAACTGCTCCATTACACGTTTTGTAATTTCAGCTACTACTGCATCTGTCTCAGAACCAGCTGCACTATGGCAACTTCCGCCACAGCTATGGCAGCTAGGCTTGCCAGCCTTTGCATTTGGGCAAACATTTGCTGGATGTTTTCCAGGAAGGCCAAATTGTCTCCTAATTTCATATAACTGCTCTACCTGCTCTGGCGTAAATTCCTTTGGGCCGCCAAGCTGCCTGGACTTATACAAAAGTTCTGCATAAAATTCTACAGATTCCATCTTATGGTAAGCATTTAACAAATCTGTGCTAAAGGTCAATGCCCCATGGCTTTCCAATAATACAGCGTCATAATATGGAAGCCACTCTTCTACTGCATCTGGGATTTCTTCTGTAGATGGCCTGCCATACTTTGCAATTGGGACACAACCAAGCGCAATAACTGCCTCTGGCATAATTGGCTGGGTAAGAGGAATACCTGCAATTGCAAAAGAAGTTGCAAAAGTAGGATGTGCATGGACAACTGCCCCTACATCTGGACGGCACTGATATACTCTCATGTGCATTTTAATTTCAGAAGAAGGCCTGAAATTTCCATTTGCCTGAAGAACCTTGCCATTCTTGTCCACTTTACAGATATAATCTGGTGTCATAAAGCCCTTGCTTACCCCGGTAGGAGTACATAAAAACTCATTGTCATTTAACTTAACAGAAATATTCCCGTCATTTGCTGCTACCATATTCCTGTCGTAAATCCTCTTACCGATGTCACAAATTTGTTTTTTGATTTCGTATTCTGATACCATTTCTTATCCTCCTTAATTTTGTTAAAACATAATATTTTGCTTTTTTGTTTTATTTTTCCCGCAAATAATCCAATATTTCTTCTATGCCCTCTCCTGTTACAGAACTGACAAAGAAAATATCCTTACATCCGGCATCTTTTAACCAGCCTGCCACCAGTTCTGGCCTGGCATCTGGCTGGTCAATCTGTGTTACTATCCCAATTACTTCCCGGTTTACCATACAAGTAATATTGGGTGGGTACAATGGATACTGTTCCCTTGCACTTACTAACAAACCAACTACATCTGCCTCATAAGAATATAGTGCCAGTGCCCTTCCAAGCACCTTATTTTCTGCATATTCGCCTGGGGTATCAATAATTATATCATAATTATTAATATACTGCGTTTTATGATAATTAATCCTTTCTCCTCGCATTGCTTGTGTTAATGTGGTTTTCCCACACTCGCTGCGGCCCATTAATATTATTTTTTTCATTTTGCCACCACTTTATGTACCCAAAATTAGGTTCTTGTAATCTCACAAACAGTAAAAGAAAGTTTTTCTTTTGTATAGTCCAAAATAGCCCTTAACGAAGCCTCTACTGCTGAAATACTCCCTGTTATAATTAAAGTCCCACTAAACCGGTCTACAAAACCAAGTTCTGCCCCTGACGCTTTCATTGCCAGATCAGCAGCAATTACAGCCGTTTCACTAGGGCTTATCGTTAGTATGCCAATTGCCCCTCCCCCTGTATAATCCACTGCAGGGTCAAGGCCCAATTTCTGATAAAGGATTGTATCTGGGTTTGCAATAATATGTGCCAATGTAATTTGTTTCCCAGGCACTAATTCCTGCACAATCCTCATTTTATCTTCCATATCCATCCTAGCCTCCTATCTGGCAGGCAAGACCAGAATGTTTTGCAGTCTCTAATAATCCCTGCATATATTCTTCCGCCATAGGCTCAATATCCGCTAATGTATATGTCCTTCCAAGCCCTGTATATTTATCCTGCCCCAAACGGTGGTAAGGAAGTAAATGGAGCTGTTTTACATTTGGAAGGGAAGCAGCAAACTCCGAAATCGCACGGATTTCTTCTTTTGTATTATTAAATGTTGGTATCACTGGGACACGGATAATTAATTCTTTGGCATCGATTGCTATCTGCCTAGCATTTTCCAATATCCTTTCGTTTGGCTGCCCCGTAAATTGCTTATGCTTGTCTGAATCCATATGCTTAATATCCATTAAATACAAATCTAGGTAAGGCAAAAGCTTTTGTATTTCTTGATAAGGGGCACAACCTGTTGATTCGATTGCAGTATGATAACCCTTTTCTTTTGCTGCCTTTAAAAGGGCTGCTGAAAAATCTGGTTGGAACAGGCACTCCCCGCCGGATAAGGTAATACCACCATTTGACCGCCTGTAATATGCCTCATCTTTATCTATCTCTGCCATTACTTCTTCTACTGTAATGTCTTGCCCCATAATTTTAGGCTTCCCTGCCACTGTCATAGTCTGTATTTTATATTCCTGTGACTCCGGGTTACAGCACCAACGGCAGCGGAGATAGCACCCCTTTAAAAATACAATTGTACGGATTCCTGGGCCATCATGGATCGAATATCTTTGAATATCAAATATCCTTCCCTCTGTTTTCCAGTAGTCTCTGTTTTCTTCCATAAACTCTCCTATAATCCGTTTTGTTCTGTACGGTTTATAATATCATCCTGCAAGGAACGGGACAATGTTGTAAACAAAGCGCTATAGCCTGCCACCCGCACCACAAGTGTTTTATACTTTTCAGGATTCTTCTGTGCATCCAAAAGAGTTTCACGGCTTACTACATTAAACTGCATGTGCATACCCTTTTTATCAAAAAAGGTCCGAATTAATGCTGTAAAATTTAAAAGCCCTGTCCTTCCCTTTAATGCAGAAGGATGGAATTTCTGGTTAAACAATGTTCCATTAGAGGCAATTGCATGGTCTAGCCTTGCTACAGAATTCGCTGTTGCAGTAGGCCCATGCACATCTCTTCCCGACATTGGCCCTACTCCATCGGCTACTGGGGTATTTGCAAGGCGCCCATCTGGTGTTGCCCCTGTCTGCTGCCCTAATGGGACATTTGCTGAAACAGGATATAAACCTGCCTGGAAAATGCCTCCTCTTGGGTTTTTATACTTCTCTAATGGCCTTGTATAGGTATATGCCACATCACGGGCAAATAAATCTACTTCTTCTATATCATTCCCATACTTTGGCACCTCTTCAATCAATGCCAAAATTTCTTCATACCGTTTCTTTTGTTGTTCACTTACACTTCCAGAAAGGGCTGTAACAAAAATTTGTGCAATTTGCTCTTCATTTACTGTTTTCCCCATAGAAACCATTGCTTTTACTACTTCTTTTGTCACTTCTTCTGCCTTTTCTGGCGAAATGCCTTTTCCAAAATTATTGTCTAAAGCTTCCTTTAATTCTGCCATAGTAACTGCCTTATCTTCAAATACCAGTTTCCTAACAGCACTTAAAGAATCTGCTACATTTGCAATGCCAAACCCTTGCGGCCCTGTAAAGTTATAAACGGCCCCGCCTTCCTGGGTACTCTTTCCTCGTTTAATACAATCATCCAACATACAGGATTCAAATGGCAGCGGGCATCGTTCTGCATGCGCCACATCAATAGCATTATCTGCATTGACTAACAGGCTAATCATATATTCCATCTGTGCCTTATAAGCGTTATAAAATTCTTCAAAGGTTTTCATCTCGGTTACTTCCCCAGTATGGAGCCCAACCTGTTCACCTTTGTCCATACCATTAGAAAATACCAATTCCAACACACGGCACATATTAAAGAACGCTGCATCATGCCAACCTTCTGTTTTACCAGCTTTCTGTGGCTCCACACAGCCAATAATATTATACTCCCTAGCATCTGCTAACGTAATGCCCCTATTTACTAATGCTGGAATAATCACTTCATCATTATAATAAGCAGGAAGCCCAATTCCCGTCCGTGTTACTTCGGCAGCTTTTAACATTAATTCTGTTGGCGTTCCATTCCATACACGGATCGATAAGGATGGTTGTGGCAAAGGTACTTGAATGGATGCTTCTAAGCACATAAAAGATAGATCATTGGTTACATCCATGCCTTCACAATCTTGGCCCCCCACAATTAAGTTCTGGAATAACCCATAACCTGCAAAACCTTCTGCTGATGCAGCATCTCTTACTTTATTCAAGTCATTTAATTTCACCCAAATATTATCAATTAATTCTTGTGCAAACTCCCTTGTAATCTTGCCTTCATCCAAATCCTTTTTATAATATGGGTACATATATTGGTCAAAACGCCCTGGGGAAATAGAATGTCCGCTAGACTCCACCTGAAGCAGCATTTGTACAAACCAAAATGACTGGATTGCCTCATAAAAACTGGTTGCGCCAAATTCTGGGACCCTGCGGCAATTCTTTGCCATTTGTAAAAGCTCTGCTTTTCGAACTGAATCCTTACAGTTTTCTGCTTCTTTTTCTGCCAAGTCCGCATAACGGTTCGCATAGCGGATTACTGCATTACAGCTTGTAATAACCGCATGTAAGAAATGGCTCTTTTTGGCATAATCTGCATCTCCTGGTTTACATAAGGCAAGTTCCTCTTCTGCCTTTTTACGAATCCCGCTATAACCAATCTCCAATACTTCCCAATATTTTACAGTAACATGTCCCACGCCATTATAAAAATAATTTCCAGCCGTAAACATATTGTGTGCCTGTGCTGTTAAGGCTTCTGGCGCCATATAGGAAGCAGCCAATTCACTGGTTGTTTTCCCTTTCCAGTACTGATAGACTTCATGCAGCGTTTTCTTTGTCTCGTCTGCTATGTAAAATGGATCTGCAGCACGTTCTGCAATAGTGTCAAACTCTGCCTCCAGCCACTCGAAAGAGAATTCCGGGAACACCTGGCAGCCTCTTGGCTTCTTTGTCGTGCTTCCAAGAATCAGCTCGCCCGGACGTATTACAATCGGAATGTTGTCCAAAATTTTCTCAAACGCCAATGCACGCCTAGTAATGATTGGCAGCCCTTCTGTTTCTTTATAAGACTCTGTAAGTAAAACAGCCCGGTCTGCTTCAATCTCTGGCAGCCTTTGGTACAAATCGTCTATTAATGCTGGAATTCTTGGACTCTTTGCGACTGGCTCCGTATAATAATTCATACCGTCCCTCCTTCTTACTTTATTCCGCCCGGCATGCCTATCCTATCCAATAGGCACCTCCGATGCCATACTCTTATTATACTATTAACCCCTTCTCTTGTCAAATAAAATCAAAATAAACTCCACATAAAAACAGAAAAAACAACAAAACTTCACTCTAACTTTTCACTACAATCCAAATAAAACTTTTATTGTTTCAATTGGATTCTCTGTTTCATACCCACAAAGCTCCTTAATCTCCCTATTTGCATGGCCCATAGCATAAGAACAGCCTGCCAAAGCAAGCATTTCCTTATCATTTTTATTATCACCAAATGCTAAGACTTCATCTGGCGCAACATCAAACGTCCGCATTAACTTGTCCAAAGCTGCTCCCTTATGCACTCCTGCATTGGTATACTCTATCCAATTTCTAGAACTATACACCCGATGCAATTTGTCATTCCAATAAGAAGCAACCGCCCCAGCATATTTCTCTACATCTTCCTTATGGAAAATCCCTATTTTTAAATATTCTTCAGGCACCTTCCTCATACAATCTACTTCTTCTGCATGATTATTCATTGTCTTTCGGAAATAGGAAGCAAAACTTTCTTCCTTTGGGATACTATATGCCATATAAGCACCATATAATGCTACTTCTGCTTGTGTTTCCATATAGATTTCCTTCATTAAAGCAAACCCTGTTTCCCGATCAATTGGAAATTTACCAATAATCTCTGAATGATAACTTACTAACGCCCCATCACTTGCTAAAAAAGCCATATCCTTTGCTGCATTTCCAAATAAATGCCTTAAATCAGTATAAGGCCTTCCGCTTGCTGCCGCAAATAACACACCCTTTTTCTTAAGTTCCCCTATTACTTCTATTATTTCTTTTTTTAGTTCTTTTTCCCCACTTCTTAATAATGTGCCGTCTATATCACTAACCACTAATTTAATCATACTACTCCTCATTTCTAGCAGATGCAGAAAATAATTTCTTTAACTCTTCTAATTCTGCCAATGTACATTCCTCCATGCTATACCTCGCATGTTCATAGATTTTTTGGATACTATCTGCTTGTTTTACCTGCAAAGACACAAGATGTTCTTTTGGGGTAAATGTTTTTGGGATTGGCTCTTTCTTTTTATAGCTTTTTTTAATATACTGCTTATATATTTTCCTTATCCTCTGGCTATAACTGCCCTTTTCTTTCTGTTCCCCTGTTTTCCTGGAAAATATATGTTTTGGGAACCATTTTATTTCTCCCATTAAAAATTCTTTTTCATCTGTATTTTCTTTTTTTTCTGCATAATATCCCTTATATAACCGAAATAGAATATAAGATAGCCCGCCAATAATTGCCAAGATAACCCCAAGTATCACAACTACCATTAATATTTGTTCCATTACTGCCCAAAAAGGGCTTGTTTCTGATTTGCCAAGCGCTTTTAGCCAATCATTATTTCCTACTTCCGTTGTTGTTTGATCGATTTTTTCCGATGCTTCCTTAAAAGGAAGTAAAGAAAGCAACCAAGAAAGTAATAGCAAAATTCCCTTTAATACAGGCATAAGCAGCCACTCTAAATGCAACTTAGGCACAAAAAACATTCCTAATGCTAATGCCGCCAAAAATAAAAGCAACATAAAACGGTTAATAATTGTAATTTGCCCTACTGGGAAATTCGCCATATCTTTATTTAATTCAATAAAATCTGTACTATTCTTCCAATTTTCATGTAAAAAATACAAAATCACATATAAAAATAATTCCCAATAACTAATTTGTACAATTAGGGGATCCTTCATATAATATCCTAGAAAATGGCATAATAATAAAATAGATCCCATAAAAAGAGAAGGGCTTTCATTTACCTTCCACTTTTCCTTTGTCCGTATGCCAATAGAAATAATTGCCATAATAATACAACAAAAAATAAATACCAGGCGTTCTCCTATCCCTCTCCCCAATATGCCTAAAAAGGGAGTTACCATATGCAGGATCAAAAATACAATAAAATTTTTTACATAATACCTAGAAAGAGTAAATATCCCCAAAGGAAGAATTAATAACAACATCCATATCGAATGGCTTATCTCATTTACTTCATAAAATATACTAACCAATGTACATGCTGCACTATGATATAGCAAAAAATTTAATAACACAGCAAATAATAACTCTGCCCTTCTTGCTCCAGCTATTGTTATCTTATAGTCGTTCATCCGGCACCTCCCATCTATATATAGTAATATCCATATCTGACAAAATCCTTTGTTCCATACTATTAATTAATGGAAGAATCCACATGCTCCCTTTGCCCTTATGGCTGATTGTCTTAAAGCTCTCATATAATTCCTTTCTTTGAGAATATGAAACCATTACATAATATACTGAATCCGCCTTTTGTTTCTTTTCTTTCCTATACTCTCCATATACTTCAAAAAGTTCCCTAGGCTGCTGTTTTAAATCTAACCTAGCAAGTTGTTCCCTAATTGCCTGCATATGGGGCCTGCCAGAACCAGTGTCTAATACCAATTCTTCTCCTGTTAAAATATCTTTGCCATTACTAATTAACCCAACAGGCATCCCTTTTGCTGAAAGTAGCCCTGCCAAACTATTAACTAGCCGGATACTTTCTTCTTTTAAATTATTATATTCTAAAAAAGTCTCATCCTTTATATTTAATAAAAATACTACCTCCTGCCTTGCTGTATAATCATGTACATTTACTTTAAATTCCCCTGTTTTTGCTGAAGCCTTCCAATTAATATCCTTCATGCTGTCATAACTTTGGTATTGCCGGATACCACGAAATTCAAATGGGTCTTCATAGGCATATTGTCTTGTTAGTACCATTCCCATTAAGCTTTTAAATGGGACTGTAATCCTTTCCATATCCACTGTGCAAGGATAGACCAAAAGCTGCGCATGGTTCTCTACAGAATCTAATAAATTTTCTTTCATAAATAAATCCGTAGAAACCAAGTCTAGCCTATCAATCTGGTATAATCCCCGCTTTGTCCCAGTAAATGTAAGAGTCCTTGTAATTTTTTGGTACATCATTAAAGAAAAAATATCATTTTTATAACATCTATCCGATACACTTACATTCTTTTCATTTTGGAATTCTAAACTTTTATCTGTCTGGAATTTTACATGTAACATTGGCACTGGAAGCAATTTCCTATTGATAATTACTTCCTTTAACTCACAACTTTCCCCTTCTCCAATTTCTGCCCTAGAAAAAGAAATCTCTGCGGAAAGCCCCTTATCCCAAAAATAAGAATACAATATTCCTTGCAGCAAATATACAGCAAATGCCCCTAACAGGGCAAAAAGAATTTCCATATCCTATTCCTTTCCCTTGCTTAAATTGCTATTATGATATGTTTTATCAAATGTTACCTCTTTCCCAAACCATTCTGGCGGCCGATAGGCATTTGCTGTCTCCTTATCTGGAAATTCGACTTCTGCCATAATAAGCCCTTCCAAATCGCCTTCAAAAATATCCAATTCTATCATAAGGCTACTTTTTTCTGGTATCCGGTAACGTTTTTTTGTAATTACCTTACCATCTGCTTTTGCTTTTAAATGCAAATAAGATTCTTGGGTTAATGGAAGATTATATTCCTCCCTTTCCATTAGTCCATCTGATTTATAAGTTAAAATAAATTCTTTCTTTTCCTTATATTCCTCTTTTCTTACCCGTATTACAGGCTCCCTGCAAAGATATGCCTGCTCTAAACACCAGACTGGATATTGCCCTAAATCTTTTGGGAGCTTTTCTATTAAAAATTTTCGTTCGATTTCCATTGCCCTTTTTCCTCCTTATACCACAAACAGCCAGACCATATGCTATAAAAAGCATACAATCCAGCTATTGCTTTTCTATCCGATTTAAGCTAAATAACTGTACTATTACCATACCATATTTTTAGTAAACTGACAATCATTTCCCCAATAAAGACCATTATCGGAACATATTATATTTTTCTGCCTGCATACGGAACATCTGCGCATATTTCCCATTCTTCCCCATTAATTCTGTATGGCTCCCTACTTCAATAATTTTTCCTTGTTCTAACATATAAATACGGTCTGCCATTACAGTACTGGAAAGCCTGTGGGAAATAAAAATAACTGCCTTATCTTTTGCTGCTTTTAACATTGTTTCATTTAACTGGTACTCACTTACTGGGTCTAATGCGCTGGAAGGCTCATCTAAAATAATAATTGGGCAATACTTATAAAATGTCCGGGCAATTGCTACCTTCTGTGCTTCCCCACCAGAAAGGTTTACCCCTTCCTCATCAAACTCCTTTGTTAATGAAGTTTTTATGCCTTTCTTAAGAGAGCCTAAGCGTCCTTTAAAACCACTTTGGCATAATGCCTGTTCAATCCCTGCATAATCCTTTTCCTGTACACAACCCATTTTTACATTATCTGCTATAGTGGCAGCAAATATTTTAAAATCTTGGAAAACAGTTGCAAATAAGGAACGGTATTCTTCTTTTTTATACTCTTTAATATCCTTTCCATTTAACCGGATTGTCCCTTTCTGCACATCATATAAACGCAATAAAAGTTTAATTAAAGTAGATTTTCCCGCCCCATTATACCCAACAATTGCAATTTTTTCCCCAGCTTTAATAGACATACTAATATCTTGTAATGTATCTTTGCTATTCCCATAAGCAAAAGAAACTTGTTCTATTGATAATTCCTTAAACCCTTCCTTCTCAATTTTCTCATCCCCACTAGGCATATTGCTTTCAAAAGCTAAAAAAGTACGTATTTTTTCTACATATAAACCATGCTGTTCAAACTTTGGCAGCAAAAGCGCAATTCCTTTTAACGCATTTTTAAACGAAGAAGAAGCATTAAATAACGCCATGGTATTTCCAAATGTAAGTGCTTGTTTTACAATGGTCTGATAAACCAAATACCCCAAATATGCTGTATTAATTAAAATATCATTGGAAACAAAATCCCCCATAAACCCTGTTAAAACACCTTTCTTCCCATATTTATCCACAATAGGGTATACCTTTTTATTTGTCTCCGAAAATTCCTGCTTTAACCTATCCGCCACAGGATTTAAACGCAATTCCTTTGCATAATCATTTAAATAAAAAATTCTATTAAAATAATTCCGTTTTCTTTCTACTGGCTTTAATTCTGTATCTCTAGCAAATTGCAGCCTCCCAATATAAGAATTTGCCACTAAAGTTACAATAAGGCTTAACAGCACAAAAATAATGCCAAATGCATCTAATGTTATAAAAAATACGCCATTTATAATAATCCGTGTTATCTGTGCCAAAAGGCTGCCAAAATCCTGTAAAATTTTATCCATACGGTTACTGGCTTCACTGCTGCTCCAGACAAATTCATTATAATATTCTGGGTTATCATAGTTTTCCAAATCTAAACTTATTGCTTTTTGGTATAATTCCATCCTTAATTTTTTATGGAGGATTTCTTGGTTTTTTGGGGTCACTACTTGTTCAATCCATGCTACCCATACTAACTTTATGAGTATTAATGTACACATTAACAGTAAATATGCTACTGCATCTTGGTACTTTGCCTTTTTTGTAATTAAATCCAATAAAACCTTTAAGGTATAAGTAAATTCAAAAAATAGTTGTATGGAAGCATAAATCTGGTATAAACATATATTAAGAAAATACCCTGGCCTATACCGCATTACAATCCCAAGCATATAAAATACATTCCCATAACAGTGGAATAGCCCCGCCATATGTTGAAAGGCATGTTTTTTATTTCTCATAATTCATACCTCCCACATAATTTTTGGCCTGCTTCCGAAACATATCCGCATATTTGCCATTTCTTTGCATTAATTCTTGATGGTTTCCTTCTTCCACAATTTCCCCATTCTCAAACAAATAAACCCGATCTGCTAAAATAGCGGTAGACAACCTATGTGAAATAAACAATACTGTTTTATTTTCACATCCCTTTAAAATACTTTCATATAACTGGTACTCTGCTACTGGATCTAAGGCACTAGAAGGTTCATCAAAAATAGCGATCTGATATTCTTTGGCAAACGCCCTTGCCACTGCAACTTTCTGTAATTCCCCTCCAGAAAGGACTGCCCCTTCCTCTGTAAATTCTTTGGTTAAAATAGTATCCATCCCATATGGCAGGCTGCTTACTTTCTGGTAAACCCCTGCCTGTTTTAGACATTCTTCCACCCGTTTATAATCTTCCTTATTTTCCGGCTTACGCATAAGGACATTTTCTGCTACTGACATAGCAAAAACTTGGTAATCTTGGAACGCTGTGCCATAAAGCTTTCTATATTCTGGCAAATCCAATTCTTTTATATTCTTGCCAAAATATAAAACCTGCCCTTCTGATACATCATACAGCCGCATTAACAATTTTACAAACGTTGTTTTTCCTGCCCCATTGTGCCCTACAATTGCAATTTTTTCTTTTCTTTTAATTTCCATACTAATATGTTTTAATACAGGTTTTTTTTGCCCAAAATAAGTAAAAGAAACATTTTGAAAAACTAATTCTGTTTTATTCCCTGCCCCTGCTTCACATTCCTTTGGCAAGATTCCTGTTTGTTTTTCATCTACTTTCGGCTTATAATTTAGAAATTCTTTTAAATTTGCAATATAAAGGCTGTCCTCATAACTTTGGATTACTGCATTAGAAGATTGTATTACCATCCATGCTACTGCCATCATAGCAGAAAATAATACTGTAAACCCGCTAATACTCATTGACCCTGTTACCATAACCCGGTAAAGGGAATAAAAAAGCACCCCTTGGAAAATAATTACAAATGTAAAAATATTCCTTATTAATAGCAATAATACTTTTTTATTTTTATACTCCTTAATCTTTCTTATTACCCCTTCAAACCCTTCTTCATAAACCTCTGCCAATATCTGGAACACATTTGTCATGCGGAATTCCTTTGCATAATCTGCTAAATAAAGGGTACGGTTGACATAATCCATTCTCCGGTTATATGGAACACACTCCTTATTCATACGGAATTTTACTTCATTTAACCATTTTCCAAACACAAAATTCCCAATAATTGGGCCTGCAATAAAAATAATAACATACGCATCAATTCGAAACATATAATACAAGGCAAATACACTTGCAATGCTACTTGTAAGAATCACACACTGGTTCTCTACAATCTGCGGCAAACGCTGCTAGCAGTCTTTCATCGCCAACGTAAAACGGTTATAAAACTCTACATTTTCATAACATTCCAATTCTACATGTGTTGCCTTATCAAATAACATGGTATGAATCGCTTCAAAAATATCTGCCTCTGCTTTTGGCTTATATACATGCTGATACCAGACACTAAAAATATTAGGAATTGCAAACCCTAACATAGCTAATACAATAAATGCCATAATATGCTCAAAACTTCTGCCTTGTTCCATAGATTCCACTAGATATTTAATAAACAAAATATCATAAAAAATCCATGCTACATAATTAAAAGAAGAATGTAATAGCCCTCCTATTACACACCCCTTTTTTATTTTCCAAAGCAGCTTTAATATATATCCATTATTACGGAAATAATCAGCTTTCATATACTCTATTCTCCCCTTATAAATAGAATTTAGCAATTGGTTAGATTTGTAAATCCTACTTCTATACTTTTATAATTATACACTTAATAATTATAAAAAATATTTATTATAGGGATTATAGCACATATATTCATTTTTTGTAAATATTTTTTCTGACTTTACATTGTAGTTTGATTTACAGGGACTTCACATATTTCATACAAGACTTTTATGATATCTTGTATCCTGCTCACCTGTTTTGTATCTAAACATTCTAAAATACAGGCAATTTTTTGGCTTCCTTTTATTCCTTTCTCCTCACCTAACATAATATAATCACAGCTTACTGACAATGTCTGTGCGATCCTACATAAAGTATCTGCTGAAAACCCTTTTCTGCCTGTTTCTATTTCATACAAAAACTTAGCTGAAATATCTACCTTTTCTGCAAACCCTTCCCTTGTATAATTTTGTAGTTCCCTTAATTCCCTAATTCGTGACCCAATTTGCATATTTGACATATTACCCCTCCATACCCAATTTGTATATTCGACATGTTACCCCTCCATACCCAATTTGTATATTCGACATGTTACCCCTTCATATGACAAAATTATACAACTAAACTTTACCCATATTTTGTGTATTTACTAAATGAATTATTTTTTTTACTGAAATCACCTTTTCCTTTTTTCTATCTTAAATTAAGATATTTCTGTGAAAAATTTTTATTATTCTGCCCTAAATCTTCCCTTTTTCCTTTTACTTATGTTATTATAACTAAAATAATATATTTCCTGATTACAATTTTGCTATTTCCAAAAAGAATTACATATAGTATAATATAATGTCACTGATTAAAAACATAGAAAGGAGTTAAAATGAATCATTTTAAAGACTTCATTAGAAATCTACATACATATAAAAGAAAAACCATCTATATTTTGATGACTTTAATGATAAGTATATGTTTTATTTGGGGAATAATATCTTTATTTAATAAGAATAAAGATTATTCTACACTAATAGGTATTGGATGCGAGGCCAGCTCATATAAACAAGAAGAAGGAATTGGCTATCTTACTATTATCTATAATAAAAGAAATATCAGCATAAAAGTAGAAGATATAAATTTAAAAAATAATTTATCTACAGAAGAATTAAGCAACGTGATAGGAGTTAATCTAAAACTTACCATTCCTTGGAAAATAATAAAAGAATATCATATTAATATAAATAACATCAATCCATTCGAATATTTATATAATAATATATTTGACGAATATTTAGTTTTGCAAAATGTATTTTATAAATAAAAACAAACTCAATAAGCCCGTTTATAAGACTATAAAAAGGTCTTTAAATAGAATTTTTCTATGATGACAAAGTCAAACAGCTTGAAAAATTAGCTTTTCGCTCTTGATATATATCAGTTCTAAATATATATGTCAAAAGCAGGCTGTTTTTCTGCCCTGTTTCATTGACCAGAATGTTACTTATTCTTCAATCTGTGGCTGTTTTTAAAATAGCTTTCTATTTCTACTTTTATCATTTTCTTGATTGTTCTACTAAGAAAATCCTTCAGTTCATCCTGTATATCTTCCGTTATCTGGATATAATATTCCTCTAGGAGCTGGTGGATAATATTTCGTTTCTCTTCTGTCATTTGTACTCTGTACGCTATTTTTTTCTCCTGCCATAATATAATAAAAGGTCTTCTTAATGATAATTTATTTTACCATAGAAGACCTTACACTATTTATAGAAAAAATCTCATATTCTCATGTTTATTGAACTTGTTCATTTTTTGACTATACACTAAAAAATATTATTTAAATAATTCATAGTATTAATTATTATATTTTATATTAATAGGACAAGAATTTTGTTTGGGCAGCTGTATATACTGTGTTAGATGAATTATATGTTATACCTACTCCGCTATATGAAAAAGAAATACTATAAGAATATTTTTGAGGATTATGCATATATGACATAACGATTCTTTTATCTGTACCTGAACCGATTTTAGCATGCACATATGTACATCCTTTCATTTTCATCTTCCAATCCGGTGAACCAAGCTGAGTTCCAGAATATTCTGCACCATTAAATCCTTGACTATTGGCTATCATACTACCTCCTAATTCCCAGTCACTCATTGTAGAGTCTTGATACCATATCTGCCCGCCATATTCATAAGGTACTAACGCATCTCCAATTTGAAATGAAAAACTATCATTTCCAGCTGGTTTTTTATCTGCTGTAAACTCATATGTTGGATAAATATATACAGTATTAGAAGATTTAAATGCTGAAACGCTAAAAGTAATATCTGAAAGAACCTGGTTTACCCTAGGAATTAGTGTAGCAATTTCTTCTGTAGAAAAATACGCAATATCAAATAATTCACCACTTTTTCTTAAATCATCAACAATAAATGCTTTTATATCAGCATCAAGTTCATTGATTTCACTTTGTGGCATTCCAGTCAAAGATAAAATGGTATCATTAGACATAGGTTCCATTGATAAATTTGCTGCTAAAGCTGATTAATGAATAAAATTTTGACTTACAACAGAAAAATTTTTTAAAATACTTTCCGGTTTTATTTGGGAAATATCCTGATTATCCATTAAAACTTTACCTAAAACCGGTTTAAAACAACCAGTTAATAACTTTGATAATGTTGTTTTCCCACTACCATTTTCACCCACAATCACAACATGCTCACCTTTCTTTATAGTAAGATTAATTTTGTCAAGAGCATATCTCTTTGTATTTGGATATGAGAAAAATACATTTTCTAACTTAATCTCTGAAGTAAACAAACCAAAATCTTCTATCCCTGCCTCTTCCGTCTTTAAAGCTATAAAATTATAAAAATCTTCCGCATAATGTAGTAATCGATATAATTCACTCATGATATAAGTAATATTAGTTGCTGCACCCTGTAAAGTACTAAATGCAACCAAGCAACCAGCAAACTCTGCTATTGTTATTGTTTGGTTTATTGTAAGGAATATAGATATTGCAATATTGACCCCATAAAAAAAGTTTTTTACTATCATGCCAAGATTTAATAACAGTAAAAGTTTACCTTCTACAGAAGTTTCTTCTTCCAACATCTCATTACGTATTATAATCCACTTTTGTTTAAAAAATTCTCCAACATTCAATACCCGCATTTCCTTAACTGCTTCTTTTTTTGAAAATAAACTCCAAAAATAATCACATTGCCGTGTTTTTGTAATTTGCCTGTGACGAAGATTATTTCTAACTTTTTCTGAATAGATATTAATTATAAAGGTTAAAACAACACTTACCATTGCAAAAATAATAAGTTTATAAGAATAACTTACCATAATTCCAATTGCTATCCCTATGGAAACAATATTACAAAATAAATTTGCACCTGTTTCAACAGAGCCAAAAAGACTATTTTGAAAACCTCCTTCTGCTTCACTAATTGCACGGTATGCAAGCTTATACTTCTCATAAGTATTCGAATTTTCAAAATCAATCTGTGCTATTTTTGCTGTTTTCTCAAACAATTGATTCCCAAATATTTGAGAACATCGCTGATCTGTAAGTGTGGATAGAAACTTTTTAGCAATCCCTGCAAGTATAATAACCATATGTAAAACAAGAAATATCTCTACTGGAAGCCAGATAACACTAACATTACTTTTTCCTATTAAATAATCTTGTGCATTTTGAGTAATAGAAGTAAAAATTAAAGGAGTTAATCCATCAAAAATAGGTACTATATAAAGAATAGAAAGCAATAACATAAGAAAAAAACGTGCTTTATAACAATCCCTATAAACCATAACAAAAATTTTAAAAATACCTTTTGTATTACTACCTTTTTTCATCTTATTTACTCCTTATACCATGCAGTTTGCACTGTATACATTTTCTCATATACTCCCTTTTTTTCCATTAATCGCTGATGTGTTCCTTCTTCAACAATCTTACCTTTATCCAGTACTAAGATCCTGTCTGCCATTTTGGCAGAAGCAAGCCTATGCGAAATCATAATTGCACCATGATGAGAAAAAATTTGTGCAAAATTTTCATACATTTTGCACTCTACAATTGGATCAAGAGCTGCTGTTGGCTCATCTAACACAACAAAAGCTGAATTTGAAACAAAAGCCCTAGCCATTGCTAAACGTTGCCACTGTCCTTTAGAAAAATCAATCCCTTCTTTTGTAAGTTTTCCAAGCGAAATATCAAGATTATCCCCTACAAACGACATCGCATCTGCCATCTTCAATGCAGCCATTAGTTCCTTATCATCATTTAATTTATCTAAATTTCCAATTGCAACATTTTCCCTAACCGTCATACTATAACTTTGAAAATCTTGAAAAAGAACTGTTACCATCTGATGACGTGCTTTATCCGTTAAAAGTTGTATATCTTTTCCACCAACAAATATCTGTCCACTTGAGACAGGATATAACCCACATAATAATTTTATTATTGTACTTTTTCCTGATCCATTTTCACCCACGAAAGCAATTCTTTCTCCCTGTTTAATTTGAAAGCTCACATGATGCAAAATCTCTTTCTCTGTATTTGGATAAGTAAAGGAAACATCAGAAAAAACAATATCCCAATTATTCAGATTATCTTCTATACGTTTTTGTTCCTTTGGTATATCAAAAAATATCTTAAGGAATGATACTCTATTTAAATTATAAAACATTTTTGATATTTGCCCTGCACTTGCCGTAATTTTAGAAGAAATAGAAATCATTCCACTTAACACTGCAGAAAGCTGGCCTAAAGAAAAACTTCCTTGTATAAATAAATTTAAAGAAAAACAACACACAAATACTAAATATCCAATCTGAAGAAGCTCTGCACCAGAGGACATAAAATCGCCTCGGAACAAAGCTTTTTTCGTACTTTGATAAAGTTGCTCTTGTATATTATTCCATTTTTCCCGAATAAACTTTTCATTTTGAAATACTTTCATTTCATAAATGGCATGTTTATCAGCAAATAAATTCCTTAAATCTGTATCACGCCTACGCAAAAGAGAATTCGTTTTCCAAACATTCATATATAGAATACTTCCATAATATTTCAGTATAGACATTGGAATAGTAATTATTAATATTCCCACTCCAAGCCAAATAGAGTATTTAAACATTATGGCTGTTGTAGTTATTGTAGTAAGCAAAGCAAAGAATGAAATAATTGTCCTATAATAACTATCAAGGACAAGCCCTGCTGGATCATTTGAAATACGTTCAAACATATCATTCGACCCAATATCTTCAAATGACTTATACTCAATTTCCTGCATATGCCCTAAAATTTTAGGAGATAATTTCTGTAATAATTTCTTCTTTAGACTTACCCTTATAATATAATTTTCTAATTGCTGGAAAGTAACCCATAAAATCAAAATTACAACTAGGCATATCCCCCACAACACTAAAGACCTAAGGTTAATTCTATATTGAATATATTCATTTCCATAGTCAACAATATACTGGTTCGCAATTATTTGAAGTGGTCGGAATACTACAACAGCGGCTTCAAAGAATATTGTCAAGAAAACAAGCCAAGGTGATGCTTTAAAAACCTGATTAAACACCCATAAGCTATTTTTAATAACTTTCATATTAAAATCCCTTTCAACAAAGCTTTCCTATTATCTCTAAAAATTCCTTTTCTAAAATAATTGCTTCATTCATTAACTTTTTCAAATTATCTATAATTATAATTGAACGATCCACATAATTATTTTGCATATATACTTTTTCTTCTTTTAAAAGTAGATTCTTCATCAACTGATATTTCATTGTAATAGAACCCAATTTATTTATAACTATGTTATATTTTTCTTTGTCAGATTCTTTTTCAAAACCTAATAAACATTTTTCTATATATATTTTATATCGCTTCCTGCTTCGAACCAAAACCCTTATATCTCTAAATAATGGGTACATAAGAATAATAGAACCATTATTAAATATACTTGGAAAACTTAACTGCTCAAAACTTTTTTCCCATTTTTCTAAATTATTTACCCACTCTTTTATTATATATTCATTAAGTAAATTTTCTAAAGAATTCCTCAATGTAATTTTCCCAAAACTCCCATTTATTTTTTCAAAATCTTGATTAATAGAATATGTTATTATTTCACATGTACCATTAACAAAATCTTGGCGGGATATAAGATACCTTTCATTCCAATTATATAAAACCACCTTATCATCTATTATACCTGTAACAATTCTACAATGATGTGTACAATGTTCATTTCTATAATAATCATTCCTTGCAATATCATAATATAAATCCATATTAATTAAAACAATATGATTCTGGAAAAGCTCTTGTTTTACATAATCAAACACATCTGTTACATTGCTTGCTTTTACTTTTTTAAACTTTATACCAAAATATTGTTCACTCAAATTATAAAAGTTACTGTTTAAAAAAAAATTTCTTTTATTTACATAAAAGCTACCACCAATTGCTTCATCAGATAAACTAATATTCATAGAATCAGACAACACATGTTCAAAATTTTTCTTATAATAAAGTAATATATTTATTATACCATACTCAAAGCAATTATACAAATCCTTTTCATTTATCGGATTAAAAACAATTTCCATATTTTATCCTCTCTTATACAAAATTATAGTATTTTATACTTTCTTATACATGATATCTTCCCAGATAAATTTCTTATAAAATCTTCTAGCATTAATGATTGTACTGGCATCATATATTTTGGTAATATATAAGACATTTTTTTCATTTTTTAAATATTTCTCATTAAATTGTCTTATTTTTATCCCTATCATTATCTTTTAATCTCTTTCTATAGTATAATTCTTCTACTAGAATGGCAAGTTCATCCAAATTACCAATTAAAGTTAAATCCATCTTCTCTACTGGAAACTCAATCTCAAAATAATTCTCAAGTTGAACTATAAATTCAATAAATTCAACTGAATCTAATCCTAAATCAGTTATTTTCTCTTCTTTCTTAATATATCTTCCTATCTTTTTCTCTAATATGCCTTGTAAATCTTTAAAAAAATCCTCATCCATATAATCACTTCCCTAATAATATTTTCAACTAAATGTATAAAAATTCAATCCTATATCATTTTAATTATATAAAATATTTATTCTAAAAATAAACCTGCATTAGTACCCAAAGGATCGTACTTTGGGTAATCAATAAAAATTATTATATCTCTATCAATATTTACCTCTCATATTTAAAATATCTTTTAGAAAGCTCATTTTTACAATCCCACTCACAAAAAAACTCTTTTAAAAACTCTTCCATAAACACATGTCTTTGTAATGCCAATTTTTTTCCTTCTTCTGTATTCATTCCAGATTTTATTTGAAGTAATTTCTCATAGAAATGATTTATTGTTGTACCAACATAATATTTATACTCATCCATATTTGTAAATTTTTTAGGCTTTATTTCTGGCAAATATATGGCACGCCCTATACTCCCTCCATAAGCAAATGTACGTGCTATCCCAATAGCCCCTATTGAATCCAACCTATCAGCATCTTGCACAATTTTACCCTCTAATGTAGAAGGTACATAAGAAGAAATCCCCTTAAATGACACCTGGGAGATAATATCACAAATAATATCTATTTCCGTTTTAGACATATTATTAGCTCCTAAAAAACTTCTGGTGTTTTTTAATTCACTATTCCCAAATTCTAATTTATAATCATCCACATCATGCAAGAGTGCTGAAAGCTGCACAATAAATAAATTGGCATCTTCCTTTTCTGCAATATATGTAGCAGTTTTGTAGACACGCAAACTATGATAGAAATCGTGTCCTGTTGTATCATTACTAAAAACATTTTTAATATAAGTTATAGCATCGCTGATAATCTTTTCTTTCATACCTATTCCTTTCTTTGTATATAATTTTATTTTGAATTTTGTAAACCAACTGCATCTTATCTTTGATCTAAAAACGCCGGAATTTTTATTTTATAAAAATCCCAGCATTTTTAGGCTATTTTACCATTACTTGTTCTTCCAATTCTTTTATCTCATTTACTGTCATATTTATCATTGTAGAAATTTGTTCGTAACTATATCCATTCTGTAACATATTCGTTATTAATTCCAATTTTCCCTTTGCAAGCCCTTCTTTTTTTCCCTTTGCAAGTCCTTCTTTTTTTCCCTTTGCAAGCCCTTCCTTTTCCCCCTCTTTCCTTCCTTCCTCTCTTCCTTCCTTTCTTCCCTCTTCCCTTCGATTTTCAATAAATTCCGCTTCATTATATTCTGTCAATGACACATCTATCACTCCTTCCTTATGTGTTCGGAAAAAACCATCTAAGTAATTCTCTTCAATTGCTTCATTTACTGCCCTATCCACTGCCTCTCTCAATGACATTTTTTTCTTATATTTCTTTACTTTTTCTATATAAGATGCATACTCATATAATGCCTTACATTTCCCTAATAATTCTTGGTTTTTCCCAAAATTAATATTTAGCATACTTGCTGTCCATTCGAATCTTCCTGTTTTATCTTCCTTTTCAAAGGCATCTGATAATTTCAATTCGATATACTCTTCCTCTTTCTCATCTCCATTATAAAATACAATATAACGGGGCGTAGGGATTTTTACCAAACTATTGCTATAAATATCCCTTTTTTGCTTTGAAAGGATTTGTAAATATAAATGTGAAAAATACATCATTCCCCTCAATGGCATATTAGGGTTATAGGAACTTTGATGTTCATACAAACTTAGCTGGGAATCTAATAAAAAGGATACATCATTTTTCATTTTTACATAAATAACATCTTCTAATGTGGTAATTTCTATATCTTCTTTTTTGTATAGGAAGTATGGTTAATCGCGTTATATAAGCTTAACAAATAATGCTTATTTTCCTCTGCCCCAAATATCATTCGGAACAGTCGGTCTTTATACTCCCGGTTTACCTTTATCCCTCCGTTAGCCTGCATTTGTCTTCCCTTCCTCTTGTCTTTCAGCCTTCTACTTATTCTTTCTATTATCTATAACAAGATTATTTTTCTTCCCAAAAAGAACAAATAAATATGGCGACATCCAAGCAATAACCATATTAATCCATTGGTTCCTATTTATTCGACTCAATATCTGTGTTATAATACTGCTCCATTCTGAACATTCAATCCAATAAATCCAAAAACCTTCTTGTCTCTTATATGAAATAAGGCCCAATATTATATTTAAAGCAACTAGAATAGAAGATGAACAAAACAATTCCTTATATGTCATGTTATGGAAAAAGGTTCGTCCGCCTACCACAAGTACAATTATAAATACCATGCCTGTCATAATCATCCAACGAGTATGGTTCACTGTAATTGTCCCATCTGGAAGTTCTTTTAATGTAAATTTTGCCAAAAACCTTGTCTCTATTTGAAAACAAAGCCAACTGGCAATTATACAATACAATGGGACCTTCCACCATGATTTCCTCATTCTTATACACCCCATTCCATAATTTTTATACAACTTCCTAATTACAAATACCTACTACCTTTATCATAGCATATACCATAACCATCTACAAGCATCTTCTCAACTTTACTTTCCTATTTACCCACTCCCACCTTATCCTATTATCTTCTTTATTTTTTCACTTAATTGCCACCATTAAAGAATCTATTTACCCAGCCTGATAATTAATTGCTTGTTTTTTAAACATCTCTGCATATTTCCCATCTAATGCCATTAATTCACTATGGCTTCCTTGCTCAATAATTTCTCCTCTTTCAAACATATAAATTTTATCTGCCATAACCGTTGTCGACAGCCTGTGGGAAATAAAAATAACCGTCCTATTTTTTGCTATTTCCATCATATTTTGGTTTAACTTGTATTCTGCAATTGGATCAAGTGCACTAGATGGCTCATCCATTACTGCATAATGGGAATCCTTATAAAATGCCCTGGCTATTGCTACTTTTTGTTTTTCTCCACCCGATAAATCTACGCCGTCTTTTTCAAATTCCTTTGTAAGAGGCGTATTAATCCCTAGTGGAAGCTTTTTTAGCTTATCATCAAAACTACTGTGTAATAGTGCAGACTGCACTTTCTCTTTTTCTTGTTCCTTTACATAATCCATTACTACATTTTCACCCAATGTTGCTGCAAAAATTTGGTAATCTTGGAATACTGCCGCAAATTCTTTTCGGTATTTTTCCACGTCATATTCTTTAATATTCGTATCCCCTATATAAATTCCTCCCTCTGTAGGATCATACAGCCTCATCAATAACTTTATTAATGTTGTTTTGCCAGCACCATTATAGCCAACAATTGCCACCTTTTCATAAGGATGGATTGTCATATTTACATGCTTTAGGCTTGGCTTATTCTCTCCATAGTAAGTAAAAGATACATCCTTTAATATTAACGGTTTCATTTCTTTATCTGGCTCTATTCCCTTTTGCTGTTCAATCTTAGGCTGATATTCCATAAAATTACGGAATTTATCCACATACATACATTTTTCAGCAAAATCCATTGTCACTATTAGCACTTGGCGTAACCGGTGAGAAAACCGCCCTGCTGACTGTAACAAGGCACCAAAATCCCCTAACGAAACTGTATGTGTTACCATTGCCCCATACGCCAAATAAGCATACATCCCCAATATCCCAAATACATCCATTGCTACATTGGCAACTGCAGAAATTGCAAACCTTTTCTTTCCATATTTATCCCAAATACAACATAATTTTTCATTTGCTATTACAAACCTCTGGTAAATTACCTCATGTATTTTAGACATTCGGATTTCCTTTGCATAATCGCTTAAATAAAAAACTCTTTTTGCATAATCCCTTTCACGCTCTATGGGTTTTACTTCCATATTTGCCTGATAGCGCAGACCGATTTGTTTCCTTTGGGCTGCAAACCTTATTATACCCATAAGGACTGCCATTACTAATAACACTGGATCTAATGCAACCATAACGCCACCTAAAAATAATGTTTCTGACAACCTTGCTACAATTACTACAAAAGAATTATAGATTTTTTTAAATTCCTCATTTGCCTGCTGTGCTGCCCAAACATATTCTGTATAAAACTCTGGTGTCTCATAATATTCCAAATCCAGCGTAGAAGCCTTTTTATGTAGTTCCTTCAACATCTTTTCCTGCACAGTAATCAATGCTACCGTCCGCAGATATTCTACAATATAACAAGCATAAATATGGCGGATAAATACTAGGATAGTAACAATAATTAGAAAAAGTAGCACTTCCTTTAATGGTTTTCGGTTTACTAAAGCATCTAATAAATATTTTGTCGTAATTGGCCCTTGGATTGCCCATACTGCAGAAACCAATATTGTAAATAACAACTCCCCAAAGAAAAGTACCGGCACATATTTCATATAATATTTTAAAGCTAATGCCCCATTTGCAATAATTCTTTTAAGCTTCATATGCCTGTTCCTCCTGATAACGTTTTGCCTGCATATGGTACATTTCTGCATATTTTCCATTCTGCTTCATTAATTCAGCATGGCTCCCACTTCCTACTATTTCTCCTTTTTCCAGCATATAAATCTTATCTGCCATAACAGTAGATGACAAACGGTGTGAAATAAAAATAATGGTCTTTCCCTCACACGCTTTTAACATATTTTCAAAAATCTCATATTCACTTAAAGGATCTAACGCACTTGACGGTTCATCTAATATACAAATTTCACAATCCTTGGCAAACACTCTGGCAACTGCCAATTTTTGGAACTCACCTCCTGACAAAAGTGCACCTTCTTTATCAAACTCTTTTGTAAGCTGGCTATCTATCCCATTTTTTAACTCACAAATTTTTTTGTAAATCCCACTATTTTGCAACGCCTCTTTTACACGTTCCTTATCTCTTTCTGTTGCATTCCCATGTAATAAAATATTATCTGTCACACTTGCTGCAAATACTTTAAAATCTTGGAAAATAGTCCCAAATATTTCCCTATATGCACTAAGCCGGTATTCCTTTATATCGATTCCATCAACTTCAATGCTTCCTTCTGTTGTATCATATAAGCGCATAAGAAGTTTGACAAATGTAGACTTTCCTGCGCCATTATGCCCTACAATTGCAATTTTCTGCCCTTTTGGAATAGTAAGGTTTAGATTTTTTAATACAGGAGTTTTACTTCCTTCATAGGTAAACCCCACATTTTTAAAACAAATATCTACACTTTCTCTATTTGGAATTTTTCCATTTTCATTTTCCGGCATTTTAGTTTTATAATCCATAAAAGTCCGAAAATTTTCAATAAACATGCCACATTCATAAATATCATTCCTTGCCCAAGAGAAACCTCCTATTAAATCAGAAAATTCGCTGGCAGCATTTAATAACATGGATAAATTCCCTAAACTATAAGCAGAATGGACTAAATACTGGTATACAATCAATATTTGCACGCCAAGATATACAAAAAGTTCTGCCATAATGGTACGAAAAAAACGTACAATAGCTATTTTAACCCCATATTCCTTTGACGTTTTCCTCATCTGCTTCATTGCATGTTCTAGGCTCCTCATAATTGGGGAAAAAATATTGCTAAGGCGTATATCTTTGGCAAATTCCGATAAATATACTGTCCTATTAACATACTCTACTTTTCTTCTGTCATAAGCTGTATCTCTATCCCTATTAAATTTGTATTCTGTATACTTTTTTACCAAAAACTGTTCAACAAGTACGGGTAAGACTACAATTACAATAACAAAAGGCTCACATACAACAATAGAAAAAACTGCTACTACAAGACTTACTAATATCCCCATTACTCTTGTTATGGTACGGATAATGGTACTGGCATAACCTGTTACCTGTTCATTCGCCTTTGTATAAGTATCATAAAACTCTGGATTTTCATAACAGCTCAAATCTACAGAAATAGCCTGTCCATACAACATTTCCATTAATAAAGCTGTTACTTTTACCAACCCCTTTGGTTCTAATATATCCAACGTATAAGAATCCATTAAATTTACCACAACATTGCAAAAAAACATGCCAAAAATCAGAAATAGTGCTTCCCCATAGCTACGGTTCCCTTCGATTGCTTCAATAATATACTTTAAAAAGTAAATAGATATAAATGTATTAAGTACATACCCTAACACAGTAGAAAGCACCTGCATAATAATCCATAAGGGATCTGCTTTATAGCATAGCTTTATAATATATAAATTATTCTTTATAATTTTCATAACATCCCTCCCATAAAAGTAAAAAAGCCTCCCAATATCACAAAAACTATATTGAAAGACTTTTTATATTATCATTGTACCAAATATAACCTTTTAAGAATTCCTCAATTGCTCAAATGCTTGATACAAGTTAAACCTGCCGTATCCCCACTCCCTATTTGGATAAATCCCATTTGGCACACGATCTGCGCCACGTATTAGATATCCTTTAATACTTCCTGTATCCATAGAGTAAATATTATTTCTTCCCATTCCCCATTCTAACATTAATGCGCTGCCACCTGCCACATGTGCCGCCGCTACACTAGCGCCACTTTGTGATGTAAAACCTCCACCTGGCGCAGGCCCAAAAACATTTACACCGGGTGCTGCTATATCTGGCTTAATATCCCCCCTTCTTGTATAGCCTCTTCCTGATCTTAAATAAATGCTATTATCTTTATGGTTATATGCTGATACCGTAATTACCCTTGGCGTATTCGCTGGATCTGTCAGTGTAATATAAGGATCAGGGCGTAAAAAATAAGTCCCTTCCCCCATAAAATCTCGCACAGGAAGCCATATATCAAAATTTTCCTCAGGGCTAATAAACTGCCCACTTACTTGTATCCTCCATAATCCTGGAGTAGGGTTAATAAAACGTAAAAAAATTACATTATCCCCTTCTACCCCAAACGGAATAATATAGTCCACTGTAATCTCTGTATTTTCAAATACAAATTGATATTCTTCATGTTTTCCCGGTCGTACCCTTACATCCCGAATCCGTTCCCCAGTAGGCGATATAATAGAAAAAGAAACAGAAGCTGGAATTGTTGTCCAAAATTCCATTGTAAAACCTATGCTTCCTTTCGCAACTGTTAATTCTACTGTATCCACTGATTCTGTAGATGGAACCCTGCTCCTATAATGGCTATTCTCAGCTCCTTCATTTCCTCCTGACACAACTGTACATAATCCAATATAAGAAGAAATATCAGATAAAAGATTGCTAAGATATGTTCCTGTTTCATGGCCTCCCATATTTGTCCCTAACGTAATTAATATTACCAATGGCATATTCATACGCCCTGCTGTATCAAGCAAATATTTAATTCCCATCATAATATCATTTTCTTGTACCGCATACGCGCCTTCTTTTACACGAAAAAACTCTTTTAAATATGGTTTTGCCTCTTTCAACTTAACCATGGCAATAAAAGCATTGGGGGCCGCCCCAATAAAATCATTCTGGACATCTTCACCCCCTGCTGCAATTCCTGCCATAAAAGTCCCATGTCCTATTTCATCATCCGTAGGTACTAGCTCATGCGGATCTGGCAATTTTAATGCTTCGTCAATTAATTCCTTCCGATATTCACTCCCATACATAATGCCAGGTGGTGTTTCTCCTGTTTGGATTGTCTGATCCCAGATGCCTATAATACGCGTACTGCCATCTGAATAGCGGAACACTGGATGCATATAATCAATCCCTGTATCAATTAAACCCACCAATATGCCACTTCCATCTAAACTTAAATAAGGCTGGTTCCTAAGCTTTGTAATCCCACTTACATCCATATTCGTTGAATCTGTTATTGTATAAAGCTTTGGGACAGTTTGAAAACCAAGTGTTGCCAATTGCCTCTCTTCTGGCCCTTCTCTAGCATTAAGAATACGATATTCCCCTAACACCCTCTGTACACATACCCTTGTTTCATTTACTATACTAAATAGTGTTTCTTCCCTAGTATTCACCAGAAAATCCTTGTAATCATTTGACAATATTTTTTGCCTGCAATCCATTTCTTCTGGCATAGGTTCTCCTACCATTTTTCTATAGTATATGGGGAACTGATATAGAAGTTGCAAAACCCTCAAACTCTTCTTTCGCACTTTTAAAGCATTCCATTAACTTAGGGGAAAATACGCCACATTTCCCATCTAATATCATTTGGAATGCTTGTTCTTTCTCAAACGCAGATTTATATACTCGTTTACTAACTAGTGCATCATAAACATCTGCTACTGATACAATCTGGGCAGAGATAGGGATTTCTTCTCCTATTAAATGGTCTGGATACCCTTTTCCATTATAGCGTTCATGATGATACCTACAAATTTCACAACCCACCTTTCGATACTCGTCATCCCAGATGCCTTCAATATTACTAAGAATCTCATATCCCCTAGTAGTATGTGTCTTCATATACTCAAATTCTTCCTCTGTTAATTTACCTGGCTTTAATAAAATATTATCTGGGATTGCTATTTTTCCGATATCATGCAAGGCACTTGCAGAAGCAATCACTGCCACCTTTTCCTCTGTTAGGCCGTACTCTGGGTAATTTTGCATTACATACTTTGCTAATATTTCTGTAAATCCTTTTACCCGCTTAATATGCTCGCCACTTTCTAAATTCCTATACTCTACCACTGTACCAAGCACATCAATAATCTTAACATTTCCCTCTTCTAGCCTTCTTTTTTGTTCTATCAGAATTTGATTCTGTTCTTGAAGGGCATGGGTCTGTTCATCTACTTTATCCTCTAAAAAATTTTTATATGTAAACCGTTCTACAATATTATTGACACGTTTCTTTGCTTGCGTTGGCTTAAAAGGCTTTCTAATAAGGTCAGAAATGCCGAGTTCAAACCCTCTTAATTCTGCCTCCTCTGAAGTATCCCCTGTAATAAATAATACCGGAATTTTATCCAGATAACCTAATGCCTTCATTTTCTCTAAGACTTCAAACCCATCCATCTTAGGCATTATAATATCTAAAAGTACAACTGCTATTTCCTGTTGCAGCCTATCTAAAACGGAAAGAGCCTCTTCTCCATCTGCTGCTTCTAGAGTATCAAAATTATCTTTCATAATTTCGCACAATAAGGCCCTGTTCATTTCTACATCATCTACAATTAAAGCTTTGGTTCTCATTCTTCTCCCTTAATTTTAACGAGTAGTTCTTGTACTTTCTTATATGCTTCTTCCAATACAGGCAATTGTTTGATAGCCTCTTCTAACTTTTGGGCACGAAGGGCTTCTGTAATATCACCTGCAACCTTTGCTAACTCATCAAAAGCAAGGTTAGCAGCTACCCCTTTTAAAGTATGTGCTGCCTTAAATGCCTCTTCACATTCACCATTCTCTATCTGTTCTTTTAAGCTCTGGAAAGACTTATCATCTACAAATTTCATTAAAAACTTAACAAATAAAGTTTCCTTTCCCATAAAACGGCCTAATCCTGTCTCATAATCTAATACTTTTCTATCTACATTTTTTAAATCAAACATAATATCTCCCTTTCTATACCGCATCCTCTGTTAGATGCTTTACTTATACTTATTGTTTATTAAATTCCATCTTATAACATTCTATTATAATTGTCAATCTCTTAAGAAAACGCTTTATAAATTGTTTTATGCAATTCCTCCTCTACCTAAGAGGAAGGGGAATCCTTACTATTAATCGTTGAAATAAATTTCTTCTGCGGTATGATAAAAAACCATCTCTTTTTCCTTCTCTGTAAACACATCGCTGTCTGCTAAATAATCAACCAGATGGGTATAACTGTCCCGGCACAAAGTAGATGGCAAATCTGATCCAAACATCATACGATCTGCCCCTACAATTTCCTTCCCAATCTTTAAATAATGCCTAGCATGTTCATATGGATAAGTTTCGGGCTTTTGGTTAGCTGGCAATGCCGCTAAATCAAACCAGACATTTGGTAGTGCCAAGCGTTTTAAAGCCTTTGTAAAAACTTCCTCATCTTTTTGCTGTGGTGCTAGCAAATGGCAGACTACAAATTTCATATCAGGATAACGAAGGACTATTGTCCGCAAAGCCTCTATCTGCCAGCAAGGATTTCCTGCCCTGCCAATATCAATTACAAACACTAACCCTTTTTTATTCGCATAAAAACACTCTTCATCCATAACTTCACCATCTAATAATACAGGCGGATGGTAACTCATTAACCCAGAACCATTACTAACCTCAAATTTCACAATGCGAAACCCTAATTCCTCAAATAAATGTTTTTTTATTTTCTCTTTATTTACACAAAATGGATCATAAGTAGCGGCTCCTGTAAAACGGTTAGGATATTTTTGTATTGCCTGCCAAGTATACTCATTCTGGAACCCAAAATAATTGCCTTGCAAAAGTACTGCTTTTTCCACATTGTGCTTATCCATTAACTCAATTACTTTTTCTGGTGTTACATCTACCTCCCCCAATCCTGGTGGTATCATATCAATTATTTGCCCACTGGCATATATTGCTTTTCCATTTCCACAAGATCGTAATTCTCCTTGGGAACCAAACCCTGCAATTACTTGTACAATATGCGCATGTGCATCAATTATTTTCATATCCTTTCCTTTCTTAACTCATTCTTCCTATGCTTGCTGCTCTAATAAAGCAACACCCCTCATTTCAATAACAGGCCCCCCTTTATTTTCAATATATTCCTTTGTAATAGTCACTCTTCCTATATTGTCATCTTTTGGAATCTCATACATAATATCAAGCATAAATTCTTCTAATATTGCACGGAGCGCCCTTGCACCTGTATCTTTTAAAAGTGCCTTTTCTGCAATCGCCTCTAATGCCCCTTCTTCAAATAAAAGTTCTACTTCATCTAATGAAAGTAGTTTTTGGTATTGTTTTAAAATAGCATTTTTAGGCTCTTTTAATACCTTTACCAACATCTCTTTATCTAATCCATTTAAGGTAAAAATAATTGGCAGCCGCCCTAAAAATTCTGGTATCATGCCAAAATTCCTTAAATCCTCTACTGTCACCTTTTGAAGCAAATTTTTATCTTTATCAAACCGATCTTTTAACTCACCCTGAAATCCCATGGTAGAAGCTTTTGTTAAACGCTCCTTTATTATATCTGTTAAATCTGGGAAGGCCCCTCCACAAATAAACAAAATATTCCCTGTATTTACTGTTACTAATGGAACCATGGCATTTTTACTATTAGCACCAACTGGTACTTCAATATCTGCACCTTCTAATAACTTTAACATGCCTTGCTGCACCGATTCCCCACTGACATCACGGTTATGTGCATTTTTCTTCTTAGCAATTTTGTCTATCTCATCTATAAAAATAATCCCTTTTTCTGCCTTTTCCACGTCATTATCCGCAGCAGCAAGCAATTTAGAAACTACACTTTCAATATCATCTCCTATATACCCTGCTTCCGTAAGGGAAGTAGCATCTGTAATCGCAAGCGGCACATCTAAAAGCTTTGCTAATGTCTTTACCAAATAAGTTTTTCCACTGCCTGTTGGCCCAATCATTAACATATTTGATTTTTCAATTTCCACTTCATCGCCTGGCTTTGCATTGGCAATTCTCTTATAATGATTATAAACCGCAACCGAAACTACCTTTTTTGCATGTTCTTGACCTACTATATAATCATCTAGTTTTTCCTTAATTTTATGTGGGGCAGGAATTGCCTTTATATTAAAAATAGGGGCTACTTTCTCTTCTTTTTCTTTTTTCTTTTTTACTTTCTGGCGTTTTGGGATTTCTCCTTGCAAATCAGCCAAATTAATAAAGTTCATATTGGATAATTTCATTAAATCCCCATACTGCATCCCAGTACTGCCTTGTATGGAATCAAATGTTTTTTGCATACAATCCGTACAGATACAAATATTTCCTGGCATTTCTATCATCTTGCCTGCCTTGCTCTCTGGGCGCCTGCACATATAACAGACCTTCTCATATTCATTATTATCCTTCTTTTCTTTTATCTCTTTTTTATTATCCGCCATAATCTTCTCCATTCCTGTAGTACCAATTCTATTTGCACTACTCTTCTATTATAATGCAGTCAATACATAATTACAAACAATATTTTTTACAAATAACAGATAGCCAACATACCCTATCTATTTTTCAAAAAAATTCCAGGCATGTGATAAACTTAACATACCTGGAATATCTTCATTATTTTTATTCTGCTTTTTGTAAAGTTAATTCTACTTCCCTTTCCACATATTCATGGTTTTCCATATATTTCACTACCACTTTAACAGTTTCCCCTGCTTTATAATATTGGAGTAAATTACTTAAATCTTCATATGATTTAATCGTCTGCCCATCTACCCGTACAATAATGTCATACTTTTTAATCCCAGCTTTTTCTGCCGCCCCGCCTTCTATTACTTCTTGTACGCTAAAGCCTGCTGGCGTGCCATATGATCTTTCATAATCTGCTGGAATCTCCAAGCCCCTAATACCTAAAATACCTCTTTCTTCCTCATCTACAATCGTCCTAGTCGCCCGGTTCATTAATTCATTTATAATATCCACTGCAGAAGAAATCGGTATTGCATATCCCATCCCTTCTACTCCTGTATCTGCATATTTTGCAGAATTAATCCCAATTACTTCTCCTTTTGTATTTAAAAGTGCCCCGCCACTATTTCCTTCATTGATTGCTGCATTTGTCTGTATCATATTCATCTGCAAATCATTTACTTTTACTTGGCGGTTTAAAGCACTAATACAACCTGTGGTAACAGACTGCCCATACCCTAAAGCATTCCCAATTGCTATTGCACCTTCCCCTACACGCAAATTATCAGAATCCCCTAACGTGGCAATCTTTATATAACTTAATACCTCTTCTGGTATATTTTCTAGCGGCACTGCAATCACTGCTAAATCATTGTCACTCCTACTTCCTTTTAACAACGCCTCTACCGAAATATCATCGGATAAGTTTTCTGGTGTCTTATCTGTAAAAGTTACTGTAATGGATATGGCATCTTCTACTACATGGTTATTGGTTGCAATAAGAAGCTCTGTATCGCTTTGCCCTACAATAATGCCGGAACCGCTACTATTATATTCCTGTTTTCCAAAAGAAAATGGGCCATACGTAATTTCATTGCTTAAATGGCTAACTACAGACACTACAGAAGGCATAACTTCCTCTACTACATCTGCCACATCTAGTAAAATAGTGGAACCTGAAACAGTCTCTTTACTATTTGTAACTGTTACTGGAAGTTGTATATTTTTTTGTGTTGGTTCTGCCTCTGGGTAAATCAATTTACCTGCTGCGTTGATTCCCCAAAAAGCTGCCCCTGCAATTAACCCAAATGCTGCTGCTTTTGCTATAAATGTTACTACCTTCTTACCTTTACTGCTTTTTTTCTTTCCTGATTGGGCTTCTTCATAAAAAGAAGAATTTACGCCATTCCCTAAATCCACCTCATCTTGGTAATATACATTCCTATAAGTTGATTCCACAAAAGGCTGCCCTATATTATCTTGTTTAGGAGTTTCCCGTTCTGAAACATCTTGTACAGGCGTATTTTGTATTGGGGTTTCCTCACATGGTTCTTCTTGTTTTAATGGTTCTTTATTTCCATCACCTTGTCCTGGTGTTATATTGTTTTCTTTTCCTTCATACATATCTTCTTCGTACATAAGTAAGCTCCCCTTTCCTTTTCTATGTATCAAGTATAGAAAACATTTGTGTAAAATTTGTGTTCTTTTCTTTAAAAAAGTATGTGCAATTTTTTCATTTCTTCTGGAATTTCTGTTGTTTTCAAGCAAAGCGCAAGATAAGCATCTGTCCCTATCTTTTGCTGGTAAAAACAATAGCCTTTTTGATTACACAAAATCTGGCCGTCTTTTTTATTATTTAAAAATTGGAAAGAAATTTTAGAAAAATTCATTGTCAGCCCTTGCCCTGTTGCCTTTACATAACTTTCCTTTAATGTCCAAAGACGGATAAAAGCCTCCTCTCTTTCTTTACCAGAAACCCATTCCCTTTCTTCTTTTGAAAGGACTCTCTTCTCCATACTTTCTGATATTCCCCTAATTTGCTCCACATCTATGCCAACCTCTATTTCTCCCAAAGCACATACAGCGATTCCCTTTGTATGGCTAATATTAAAATATGGTCCCCCCTCTATAAAATATGGCTTCCCATGTATACCTTTTTCTATTTTGGGAAGTTTTTCTATGCCATATTCTTCTTTTATCGCATATTCCAAAAGCCGAAGCCCTTCCTTATGTTCCTTTTCATGCAGATATTTTTCCTGTTTAAAAAAAGTTAAATAAACCACTCTTCTTACTCCATATACCTTTCTAGCTCTTTTGTGTTTTGGTATAACTTATCCATTAATTTCTTTGCTGCTTCTGTTTGTTGTTTACTATTTTCCCCCAGATTTGCCGCTTCTGTTGTATTGGCAGCTACCTCTTCACTTACAGCCGAAATTTGGCTAATACTATCTACAATAATGTTATTTGATTCCAAAATTTCATTTACTTGATTATGTATTGCGCCAACATTCTGGTTTAGGTTCTGCATTTTTGTATAAATATCATTAAAGCTATCTTCTGAAAGCCCAATTAATTCTCGTTCTTTTTCTGTTGCTTCAATAACATCAGACACTGTTTCTTGTGCACTATCTGCATTTTGCTGTAATTCATTTACAATCTCACTAATATTCCCTGTCAGCCCTCTTGTTTGATCGGCTAAAATACGGATCTGTTCTGCTACTACAGCAAAGCCTCTTCCTGCTTCCCCTGCCCGTGCACTTTCAATAGAAGCATTTAATGCAAGTAAATTTGTCTGGCTAGAAATACTGTAAATCTCTTTTGTAATTTCTCCTACTTTTTCTGCATTTTCTATAAGGACATTCATAGATTCCACTACTACTTTTGTTGAATTATCAATGGCATCTGCCTGTTCTTTTAAATTATCCATAGAAGATTTCCCACCTTTTACTGCCTCCATAGAAGACTTTGCAAATAGCATCATTTCTTCCGACTTATTTTTAGTGGTATTAATCATTTGTTGGATATTATTTGTCATCACTGTTTGCTTTTCAATACTTTCTGCATTAGAATTATTCCCTACTGAAATTTCATTTAATGCGCGGGCCGTTATCCCCACAGCATCATTTAATTTTGCAATTAATTCAGAGGCTGCTATGGCATTCTCTTGTACAGAGGATGTTACTTTTAACACATTTTCCAATAATTTATCTGTACGTTCTTTTTCCCTTTGGATTATGGCAAGTTTATCTGCATTAATTTTATTTGATAATTTGGTTGTAATCGTAAGGCCAAATAAAAAAATCGCCATTGATGCCACATGTAGCAAAACACTTGCTATCTCTACAGGAGCCCCAGAAGGCATATGCCCCTTTATCCCATAATAATAAATTGCATAAATTATATTAATTCCTAGCACTGTAACCGTTGATTTTATGACAAATGGCAAATCAAAATACAAAATAAATACAATTGCCACGGGAAATGCCATTACATAAACATGATCATTGGTTGCTTTCATCATCGCCATCGTATAAACTAACCCATACCCTAGCACCGCTACATGTTTAAACATCAAACTTTCCCGTTTTTTAAAATAAACAAAAAAGGATGCTGCCATTGTCAATACTACACAACTGACAAATACTATTGAAAATATAGGGGAAATCCCTCCTGATAGCCCTTCCCTTGCATATCCAACTACCAGAAAAAAATCAATGGTACTTAAAACTATTAATGCAAACTTATTAACTCTTGCTATTTCATTTTCCATACTCATCTTTGCCCTCCCATTGCAACAAGCACTTTCTATTAAATATATTTAATATTATTATATCGTATACCATTTCCCTTGTACAGGAAAATTTATAAATGGCAGGCTGTTTTGGGCAGCCTGCCATCTCAATTTTTCTATCCTAACAATAGTCCCTATCTTAGATAGAAATTTTATTTAACAAAAAAATGATATTACTAATGCTACTAAAAATCCTGTCCCGCCTACCAGCGTCTCCATAATTGTCCATGTTTTCAACGTTGTTTTTTCATCCATCCCTACTAATGATTTTACTAACCAGAACCCCGAATCATTAAAATGAGAAATAACTGTTGCCCCTCCTGCTACTGCTGCTGTTACACAAGCAAGGTACATTGGTGATAAAGAAGCTATCTCTGGCATAGCTGAAATAATCCCTGCCGCCATTGTCATAGCTACTGTTGCAGAACCAACAGAAATACGTACCAGCACAGCTACCAAAAATGCAATTACTACAATAGGAAGATTTGCGCCTGCAACTGCATTCCCAATTACATCGCCTATCCCAGAATTCTGTAACATATACCGCAACACGCCACCACATGCTGTTACTAAAAGTATCATGCCAGTTGGTTCCAAAGATTTTGTCATTACCTTTTCTAACTCTTCCATACTATAGCCGTGCCGTAACCCCAGAATTAACATAGCTGCAACGGTAGCAATTAACAGTGCCATAAATGGTTCCCCAAGGAATGCTAAAACCGGCTGGATTCCTGCCAAGGCAGGGATCACTTTTGAAATAGAATTTAAAATAATAAGTACTAGGGGGATTAAAATAACACCCACTACCATACCAAACTTTGGCAATTTCCCTTCATCAAATTCTTGTTGGTTTGCCACATGGTCAGGAACAGGGATATGGTATTTACTTCCACAAATAGACCCCCATATTGGGCCTGCTACAATCATAGCAAAGATTCCACAAAGAATACCTACCATAATTACCCATCCCAAATCCACTCCTAACATATTTGCTACTAATATAGGCCCGGGTGTCGGCGGGATAAACGCATGCCCTACTGCGAGCCCAGCTAGAAGCGGGATTGCATAATAAAGAGAAGAACGTTTTGTCTTTTTTGCTAAGGAAAAAGCAAGTGGGATTAAAATAATTAACCCTGCGTCAAAAAATACTGGCATAGAAATAATTAACCCTGTAATACCAAGGGCCCATGCTGCCTTTTTATCCCCAAACCACTTTACCATAGATACGGCAAGAGTTTGTGCCCCGCCTGAAATTTCTAGGATTGCCCCAAACATCGACCCAAGCCCTACTAATAAAGCAATCCCTTTTAAAGTATTCCCGATTCCTTCATTTACAGAATCCACTATTGCTGTAAATGGCATACCTGCAGCAAGCCCAATAAAAACTGCCCCTGCCAAAATAGCTATCATTGCCTGGACCTTAAATTTAATAATTAACAGCAAAAGAAGTGCTAATCCAAGAACCGCTGCAATAATTAATCTAACTGCACTTATATCCCCACTTTGTGTAGTGGTTAATGCGATCATATCCATACTTATATCCCCTTTCCATTCTATTTTTATACTTGCGCTATTCCATATAACCACCCTGCATTGGAGAAACTGCATGTTGGGAATACAAACGAAGGACACCTTTTTCGTATTTCGGTTTTTTTGGCTTCCAGTTTTTTCTTCTTTCTTCTAATACTGCCTCTACTTCCTCTGTTGAAAGTTCTTTTCCATCAATTCCAACAATTTCTAACTTCCTGTTTGGTATATCAATTTTAATTAAATCATTTTCCATTAAGAGCGCAATCGGTCCCCCTTCTGCTGCTTCTGGCGATACATGCCCAATAGCAGGCCCCTTCGATGCACCAGAAAAACGTCCATCTGTAATTAAAGCAATGCTTTTTCCTAGCTCTTCATCGGAAGAAATTGCCTCTGTTGTATAAAACATTTCTGGCATCCCAGATCCTTTTGGCCCCTCATAACGGATAATTACAGCATCTTTTGGTTTAATCTTATGTGTTAATACAGCTTCTATTGCATCTTCCTCACAATCAAAAGGCCTTGCCCTTAATACAGCCTCAAACATTTCTTTTGGAACTGCAGAATGTTTTACAACTGCACCTTGGGGGGCCAAGTTCCCACGTAAAATTGCTACTGTCCCATTTGTCCCAATTGGCTTTTCAAAAGTCCTTATTACATCTTCCCTTTTTAAATTCCATGTTTCTAAATGTTTTTCACATTTTTCATAGAATCCATTCTGTTTTAATTCTTCCAAATTCTCTCCAAGAGTCTTCCCTGTTACAGTTAATACATCTAAATGTAACATAGATTTAATTTCTTCCATTATCCGTGGCACACCCCCTGCATAATAGAAAAATTGTGCCGGCCATTTCCCGGCTGGACGGATATCTAAAAGATAATGCGCCCCCCTGTGCATTTTATCAAAGGTATCTGCATCAATTTCTATGCCAAATTCATGTGCAATAGCTGGAATATGCAATAAAGAATTCGTTGATCCTGAAATTGCCGCATGTACCATAATTGCATTTTCAAACGCTTTTTTTGTTACAATACTACTTGCCTTACATCCTGCTTTTGCCAGCTCTATACTTTTTCTTCCAGCTTCATATGCCACTTTCCTTAAATCCTCACAAGTAGCTGGCATAAGTGCAGAACCAGGGAGCATAAGGCCTAATGCCTCTGCCATAATCTGCATGGTAGATGCCGTTCCCATAAACGAGCAGGCGCCGCAGGACGGGCAGGCATGGTGTTTATAATAAGTAAGTTTCTCTTCTGTAATCTCTCCTCTTTTACACATCGCAGAATATGTGCCAATCTGCTCTAAAGTCAATAATTCTGGCCCTGCATCCATAACTCCTCCAGTTACTACTATGGAAGGCATATCCAGCCTGCCAATTCCCATTAAAATAGCTGGCACAGATTTATCACAGCTTGCCACAAATACGCCTCCATCAAACCCTGTAGAATTTCCATGGATTTCAATTATATTTGCAATCATATCACGGGATACCAATGAAAAATTAATTCCGTCATGCCCTTGTGCAATTCCATCACAAATATCAGTTGCATAATATCTAGCGCCTTTTCCGCCTGCTTCCCGGATTCCTTTAATCGCCTCTTCCACAAACTGATCTAAATGTGCACTTCCCGGATGGCTGTCACCAAATGTACTTTCCACCATAATTTGAGGCTTATCCAAATCCTCCACGCTCCAGCCCATTCCCATTTTCAATGGATCGTTTTCTGGTGCCAACCCTCTTACTCTTTGACTATTTAACTCTGCCATATTCTATCTCTCCCTTCTTTTATATTTTTCCCGTATAAACATCTGATGTATTTTTATAGATTTATTATAACATTCTATTTTTTATGTTACAAGGCAGCCGCTATATTAACCACTTTTTGCTGTATATTTTTTTATTTTATTGTGCATTTTTACTAATTTTTTTCTATTTGGAACAAATAACCAACAAAAAATCTTTCTTTTTTCCTCTTCTTTTTTCAAACTTGTCTGATGTTTTTAATCATATCTCTGTTATAAGTTAAGTGCATGGTCATCGCAAGCCTTGCCCCTTGGCTGTCACCTTCTGCTATTGCATCCACAACTGCTTTGTGTGTACGTATTGTTTCTGGCATTAATTTTTTATGTGTAATATTCACAAACATCATAACTGCCGTATCAATAATAGGAATAATTTGCTCTACAATTTTATTATGGGAACACTCTGCCACACAGCAGTGGAATGCTATATCATCTTTTATATAGTTCTCCTCATTTTTAATTTTCTGTTCTACCCTCTCACACAACATACGAAGTCTTTCTACTTCTTCTTTACTAGCACGTAATGCTGCCATTTCTGCCATAGCAGGCTCAATCATTAAACGTACCTCTACCAAATCCATGGCAATTGCTTCTTTATCTGGCATATCCCGAATCCCAAATGGATCCTCTTCCAATGGGACTGTCCCGATTACATAAGTGCCAGATCCTCTCCTAACTTCTAAAATTCCTTTTCCTATTAATGCTTTTACTGCTTCCCTTATGGTACTGCGGCTAACTCCATATTGCCTACATAATTCAAATTCACTTGGAAGCTTTTCTCCAACCCGGATATTTTTCTTTACTATATACTGAAAAATCTGTTCTTCCACTTCTTCCGCCAATAGTTTACTTTTTAAATGTGCTAATTCTTTCATCTTTCTGTTTCCTCCTTGCATCTTTTCTAATTTGTATTTTATTTTTCTAATTACTTTCTTTTCCACTTTTCTTACCTACTTATTGCCACAATCCAAACCAACCACCAACACAATAAATTACACCCAAAAACCAGCTTGTTAAAATACCATATAGAATTACTGGGCCAGCTATTGTGAAAATTTTACAGCCTATTCCAAATACTTGGCCTTCCTTTTTATATTCAATTGCTGCTGCGGCAATTCCATTTGCAAATCCTGTGATTGGCACTAATACCCCTGCCCCTCCTAATTTAGCCAGTTTTGAAAACAAATTAAAACCTGTCAATACTACAGAAATGGCAATTAATGCTAAAAGGTTCCACTTTCCTGCTGTTTCTTTATCAAGCCCTGTTTTCATCAGCATATTAGTAATAAACTGCCCCAAAGTACAAACTAACCCACCCATCCAAAATGCGTGGAACATATTAACCCATACATTATGTGTTGGTGTGATTTGCTTTACATATTGCCGATATTGCTGCTCATTCATAGCTGCTCTCCTCTCTGTGGCTATATGCCACTCATATAATAATAAAAATACCATGCGCCAAGGCCTTTACCTAGTGCAATGCCAAGTATTACCCATGGGATTCCTTTACTTAACCGTACCCTCCTAGTAAAAATTGCTGTTACATTTAAACTTTCTGCAAGGGACATCACTAAAACTCCCACATATATCCCAAACGTAACCCCACATAATACCAAAAACCAAGTACCAAATGGCACAGAAAAACGATAGAGGTACCATAAATTCCCAAATGTACCACCAAGTACCACACAGCTTTCATAAATCTTTGCATATTTCCCTGTATGTGTTTTCCCGGCTAACCTCGCCATAAAGCCTATTGAAGTAATTAAGGCAAACACACCTCCTGCTACCACTGTCCCAGCACCAAGCCCAAGGCATACTAAGAATAATGGTTTCCATATTGCCATATGCCATTCTATCATAGTGTTATCCTTCCTTTCAGCTTACTTCAATATGTTTATCCTGCCGGTTTACTCCTTCTATTAATGTAGTATTAATATCATCCTCATATAAACGCATTTCTACTTCTACAGGAGTAGGATCTGTTGTAATTTTCTTTCCGCCAAAATGATTGTAAAATACTATAATGCCGAGGGTTAATCCTATACTATAAGAACATTCCAAAACCGTAAACCCATCTGACTCTTCTCCTGTCACCAATCCATAGATCTGCTTAAAAACTTGATCTACTCCTACATCATTATTAAAAGTCATAATTGCAAATGCCGCACCTAAAAATATAATCACACAAATGGCAACCAACTTAAGGAAAGCAACCCACTTTGGTTGCCTTCGAGGTTTTTCATAATCTACAATAAAATCAATTTCTCCTAAATTATTAATTTCTAACGTTGGATAAATTTTATGGATCATCTCAATTACTTTTAATACAGAAAAAACAAAACGGTTATCTTTCTCGTCTGGAATATTTAAGAGCTTAATGGCTTTTACCCTAGCAAGTATTTCTTTATTAATACATTCTAGCTTTGCTACGTCTGAAAGATAAATTTCCCTTTTATCTACCTCAATATTACGGTCAATTTTCATATATAAAATGTCACTCACAGGCATACCTCCCATAAGTGACACTCTTCCTCTGGAAGCTTATATTCTACCAAAGTCCCATCTTTTGTTTCTTCCTCCTTTGTATAGTACATGGCATATACAAAACCAACAATGACTAAAGCCAAAAAGATTAAAAGAAGCCCTATTTGAATCCTAACTTTTGCCATACTCATTCCCTCTCTTTCCACAAACACCTATATCTTGTTTCTGTTAGTATGGCTGATTTTTTTTACTCTATTCATTAAGTCAAATAGCCCCGCATACGAAGTAGGATTTTCTTTTCCATCCGGCTTACTTGTACCTGTGATATTCCCATTTCCTTTGCTATTTCCATTTGCGTTTTCTCTTCAAAATAGCGCATTTCTATTAATTTTCTTTCATTTTCACCAAGCTCACCCAATAATTCTTCTAAAGCCATCCGGTTTAGTAATTCTTCATTTGCATCAGTAGTTTCTTCCAATTTATCCATTAATGTAATAGCATTCCCATCTCCTTGGTAAATTGTTTTATGCAGCGATTCCACTTCACACTGAGAATCCATTGCCATAACCAATTCTTCTGAAGATATCCCAATCTCTGCCGCAACTTCTTCCAATGTTGGCTCCCTTCCACTTTCTTCCAAAATACGCTGGGAAACCATTTTTGCCTTTCCCGCTGCCTCTTTTAAGGATCGGCTCACCTTAATCATGCCATCATCCCTTAAAAAACGCTTGATTTCACCAGCAATCATTGGCACGGCATATGTAGATAACTTCACGTCATAACTAGTATCAAATTTATCAATTGCTTTTAAAAGCCCTATGCTTCCTATTTGAAATAAATCTTCCATCTCATGTCCCCTGCCGGAAAACCTTCTGACTATGCTCCATATTAGTCCCATATTTTCCACAACCAGCTTGTCCCTGGCTTCCTTATCCCCTTGGTGCGCAGCTTCTATTAATTGGATTGCATCCATATATGTCCCTACTTATCTAATGATTTTTGTTCTATTTTTTTACTCATTTGTACAATGGTCCCACCAAATGGAATAGAACTTACTCTTAAATTATCCATAAATGCTTCCATAAATGCAAAGCCCATACCGGAGCGTTCTAATTCGGGCTTTGATGTATATAATGGTTCCATCGCTTTTTTTATATCATTTATCCCACAGCCTCTATCTATTACGGTAATAAATAGCTCATTTTCTATAATTTTACATTCCACCCGTATCTTTCCTGTACTTCCCTCATATCCATGGATAATGCAGTTTGTTACTGCCTCTGAAACTGCCGTTTTTATATCTGTAATTTCATCCATTGTGGGATCCAGCCTTGCGGCAAATGCCGCTACTGCAACCCTTGCAAAACTTTCATTGGAAGATAAACTATCAAATTCCATTGTCATTTCCTGTATTTCCATCTTAACCTCCACTCCGCCATATGGCTTTTTATATTGCTATATTATTTATCTGCAAATTTCTACTAACTTGTACAATCCTGATATTTCCAATATTCTGTGAATTGCAGGCCCAACCCCTTTTACTCCAACAAATCCCTTTTTTTCTTTTACTACCCGGTAGCGCCCCATAATCATCCCAATTCCTGAGCTATCCATAAAAGTAGAATTACTAAAATCAAATACAATATTCTTTATGGACTTATCCCTAATGATTTGATCTGAATATTCCTTTACCATTTTAGCACTATGGTGATCTAATTCTTGTGGCACATTTACAATTAATGTCTCCCCCATTATTTCATAATCTGGTTCCATTCTTCTTTCTCCTTCCTTTTTATTCTTTTAATTCCTTACACACAAAAACCCGGGCCGAATTCCTTCGTATCCCGGGTATTTTTGATGCGGTGCATCCTTATCCTTTGTCTTTTTATAGGTAACTTCCTGTTTATTTTATCTAACAAAACTTCCTATTATTTAGTTAATATAACGCCTTGCATTGTCATAATAGGAATCATTGGTTTTTCTGTCTATAATAATTTGTAAATATTCTCTTCCTTTTTCTGCATCACCAGAACGTTGGTAAGCACGCCCCAAATAATATACAATTGCCGTATCCTCAGGATTTAGTGCATATGCTTGTTCCAGCTGTTCCTTAGCTACATCATAATTTCCAACTGTATATGCCCTGTATCCTTCTTCATATAATGATTCTGCAGCCTTGCCGCCTGCCTCCACATGGATTTTATTATATACTTCTGTAAAAACATCCGATTGCACCACAGTGGTATCTAACTCTGTTATCTCTTTTGCCGCTGTTAAAAAATCTTGGTTCAAATAAAAATTAATAGAACGCAACATTCCCTCATATACAGAAATTATAATATCTTTTTGCCCATATGCTTCTAGTTCTGCTTCAAGAGCCTTCTTTTCCGCTTCTAATGATTCTTTTTCACCTTCTAAAGCAACAATAGCAGAATTTTTCTGTTCTAATTGCTCACTAATCTCCATTTGTTTTTGGTTATTCTCATCTGCCAATGTCTTTTGCTTTGCAGGAAGCACTAAAAACCACATTAATGCCGCGCCTAATGCAATTCCTATAATCACGTTTAAAACAGTGACTCCACCTGAATTTGACTCTTTATAACTATTTTTTGGAATAATGACTTCATCTGCCGTGGTTTGGCGGGCTTTTGTTTTCTCTGAGTTTTCTCGTTCTGCCCTTTTTAGGCTGGTATCAGGGACTCCTTTAATCTCTTTTAAATATTTTAACGTAAGCGGATTGCTTTTATCAATAGCAAGTGCTTTTTTCAGGCATTTTAATGCTTTTTCATTTTCCCCGCTTTTCATATATAATAAAGCTAGGAGCTGATGCCCTTTTACCAGGTTTGAATTTAAGTTTAACACTTTTTTTAATTGGATAATCGCTAAATCTGGACTATCCTGCCTAGCATAAATCAGTGCTTGGTTATACTTTTTAATTGTCTGGTTAATTGTATCTAGCCTTCCCGCATTCCTTTGTATTGCATTTAAGTAAGTTTCTGCTAAATTTTTTTCTGGCTGTAAATTTTCACTAATTACCCACTGGGAAATCGCTGCCACGGCTTCCCCCATTTCAAAATAGACAAGCCCTAATAGGTTTCTCGCTTTTGTATTATGCTTATTTAACTTTACACTTTGCCGCAGACATTCTGCCGCCCCTGTTAAGTCCCTTTCTTGTGCACGGGCAAGCCCCTGGTTATAATATACATCTGAGCTTTTTAATATCTTTTTATACAGCCGCACATCTGCTCCGCAGCTATCACAAAATTCACTACGGGATAAAGCGGCACCACAAACATAACACTCCATACTGCCTCCATCCGCATCTGTTATTGCTGCTTCTCTTTCATAACTTCTAACATCAAATCTACTGCATCCGTTAAATCATTATTATAAATGGCATCTTCTGCCTCCTCTACCTCAAGGCTTGGATGAAATTTCTTGATTTCTTCTTCAAAATCTATCATGCATTCCCTCATTTCTGCGCAATCCCTGCGCTGGCTTATTTTTTTGGCCTTTTGCCCGCCACTGATATATGCCCTTAAAGCCAGTCCCCTGTACCTAAAAGTCTTGCCAGTTTTTTACACTCTTTACCCTATATGGCTAAAAAAACAGATATTTTTTACGGAAGCAAATATAGACTATTCTCATAATACCTATAAAATGAGCAAAAATCAATAACTTTATCTCCAAATTTAAAAATTTTATTCTTCTATTTCAATTGTTGCTGTTTTCGCACCTGCCCGGTTTTCTTCAAATAGTTCAAAGGCCAATACTCCTTCTTTTGTAATTACTGCCAATTCTGCAACCGAAATAGATAAATCTTCAAGGATTCCTTCCCACTTAAACCACCCCTTCTGATCCACATCATATCGCTGCCCTATTCCCTTAAACCCACTTTTTGCCACAAAACGCAGCTTTGTACCTACCAATTCTTTTTTAAATGAAACTTGCTTTAGGTCAAAAGAACTAACAAACTCTCCTTTCGCTGCTTCTTCCCATATAGTCCCATCCCAAACCCATACTTCATATTCACGCACATCACCTTTATGTTCTCTTTGGTTTTGTATTGGCATATAATATAATCCTACTAATGCTTGCTCTGTCTCCCAAGACAACTCTATTGTATATGGATGGCCTATGCCTTCTAAACAAAAAGTCGTATTTGGGTTTCCATCCAATGCTGCTGTAATATCTACCTCTGGATATTCCAACAACTTTCCCTTTCCTTTTAACCGCTTCATTACCTGTGTATCGGCAAAGCTCCTTAAAAAGATTTCCCTTTGTATTTCCTGCTTTGGAGAAAACTCTTCTGAATCTACATAAGCCATTAAGGAATATAATAGTTGTTTCTTTACTGGGGAATTCTCTATATTCCTCTCTAGGTCGCTGCTGACCAAAAGCAGGCTCCCATTCCCTACTTTCGCCTCCAATAATAAACTCATTTTATAATTCCTGTTCCATTCATCTAATGGCTGTACAATCGGCAGGAAACCATCTGGGTATTCTTTTAAATTAATGCCCTTTGCATCACGGATAATCTCATTCCATTGATATTCCTGGTATTCTCTTGTAGGGAAATAACGCAATGCTTTATGAGAGGGATTACATAACAATCCCATTCCCCTGCTCCACCTTGGCCCCATTTGAGAATTCCAAAAAGATGGCCGTTCACTTAAATATGGGCTATTCCAACCCACCTGTGATAAAATAGGGCAATATAATACCTTCTTTCCCTGATCCAATGCGTAAAGTGCTTGTTTTAACTCCCTAGTGTAAACTGCATTATGCAGCACAGGCAGAGGAATCTCTTTTTTGTATAGCCAAATATTCCAGCTATTTTCAATTTCTGTGCCTTCTATAAAAAGTTTAACTGTATAACATTCTGGCGCATCAAAATCTTTTAAATCAATTTTAAGGGTCCCTACTTCCTGGTTTTTTGAAAGCGTATATCCTCTTGTCCCAAAACTTCCCTGTTTTACAATTTTATCCTTATTATTAATGATCTGCCATACTATGTTTGCATTTTTAATCTCTTCCTTACCAAAATGAGAGAGTTCTACAGGGCATAATAAACTCTCATCTTGTGTATAAACCCGTTTTTTTATCCGAAGCAATAATACAGTTTCATTACAAAAATGCCGGAATTCCTTTGCCTCTACATAACCTTTGTTATCCCAAAATGCATCTAAAACGCCAACTAAAGCACTCCCCTGCCCCAAATAATCATGCAAATCTAAAAGCTCATACCCATAAATATGTGGTGTCCTAAAGTTTGCTTCTAAATCCTCTTTATACATTTGTACCTGCAATTTCCCAGATGCCCATACAAACTCCTTATTCTGGGAAAGCACATGGGCTTTTTTCGCACTTTCTTTAAATACTTTATAATTTCCAGGATATAAATATCCCGTAAACTTCTCTATTATATCAAAATCAGGATAGGAACACCATTGCCCCATTTCATGTGTAATAACTGGATATAAAATTCCCTCTACAGAAGGAAGATAATCTTTCTCTCCCCAGCCCGCCTTATTTCGGATAGTGCCGCCTGGAAATGGCCCATACCCAGAACGATGGAAATATACATAATCTGTATTGTCAATTTTTGATGGCTCTACTGGATAAGGCCAGCCAGACTGCCTTGTATACAATCTACTGCCGCTGTAAGAATCTTCTAATTCCTTACACTTATGGTACCATTTTGCTAATACAGGCGCCCATTCTCCTGCTGGTTCATTGCTAGGCGACAACATTAAAAAAGAAGGATGATGCCCAAAACTATAAAGAATCCGTTCGGTTTCTTCCCAAAGTACTTTATCCATCCCATTTCCTTCACAAAATACTTCCCACATCGCACACTCTACTTGAAGATAAATCCCTACCTCATCTGCTGCCACAAATGCTGCTTCTGGTGGGCAATATGAATGAAAACGGATAAAGTTTAAGCCCCATTCCTTGCAAATCTTAAAAATCCTTGCCCAGTCCTCTTTTTTATTAGAAGGACAGCCTGTCAATGGAAAATCGCCGCCAAAATGCGTTCCTCTTAAATAAGACGGCCTATGGTTAATATAAAATTTGCCTTCCTTTGTTTCCACAAAACGGAACCCAAAACAAAGTTCTTTTTTTTGTGTCCCTGCTGCTGAAACAAGTTCAATAGAAAGCGTTTGGATATCTGGATTATATTCATCCCACTGCCCGCTTATACTTGAACAGTCTATAAAGAAATCTTGCCTGCCCTTCCCTGCTGGGATTTGCACACTATATAAGGCTTGTTTTTGTTTTCCACTTTCTTTATCAATAATAGTAAAATACAGGCTTCCTTCCTTTTCCTTCTGGAGCCTATTGTGGAAAAATAATGTTGCTTTTAGTTCTTTACTTTCCAAATCTGGTTTTAAAACTACATGTTGTATAGAAATATCTGGAATCTTTTTTAAACAAACTCTTCCTACCATGCCATTCCAAGATGCTGCTAAGGCATCGGAAACCCCATGCCCATCTGGGCGGTATGGGTATTGCATCTGATTATCTACTTTCACTGTTAGAAGATGGCTTCCTTTTGTTATCTTCCCCAATTCAAAGGAATGTGGCGCACATAGGGAAGTTACACTTCCCATGCTTTTCCCATCTAAAAATACTTCTGTCTTCCATTTTGTACATTCTATCTCAAATTCATAGAATCCCTCTTCTACTTCAATTTCTTTCTGATACCATGCCACTCCTAAGTAATGCTTTGGCGGCTGGGACAAAAATGGGACATGAATACCATTTTCCTGGCCCTCCTTATACTCTTCCCTTATATACCACAAAGGGTCATGGAGCCCAGATACCCAAGGAGTATGGATACTAATATCCTCCCCATATCCTTGGCCCTGTAAAATGCCTGGTATCTGTATTGTATATTCAAATGGTATCTTAAAAGGTGCCTCTTGTTCATATCCTAATTGAAACTGCCATTCTCCTTCCAGTGAAATCATGTTCTTCTCCAATCTATTTTTTATTGTTTAATTATTGTTTCAATCCACTCACAACAGTTAAGAGCAAAACAATTGAACCTCAAGCTATTCTGTTATACTTGTGTTGCCCCATCTACAGAAAGAATTGCCCCTGTTACATAGCTTGCCAAGTCACTTGCTAAAAATAATACAGCATTTGCTACTTCCTCCGGCTCCCCTACGCGCCCAAGAGGGATTGTAGCAGAAATCCTTTGTACCATTTCTGGTGGCAGGGCCGCTACCATATCTGTCCTAGTCACCCCTGGGGCTACTGCATTCACACGGATTTGGTCTTTCCCAAGTTCCCTTGCCAAAGACTTTGTTAAACCATTTACAGCAAATTTGGAGGCTGGATACCCACATCCTGCTGGCTGCCCATAAATACTTACCATAGAACTCATATTAATAATAGAACCGCCGCCTTGTGTTTTCATAAAAGGGACAGCAGCCCGGATACAATGAAATACCGCATTTACATTTAATGTCATAATTTTATCAAACTCTTCTGGGCTATACTCATAAATAGATTCTCTTGCAGAAATCCCTGCATTATTTACCAAAATATCTATTTGCCCAAATGATTCCTGTACCTCTTGTATCGCTTTTTCAACCTCGTTGTATTCCCCTAATGCTGGGTAAAGCCCCATTACTTCTGCCTCTGGTATTTTTTCTTTTATCTGCCCCAATGCTTTCTCTACGGTTTCCTGCCTAGAACCAAAAAGTGCTACCTTTGCACCAGCTTCTAAAAATTTTTTTACAATCTCATATCCAATTCCCCTTGTCCCTCCAGTTACAATTGCAATCTTTCCCTCTAACATACCTGAAACCTTCATAGTGATACCTCCTATTCTTATTTATGGTTTTGTATATCATACCATGTTTCTTTCCAAGTTTGAAGGGCTATTTAGAAGCACTTCTTTTAATATATATTTGAATTTTTCTATATCAATCGGTTTTGCCACATGCCCATCCATACCAGACTCAAATGCCCTCTGTTTATCCTCTGTCAAAGCATTTGCTGTTAAAGCGACAATTGGTATATTGGCGAGCCCTATATTTGAAAGCTTACGGATTTCCTTAGTAGCCTGATATCCATCCATACGTGGCATTTGGATATCCATAAGCACCAAATCATAATACCCTGATTCTGATTTAGAAACCATTTCTACTGCTACTACTCCATCCTCTGCACACTCTACCTCAAACCCTTCTTCCATTAAAAGTACTTCTGCAATTTCTCTATTTAATGGGTTATCTTCTACTAATAACACTCTTTTACCTTCAAATAATAATTGATCTTCTTTTTCCACTTCTTCCTTTTTTTCTACAATTTTTAGTTTTACATGGACTAAAAACTCTGTTCCTTCTTCCTTTTTACTAGAAACTTTTATTGTACCACCATGTAACCTTACTAATTCCTTTGTAATAGCAAGCCCTAACCCTGCCCCATCTACGCCACTCTCTGTTGCGCTTTTCTCTTTTTCGAACACTTCAAAAATATGCTTCTGGAACTCTTCTGTCATGCCAATTCCAGTATCTTTCACTATAATTTCAAGTTGTGTATAGCCTTCCTCTACCATTTTCTCACTTACTTTGTATATTACCCTTCCACCTTTTTTTGTATATTTCAAGGCATTGGATAATAAATTCAATGCAATTTGCTTTAAGCGAAGACCATCACATAATACAAAATGTTCTTGTATATTTTCCATCTTTACTTCAAAGGAAATCCCTTTTTCTTCCATCTGAGGGCGGAACATCTGTTCCGTTTCTTTTATTGAATCCTTAATATAAAAAGGGGCAATTTCAATTTCTAATTTTCCTTTCTCAATCCTTGCCATATCAAGCACATCATTAATTAGGCGCCTTAAATACAAACTTGCATCCTCTACTTTTGCAAGGCTATCATCTACTCTTTCTTTATCATTGATATGATCCCTTGCAATCTGAGTAAACCCTACAATCGCATTCATTGGCGTCCTTATGTCATGAGAAATATTAAATAAAAATGATGATTTTGCTTTGCTTGCAATTTCTTCCCTACGAAGCGCATCTGCTAAAGCTTCTTTCTGATTCGCTTCATTTACCACAATCTCATTCATCCGCCAAAACAATACTCTTGAAGTTAAAAAAGCAAGGGTTGTAAATAAAATCACTGCAATTGGTGCAAATAATTCTAATTTTCTGTATGTATCATATTGATGCTCTGCCTCAAATTCAATTCCAAGCACCCCTATTATCTCTTCTTGGTTATATAAAGGAAGATAACATATAAAGATATTTCCCCAACTGGTATGGAGAATCTCATCTGGATATACCACTTCCCCTCCCAATGCCCGATCCATATCCTGGTAAATCTCTTCCTCAATCATATCCCCCGGATAACGGAAATCGCTACTTTGAATATCCAGCCCATCTACTACATATATATACTTTCCTTCCGCATTTTTCTTGGCTGTATACAAATACATTACCCCTGTTGCATCTTTTACGGCACTAAACACATCATGCATTAATAAATACTCTTCTGTAGTAATCGCATCCCGTGATTCCAAATCAGAAAAAGCAGTCATATCCAACCGTTTCATTAAATATTGATGTATAATTTCTACCCTTTCATTTAAACTTACCCTCATATCATTATAAGTCATATGGTAAGAAACTAAACAACAGGTCAACGCCACAGTTGCTACAAAAATGGCAATTAACAATGAAACTTGCAAATCCACACGTTCTGACATCTTGCGGCGCCTTACATTCCCTTTCACTATCCTATCCCCACTTTCATTACAGTTTAACTATTATCATACCATATAAAGGAATTATGTGAACTACCCATTGTCTAAAGCCAATGGGCTTCCTGCTTCATCGACCTCGCAGCCTACTATCTCCACAGGCGTTTATTCGGGCAATCCCTGCCCTATATGCTTTTCTTATGCTATTTGTCTTAATCCTTTTGCTAAAACATTCTTTGCAGCATTGATATCTCTATCATGTTTTTCCCCACAAATTGGACATATCCATTCCCTTACAGATAAATCTTTTGTATTGACATTTTGATACCCACAATCAGAGCATATCTGGCTGCTTGCATAGAAGGTTTCTATTTTGATGTACTGTCTCCCATTCCACATCGCCTTATATTCCAACTGTCTTGTCAGCTCATACCATGCCACATCTGATATTGCTTTTGCCAAATGATGATTCTTTACCATATTTTTTATCTGTAAGTCCTCTGAGACTATCACTTGGTTTTCGCTGACAATCCCATGGGACACTTTATGCAGATAATCTTTTCTGGTATTTGTTATCTTTTCATAGCATAATGCTATCTGTCTTTTCTTCTTATAATAATTCTTGCTCCACTTTTCTTTATGTGCAAATTGCCTTTGTAATTTTACAAGTTTTTTCTCATATCTTCTTATTGTCTTTGGATTTTCGTACTTTTCTCCATCTGACGTAATACATAAATCCTTTACGCCTAAATCCAGTCCTATCTTATAGCTGGTGTGTGGCAGTTCTTTATGTTCTGTTTCCACAAGCACTGACACATAATATTTTCCACTTGGCATTTGAGAAATTGTGGCTGATTTTATCTGTCCCTCAAATTTCCTGTGCAGTTTCGCCTTTACCATCTTTAGTTTTGGTAGTTTGACCCTCCCCTTCTCAAAATCTACCACAATATTTTCATTCGTATAATTTGTCGTATAAGATTTATGGTTGTCACGCTTTCTTTTGAACTTAGGATAACCTGCGTGTTCTTTGAAGAACTTCTGGTATGCCGCATCCATGTTATAAATGGCATTCGTCAATGCAAACTTGTCCACTTCCTTTAACCATTTGTATGCTTTCTTTAACTCCCTGTTACAGTAATTATTGCAGTCCGTTTTGCTGACGGATTTCTTTTCTTTCTCATATGCCTCTTTCTGGTATGCCAATGTCTGGTTATAGACAAAGCAGCAACAGCCGAATGTTTTTGCAATCTGTACTTTTTGTTCCATGTTTGGATATATCCTGAATTTATATGCTTTTAACACTTACTGTCACCACCCTCTATCCTTGGTTTTTTTACGTATTTATGCAACATTTCTTCCGAAACATTACCTACCCTACAGGCAAGATATCCATCTGTCCAGAAAGTATGCTCTTTCTAAAAATGTTTTCGTAAATAATTTGAATCTCTTTCCCAGATATGAGATGTTGTATAACCCTTCATCCAATTTACGATTTTACTGATGGACATGGTTGGTTCCATCTCTATCATGTAATGAATATGGTCTTTATCCAGACGTTTTAACACTTTTTCCATATATCTGATTCTTACGTGATGCTTTTGGCATATCTCATAAGAGAACTGTTTTATATCATCCGACATTTGTTTTGATGCCAGTAGTTTCTTCCTGTACTTGCATACGAAAATTATGTGGTATTGTAATAAATACTTATGTTTGTTTTTAGATTTCCATGTTCCCATGACATAAGTATAACACAAGCTGCTACTTTTGGCTACCTTAACCCACCGTCTAAAGCCAGTGGGATTGCGGTAGCCTTATTTCAAGAAGCAGCTTATTTCATTTATACGTTTATTTCCATTTATTTTCCCTATTCTTTGTATGGCAGAAACACCAGATGGTATGGTTATCTACCATGCCAACTGCCTGCATAAAAGAATAGATAATCGTAGAACCAACGAATTTAAACCCCATTTCCTTTAAATCCTTACTAATCTTATCAGAAAGTGGAGTAGTTGCTGGCAGCTCTTTTATATTATCTACCTTGCCAATAATAGGCGTATTATCTACATATGACCATATAAACTTATCAAAACTCCCATACTGCCCTTGTATTACTAAAAATAAACGTGCATTTTGTATTGCCGCCTCTATCTTTCTCCTATTTCGGATAATCCCTTTATTTTTCATAAGTTCTTCTACTTTGTCTGTTTTATAAAAAGCTACTTTATCTGGATCAAACCCATCAAATGCTTCTCTAAATGCTTCTCTTTTCTTTAATATCGTGATCCATGATAGCCCTGCCTGCATCCCTTCTAATATCAGCATTTCAAAAAGCTTTATATCATTGTGGACTGGTATGCCCCATTCCTTATCATGATATTCAATATAAATTGGATCTGTCCCTGCCCATTCACACCGATGTACCTCTTTCATTCTTTTCCTCCATATTTTTCCTAGTGTTCCTTCTTTTAATTATCCATTATTTCCCAAAAAAGGTCAAGGAACACCCCCTATTTTCCCCATATTTTTTTCCACATACTTGCCACTAATTCATTCATCAAACACAATATTACCATTACCACAATCCAAACTGCTATTAATATAAGGAAATTAACTATCTCACATTTTTCATATCTTTCTTCTGAAAACATAACCATAACTTCCTCTGCCTCTAAACCATACTCTTCCACGCAGGATGCAAAATATGTTTTTTCATTACTAGGTATGTATTCCATCTGCCCTATAGGAAGCTGTACCTTCCCGCGGAGTAAATACTTGAAATAATAAGCATCATCCAAATAAGCAATAATATAATTTTTATCAGGAAGCCTCACTAAATAATAACGGTTATATAAAACCCGTTCCACTGGGAACTTTTTTACATAAGTTTCTCTATTCCCTCTATATACTATCCTTCTCCCACTCTTTGCTGTCCTTCTTTTATCTTTTAAACTTTTTAACCGGTACACATCAAGCGGGATAATAGAATCTGTTTCAAATGTAGCATATTTTAAATAGGACTGATGGAACTCTTCCACATCTGTTATCTGGTTAATCCCTTCTCCTGCTGGAAGCCCCGCATATTCCCTATAATTCTTTTCAATATCTTCTGCACTATACTTTTTCCAGCCTAAATCTAATACCAGATCTGCTGGGAATAATAACGTAACAATACTTGCAATTACTATCTCTATTGTAATTACTCCATAATACAAAACTTTTGAAATACTAAACTCTTTCATACCCTTACCCATTCCAATTCTTCCTATACTTTTTTGTTTCAATATCAGCAAACCTTGTTGGCAGCGGCTGGCGGCTTCCTTCTTCCACCAAGCTCAATACAATCTCTGTTGCTGTATCAAGTGATATAAAATTCCCACAAGACACAAAGATGGGCTTTACTCCTTTTTGTGTCCTTAATGCCCTTCCATACACTTTCCGGTTTACAAGAATGTCTGTATAAGCGCCAGGTTTATCTTCTGGCATACTAAAATCAACATGATCCACTTTTAAATAACTCTTTGCTACCCCAATTGTCGGTTTCTGCAAATAAAAAGCAGCATGTGTGGCAATCCCCATATTCCGGTAATGCAAAACACCATTTCCATCAAACAAGACAATATCTGTTTCTTTTTCTAGCAGCGCAAATGTTTTTCTAATTAATGGCAGTTCCCGGAAAGATAAATACCCTGCAAGGTATGGGACTTCAATTTTATCAGGCAGTGCTTTTATTTCTAATACTTCTTTGGTTTGATAATCCATGGTTACAATACAACAAACCGCATATTCTTTATCCTTTTCTGCCCAATATGCCAAATCTACGCCAGATACTCTTTTTATATTTTGTTTTAAAAAATGATCAGTTAAATCAATTTTGCTTCTTAAACTTTCTTGTATGTGGTTATACTCTTCTTCTAATTCCATATACCCTTTTATAAGCTCCTTTATTTTCTGTAGCTTTATTATCTACTACTTCCCATTAAAAGTCAATACTCCCGGCCTTAGAAGCATGGCATAAACTGCCCGATACCATGTCTATGTAATATCCCAATACTCCCGGCCTTAGAAGCATGGCAGCCTGCAAGATTCCAGAAATAGCAAAAAATAATATTACTTGCCATTTCTCTAACAAATAATTATAATGAAAAATAGTTAGGCACAAAACTATTTTTGCCCAAATAGAACAAAGCAAAGCTTAAACATCAAAAAAGGAGGAAGATAATGAAAACTATTTATTATTGTTTTCCAGGTGGGAAACACAAAGTTCTTACTATGAGTTATGATGATGGGCGCGAAGAAGACCGCCAACTGGTTTCTATTTTCAATGAATATGGCATAAAAGGAACTTTCCATGTCAATGCAGGGCGTTTTAATGACCCTAGAAGGTTACATAAAGAAGAACTCCCCGAATTGTACAAAGGGCATGAAGTCTCCTGCCATACATTTACCCATCCTACCATTGCCCGTTGCCCTATGGAACAGATTGTACGGGAAGTTATGGATGATCGGGCTGAATTAGAGCGTATTATGGGTTATCCTATACGGGGCCTGTCCTACCCTAATGGTTCTTATAATAAAGAAATTATTGACGTACTCCCTAAACTTGGCATACAATATGCCAGGACTGTGCATAGTACGAACGGTTTTGCCATGCCTGATAATTTCTTAGAATGGAACGCCACCTGCCACCACAACAAAAACTTAATGGAACTAGGTGCACAATTTATAGAACTACATAAAACACAATATCTTTATATGATGTATGTATGGGGGCACAGTTATGAATTTACCAATGAAAACAACTGGGGCTTAATGGAAGATTTCTGTAAACTAACTGGCGGAAAAGAAGATACTTGGTATGCCACCAATATCGAGATTGTAGACTATATGGATGTATGCCACCGGCTTCAATTTTCATCCGACTTAAGTTTTGTGTACAATCCTTCCATACAATCTGCATGGTTAAATGTAGGCGGCAATATTATAGAAATAAAAGGCGGCACACAAGTAACACTCTTTTAAACGCCGAATTTTTATTTTATAAAATATTCTAAATAGAAAAAGGGGCTGTTTCTTATAAATCCAGTCCCTTTTCTTTCTCCCTATAACTTCACAATTAGCTCGTTTAGGCTTCTTTTTGGCACATAATGCACTTGGTCTTCATCCCGGTAATATGTGGTAGAACCATCTTCTCCTACTTCTGTAATAACCACTGTTTCCTTCGGTTTTCCAATAGCAAGTACCAAATCAATACTAAATTGTTCTGGAGAAATCCCAAATGCTTCTGATAATTCTTTCCGCTTTATATTCCCAAAAATACATCCGCCAAGCCCTTTTTCACATGCCCCAAGCATAATGGTCTGTGCTACAATCCCATTATCTATCGGTTTATTTTTTGCAATGCCCTGATCGCATAATACCAAAATATATGCTGCTGGGCGTTCTCCTTTTTCTGGGCCGTCCCAGTCCTTTAGTGCTGCTGCCCAGCCAAGGTTACAAAATACTTTCTCTTTCTCTTCTTCCTTTGTCACTATTGCAAATTTCAATGCCTGTGAATTTGCCGTAGAAGGGACTGTCCTTGCCAAATCAATAAGCTCCCTTATTGTTTCTTCTGAAACAGCCTCTTCCTCATAAAACCGCCTATATGTCCTATTTTTTAATACCAGTTCCTTAAGCAACCCTATTCCTCCTTTTTCTGCCCTGCTGTTACCTTTGCAAGAATCTGTACTGCCAGCATAATTACCAAAATAGCTACAAATATTCCTGCCATTCCTTTTCCCATAATTTCCAACCCTATTATAACATTATTCCACATAAAAGTCTCCCTCTCTTCTTCTATCACTCTTATAAAAACTGCGTAACTAAACTAATCACTAAGCCTCCTGCCACTACAGATGCAATCTGCCCTGACACATTTGCCCCAGCAGCGTGCATTAAAATAATATTTCCAGGCTCTTCTTTTTGCGCCATCTTTTGCACCACCCTAGCCGACATAGGGAAAGCAGAAATTCCAGCAGCCCCAACCATAGGGTTAATCTTTTTCTTTAAAAATAGATTTAAAATCTTTGCAAACAATACTCCGCCAATTGTATCAAACACAAATGCAACCAACCCAATTACCATAATTAATAAAGTATTGACATTTACAAAACGGTCTGCCTGCATACTAAATGCAATTGTAATACCAAGTAGAAGTGTAATTAAATTCGCAAGGTTGTTCTGTGCTGTCTCCGACATTGTGCCCAATACGCCACATTCCCGCAGCAAATTCCCAAACATTAAAAATCCTACTAAAGCCACAGAAGAAGGAGCTACCAAGCCCACAATCAAGGTTACTACAATAGGGAAAGCAATTTTCATCGCCTTATTTACCTGCCCTGGCTCATAATCCATATGGATGCAGCGTTCTTTTTTTGTTGTTACAAGCCGGATAGCAAATGGCTGTACAATTGGTACTAACGCCATATAAGAGTAAGCAGCAACTGCAATGGCACCAATATAATTTGATTTTAATACTTGTGACACCAAAATAGAGGTAGGCCCGTCTGCTGCACCAATAATACCAATGGATGCGGCATCTTTTAAATCAAACCCTAATACACATGCCACTAAAATAGCAACAAAAATACCAAATTGTGCTGCCGCGCCAAATAAAAACATAACTGGTTTTGAAAGTAACGGCCCAAAATCAATCATTGCCCCAATTCCAATAAATAATAAAATTGGCATGGCCTCTGAAGCTTCAATTCCCACTTCAAATAACCATTCAATCACGCCTCTTACTTCACCTACCCCAGGCAGCACTTGGTTTAATACCCCCGTATTAGGCAAATTAACAAGGATTGCCCCAAACCCCATTGGAAGCAGCAAAGATGGCTCATACTCCTTTTTAATAGCAAGCCAAATCAGTAAAATCCCTATTCCATACATTACTACCTGCTGCCAAGTTAATGCCAGGACTCCTTCAACTAAAAACTCCATTTCTTCTCTCCTTTTCTTTATGGGAGCAAATAAAAAAGACTTTTATGGCAATTTCTGTTGCCATAAAAGTCTTGCCATTTCAACTCTATGCGGATTATATCTATAATCGTCTTGACGCAGTAGAATACACTTACATGTTGGCTACTCCCTTTTTGCGGGCTATTATATCATATTTTTTTTATTGTAACAAGGGTTTTTCCAAAAATAATTCTTTTCCTTAACAGGAATAATACTTGAAACTCACAAACTTAACTGTTATAGTGTATTTTATAAAAGAATGATACACACTAAGAAACAAAGGAGGATTTTTTTATGAGTAAAAAGGTATACACATTTCTAGCAAATGGATTTGAAGAGGTAGAATGTCTTGCTGTCGTTGATTTGCTCCGCAGGGCAAATATTGAGGTTGTCATGGTTTCTATTACCAACAATAAATATATTACTGGTTCACACCGCATTACTGTACAGGCAGATGCTTTGTTTGATGAAACAGATTTCTCTGACGCATCCCTTCTTTTTCTTCCGGGTGGTATGCCAGGGACTAAATACCTAGCTGCACATGAAGGATTAACTACCTTAATTAAAAACTGCCATAAAAATAAAAAATATTTAGCTGCTATTTGTGCTGCCCCTATTGTTTATGGGGAGCTCCATCTACTTTCTGGCAAACATGCTACTTGTTACCCAGGCTTTGAAGAAAAATGTATGGGGGCTATTATGGAAAAAAATGGCGTAGTAACTGATGGAACCATTATTACTGCAAGAGGGCTTGGTTTTGCTATTGACTTAGGCCTAGAGCTTATCCATATTCTTGAAAATGAGGAGCTCTCCAACCAAATAAAATCTGCAATCCAACATCCCAATGCCAGCTTAACTGAAAAATAGACCCCTTAATAGAATTCTAATAGATTTTCCTATTTTCATATGGATAATTCCCAAATTTTGTGGTAAAGTAGTCTAATATAAAAAGAATACAACCCAAAAGAGGTTATACCATGAAAAAGAACCTACGTTTTTTATCTGCCTTGTTTATTAGCAAGGCAGCTATGTTTACACAAAAATTATTTGGAATGAACGCCAGCTACTTTCCCGGTAAGCTGGCGATAACACTGTGCCCAGATTTTCTTAGCCAGATAGACAAACCGGAAACAATTATTAGTGTTACTGGGACGAATGGAAAAACTACTGTCTGTAATATGATTATTGACGCATTAATGGCAAATGGCTATGATGTCTTAAATAACCGTGCCGGCTCTAATATTAATGCTGGAGTGGCAAGCGCACTAATTAGCGGTAGCACGCTTATTGGCAAAGCGAAAAAGAAAATTGCTGTATTTGAAATAGATGAACGAAGTTCTAAATTAATTTATCCTTATGTACAGCCTACGTATGCTGTTTGTACCAACCTATTCCGGGACAGTATCCACCGCAATGCCCACCCTGAGTTTATTTTCCGCATTATTTCTGAGAGCCTTCCAAAGACTTCTCACCTTATCTTAAATGCTGATGATTTAATTAGTGCCAGGTTAGCGCCAGAAAATACTCGTACTTATTTTTCTATTGCCCCTATGAATAGTGATTTGCCAGAAAGCATAAATATAATTAATGATATGCGCATTTGCCCAAATTGCCATTCTGCTTTAAAATACCACTATGTTCGTTACCATCATATTGGGAATGCCTATTGCCCTTCTTGTGGTTTCGCTTCCCCTAAAAGTGACTATATTGCAGAACTTAATTTTAAAGAAAATTCTCTTTCCCTTACACATGCTTCAGCAGCCGAACACTATCCTTTAATCACAAATAGTGTTTTTAATGCCTATAACCAAATAACTGCCATTACCTTATTGCGGGAATTTGGGTTAAGTGCTAAGCAAATACAGGCAGCTTTTTCTAATTTAAGCATTGTAGAATCCCGCTATTCCTACGAAAAAATAGGGAATACAGAGGTAATCACCCATATGGCAAAAGGGCAGAACCCTATTGCATGTTCTTGTGTTTTTGACTATGTAAAAAAGGAACCAGGGAAAAAAGAAATTATCCTTATGTTAGATGATGTTTTTGATCGGGTCGCCTCCTCTGAGATTATGACATGGATTTATGATGCAGATTTTGAATTTTTAAATGATCCATCGATTTGCCAAATTATTATTAGTGGTGTACGTTGTGAAGATTATAAACTCCGTCTGCTTCTTGCCGGGGTGGCAGAAGAAAAATTAACCTGCACCCCAAAAGAAATTGACGCGCCTGACTATCTTACTCTTTCTAATACAGACAAAATATTTATCCTTCATGAACTATATGCGGCTGAGGAAGCACTCCGGGTAAGAAATAAAGTAACAGAACAGCTAAAGGCTAGGAGGGAATAAAATGGAAAAACAAATTATTATTGAATCTCTGTTCCCAGAAATTGCAAACCTTTTTGGCGACAGAATGAATATATACTATTTACAAAAATGCCTTCCTAACGCAGAATTTATTGATACGAACTTAACATCGGAACCTGCTTTTGTAAAAAAACCTGTTTCTATGGTTTATATGGGCCCTATGACAGAAAGCCAGCAAGAACTAATAATCCATACGCTCCTTCCTTATAAGGCAGCAATACAACAACTAATTGAGAATGGATGTATCTTTTTATTAACTGGAAATGCAATGGAAGTTTTTGAAGCATATATTGAAAACGAAGATGGAAGCCGTATAGAAGGGCTTGGTATTTTCCCTGATGTTTATGCAAAACGGAATATGATGGCACGTTATAATTCTCTAATACTTGGAGAATACCATGGAATCCGGCTAGTTGGTTTTAAAGCTCAATTTTCCCATTCTTATGGTGATAACCAAAACCAGTATTTTTATAAAGTAATCCGGGGATGTGGCATCCACCCAGGAAGCCTCTTAGAAGGGCTAAATAAAAATAATTTTTTTGCTACTTATACCGTGGGCCCTTTCTTGCTTTTAAACCCACTATTTATAAAACAGCTTCTTATCCTTTTAGGTATAAAGCAGCCTACCCTTGCTTACGAAGACACCATTATGGCAGCCTATCGGAAGCGCCTTGCTGAATTCGAAAAGGAAAAACTGAAATATCAATAAGAAAAGAGGATTATCCAAAATGGAACAAAAAGAAATTTTTCAAACCTATGAATCAGAGGTACGCAGTTATTGCAGAAGTTTCCCTGCCATCTTTACAAAAGCCAAAGGCTCTATTATTACAGATGCAGATGGAAAAGAATATATTGATTTCTTCTGTGGCGCAGGGGCTGTTAATTACGGCCATAATAATGATTATATTAAAGAGCGCCTTGTCTCTTATCTCCAAAATGATGGTATTTTACATGCCCTTGATATGATGACAGATTCAAAAGCTGACTTTATCCAATATTTTGAAGAGTCTGTTTTAAAACCAAGAGGTTTAGACTATAAAATTATGTTTACTGGCCCTACTGGGACAAATGGCGTAGAAGCTGCCTTAAAACTAGCACGCAAAGTAAAACACAGAGAAAATATCTGGTGTTTAATGGGGTGTTTCCATGGCATGACACTTGCCTCTTTAGCTTTAACAAGTGACAGGGAAAGCCGCCAAGGTGCCGGCGTCCCTTTAACTAATGTTACGCATATCCCAGCCCCTTATATGTTTGAAGGATTGGACACAATAAAATACATGGAAACTTTAATAAATGATGACCATTCTGGCATTGAACTTCCTGCTGCCTTAATTATTGAAACAGTACAGGCAGAGGGCGGCATCCATGTGTTTAGCAAAGAATGGCTGCAGTCTGTTAGGGCATTTTGTGATAAATACCATATCTTGTTAATTGTAGATGATATACAGGTAGGCTGTGCCCGCACAGGCACATTCTTCTCCTTTGAACGTGCAAATATTATCCCTGATATTGTTATTTTATCTAAATCCATTGGTGGCTATGGCCTTCCATTTTCTCTTACTTTATTTAAGCCAGAACTTGATATATGGAAACCCGGGGAACACAATGGCACTTTCCGTGGGAACCAGCTTGCTATTGTAGCTGCTAAAGCTGGCCTAGAATATATGCTTATGCACCAAATTGAAAAAGAAGTTATCCGTAAAGAAACCATTATCCATGATTACCTAACCCACAATATTACTGGAGAAAATATAAACATACGTGGCATTGGCTGTATCTTTGGCGTAGATGTCGGATCAGGGGACCGCGCTTCTGCCATTACCAAAACTTGTTTTGAAAATGGATTAATTATTGAACGGGCAGGCCGTGACAACAGTGTAATTAAACTTATGCCAGCCCTTACTATCCCTGATGAATTATTAATAAAAGGAATGGATATTATAAAAAATTCAATTAATAATTAACTTATTTTGTTCTCCATTTATTACCAACATATTGTTTTTAATTCTGCTTATAATAATATCAGGTCGAAGGAACACAGGCTTCACAAAGCAGGTGCCCATCGGCTATGACTGACAGAATGGCACCTCTTATGTGTTGCCTAAAAGTCAATCAAAAAATGTATGAAAATAATATGGAGGTGAAATGTTATGGCAAACAATAACACAGGTTCTAACAGATCAGAAGTCCCTGAAGCTAGAGAAGCTTTGGACCGTTTTAAAATGGAGGTAGCATCCGAAATCGGTGTGCCTTTAAAGCAAGGTTATAACGGAGATTTAACTTCTGCACAGGCTGGTTCTGTAGGAGGCGAAATGGTTCGCCAAATGATCAAGCGCCAGGAAGAGCAGATGAAATCCGGCGGTTCTATATAATAAAACCAATTAAGTAAAAAGAGGGGCTGTTTTTCAACAGCTCCTCCTTTATTTCCTTTCACTACTATTTTCCCTATTTATAATCCATAATGCAATAACTCTAGTACTTGCCGCAATTCCTTTGCATCCATCTGTCCTGGTGCAGAAGCCACTTCCCCACTAGCAAAAGTAATAGCACTCCCAACAATTTCCCCTGCTACCCTGCTAATTCCCCCAAGCCCTGACATTGCCATAGTAATTACTGGTGTCCTAGCATATTTCCTTACCATCTTTTCTGTTGCTTCCATTAAATTAAGCACATCTTTTGGAGACTGTGGCATTACAGCAATTTTAGGGATATCTGCGCCCATTTCCTGCATTTTCATTAATCTATTCACCATTTCTTCTTTCGGCGGCGTCTTTTTAAAATCATGGTTAGATACAATTACCCTAACCCCTGTTTTTTGTATTTCCCCAATTAACTCCTCAGAAATTTCCCCAAAAGAAAATGCTTCTACATCAATAAAATCTACATACCCACTTTTTGCAACAGATAAGTTTACTTTTGTATATTCAGGAAATGTAATCGCTTTATTCCCGCCTTCCTTTTTTGTCCTTAGGGTAGCAATAATTGGCATATTCCCTAATATTTCCCTTAACTGCCCTAATACAGAAAGGCGCATACTTTTTTCATGGTAGTTTTCAAACCAATCCATGCGCCACTCTGCCATATCACAAGAAAGCGCCTTTAAATGCTCGGCTTGTGCTACTATTTCTTCTTGTGTTTTTCCTACAATTGGCACACAGATCTTTGGCATACCTTTTCCTATTATTGTATCCCTTACTACAATTTCCTTTCCCTTCATCCTAACCTTCTCCTTATTTCTTATTCTTTGGCCTTAGTAATTTGGCACACTTTTTATAATATTCCTCAAATACACTTCCTTTCATCCAAACAAAAGACATATTATGCTCTACTTGGAAATCTAACAGCTTAATTTCTTTTATGCTGCCTTCCTCTATTTCCTGCTTTACAGCCGCATAATATAAAAACCCTATGCCCATATCTCTTTTTATTAGCTCTTTCATCGCTTGTATATTATTGACTTCAATACAGGAAGAAAAATCGGATAATCCTAAATTTTTCTCTTGCAATGCACGCTCTAGGATCTCCCTGTTTCCAGAATCTTTTTCTCTTACAATTAATGTTTCTGGTAAAAGTTTTTCTAATAATCTTGGCTCACGCTGAAAAGAATGGCCTGCCGCACAAACCGCTATAAAAGGCTCTTTTTTATATAATTCATAAGAATATTCCTGTTTTATAAAATTTCCTTCTACAATTACAAATTCTAATTCCCCACTACATAACCCCTGTAAAAGATCAGCTGTATTCCCCAACCGCAACTCAATAGACAATTCTTTGGATTGCTTCAGCAAATTAGGCAGATATTCTGGCACAATATGTTCCCCTATTGTAAATGTCGCACCAAAACAAAGCTTCTTTCGTTTTCCTTTTCTTTGGTTAATTTCCTTTTTTAAATGTAACACATCATGTTGGATACGGAGCGCTGTCTGCCGGAATAATTCCCCTTCTTCTGTTAATTGAATCCGTTTTCCTTCCTGTAAAAACAACTTGGCATGATATTCCTCTTCCAAATAACGAATATGCTGTGATACAGCAGGCTGAGTAATATTCAATGCCTCTGCTGCCCTTGTATAATTCATATACTGACATACCATAAGGAATGTTTCTATCCGAAAATCCAACATATTTTACTCCTTACCTATACATCATTTATTCTGGTTTACTGATTTTTTGTTGCCACGCTTTTATTATAACAAATCGGCTTTAAATAAAGCAATCTTTTTATTTCAATTATAATGCAGTTCCCTTACTCAGCAAACTCCCAATGCTGCTGTTCGGAACCTATGTAATGCCTGTTTACGAAACGTTTCTCTGCTAAATTCCACATTGTAACCTCCGAGATTCTTCTTTTGCTGTAAACCTCTTTACAAACAGATAGTTTTTATTATCCTGCATAAGTCCACATTGATCTGTTACCACATATTCATGTTCTTTCTGAATAGGAAACTGTACTTTTCCTTGCTTAATATGCTGTGAATAAAACAAAGGGATTGCTCCATCTTCCTCTTTGTCACGAAGCATATCACGATTTCTAAAATCTACCATTAAGCCTGTTTTCATTTTTACGCCAATATCTGGCAATGTTCGATTAAACTGATGCAATCGCTTCAATACGGATACTTCTTCCTCATCTGTTACCAAATATACATAGTAATCCTTTCCAGAAACTACAAGACTATAGGGCACGGTCAAAGAGGTTATTTCATCAAAATCTTTGTTAGACTTTGATGAGGTGATTTTTACCTGAACAGGACTTGTATTTGTCTTTCTAATCTTTACGATAATAGTTTCTTGTAAAACCTCCTCTTTATCAAAGACTTTATCCCTACTCACAAATAAGTAAATATGTTCCAATCTTCCTTCTGTCAAAAAATACTGTCGAAACCGTTTAAAATACACCCCAGATGTCCATGAGCGAGGAATAATATAAACCATTTCTCCATCATCTTTTAAATTAAAAAGCCCCATTGCGGCAAAAATAAAATACATATTTGGCGCACCATAACAAACTTCTGGCATGGCTGTTGCTTCTGGTGCATCTTTAGATATTTTCATATATGGGGGGTTCCCAATTACATAATCAAATTTAGAAGAATTAGGATTTCTGCCTATCATACAATTAAAATCCAGATATTGACTTGTAATATAGTTTTCTGTATGAATACTATATTTAATCTTTTTTGTAGAATGCTCTTTGCAATATTCCAGATTTTCCTGCAAAAGTCCTAGCACATTTTCATCATTCTCATAGCAGGTCAACTCTATTTCTGTTATAGTATCAAACTGTTCTGCCCATTCAATAAAAGCACACGATAATATACCAGAGCCAGCACCAGCATCCAAAACTGTTACATAAGATTTTTCTACTGGCATTTCATACAAACTCGCCATAAATCTTGCAGTTTCCATACTTGTAAAAAACTGCCCATACTTCTTTCTCTCTTTTTTAGACATACTATCTATATATAAATTCGTGAGTTCAATAATCTTTTCTAACATTTCATCTCACCCCATACTCTTTTACATAAATCAATTATACTTCATCTTCATTCTATTTTCAATACATTTTAGAACAAATGTTCCTTTACTTTCAAGAAACTATTTTTACATTATATCGTATTTTAACACCAAAATCTATCCAAACATCTGTCTTTTTCCCATTGTCAACATTGTATGAATAGCAAATCCCCACCAGCCTGTCAAGGATAAATGAACATCTACAAAGTGCACCCAATAAAGTGGGCACACAGAAAAAGACATGTGTTAAAATAAAAAGAAAGGGAGACAAATATGGGAAGGTTATAACCGTTATTTAGATGAAATCAGGAAAAAGATACTCTATTTAAAGCGCGAAGAAAAGACCAATCATGAAATAGGCGACGTCGTTGAACTTAACAAAGACCAGATATCCAAAACGAAAATCTGGAGCACAACCAAAACTGGAGCCAACCAAAAGAGAACTTATGAAAATTATCCAGCAGCAGGAAAAACTTTTGAAACTATATCAGGATTTTCTTCAACTTTCTGGAAGGATATGAGGTCCACAGTCAAATATCAGGCAATCTTTAAAAACAAGGATGTTTATAACATTTCATTCCTTTGTACATTTTTTGAAGTATCCCACAGCGGCTATTATAAATGGCTGCGGTAAAAAGACAAGCCGAATAAGTATCTGGCTTTGGGGAAGCTGATACAAAAATGCCAACAGAAAACAATACCTACGGCTATCGGTGCGTCAGCCTGTGGCTTTCCAACTATCAGGGTTTGTGGGTCAATAAGAAAAAGGTGATGCGGGTTATGCAAAAATATGGGCTGCTTTCCAAAATATCGTCACACCATTAAGACTTTAGATGTGGAGCTATACTATAAAAGTAGACACAAATATACACTGTCTGTTATAATAAACCATACACAAAAAAGGAGGCTTCTTATGGCTGAAAATAATTACACAAAGTACGATGAGGATTTTAAAAAATCTCTCGTCACTCTCCACCAAAACGGAAAAAACCAGGCCCAGCTCTGCAAAGAGTATGGCGTTTCAAAATCTGCCCTCGCCAAATGGGTAAAACAATACTCCACCGTTCAAACCGATGATGGCGAAGTTCTTACTGCCAAGCAGGTAAAAGAACTTCAAAAGCGCAATGTCCAGCTGGAGGAGGAAAACCTCATATTAAAAAAAGCGATTGCCATATTCACGCCACACGCAAGCAAAGACTAGATGCTATCCATAAACTCCGTTTCCAGCACGCTGTTAAGACCCTCTGCCGGGTACTCAGCGTCAACTGGAGCATTACAAGCATTTTTCTTCGGAGCCTGCTCCCCGTATCCGGGAGAACCAACAGATTTCTTCCCTCATTCTCCATATTTATGCGCATTACAACAAGTGGTTGGGAGCTTACAAAATCACTTATGTCTTAAAGCGTGACTATGGCATAAACATCAGCGTTGGAAGAGTGTACCGACTGATGAAACAATTGCAGCTACCCAAAATGTCCACAGACAAGCCCCGCGTTTCTGCCAGACCTTCCCAAAACACCGGCTGCTGTAATCATCTGCAGCAGAACTTTGCCCAAAAAGCCCCGAATCTTGTATGGGCCAGCGACATTACTTATATCAAAGCTGGCGGAAAATGGCATTACCTGTGCATGGTAATGGATTTGTACTCCAGAAAAGTCATTTCCTGGCACATCTTTGGCAATGCGGATGCAGAACTGGTCATTACAGCCTTCCGGAAAGCTTATGAAAAACGAAACGCCCCCTATGGGCTGATGTTCCATTCTGATCAGGGAACCCAATATACTGCCTCTACCTTCCGGCAGCTTTTGGATTCTCTCCATGTTGTGTAGTCTTTTTCAAAAAAAGGCTATCCCTTTGACAATGCCTGCTGTGAATGCTTTTTCAAATACCTAAAAAAAGAAGAAACCAACCGAAAAAGCTACCCTTCTTTGAAAGAACTGCAGCTTTCTATCTTTGAGTATATCGAAGGATACTACAAGACCGCACTCTACCCTTGGCATACTTACTCCCAACGAAGCGGAGGCCTTATACTGGGAGCAGAAAGTTTCGTCTGCTCCTGGAAAATTTTATACTTTTTTGTGTCTACTTACTTGACTATAGTCCAATCTATCACTTGCCTAAAATACCAGACACAGGACTTGCGAAATGCTTCATCAAAGTTAATGTCATGATTCCAGTCTTCATTCCAGAACACCTCTCCACTCCATGCACGAATAGAATCATCCGGTTTAATAATTCCATTTTCCAGTGCAATCAGAGAAGAAATGATTTTGAACGTTGAACATGGTGAACGTTGAGCCAAAGCAATCTCGTTGTTGAATATTGTATATTTCATATTAGAAACATCATAAATAACGGCAGCTCCATTAAAACCATTAAAATATTCTGACCAGTCTGCTTCTGTTATCTTTGATTCTGATGAGGCATTTTCAAAAATAGTTTCTGTACCTCCTTCTGTCAGACTGTTATTTACCTTCATTTCAGATTGCTCTGTTTTTTCATTTTTTAAAACAATATTTTTTCTTTTTCACTGTTATTAGAACAGCCATTTAAAAGAAACGTACACCCCAGTATTCCACATATTACTTTTACATAATAAATTTGTTTTATCATAAATTTTATCTCCATTTCATTCAAAATAATACTGCTTTAACTATATTAAAGGAATAATCTTAAAAGTCAATAGACAACAGATACTTTTTTGCTGCCTGTTTTATTATCGATATTTTTACAATATTTAAAATTTTCAAATTTGGATAATATTTTGACAGCTTGTTTTTTATCTATGAAAGCTTTCTCTTAACTTTTAAGGTTGCTTTTGCTATAATCAAAATCGTACGATTTAAAACAATTGATTTAATAAAAAAGAGGATATAAAATGCCGCCAAAAGCAAAATTTTCAAAAGAAGAAATTATAGAAGCTGCGTTAAACATTGTCAGAACAGAAGGCTTTGACACTTTGACTTCAAGAGCACTGGGAACTAAACTGGGCAGCTCGGCAAGACCAATTTTTACAGTTTTTCAAAATATGGAAGAAGTGCAGCAGTCTGTAATGGAAGCAGTAAAAAAAGTATATAAAGAATATGTTCAAAAAGGATTATCTGAAAAACACCCTTTCAAAGGTGTTGGAACACAATATATTCTTTTCTCTGTAAAAGAACCCAAGCTGTTTCAGCTCCTTTTTATGACAGAACATAAACAACTTCCTGATTTATCAGATGTACTTCCTTTGATAGATGAAAGCTATGAACAAATTCTTTTATCCATACAAAATGATTATATTCGTCATCAATGGTTAACAAATACTCCACATCTGGCATGGAAACTTTTTTGTTCTTATATTGGTCTGATAATACCAGAACTTCCCCTGTATTGGTTAAACCAGCAAGAATGTGTTTTTTTGTTCATCTTTTATATCGCAAAGAATCCCTTTATTGTTGCAGTGTTGCTTCAGAGGAACAAAATAATACTTATTTGACCACAAAAGCTCTGTCTTGGCTGTTTTTTCTTTCTTACCACTGTTTAAAATTTTTTCTTTTAATAATTTATAGATAGAATATTCTATTTCGGCACTTTCCCTGATTACATTCGAAATTTTATGATTGATATCGGACTCCCATCCAACAATTGCATATTTTACAAGTACATTTATAATATGATTCCACTTGCTGGCAGATACAAATAATCCCTGAATCACATCACTGAAATCTGTCTCCGATTTTGCAGACACATCATCAAGAAAATCCATAAAAAGATTTCTCCCTTTTATTATCTCCCTGAGTGTTCCAATAAATTGCGAATCAAGCACCTCGTCTGCTCCCAAAGGAGAGTCAAATTCTTCTTCTGGTGAAAATTCTATCCTGAATTTTTCTGCAAACTCAATAATATTATTTTTTAAATCCTCAAATTTACTATCCGAATTTTGTATAAATTCAGAAAGAAGTTCGATTGCACTTTTCTTTTTGTAATTTTCTACTCTTTCAAAACGAAAATAATATTTACATGCGGATTCCAACTGCCCTGAATTTAAATAAAATACCTGATTTGGAAAATCCTGATCTGCAACAGCAAATTTGTCCTTTTCCTCATCATATCCACAAATCTGTGATATATGAGTTGTGTGGTCTTTTCCAAAAAAGTCTTATTCCATGGCAAATAATAAGTATCTGTGTGAAGAAGAGTTGTCATATTCCTTTTCAAGTTTTCTTTTATAAATGCAAACAATTCTTCAAATTTAAAATCACTGATTCTTTCAATTTTCACTCCACAGTATTTTTCTATACCTTCAAAACAGTTTTCATATACACCAATATATCTGCTTAATTTTCCTGCCTTATGTCCCTGTTCATAAGACAAATCATTTGATAGCTCCTCTTCACCTTCAGAATATTATTCCTGTTTATCATTAGAATCACAGAACGTATTATCTGCCTCTCTGTAAAATAAAAAATTCCAGTAATCTATAAATGCCGCTTTGTAGTTCTCGTTCATTGTCTTGGAATAGCTTATTAATGCATTTTCAAAACACATCGGAACATACAAGCGCAGCTGGTTGCTGTTATGCTCTATTACGTGAATTATATTATCCATAAATCCTCCTTGTCTGTTTTTAAAAACTTTGCTTTTGTAATTGATATATTTCAGAATACAAACCGTTCATATTCATAAGTTCGTTATGTGTTCCCTGCTCCACAATTCTTCCCTCATCCATAACAATAATTCTGTCTGCAAATCTTACCGAAGCCAGTCGATGTGTAATAAAAAAAGTCGTTTTATCTTTGCTGATTTCTATAAATTCCTGATATATTTTTTCCTCTGTCAAAGGGTCAACAGCTGCAGTCGGTTCATCCAAAAATACCATTGTATGTGGCCGGAACAAAGTACGTCCATAGGAAATTCTCTGCTTTTCTCCTCCCGACAAATCGATTCCGCCAAATTCTTTTCCTATCACAGTATCTATGCCGTTGATAAATTTGTTAAATTTATTTATCCCAAAAACATTTACCAATATCTTTTTTATTTTCTCTGAATTTTCCATTTGCTCCATATGACTGATGCCTATATTTTCACCCAGTGTCAGGTTATACAATACAACCTCCTGCGGCATAATGGAAATATTATCATAGCTTTCTTCCGTAAATCCATAGTTACAGCCATATTTTATAGAACCGCTGGTCGGTTGATATAAACCACTGATTAACTTTATCAGTGTGCTTTTCCCGGCCCCGTTTTTACCTACTATGGCAATATTTTCTTTTGGCTTTATATTTAATGTAATATTTTTCAATGCCTTTTTTGAACTGTTTGCATAGGAATAGGTTACTTCCTTTAAAGAAATACCATCCTCGCTGTCAATGCTCTTTTCAATATGTTCATTGGAAGTATCTTCAATATAATTGTATAAATCATTGGAAAGAAACGTATTTTGCATCAAATCACACAGTTGTGAAACAATTGCATTAATATTGTTAAAAATGGTCTCCATTGCTACAAACAAAACCACCATCTGACCCAAATCATTATTTCCGTAAATAATAGTTATATATATAATTGCAACATAACAAAAATACATCACACAGTTTGAAAACAAATCAATCAGCAAATTTTTATTACTTACCTGATTTCCTTTATTTACCATTTTGAAATAGATACGATACCATTTTTTCAGAAAAAAGTCTGATGCCATAAATATCTTGGAATCCTTACTGGAAATATAGCCTGCATACTTTTGCACCTTCATTCTGTCCTCTGTCTGCTCATCCCGAAGTTTTTGCGCTTCCTTCATAACCTTTAAAGAAGAAACCACCTTAATAGGAATAATAATAAACAGAACCAAAACCATTTTGGGATTAATCTGCGCCAGATAGGACAGTATCATTATAAAGGAGGCAAAGGATATAAAGAAGGTAGAAATAAACATCATTGTTACTCCTACTGCACTTCCATATCCTTCTTTTGCCTTGTCCAGTTTTTTGCAGTCCTCTGCATTATCAAAAAAAGCCAGGGATTTTTTTGCAGTTGTTTTAATAATTACGTTTTGCAATGCAATCTCTGCTGTTATCCACAAGTAGGAGCCCAATAAATTTACAAAAGAAGCCGAATTGCTGATAAATAAGGAAACGCAGAAAAACAAAATTAAAAATAAAATTTTAGAATAGTCAAAGACCTCTTTTGATATTTCATCAACTAATAAATTGATAGAAACTAATTTTATAAATGGAAATGTGGCAACTAATAAAAGCAGAAAAATACCTGCTATTAAATGCACTTTATTTTCCTTATATATAATTGATATTGTTTTCCATATATAAGACATCTGTTTCATGATTCACCCTACCTTTCACATTATGTTGCAGAACTTAGTACGTCATCTTCATACATTGATTGCTGAGTGGTATACATTTTATAATATATACCTTGCTGTTCCATTAATTTTTCGTGACTGCCCATTTCACATATCTCTCCATTGTCAAATACCAGAATCTGGTCCACATTTTTACTAAAGGCCAGCCGGTGTGAAACTACAAAACATGTCTGATTTTTCATGATTTTATCAAAATATTCGGAAATCCATTTTTCAAACTTCGGGTCCATGGAAGCAGTTGGTTCATCCAGAATCTTTACCAGTGTTTTTGACATCAGAAGTCTTGAAAGACTGAGTTTTTTCCACTCACCTCCTGATAAATTAATTCCACCCGTAAACATTGTCCCCAATACCGTATCGTACTGATTTGGTAAAGCGTTTATAAACTCATCAATCTGAATGGATTTGGCTACCTCGGCAATTGCATGAGAATCATGCACTCTGTCTATATCTCCAATTCCTATATTTTCGGCCACAACTGTTTCATATCTTTGAGGCTCCTGTGTCAATGCAGAAAATATACTTCTTATTTCAGCTTCACTAAAATCATTCAAATTTTTTCCGTCTATTAGAATCTCTCCCTTTTCCGGTTTATATAAGCCCATCAATAAATTCACAAGCGTAGTTTTTCCTGCACCATTTTCACCTACAATAGAATAATGCCTGTTCTTTTCAATCTTCATACTGACATCTTTTATCACCCATTTTTCCGAATTTGGATACCGGAACCAGACGTGCTTTAACTCAATCACTTTAAAGTCAGTAACCGAAACCTTTTTATCATAGTTTACTTCTTCCATCTTCAGAAAGCTGTCCAGTGTGCTGATTGATTTTTTCGCCCTTACAATTCCATTGATTTCCTGTGAGGCCCTTGCCATTAAATTATTCAGAAAAACCGGAAGTATGGAAATAATGGACACCGCAAAACCGACACTGATACTACCATCTTTTAATTCAGAAACCAAAATATATAATAAAATTGCCATATAAATGCAAAAGACTGCTCCACAAATCTGAATTCTTTTTGCTCCCTTTAACTCTTCTTTAATAGAGGTACTGCGAATTTCAGAATATTCCTTTTTCCAGATTTTCTGAAAATAGGGAGAATAATGAAACAGAATCCTTTCCTGAGCATAGGTTTTGTCCAGAAGAATATCTCTGATATAATCACTGTGCCTGCGCAGTTTGGCTGTTCTTGACCATGTATCATAATACATCATTCCAGACTTGACAGAATAAAAGACCACCGGAATAGAAAACAGAATAATAATCAGACTATTTAACATTCCTAACTGTGCAATAATTGCAAACATAAAAATACTTTCAATCACATAACCCGCCAGATTGATACAGCCTCTGATAAAATTCCAGACCTGTACGGATGCATCATTTAATAAATTTATCTGGTCATTTATTTCCTGTTTTTCAAAATAATGATATGGAATAAACACCTTTTTCCGGTTAATGATATGGTCTACATATAAAGAGATTCTTTTTTGTATATTCCTTCCCACAAAAATCAGGACAAAAGGAATAAGATAAGAATATAAAAAAATAGTACAGACATTTTTTATTAAACTTACAGGTATATTTCGACTGTCATTATTGACTAAGGAATCTATAAACTCAGTTCTCACATTGGTTGAAACAGAAAGCACAACACCTGCCAGTACACTGAAAATAATATAGATTGCCAGTAAAATAATATTGTTTTTATAAATAGTAGATAACATTGATTTTTTTTTCATTCTCATTACCTCATGCAAAAATTAAATATCCTGATATGCTGTTTGTTTTGCCTGTTTCTCTATGTAATCATTCACCATTATTTCAATATGCTCCTTATCACAGACATTTTTCAATCCACAGCTCTTTCCCTGACAAAGCGGTTCAAAAACACAACCCTGACATGCCGTATTGGTTTTAAGATAAAACTGTTTAAACTTGTCGTTGACTTCTATGATTCCTTTTTTATTTAAAACCCCCTTTACATTATCTGTATATATTTTTGAACAGGTACGAACGTCCCCGTTATAATCGAGCGCAAAAGCCATTTTATTAATTTCCTTGCAGACAAAATAATTGGGACATAAGAAATCTTCATAAAATCTGTGCTCTGCCAGAGAATCTTTTGCCGTTTTGTAGATATTGTCTGTTTCATTGATTAACTCCTTGTGAAAAGAGCGAATCGCCTCTCCTCCTCTGTCCTCAACAACACCAAGATTAATCAAAAAACGTTTGTCCTTTGAAAAAGGTTCATATAACGGCGCCCATGAATCAATATCCTCCAGCAGCTCTTTTGTGGTATTAATCCGGATTGCAACATTTAACCGCTTTAATTCTTTGGCTTCCAGCATATTTAATAAATTGTTGTATACTGTCTGAAAGGTTCCCGAACCATCTGCCAGAACACGACATTCATCGTGATTTTCAGGGCTTCCATCCACTGTAATCTGGTATTGTGTAATATTTCTTTTATAGAGCTCTCTTAACATCTTATCATCCAGCAAATAAGCATTTGATATCATCACACCCGAAAATTTCTTTTTATAAAATCTGCAGATATCTAAAATCCTGTCCAGATAATCAATATAATTGGAAAACGCCAGCGTAGGCTCACCGCCAAACAATACCAGCTTCAGGGTATGAAATTCATAAATATGCTTTATAATATATTTGATTAAATTTTCATATACTTCCTTTGGCATTACATGACTGGTATGTGTCTGCGCGCAATACTTACATCTGAAATTACATGCGGTGGTAGTAATAAGCGTAATATCAAGGACCCCGCTGTATACCTTGCCAAAATAAGAATCATTGCATAATCCGTATTCATCTTCCACAGACAAATCGGTGACAATCCCCGCTTCTTTTAATAAATTGAATTTGTGCTCTGAAATTTTTTCAAACTCTTTATTTTGTATATAAGTAATATCACTAAAATCAGAAAGCTTTACAATACGGTTGGATAATGTATTATAGATAAACTGATTTTCTCCATCCTTCTTTATATAATTATAATTTGATAATCTCATCGAAACCTCCTTTTACTGAAAAACTTTTAATCTTTCAAATATGTGATACTCTTCTTCTGTTATCCGAATATTTGCAATCAGCTCCGCACAGGATTCAGATTCCACAAAATCACACTCAGATTTTTTTAAAAATAAACGAACCGGCAATGCCGACAATCTCATAATCCCGCCCGCCAAACTGGAATCACTGTTATCCCTGTTTTGCTTTATACAAAACTCTCTGTATTGAAAAAAGATTTCTTTCATAGTATTATATTCTTCATAAATTCTGCTATCATCTTCCAATATTTCAATGTAAGTTTTCACATCTCTTATGTTTCTCTGAATTTTATGTTCTTTGTTTAAGTTTTGTATTCTGCTTCCCTTCCACAGATTTTTCTTCTCTAACTGGCCAAGATACCTTTGCTTTAATTTTTGTAAAACCATTGTCATTTTCTGCCGGTAACCTTCTTTATAAATCAGTTTATGCAAAAGATTAGAAGCCACAGCCAAATCCTCCATATATTTGCACATTAACGGAAGAATATACGCAGACTCCATCTCTGTCGGTGTGGAAATACCGGTTAAATACCATCTTACAAAGGAATCCTTTGGCAAAATCTGTGCGGACATGATTTTAATTTCATTTTCATCCGAATCATCGATTGTATCTGCATTTAAATAAATATTGTTTTCTCCCTGAAACTGCGGATATAACTTTTTATTGCCGCTGTGTACACAGATACATGGAGTAATTGCCGGTCCAATATACACTCCGTGATTGACTGCCAGTTTCAGCATATTGAATAAGGATTCAAACAAATCTCTGTAATCTGTCTCAAATGTTGTTAAAATAGCATACATCAATACAGGTATATCATAAGCACTGAATTTTTTAATTACATGAAATACACGGTCAATATCATATCCTTTTCTTAACCTTTTCAAATCTCTGTTATTAAATCCATCGACTCCAATTGTAACCCGTTTTAAATTCAGTTTCTTTAATACCTGATAAACCGTATCTCCATATAACTGGCCCAGCCGGTTTACAGAACGAATCGAAAAAGTCAGCTCAAAAATCCTTACCCTGTCTGAAAGAACACCGGATAATTCTTTTAGAAACGAAACATCTCTTTTCTCATTTGCAAAAAAGTCGTCATCAAAAAAACGGATAAAAACCGTATTATCTGGCTTATGAAAACATGGAAGATTTACAATAACCGATAATCTCTTTAACAATTCCCGATTGCTCATTGTGTTATCTTTCAAATAAGACTGCCGATAACAAAAGATACAGTTTCCTTTACATTCCTCAGATGTAAATAAATTAACCACCGGAGCAATCTGATACAGGTCGTACAGCAAATCATAGTCCCAATACAGAAAATCCATATATTTATTTACAATTCCATGCTTTGTCAAATCGATATGTTCTGATGTGCTGTTTGCATAAACAACTCCCGGAATCTGTTTTATATCAGGCAACAGGCTCTTTTCTCTTTGACAGGACTTTAAAAAAGCCTCAAATACATATTCGCCATGTCCAAAGAAAATAATATCCGTACCCAGTTTTTGATTGCAAAATTCAAAATGTGAGGAAGTAAATGGACCGCCTGTCATAATAAGCGCATTACTGTGAGTTCTGATAAACCTGTTTAATTTTAATATTTCTATCTCCCATCCCACATAGCCTGTTTCACAGACATAGTTTGGCTGATATTCGCAAAGCACTGTTTCCAAATCATTTTGATTGTATTCATATTCTCCGTTCTTTAAAAGCATAGGAAATATTTTTACATTCTCTCTGTCATACCCCAGTTTTAAAAGATGAGACATTAATCGAAACTGTCCGAAATTATATCCCTGACTGCTGAATGCCATCATAAATAAAAACTTAATGTGATAATCCGGTTTCTCTATCTCCGCCAGATATAATTCCTCAAAAAAAGCTCTTATTTCTATATCCTGAATCACAGACTTATAGTTGTCATAAGTAATTTTTATTTCTTCACAGGAGCTGTATTCATTATATAAATATTGTTGAACAAGCTCCGTCTTCTTTTCCATATCCCCACCTGATATCCGTGTTTGTTCACAAAAAGATAGCTTCCCTTTTTTGACCTCTATCAAAGTTTTATCCGAGTTAGGCATCCTTTGACTTTTCCTCCATTACAAAATCGGCAATCGAACCAATGGTAGATAAAAAGTCCATACTTAAATACTCATCTTCAATTTTAATATCAAATGCACGCTCTATCTCTACAATGATTTGAACCATAATCAGCGAATCAATTCCCCACTCTCCGTCATTCAGAATATCATCTTCACCCAGTTCCACATTATCTTCCATATCCACCAAAAGCAGCAGAATTTCTTTTATTTTGTTGACTACTTCTTGTCGGTCCATACTTTTATCCTCTCTTTCTTTCTTAATTCAAACGTTTCTTCAAGTTCCTGTTCTGACTGTATTTTATCCATTTCTGACAACACCTCTCTTACTGTCTGCAAAAACAGATAATCCAGTTGTTCTCTTGTATCTTTCTTTTGCCTGATATTCTTGATTTGTCTGACAACAGAATCCTGATATTCTGTCCACTCTTCTATTTTTGCCTTTACAAAGCGCTCAAACAGCTCTACCTTGCTATCTCTGATATGGTAACAGACAGTTTTGCTCATCCAGTCTGGAATCCCTGCTTTTTTATCAAATTCCAGCGCAGCACAGTCATAGGGCAGGGTATTGTTGGGAATAATAATCAGCCGCCGAAATACACCCTTAAGACCAATATATCTGAGTAAACCGTGCTCTGAAATAAAAGAAATATTCTCCTTCAGATACTCTATTGTAGTCATCGGGTCAAACAAAATCATTGTCAAATCCATATTAATTTCCAGATTTTTTAATATGGCAACTGCATCCAGAACTTTACTTTTATCTATTTTTTTGTTATAACAGTTCAGCACCTGACTGTTAATATTTTCTATTCCAAGCAATACCCGTCTCAACCCTGCCGTTTTGAGAAGGCGGAAAAGCTTTGTATCTACGGTATCCACTCTGGTTTCCATATAAAAAGAAATCTTCAAACCATCCTTTATTATTTTCTTACAGAACTCAATAAGATTCTGCCTATTCTTCGAATCAAGAGATACAAAGCAACTGTCTACAAAATAAAACCGGTTATAACCAGCCTGTGTATAAGCCAGAATCTCTTTGTAAACAGACTCCCAGTTTCTGGACTGATACATTTCATGGTGAAGCTTTCCCATAGAAGACACTGCACAAAAATTACAGTTATTCATACAGCCACGGCTTGAAATAACTGGTATCATGGGAACTGCGCGAAGCTGCTCTAATGATATCTCAGGATATTCCAGCTCACGAATATCTGCCTTTTGATAGTCCGCTGTATTTTTATCATAAATCATATTGAGCAGCGCCAGATAACTGTATGACTTGATAAAGCCTGTAACATAACTGTAATCAGCCTTTAAAAATTTTCCATATATCTGTGCGGTCAACCCGAACAAAATCGTTCTGTCAGCAGCAATATATTTGCCATAAGTGTCTAACCACCTGATTAATTCTTCACCGTCCCACATAAGAACCAGTATATTTTTCTTGCCAGATAGCACAGACCTGTTTACTTCTAAATAATCTGTATCTGCAACATGAACTTCCGGCATTACTCCGTTCTTTTTTAAATACCCAGCCATATATATTACTTCTGAAAAACTGTAAATATTATTTGAAGTAATGCTGTCAGGTATTATAATATTAATTGAATCCATTTATCACAACTCCCTCCATTACCAGATTCAGGAAAGCTCTTTCTGAATCACTTTTATGCATTTCACCACGTCCGCTTCCTGCAAAATATTGACAACCGGAATCTGAAGCTTTTGTTCAAAATATTGAAGCCTGTCCGATATTTCAAGTCCTTTGTAATATCTTTTTATTTCGTAGGAAATTCCTTTCTTTTTTTTCACCTCTCTCGATAAAGACGTCATTGCACACACAGCAACCTTTCCATATCCAAAGGCTTCTATCCCCTGAATGGTTCTCATAATATAAGGAATATCATCCTCCGGACGAATACAAAGAATCACTAAATCCGGCTTGGCAGCCAAAATGGTAATAATAGAAGACAAAACATTAAAATCAACGTTAATTTCACTGCTAAACGGAACTACTCCCGACTGTCCTCCCGTAAAGATAATATCGGGCTTCTCTGTTTGTGTAACCTGCATAATCAAAGCTTTTATCACGTCTATTTGTCTGTCAACCGGTATATATTCCAGCAAGTTATAATTTCCCAGAGGAATTGTATGTAATCCAAACAGAAATCCATGTGGTTCCGTTGCTATATTTGAAACACGATATCCTATCTTTTCCAATACATACTTTAATTGCAGCTGAACAGTAAATTTACCCGCCTTGGGACCTGTACCCAGAACAGAAATAACCGGCTTATCTGTTCCCATTCCATATTTTATATCTGTTGCCTGTTTTTGTATAAAATCATTCAGGCATTGAAATATGCAATTAAATTCTTCCGAAATTTTTTTCAGCTCCTGATAGGTATCTTCCTTCAACAGTTCGATGGAAATCACATGTTTTTTCTTTTCCAATGCAATCTTTGCATATTTTTTTACCAAATCTTTTTTATATATTCTGGACAGTTCGCTTAAATCTCCCAGAATTACAGTATCTACAGTGTCGTTAATGGCCGCATCAAAATTTGATTCTATGATAACTCCGCTGTTTTCCTCTCCAATTACCTGACCGGCATCTTTGTTTATGTTGCCCAGAAACGGCAGGTCTATTATTTTTTGTATTTTAAACGGTAAATATTCTCTGAATCTGAATATACTGTGCATCTCTTTATTAAATGGATAGATTGCAGCTTTTTTTAATTTTGAGTAATCTATTTTTTTGTCCAAAACACGTTCCACTTTTACTTTTTTTTCACAGTTTTCTTTAATGTATTCCAACAGCGTCTGCCTGTCTTTTGATTTGACTGCATTTATAATCCGCGCAATTTCTCCGGTTGCCTTTGCGCATGCAAAGCTGTTTCCATATGCAATATTATAGTTTCCATTTTTCCATGCCACTCTCTGAGGCCCAGAATATAAAAATAATTCCAGTTGATTTTCTTCCTGTACTGCATATTGCATATCTTTTTTTTCAATAGTTCCGATTACCTTAATCACACTTTTATAATTTGCCGGCCAGGTTTCTATAAATAAATCCTCACTGGCAGCAGCAACTAAAATACAGCCCAACTTATTCAGCTCTTCACATGCCTGCCAAAGTCTACTGTCATTTTTCAGTGTTCCCAGACTTAAATTAATAATATCTGGCCTGCATATTTTACAATGCTCTAACGCCTGAATCAGATATTCTGTATTTGCCGCCAGATTTTCATCAAAAACTCTGTATATATACAACTCATATTCCTGTATACAGCGATTTATTATGTATGCACAGGCCGTCCCATGTCCGTTCAAATCTTCAGGAATTTCCTTTTTTTCAACTCCGCCTGTATTCACATCATAAAATTCCTTTAAACAGTTTCCCCAGAACGAGTGCTCAGAGTCCAGCCCCGAATCTACAACAGCAATTTTTATCATACTTCTCTTGTAACCTCTCATTCACAATACTGGGAAAAATATCTTTTTATCTTTCTTTCCAGAATATATTTGTAGCTGCATATCAGCGTATGTTTATTCTCATTGTAACAGCCGCCGTAACACAGAGGAAAAACACTGCATTTCACACATTCTTTTCTGTAAAACGGATTGCATAACAATGTCTGATATTGCGTGTCCTGTAACTCATACTGTTTGTCAAAAACTGTGCCAAATGAGATATTATCCTTTTCGCTTTTATAACATTTGTATAATTTTCCTGCCGCATCAATAACCACTGAATTTTTCGCCATTGCAAAACAGTTTAATGCAGCCGCTGGCATTGAATATTCTGCATACTCTCCCAATATTGTCTGATATTTATCAATTAAATCCATACTTTCTTTTTGCGAATATTGGTATAACTGTTCTTTATCTGTAATATGATCATTATCATTAACCAGATTAAATCCGACAGTGACCCTGTTTTTTTCCAAAATGTTTTTTTCCATCAAATAATTTAACAGCAATGGTATCTCCTGTTGATTTGATCTGTCAATATTAATTTGTATATTAATACAGAAATCATCTTTTAAATCCAGAATATTGTTTATAATGGTATCGAAATAGTTTTTTCCATTTTTGGAACAACGCCTTCTGTCATTATATTCTCCATAACCGTCAAGCGTTGTGTTAATTTCATTAATTCTGGATTTTTTCATTATATTGTGAATCTCAGAAGTAACAGTGGTAAGATTCGTAAATATTTTGGCGTGATAAACAATCCCTTTTTTATCACATTTTTTTATCAGTCTGTCACTGATATGTTCTATTATTTCCGGACATAATAACGGCTCACCGCCAAACCATTTCACCTGAAAATATTTTAAACAGCTCGACTGTTTTTCTATAATATTTGTTAAGTACTCTTCTATTACCTCACATGTTTCTACAGACATAACTCTTGCATTTTTATCCACAAAACAATACTCACAGGCTAAATTACAGGATGTAGTCGGAATAAGCGTCACGGAATATATACTGGAATTATACGCACGGGCAAAAAAATCATTTTTTACTTTTAACAGCTCATCTACGTTTTCTTTTACTAAAAAACCGTTTTCCAGTAAATCCTTTGTACCTTCCGGATGAGTTCTGAAATATTCTTCACAGTCGGATGTCAATATATCATATGTATGATGCTCAAATAAGGCATATTTGTTTGTAACTGTATTAAACAGAACTACTTTCCCCTCAGATAATTGTACTGGAAAATTATAATTCGACAATTTCATAAACAATTCTCTATTCTTTAATATAATAATATAAACAAATTCTTACTCTACTATATTAAATCAAGTTAATGCTTAACACTTGCATGTCCAGTTGCCACATTCAAATCCATAAATTTCTTTCTTCCAGGACTGTTCTGTGGTATCGTCAGTTTTCTTTTTTACGAGTTCCTTCTTTTCCAAATCACTTATTATAGTAACATCTTTTTCCTTATTCTCTTTCATAATAAGTACACCCTCCTTTCCGTTACCCAATCGCAACATTTTTTTGTTTTTCACACAGCAATGTTTATATATTTCATGAAACCACATATAAATAAGCTGTTTTATATTATTAGTTCTTTTCTACAAACTGTATCCACAATTCATCACACAGGAAGTGAAAAATCTGTTGATTATTTTCCTGCTTTAAAATCTGACCAAGCCAGTAGAGTAAGAATTTGTTTCATTAAGTTTAAACATGCTTTATACAAACCTGTTTATACTTCAGCTTTTATTATCTGATTCTTAATTTTTCCAAAATCAAATAAAATTTTACCAATTACTAAATATATGATAATATTTGCTAAAATGATTATACAAAACAAATTAATAAACTTCAACTATTTTTCCAGAACTATTTCTTACATTTTTCTTTCTTTTTCGACAAATAAATTTAAAAATTTCCAAAAAATATATGAATATAATTTTATACATTTTAAAGTATATATAATTATAAGAATTTTTTCTTTAATCCCCGCTAAAATGCTGATTTTATAACCTACAATAAAATAATTTTTAAGAATAAATCAATATATCGTATTACTTTTATAGGTGCAAAAAGGAATATAATTACATAAATTTATTTATTTTGAAATAACTTTATTAAATTCATACATATCTTTCCAAAATACGGAATCATATAAAGAACCTTTTATCTGAATTTGAAAAACTTTCCCTGTACTTTATTCAACAATCGCTGCCTTTTTGAGTTGTTTATAGGAAATTCGCCATACAGTTTCCTATAAAATAAAAAAAGATTGCGTTGCTCTATAAAAATAATAACAACACAATCATTTAAATTATTTTTCAAATTAATTATAAAACTCTCAATACAAACAGAATCATCTTTACTCCGGCTGCAATACATCCTGCTATGTAAAAAATCTGATTTGCCAGTCCATCTGCGCAAAAAAGTCCCATACAAAACCCGCCTCTCAAAGGATATAGCAAACTGAGCTTTTTTATTCAAGATATCCAATATCAGATGTGATAAAAATCCAACTGTAAAATATGCTATCAGTTTTGGTCAAACCAGACCAAGCACACAGTCAAGCAGAAGCAACGCCAGAAAAGAATGCATAAAGGACCTGTGCGGCTGTTCCTTGCCAAATGCACAGACTATTATAAACAACAGACAACCTGCCACTATTCGCAGTATACTGTTGTCTCTTGTAATTTTATGAACAATTCCGGTTTTAAAAAAAATATCCAGTCCCAAAATAACGGCGGCAGCTATTATAAGCAATATTGCTTTTCCCATGTTTCGATGAATGTTTGATGTTTCGACATCAATATCACTGATGGCTGCCCCTGCTGCGCCCAAACCAACAGCAAGCAGAAATTCCGGCGCAGTCTCTGGTGCTGTAATTGCCAGTGATGAAGCTACTCCTATTATCATATGTGTCTTTCCAAGTAATTGTATTCTCCTCCTTGATTGTATACAGAAATCCTGAACTTTTTAGCAGTTTTGTTTCATAGTATAACACTTCGCATGGAAAAAGTACAGACAATTTTAAACATTTGTTCTGTTTTATTTATCTCTCTGCAAAATACAAAAACTGTGCTATATTTATTTTATTGTAATAAAAATAGATGATACAATGCTTCAAAGATTGATAAATTGATGGAATAAACTATTATAAAAATACAGTGATTCCAAAAACAGACAGACTTTTTTCTGTTGCTTTTCTAATCACTGTATATATTTAAAAAGGCAAACTGATTTTAAACTTTCTTCTCCTCTCCGTCCTTTCTTCCTATTCCTAAAAATATTAATGCTGTCATAACTACAAGCAGCACGTATCCATAAATCACAAACGGCGTAACCTCTGTGGCTCAAAGCGGAGTTTCTGTCTGGGCTGCAAATCCAATTGTAAAAATAATCGCCGGAGTCCACGGAAGTGCATATACCAGTGTATTTGACTGCGCATCCAGAAGATTCGCCGCGCGATATGGAGAAATCTCGTATTTTTCAAAAAGTGGCTTTGCAAATGATGCACCCACTGCCAGAATTGCAGGTGCATTTAATCCCATTACAGATGAGAGAAGAATTACCATAACAGATATTACAATCTCTGCTCCTGCCGGACTTTTCGCTATTTTCCCAAGTTCATCAAGAAGCCTTACATCTCCCCCGCCCTGTCTCATAATCGAAATAGAACCAAATAAGAGAAGTGCCAGAATACTCACCTGAAGCATGCCTGAAAGTCCTGTATAAATAATTCCTCCTACTGTCCGTTCAAGTCCTTCTTCTGAAACAGAAAATAAAGCATTTACATTCTCTGCCAAATCAATCTGCAAAAAATCAAACTGCCCTGTAACTGCCCCTGTAAGCCCTGCCAGAACAATTCCAATCGTAGTTGCTATAATAATATCTCCGGTGTTTACAGCCACAATCACTGTAACAATAACCGGCACCAGCATAAACAGTGCAGTTGAATCATATTCAAATGCCAAATCTGCCCCTGTTATATCTGTTTTAAAAATATTTCCAGCTATTATCATAATCACGGCACTGATTCCTGCTGCCACTGCCGCATATTTCAGTCTTGAACGAACTACTGTCGGTACATCTACTCCCTGTGAAATAGAAGAACATATCGTAGTATCAGATACAGGTGCAAGGTTATCTCCAAAAACTGCTCCCGAAATAATCACTCCCACCAGAAGCGGCGGATAACACCCAAGTGCAATTCCAGCAGGATACAAAACTCCCATTCCTGTCGCTATTGTTCCAAAGCCTGTTCCTGATACTGTAGCAAACAGCGCGGATGCCGCAAACGTAATTAAGAGAAACACAACATTTCCAACTCCTATCCCTGCTGCCAGCCCTGCGATTGCTGCTGCAAGTCCCGAAGCCTTTAAAATCCCTGAAAATACACCTGCAAACAGCCAACAGATAACAGGAGTAATCGCCTCCTTGCTTGCCATCCCCTCAATAATAACCTCTGTATACTGTTTTTTATCCTTTGCCAGAAAAAAAGGCAGCAATAAAGCTAAAAATGCCGGAATCCAGAGCGCGCCATCTGAAATGGCCCCCATAGAAAGGTTGTAATAATAATTAACACAAGAAAAATAAGAAAGGGAAAAAAAGACATCCATTCTCCGCCATAAAATTGCAACACATTACTATTCATATTATTCTTATTCATGCTGCCTCCTCCATACTGTGACAATAAATCCATCTACATTATTTCCTGATATCTGATATACCAAATATTCCGGAAGTGTAACTGTCATCTCTTCTTCATCACCCGCCGAAATATAAAACACCTCCATTTCCTGCGTTCCCTTCTGAATCCTCAAATGCTTTTTTCTATATACAAACCCTCTGATATAATCCACATATTCCTCAAGCGCCAGATTTTTATCTCTCATAATTTCTGAGTGAGGAAATCCGACATACCTGAAATGCCATGGCTCAGGTGCTATTTTCGTTATATTTTCCTTCCCTTCCGGATAACGCTCAATAAAGCCATACTTTACTACTTCTTTGCGAAATCTCTGGCAGACACCCTCATAGGGAAAATCAGGACAGATAAAATCAATATCATTTTTATTTAACCTCAAATCAATTGCAAGTCCTGTCTGATGCTCACTGTGCCCGGGAAGTGATACATATTTACCGTAAATTCACTGCCATTTTCTTTTAATGAATCCTCATAAAGCTGTTTCTGCTCCTCCTGCTGCCGATACCCACTTACCGGAACAATAAAATCCTCGCTGTCAATCGTTTAAAATATGTTTGCAAGCACCGTTGCGGCTTTTTGATTCAAAAAAATATCCGCATAATCACTTTCTACTGAAACAAGCTTTGTCTCATAAGATGCATCCACCGGATGGTCTGCATCTACAAGAACAAGCGGTCCTGTGTAAATATCTTTTTCAGTTAATGTAATCGTGTTCATCATATATGATACAGCCCGATAATTGTCTCCAACATCTGTGGAAAATCAAGGCCTGCTCCTTTCATCATATTTGGAAAACGACTGGCCGAGGTAGGTCCCGGAATCGAATTTACTTCATTAAACACAATTTTTCCATCCGGCGTCAGAAACATATCCACTCTTGCAAAACCGGAACAGCCAAGTGCTCTGTAAATAATCTTTGTTGCCTTCTGTATCTGCTTTTCCAGAGCTTTGTCAATACGGGCAGGCATATGTATCACTGCACTGGCTCTTTCATATTTTTCCGCATAATCAAAAAACCCCGAAGCAAGCTCAATTTCATCCACTCTGCCCACAATCAAATCGGAACTGCCAATCACTGAACAGCGACTTTAAAGCCTTCCACATTTTCTTTTGCGATAATTTCAGAATCGTATAAAAAAGCCTCCTCTATTGCCTTTGGCAATTCCTGTCTGCTTTGAACCTTTGTAATTCCATAAGAGGAACCCGCCCGCACCGGTTTGATAACCCGAGAATAATTACATCATAATCTTCCATGTTTTCAACATAATTCACCAGTTCTGGCCTTGCCTGCTCATTCTGATCCCGCTGTGCCTCGTCCAAAACCGTATTATAATCATTAGAATAAGGATTCACAAGCGTAATCTCAAACAGATCGGCTCCTGTCTGGCGCTGTATCTCCCCAGCAATTCCTGCCGTATTCCCGCCCATGAAAAATTTGCAATCAGCACATTTTCATTATCAGAAGCTCCGTTGTCCTGCTGTAATGCTGTGCCTGTAACGCTGCCTGAACCAAACGCATACCAATATTAAAGCTGCCTTTATCCTGTGCAAGCGTGGCACGGTATACGCTACGTATATTTTTAGCAAAATCATTCCAACCGCCACCTCTGTAAACCCGCAATATGCCGCTGTCCGGGCCAACTGGATCGGTCTCCTTCGTCTTTGGATATTCGCCATAATAGTCCCACACCCATTCGCCTACATTGCCATGCGTGTTATACAGTCCAAAAGCGTTAGGAGCAAAACTGTCTACTGCAACGGTTGTCTGCCTGTATTCACCAGGCTGTGTATCCAAATTTCCCTGTGAGAAATAATTGTCCTCAATCATGTAAGGATAATGCCCATAATAATTTGCTTCTTCTGCACTGATAGAAGTTTCTGTATGAAAAGGAGTTACCATACCAGCGCGACAGGCATATTTCCACTCCGCTTCTGTAGGTAAACGGTAGCTATTCGCATTGAGATCCCAGCTTACATTCTGGCCGTCAATGATATAAACTGGCGTTCGTCCCTCGCTCTCGCTCCGGGAGTTGCAGTAACTCACCGCATCCAGCCATGAAATATTTTCAACCGGAAGATCACCGCCAGAAAAATTGCTGGGATTCTTCCCCGTCACCTTCTCATATTCTTCCTGCGTCAATTCATACTGGCTCATGTAAAAATCGCTGACCGTAACCGTATGCTGTGTTTCATCATCACTCCGCCAGCTTTCGCTTTCCGGGCCTCCCATCTGAAAGGTGCCACCTTCAATTAAAACAAAACTTTCAGGAATCTCCATCATGCTCACCTCGTTTTCTTCCGGCGAAACGGAAACTGTCACGCTTTCCTCTGATTCTGGTTCGCTTTCTGTTTCTACTACCAGCGCTACCGTTGTACTTGGCTCTGGAACAGCAGACTCCTCCATATCGTTTCCCGTATTTCCACACGCTGCCAGTGCAAACGTCAACAGACACGCCACCATAACTGCAAATAATTTTTAAATCATACCATAATATTTTTTTATCATATAATAAATAACTATCATTTCATTTTATATATAAAATATGTTATGATGTGGAAAGCTAGATAAATAAAAGGAGGAATTATAATGAAACCAAAGGAAAAGAAAAGTGTTATTCTTTGGAAATTGTTCCAGTCTACCTTCCTATTAAGTGCCTTTACTTTTGGAGGCGGCTTTGTTATTGTATCTTTATTTAAAAAGAAATTTGTGGAAGAACTACAATGGCTTGGTGAAGACGAAATGTTAGATATTACCGCAATTGCCCAATCTTCCCCTGGGCCAATCCCAATTAATGCTTCAGTTATATTAGGCTACCGTATGGCAGGGATCCTTGGCTCTTTAACAGCCATCCTTGGCACTGCTCTTCCCCCCTTAATTATTATTTCAGTAATTTCTCATTTTTACACTCAATTCCGAAACAACCATATTATCGCTATTGCCTTACAGGTTATGCGTGCAGGGGTTGCCGCCGTTATTTTTGATGTTGTTATAAACCTTGGCAAAAATGTAATAAAGACACACCGCCTACTCTACTTTATCTTAATGGTTATAGCATTTGCTGCTACTGTCTTTTTTGACGTTAGTGCCATGCTTATTATACTTGGTTGCCTTTTTGTTGGCATTCTTGATCTAATTATTAGCCTAAAACTGAAAAAGGAGGGAAATTCCTAATGCCTATTTTATTAAAATTATTCTTTAGTTTTATCCAAGTTGGATTATTTAGTGTTGGCGGCGGCTATGCTGCTATCCCACTTATCCAAAATCAGATTGTTGATACCCATCATTTAATGACATTAGAAGAATTTACCGATTTAATTACTATTGCTGAAATGACACCCGGCCCTATTTCTATTAATTCTGCTACTTTTGTAGGGACCCGGCTGTCAGGGGTTTTAGGTGCTATTTTATGTACAATCGGCTGTATTATTCCTTCTTTTTTTATTTGTCTTGTATTAGCACATTTTTATTATAAATATCGTACTTTTTCTGGCGTGCAAACCGTACTTTCTGCCCTACGCCCTGCCGTAGTTGCACTTATCGCATCTGCTGGGCTATCTATCTTATTACTAGGGCTATTCCAAGCAGAAAAACATTCCATTGTATTGTCTGATTTTCGGATTGTTGAATTTTTACTATTCCTTGGGGCACTTTTTATTCTCCGTAAATATAAAGCAAGCGCTATTTCTATTATATTTGGCACAGGGGTTGTAGGCACTATTATCTATCTTATTATCGGAACCCCTGCCTAAATGCCAATGCCAACTTGCTAAAAATTTGTACAGCAGCATATCTTTCCTGCATGCCTGTGCATATATAAGGAGCTGCTGCAAAATAATAAATTTTGTATTTTGCAACAGCCCCATTTAACATTTCTAATTATTCTACTGGATTTTCACAAATACCTACAAAAAGTAATGTCCCATTGTTGGAAACTATCCCATAAATAAATGGACGGTTTAATATCATTTCTACCTTGTCCTTTGGCATCCCTGCCCCAGAATATTGAATCTCTGTAAAAGCAGATGCTTCTACTCCTTTTTCATCAATACTAATATGTGTCTCTTGATGAATATTTGAAATAAATGCTGTTTCATCTGTAATACGAGAAAAATCTGCATCTGCCTCAAAAGCTTTTTTTACTCCCAAATTCTTTAATCCTTCTGCCAAATCAAATTGAGAAGAAAAACTAAATTTAGGGACTTGCCATATTACTTCTCCATACGAATTTTGTTCTGTTTCAAAAACTTCCTTTACCTTTTCTGGGCTGGCTAACAACTCTTGTGGCGTCACTCCCTCATCTGGCAAAATAAATACCATATGGGCAAAATATTTTAAAGAAAGGCTAGAACTAATAAACCCATTTCCTTTTGTAAATCCTGCTGAGCCATAACTTTGGTTCATAAAATCACATTCTATTGTACTCCCATCTGAAAGATAAAATATATCTTTCTTTGTTTTAGAGGAGTCAAAACGATTTATCCATTCATTTTTAAAATACACTGTATTTAAAATAGACATAATCTGATTTACATCTGTTTCCATCTTTGGCGTAAGTGTCCCATTGGTATTCTTTGCTATCCATTCCCCCATAGCCTTCCCTGTCTCTGGTTCTTTAAAATCTACACGGTAAACTGGCGCATAAAATTTATTTGCCGCATTTTTTATAAATGGCTGTTTAAATGTTGCTTCTCTACTAAGCCATAAAGAATTTGCTATTTTTAATTTACCAATTTCATTATCGGCATACAACTGATGATATAAATTATTACATTGGGCAGAAAGTTGCCCTGAGTCCTCTACGCAAAGTAATGTTAAAAGTTCTTTCTCTGTTTCCCCATTTGCCCCAATCGCTGCCAATGCTAACGCATAATATAAAGATAATGGAGAATAATTGACATTTGATTTTTGATCTGCTACAAATTCAGACGTAGTTTTCCAAGTAAATTCTTTTATTGACTGATAAAACTCATCACTTACCGGATTCGCTTCTTTTATCAAATCTCTTGTTTCATAATCATCAAACGCATATGCTTTGGGGAATTTAATTTCCATTTCTTCTGCTATGCTAGAACCGCTATAGAATACACGTCCTACGCCGTAAACTATGCCAAATACCAACAGTACCCCTGCTGCAACAGAGACCAGCCCTATTTGTATTTTCCTTTTCTTCCCTGCCCTATCTTTTGCCTCCTCAATTATTTTATCAGGGAGATTGGTAATTGCATCAAATAATTTTTCTTCTTTTTTCTTCATATCCATATCCCTTCCCTTTCTAATTCCATTTTCAGCTTCTGTCTTAAACGAAATAATTTCCCCGCAAGTTTATTTGGTGTTGTTTTTCCTGCTAATACTTCTAGGCTATCCCCATACCAATATCTCCTTACAAAAAGAACCCTATCCTCTTTTGGCAGCCCTTTTAGCCATTTTACAATACTATCTATCAATATACTTTCTTCTATTTCCTTTTCTACTGTTTGAGAAGCTGGAATACATTCTGACAACTCTGATAATAGTATATCTGCCCCGCTGCCACGTTTTTTTGCATGGTTCTCATGCCAGCGGTTAATCGAAAGATTGCGTACAATCCTTCCTAAATATGCTGAAAGGTTATTTGGCCTTTGTGGCGGAATACTATCCCATGCCTTACCATATGTATCATTCACACATTCCTCACTATCTTCATAATTCGATACTATATTATAAGAAATATAAGAAAGCAGTTTTCCATATTTCGTATCCGTTTCTTGGATAGCTTCTTCCTTGCGGCTCCAATACAGCTCAATAATCTGAAAATCTTCCATTATACCTTCCTCTCCTTCTTATTCGGTTCATCTATAAAGACAGGATTTTAGGAAGGGATATTCGTTTTTTATTTTTATTTTTTACCCAATATCTGGTTTATCCATGAATTCTATTCCATCCCCTATTTTTCCTTCTGTCTCAAAAATAATAATCTCATTTTCTCCCTTTTTTATTAGCGGTGCTGGGATATAAAGCCTTTTTTGCGGCCCAATTTCCCAGAAACGCCCTAAATGGAAGCCATTAATAAATGCACAGCCTTTTCCCCAACCTTCCAGTGCCAAAAAAGTATCTCCACACTCTTTAGCAAAAAAATGAAAACGATAAAACGCTGGCTGGCCTTCTTGGTATGTCCCTGAAAAATCTATTTTAGAAACATTATCAAGTGGCAGTGGATATTGCATCCAATTATTATGGATATGGCCATTTAACTGGACACACTGGGCTATACCTTTTTGTTGCCGTTCCATTCTAGGGCCAAAATTCACCCTGCCCATATTTTCTACTAAAATATCAATTGGCGCCCCTTGTTGGAATTCTACATCTACCGTATGTTCTTCTAACAATTCTCTATCATACAATGTCATAACTGGCATATTATCTACAAAAATATTTGCCCTGTCATTAGCCTCCCACAACCGAATTTTTGTTAATTTCTCTTCTGTATCTAAAGCAGAATGATATAAAATATACCCATAATTTTGCCCTAACTTTTCCATCGCTTGTGGATAAGCAGATAAAACCCCTTCGCTTAACGAAGAAATCGTAGAAAATAAGCTTACCTTATCTTCTACCTTACACCTCCCATATGCTTTTTGGCAGATTTTTGTTGTAAAATTTACTTTTGGTATGGAGGTATACTTACCAATCACCTCCTGATAACGCTTATATTTTTCTGTAATCTGCCCATCTTCTGTAAGTACTGCATCATAATCATAAGAAGTCACATCTGGCGTTAATTCATCATAATAATTAGAGCCATTCATAAATCCAAAGTTCGTGCCGCCCTCAAACATATAGATATTTACATTCCCTAATTCCAGCATTTTATCCAAATCTTTTATACTTTCCTCCAGATTGCCCTTCATATGGCCGCCATTCCCCCAATGGTCAAACCAGCCTACCCAAAATTCAGCACACATTAATGGCATCCTTTCCGCATACTCCTTTAAAATTCGAAATCGTTCTTCTGTTTTAGAACCAAAATTCCCTGTAGGAAGGACCCCCGATAAAGTCCCTGCATTTAGGCTTTCCCTATTTGGGCCATCTGATGTAATCAATGGCACTGTAATCCCAGAATCTCTCATTGTCTGGAACAAAAACTCCATATAACTTTTATCATTGGCATAATATCCATATTCATTTTCTACCTGCATTAGTATAACTGGGCCGCCATTGTCAATTAAAAGCGGCACAAGCAATGGCAGCAGTCTTTCGTAATATTCCTTTACATGCTTAATAAAAGGCGGGTAACTACAACGGAGCCTCATTCCATCTTCTGCTAAAAGCCATGCAGGAAGCCCGCCAAACTCCCACTCTGCGCAAATATAAGGAGACGGGCGCAGTATCACATATAACCCCAGTTCCTGTGCCATTGTTACAAATTTTATAATATCTGCCATGCCTTCAAAATAAAACTGCCCTTTCTTTGGCTCATGCACATTCCAAGGAATATATGTCTCCACCGTATTACAGCCCATTGCTTTTAATTTTTCCAAGCGGTCTTTCCAATACTCCGGCACTACCCGGAAATAATGAATTGCCCCTGATATAATCTGGAATGGCTTACCATCTAAATTAAACTTACTTAACCCTATTGCTATTTCAAAACGTCCCATATTGCTACTCCTTTTCTATTTTTATAAACTGGAACTCTTTAAAATCAAAACTGCTGCCTGGCAAGAAAATAAAGGTAATATCTTGCACTCCTGTTATGTTTTTTAATGGGAATACCTGATTTTGATATTCCTTACAACACTGGAATTCTACTATCTGCCTTTTTTCTTCTTTCCCATTTGAAAAATGGATATGAATACTATTTTTCTCCAATAAAGTACGTCCACAAATACCAATTGCAGCACATCCTGTTTTTCCAAAATCTATCTGTTGGAATACTAATGATACATTATTTCCAATATGGGTAATCGCATTATCTTCTCTTAAGAAACTATCCCCATATACTTCATCACAATTTGCTGCGTTATACGTTTCCCATGCCTTTCTTTGTAAATTCTTCTTTATTTCTTCTAACCCAGTTACAAAAAACTCCTGCCTAGAAATCAATCGAGTTTTCTCTGTGCCATTTTTGCACATTGCTTGAAGGCAAAATATTCCATTCTTCTTTGCTATTACTTTTATTTCTGTTTTTTCTTGATTTCTATATTCTATTTCTGCATTTATAGCTGTTGCCCCTGTATTATCAGCTATCCTCCATTCAATATCCCGATAGGTAGCATTTTGTGGCTTTATTATGGCTTTTACCAATACTTCTTTCTGGGCAGCATCCATCTGTTGTCCTTCTGGGGTACAAATCTCTATCTTTCTTATTGGGATTTCTACTGGAATTTCAAGTTGTTTATTTTCTTCTATCTTTTCTATTATAGGCTGTCCCACTACAGAAAGGATACATTCTGCTGGAATAAGCCCCTCTGATGTTACTGTAACATGTACCTTCCCACTTTGGCCCTTTGGTGCAATAATAGCAAGCAGCTTCCCTGAAAAAAGCCTGCGGGATACTCCTTTATAACTGTCATAATCTGTGCTGTCACCATTGTCAAGGCCAATTAACCTGCCTGCCCCTTCTACCTTTACTATTACACGGTTATTCGCATTTTTAACTAAATATCCTTCTTTATCCCTTGTTTCAATCGTTAAAAATACTAACTCTTCTGGCCCTATTGTTGTTTTGTCTGCTTCTATCTCTAATATTGCTGCATCACCAAAAGAATGTTCCTCTTTTCTTGCTATCTCTTGTCCCTCTTTATTATAAGCAACTGCTAAAAGGCTTCCTTCCCTATATGGGATTTGCCATATTCCACTAAAATGTTCTCCCTTTTCCCAATCAATCTCCTGCTTTCCTTGTGAAACTCCATTAACAAATAATTCTACCAATGGAGCATTACTTACTACTTGTACATCAATTACTTGTCCTTCATTAAAATCCCAATATGGGAATATATGTACCATAGGCTGTTTTTTGTAATCTGTCCATGCGGCACGGTATCGGTAATAACTGTCTTTTGGGAACCCGGCTGTATCAATCTGCCCAAAATAGGAATTCTTTGTTTGGTATGGGGTTGGTTCCCCAATATAATCAAAACCACTCCACAAAAACTGCCCCATGCTAAAGGAATGATCTCGTTCCATGGCAATACAATAATCTGTACTTTTCGCACCCCAGCCTACTGTACTGTTGCCAAGGCTAGAACACTGTTCATCTTCCTCCTTTAAAAGCGGCTGGTTTAATGGGAAATGATAAATCCCCCTACTTTGTACAGTAGAACTTGTTTCACTTCCATAAATTACCCAATCTTTATGGAGCTTGTGATGTTCCTGATATAGGCGTTCTGCATAATTATATCCGGCAATTTTTATAATATCAGCACATGCTTGTGCATTTTCTCCTGCCATATAATTAGAAGCAATTGTTGGTTTGGCATTTTGTTTCTTATCATGTAACAAAACTTGGTTTATTAATTCTTTTATAATCCGTATGCCTTCTTTATCTGCATGAGTATCATAAATTTCATTTCCCACCGACCACATGATAACACATGGATGGTTTTTGTCCCTGCGTATCCAAGAAGCCACATCATACTTTGCCCATACTGGGAAAAACCTAGCATAATCATATTTGGTCTTGCTGCGTTCCCACATATCGAACGCTTCATCTACTACTAAAAACCCCATCTGATCTGCTAAGTCTAATAACTCTGGCGCTGGCATATTATGGGATGTACGGATTGCATTTACTCCCATAGATTTTAAAATTTCCAGCTTCCTTTTTGCCGCCGCAGGGTGGAATGTTGCCCCTAATGCCCCTAAATCATGATGTTCACAAACCCCTTTTAATTTTATATGCCTGCCATTTAAGAAAAACCCTTCCTCTGGCAAAAACTCGCAAGTGCGGCAGCCAAATGTTGTCGTTTCCTCCTCTATTTTATTATTTTGGTAAAAAAGGGATATATGGCAATCATAATATTCTGGCTGCCCTATATCCCAGCTATTCCAAAGTTTTGGGGTTTCCAGCGTTAAATTTGCATGGCAGCTTACTGCCCCTGCTTCATTTACTGGCAGCAAAGACAGCTTCTTTTTAGAGATTTTCTTATATTTCCCACAGGAAACTTCTTTTTTTGCTTCTATCTTCCCCTCTCTATTTATCAATTCTATTTCTAACATATACTCTTCTGGATTTCCTCCAGAAAAATTAATCTCTGTTTCAATATCCACTTTCCAAATAGAATTCTCTTCCTTTTGATCTTTGTCACTTTTTTTACATGATATATAAATCCCATCTTGCAAAATATGTACTTTTGGCATTATTTTTAACCATACATTCCGGTATATGCCAGCGCCGGAATACCATCTTGAATTCGGATGTTGCAGCCTTGTCCTAACATGGATTATATTTTCCCCATCTACAAGCCCATTTGTAATATCAAAATAAAAAGAAGAATACCCATACTTCCATTCACCCCAAAATTCCCCATTTACAAAGACTCTGCTATCCATATACACGCCTTCAAAATATAGATAATAAAGTAATTCCTCTTCCTTTTTTATGTGGAATTTTTTTTGGTACCATCCATCTCCATCTTGATATAAATTTGTAGAATCATATATTTGCCAATCATGCGGGATATCCACTGGGACAAACCCCTGCTCTTCTACTACAGCTTCCCCTACTGGCACAAGCTGAAACTCCCAACCTTGTGTAAATAATTCTTTTTTTGCCATTTTACCCCTTCTTTTTTCCACTACCTATTCATTTCCTGTTTAAATGTCCTAATATATTCTTGTATTACCTTTTTATTATAATTATTTTCTTTCATTAGTTGAATAAAATGTGATCCTACAATTGCACCATCAATCCATTCTTTTACTGGTTCTACATCCTTTGCATCCCTAATGCCAAATCCCATCATAATTGGAATTTCTGCAATATTTTTTACCTCTTTTAAATATGTCTTTACATTTTTATGGAAATCTGCTGCCTGCCCAGTAACCCCCATAGAAGATACACAATATACAAACCCCCTTGCCCCCTTTAAAAGCGCAGGGAGCCGATCTTTGGAAACAGGAGAGACTAATTGTATCAATATAGGTGCCTCTTTTGCCTTTTCTAATATCCCACGGAGTTCCCCTTGTTCTTCCAATGGCAAATCTGGTATAATTATCCCGTCTACCCCACACTCTGCACATTTCATTACAAATGCTTCTAAACCATAATACAATACTGTATTATAGTATAACATAAATACTAATGGAATTTGACAATTATTTCGAAGTTCTTTTACCATAACGAATACTTTTTTTAAATTCGTGCCTTTCTTTATTGATTCATAGGAAGCCTGCTGAATTACTGGGCCATCTGCAATTGGGTCAGAAAACGGAATCCCCAGCTCTATAATATCTGTCCCTGCCTCTTCTTGCGCCTTAATAATTTCTTTTGTCCCTTCCATATCAGGCAGCCCCGCTGTAATATAAGTAATAAATGCTTTTTCTTTCTTTTCTTTTACTTGTTTTAACCTTGCTTCTATACGATTTTCCATTTTTCTTCCCTTATCCTTTCCCTAAAAATTGCAATTTTCACCTTTTAAATATGCTGCTACTGTATGTACATCTTTATCCCCACGCCCTGACAGGCACATAATAATTATTTGATCCTTTGTCATCGTCTTTGCCATTTTAAATACATATGCCAGTGCATGTGCACTTTCTATTGCTGGGATAATCCCTTCCAAACGGCACAATTCCATTAATGCATCCATTGCTTCTGTATCTGTAATAGAAACATACTCTGCACGTTTTGTATCGCGTAAATACGCATGCTCTGGCCCTACGCCTGGATAATCTAAACCAGCCGAAATGGAATGGGCAATTTCTATATTCCCATCCTCATCTTGTAATAAATAAGACTTCATCCCATGTAATGTCCCTGGCCTGCCAAGTGCCATAGCAGCCGCATGTTTTCCTGTTTCAATCCCAAGCCCAGCAGCTTCTACTCCAATTAAACGGACGTCTTCCTCTTCTATAAAATCGGCAAACATCCCTATCGAATTCGATCCGCCGCCGCAACATGCCACAACTGCGTCAGGAAGCCGCCCTTCCTTTTCTAGTATCTGGCGTTTTGCTTCTACACTAATAATTTTTTGGAATTCCTTTACTATTTTTGGGTACGGATATGGACCTACTGCCGATCCAATTACATAAAAAGTATCTTCTGCTTCCTTTGCCCATGTACGGATTGCCTCATTTGTTGCATCTTTTAAAGTACAGCTTCCAGTAGTAACAGGGACTACCGTTGCCCCCAGCATCTCCATACGGAATACATTTAAAGCCTGCCTTTCAATATCCTCTTTCCCCATATATACCGTACATTCCATATTAAATAATGCCGCCCCAGTAGCGGTAGCCACCCCATGTTGCCCTGCGCCAGTCTCTGCAATTACCTTTTTCTTCCCCATACGCTTTGCCAATAAAATCTGCCCGATTACATTGTTAATCTTATGTGCGCCAGTATGGTTTAAATCTTCCCTTTTTAAATAAATCTTTGGCCCATACTTTTCTGTTAAACGTTCTGCTAAATAAAGAGGGTTTTCCCTTCCTACATATTCCTTCATATAATAATGATATTCTTTCCAGAATTGCGGGTCTTTCCTTGCCTCTTCAAATGCCTTCTCTAACTCTTTTAATGTATTCATTAATGATTCTGATACATATTGCCCGCCAAATTCTCCATAATACCGTTCCATCTTTCTTTTCCTCCTATTTCTTCCCTTTTCCTTACTTCTCTTATAAATTGGCTTATTTTTTCAGGATCTTTCCCTTTTCCATTTTTGTACTCTACGCCGCTAGACACATCCACAATATCTGGTTTTAAAATATGGATACTTTCTGCTACATTTTCAGGGGTTAATCCTCCTGCAAGCATAAATAATTTTCCTTGTCTGTTAAAACTTTTTACTAATTTCCAGTCAAAGGTTTCCCCATTTCCTGGAACTTTTCCATCCAATGTATACCCTATAATTTTTTTATGTCCCATTACTTTGCCTATACCACCATTCCCTATATTAATTGCTAGAAACACTGGTAGCTCACTTTGATAAAGCACCTCCTTTGTACATATTCCATGTATTTGAATATAGTCAAATCCTGCCTCTTTACAATTCTTTATTTGTTCTACAGTTGGCGATACTACAACAGCCACTTTTTTTATATTAGAACTTAAAACTGTTATTATTTCCTTTGCCTTCCCAATTGGCAAGTTCCTTCTACTTTTGGGGTAAAATAATACCATACCTGCATAATCGGCACTATATTGATTTACTATTTCTGCTTCTCTTATTTCTGTTAACCCACAGATTTTTACTTTACTCATTCCTGATAAACCTTCTTCCATTCCCTTGCAAGCTCCTCTGGATTTCCTGCCTCCATAAACGCCCTTCCAATTAATAAAGCATCTACAGAACATTCCTTTAAAAAAATAATATCTTCTGTCTTTGTAACGCCACTCTCTGATACTAGCACAACCTCTTTATCTACCATTTTAGAAAGGCGCTTCGTTGTATCTAAATGAATCGTAAAATCTTTTAAGTCCCTGTTATTTATCCCAATTATTTTTGCCCCTATCTTAAGTGCCTGTTCCATTTCCGCTTCATTATGTACCTCTACCAAGCTAAAAAGCCCTAATGACTCTGCCAAACTATAATACTCCTTTATCTGCGCTTCTGTTAATATCGCTGCAATTAGTAAAATTGCATCTGCGCCAATTACTTTTGCTTCATAAACTTGATATGGATCAATCATAAAATCTTTCCGTAGAATAGGAAGGGAAGACATTTTCCGTACCTGTTTTAAATACTCTATGCTTCCATAAAAATGATCTTCTTCTGTTAAACAAGAAACCGCGTCTACAGAAGCATTATACTGTCCCATCTGATCGGTTAAAGACAACTGATTCGAAATAACCCCAAGGCTTGGGGAAGCCCTTTTAAATTCTCCAATAATTGACAATCCTTCTTTTGCAAGTGCATTATAAAAATTCAAACTTTCCCTTTTACTTTTTAATGCTGCACTTTTTATTTCTTCTTCACTTACTAACCTTTTATGTTCTATTAACCTTTTCTTTTTATCTGCAACAATCCTATCTAATATCATAATGCCCTCCCTCTATAAAATTCCTAATTATTTCTTTCCCTAGTGGCGTTAATACAGACTCTGGATGGAATTGTAGCCCATAAATCGGATATTCCTTATGTTTTACTGCCATAACTTCTTCTGATCCATCATTCTCCTGTACACTAGCAATCACTTGTAAACAATCTGAAATAGTTTTTGGATCAGCAACTAATGAATGATACCTTGCTACTTTTATTTGGGCAGGCAGCCCACAAAATAACCCTATGCTTGTATCTAAATCAATTATACTCTGCTTTCCGTGCATTAAATGTTTGGCATAAACAATAGATGCCCCAAATGCTTCGCAAATCCCTTGATGGCCCAAGCATACTCCTAAAATGGGGGCTTCTCCTTTACTTTTCTTTACTAATTCTTCACAAATCCCAGCATCTTTTGGTTTTCCTGGCCCAGGGGAAAGAACAATGCAGGAAGGCTTCCACAGTGCAATTTCTTCTACCGTAACCTCATCATTACGGATTACTTTTATCTCTTCTTCTGCTATGCTGCCAATTAGCTGTACTAAATTATAAGAAAAACTGTCATAATTATCAATGACTACTATCATTATCCTTCTACCTCCCCTGCCCTTTTTATTGCCTCTATTACTGCCCCTGCTTTATTGGCACATTCTTCATATTCTTTTTCCGGCACACTATCTGCCACAATTCCTGCACCCGCCTGTACATATACTTTATTTCCCTGTTTTACTGCAGTACGTATGGCAATACAGACATCTAAGTTCCCAGACAAATCCAAATATCCAATTGCCCCGCCATATACGCCCCTTGCCACGGGCTCTAGCTCTTCTATAATCTCACATGCCCTAAACTTTGGTGCGCCAGAAAGTGTTCCTGCTGGTAAGAGGGCAGTAATTGTATCACACCCATCTTTTCCTTCCTCCAACTGCCCACTCACCGTTGACGCAATGTGCATTACCTTAGAAAAACGATGGATCTTTATATATTCCTCTACTTCTACACTTCCATATTCTGCAATACGCCCAATATCATTCCTAGCTAAATCTACCAGCATATTATGTTCAGCCAGTTCTTTTTCATCTTGTAAAAGTTCCTTTTCTAACCGCCTATCCTCTTCCTCTGTCCTTCCGCGTTTTCTAGTCCCTGCTACTGGGAAAGTCGTAAGCTTCCTATCTACTAACTTTACCATTGTCTCTGGAGATGCGCCTGCAATCTGGATATCCCCGCTTTGGATAAAGTACATATATGGTGAAGGATTCGTTGTGCGTAACACACGATAGGCATTAAGCAGGCTTCCTTTATAATCAGCCTCAAACCTCCTAGAAATAACTCCTTGGAAAATATCTCCCTCTTTAATATACTGCTTTGTTTTTTCCACCATTTCTATATACTTTTCTTTAGAGGTGTTACAAGTAAATTCTGGTACCCCTGCCTGCGTTTCTTTTGGTAAAGGTGTATTATCTTGTATCATATGGGTTATTTTTTCTATTTCTAATAAAGCTGCATAATATCCCTGCTCTCCTTCAGAAAGCCTTGCATTCACAATAATACAAATTTTCTGTGCCAAATGATCATAGGCAATTACTTTATCAAATAACATTAAATCAAAATCATGGCAGCTATTTTCTTTTAAGCAAAGCTTTGGTTCTGCATATTTTATCATTTCATAGGAGAAATATCCTACAAACCCTCCGGCAAATGGCGGTAAACCCTTTATTCTTGGTGCTATATACTCTTTTTTCATATTCCTTAATACTTCCATTGGGACCCCAGGGACTTTAGTGGAAATAGTACCACTTTTCAAGGTTACTTCCCCCTTTTTACACAAAAGCTGGAGCATCGGCTGAAAGCCTAAAAAAGAATACCGCCCCCATTTTTCCCCGCCTTCCACGCTTTCTAATAAATAATATTGTTTATCTAATAATGCTATCTTCCGCAATAGTGTAATAGGTGTAACCACATCTGCATAAATTTCCTTTACAATAGGCACTAAAGTATAATTCCCTTGATACTGTTTTATTTCTTCATAAGTCAATGGCTGTTTCATTATCCTTCCTCCTTCTTAAAATTAAAAAATGCACCCTCCCCGGCATATGCCGGGGACGATGCAAGTCGTGGTGCCACCCCAGTTCTTTATAAATAAATGGCTGCACAACCAAGTAAAGGAAACGTTTTCCCCTACTCGCTACGCGGGGTGCATGTAGCAAAGCTGCTAATTCCCATACGCACCCCTGTGCATAAAAAAGGGTATTTTCCAATCGGAAAATACCCTGCCACCCATTCATAAACTTTTTTCTGATACGAGGGATTCTATCCCTGATATCTTACCCCTGTAACGTGAGGACACGGCTTTAGCTACTTGATATAAATCTTTCACCTTGCGTCTCCCAAATCCATTCCTACTGGCCCTCTATACTGGTTCTCAGCAAACACCAGCTCTCTGTAATATACTTCCTGTAGTACTCGTTTTGTTCTTAGACTTTCTCTTCTTTATTTAATAGCATTTATTCTATCATAAGAAAATCCATTTGTCAACAAAAAATTCTTCCAATTTGGTATACTAATACCGCCGCAAGCCATGCAAACACAAGCTGGAATGCAATCATCCCTAATGTCCAACGCCAAGAATGGGTTTCTTTTTTTATTGTTGCAATGGTAGCAGCACAAGGCGTATATAATAAACAAAATATCATAAGCGCATAAGCATTTAACCCTGTAAAGCCTGCTGCCCCAAGCATTGCAGAAAGATCTGCCATACCTGCTGCTGAATTAATATTCCCAATCCCAAATAATACAGAAAAACTAGACACTACTACTTCTTTTGCAGAAATACCAGAAATTAAGGCTACTGCTATCTGCCACATCCCAAGCCCCGCTGGCCTAAGCACAGGCTCTAATATTTTTCCAATAGAAGCCCCAAAGCTTTCAGATACTTGCTCTGTCATACCATGGAAATTAAAATTCAGCAAAAACCAAAGAATAATAGAGGCAATAAAAATGGTAGTGCCTGCCTTTGTTAAATAATCTTTTACCTTTTCCCATACATAAACTGCTATTGTCCTTGGGTTTGGGCTTTTATATTCTGGAAGTTCAATTAATAAAGTCCCATCTGCCCGTTCCTTGTCAAAATAATTTAATATTAATGCTATCCCTATAGCAGCCAGTACGCCGGCAAGATAAAGGGAATACGCAGCAAGCATTGCATATTTTCCGAAAAACATGTCGGCAAATAACACATATATTGGCAGCCTGGCAGAACAGGACATAAACGGCGTAATGAATATAGTCCTTTTTCTATCCTTTTCTCTTTCTAATGCCCTAGATGCCATTACTGCAGGAACTGTACAGCCAAACCCTAATACCATAGGCAAAAATGCTTTTCCAGACAACCCAAGCATACTCATAATCCCATCCATTACATATGCCACCCTTGCCATATAACCACTGTCCTCTAAAAAAGCAAGTGCCAAAAATAAAATTAAAATATTTGGCAAGAAAGTAAGAATCCCTCCTACTCCTGCAATAATACCCTCTACTAAAAGTGATTTTAGCCATGAAGCTACCCCTATCTTCACTAATATTACATCAACAGCACCAGAAAAGAGGTCTAGGCCCATTTCAAAATATTCTTTTAAAAAATCCCCCACCGTAAATGTCATAAAAAATACAAGTGCCATAATTGCCAGAAAAATAGGGACTCCCCAAACTGGATGGGTTAAATACCTATCTACTCTATCCGTTGCCTGCGCTTTTTTCTCTTTATGGAAAAGGGTATCTTCTATAATTTCTTCAATATAGTTATATTTCTGGTGAATAATTTGTTTTTCATAATTTACTTTTTCTGGCACGGCAGCTTTTGGATAATATTGTATAATTTCTTCATCCTGTTCTAATAATTTAATTGCATACCATCTACTGTGCAATAATTCGCCATAATATTCCTTAAACTTCTCTTCTGTCTTTGTAATTGCTTCTTCTAATTCTACATTATAATGGACTACCCTATCTTTTACTCCTTCCTCATAATGGTGAAGCGCTGCATGGAGCAATACATCAAGCCCTGTCCGTTTCCGTGCTGATACTGGGACAACTGGAATCCCGCCTAACATTTCTGGCAGCCTGTGCAAATCAATCTCCATCCCTCGTTCCTCTACAATATCCATCATATTTAACGCTAAGATAACAGGCTTCCCCATTTCTAAAAGCTGTAATGTTAAATATAAATTTCTTTCTAGTGAAGAAGCATCTACAACATTTACTATTACATCTATATTTTCCTCCATAATACATTGCCTAGAGACTTTTTCCTCAATCGAATAGCAAGTAAGGCTATAAATACCAGGCAAATCAATTAATTTTAATGTCCTTCCTTTATAGACTGTGCTACCCTCTACCCGTTCCACCGTAACGCCTGGCCAATTTGCAACTTTTAAATTTGCACCAGTAAACGCATTAAACAACGTTGTTTTACCACAATTTGGATTCCCAATAAATCCAACAACAAGCTCCTTTTCCTCTGTATGTTCAGGCATTTTCCTTCACCTCTTCCACTTCAATCCCTTGTGCAATCTGCTTCCCGACTGCAAGGCGTGTCCCCCTCACTTTAATAATTAATGCCCCTCTTCTTTTACTATTTTGAATCTGTAACTTTGTCATTTCATTTAACCCAAGTGCCTCTAAACGTCTTACAATCGAATTCTGTTTTAAATGTATCCCCTTCACGATATATGCCGAACCGATCTTTCCTTCGTATAATGTCACAACTATGCCTCCCTGGTAAAATCTTTTTGTACAACTGAATTCTACTTCATTTCTATATCAGTGTCAATATAGGTATTTATGTCTAAAGCCGCAGGCGTCCTTGGCGCAGTTAATAAATACCAATAATAAACGCAAAAAAAGCAGCATAATGCAGGTTTTCTAATTTTATCCCTGCTTTGCTGCCTTTTTTAACTATGCCCTCATTGTCAATAGCTTATTCTTTAATTCATTTTCAATTCTATTTAATTCTGCTTCTGCCTCTCTTCGTTTTTGCCTGCCTTCTTCTTGGATCCTCAATACCTCATCTAAAGTTGAAATTAAAGATTCATTGGTAATCTTTAAGGTTTCTATATCCACAATCCCACGTTCTGATTCTTTTGCTGTTTCAACAGTAGCCATTTTAAGAGTAGCTGCATTTTTACGAAGTAATTCGTTTGTCATATCTGTTACTTCCCTTTGTGCCTTTGCCGCCTGTCCAGAGTGGGCTACGCCAAGCGCCAATACCATTTGGCTTTTCCAAAGAGGAATTGTATTTACTAATGTAGATTGTATCTTTTCTGCCATTAATGTATCATTTCCTTGGACCAAACGGATTTGTGGAGCCATTTGTATCGAAATCATACGGGTAAGCTCCAAATCATGTAGTTTCTTTTCAAAACGGTTGCATAAATTAGAAAGGTCGTTTGCTGCCTGTGCATCCTCTGGCAACCCACTTTTCTGGGATTTATCAATTAATGCAGGAAGCTCCACATCCCTTACTTTTTGTAGTTTTTTCTTCCCCGCAAGAATATACATAGATAACTCTTTAAAATATGTTTTATTTAACTCATACATTTTATCCAGCATTGCTACATCTTTTAAAAGCTGGATTTGATGCCCTTCTAATATTTGGCAAATACGGGTAACATTTGTTTCGGCTTTGGCATATTTTGCTTTCATTGTATTGATTTTATTTGCATTTTTCTTAAACAGACCCATAAACCCTTTATCATCTTCATCCTGATCAAAGCTTCTTAATTCTGTTACTACGCCTGTCAACATTTCGCCAATTTCCCCTAAATCCTTTGTGCGCACACTCCCAAGTGCTGTTTCAGAAAAATCAGCTATTTTTTTCTGTGCCCCTGCACCATATTGAAGCACTAGATTGGAGTTTTCCAAATCTATCTGGGCTGCAAAATCATCTACCATTTTACGTTCTTCTGCTGTTAAACTGCTTTCATCAAGTGCTGGTGCACTGACCTCTTCTTTTGTCTGAGGTACTGCCTGCGTTGTAGGCTCCTCCTTAAAAGGCTCAAAAGTCAGTGTGGGTGTGGGTGTTGCTGAAAAATCCTTCATTTCGCTGTCCATTTCCTATCCTCCATTCTTAATCTTTGTTCAGGTTAAAATCTGAATCTGTTAATCCCTCCTGTGCCAACATAGTCCTAAGCACAGAAATATCTGTAGAAATATCCATTGCTGTATCTGCAAATAGATTGTCAAACAAATTTAAAAACGCTTTATTTATTGTATCTAATGTTTTCTCTATCTCCCGCTTGCCATTACTAATATTTTCACCCTCTAGTGCTTGTCTGTCAAATTCCTTATATGCGTTTACTAATTTAAGTGTAGTTGGCAAATAGTATTCCATAAACTTATTCATTTCTGGTATTTTTTCTGGATGGTTTTGAAGCTGCTCAAATATTTTTCGAATAATTAGCTCTAAATCATCCAGTTTTTTTGATATTTCCTTCCCTGGGATTGCATTATTTGCCGCCCTAATCTGGCTCAAATAATTTTCACCTTCCTTAAGGGCCTTAGCCACTTCACGCTGGAAGGGATCTTCTTCTTCTATCTTTTTTTGTTCCTCTACTCTTTGTTCTTCAATCTCTTGCTGTTCCATCTGGTTCTTTAATGCCATATACTGTTGCCAAGTTTCATTATTTAAAATTAAGCATGTCCCCTCATTGTCCAACCGCCCAAATGGAAACATACGCAAAGAAATCATTTTCTGCACATCCCTACGCACAAAAGCCTTACTTTTTCTAATATTTGCCGCAAACTCCTCCAACATCGCATAGGTTCTTCCATTTAAAATCCTTACATACTGCCGGAACCTCTGCAAACGTTTTGACTGCACCATGCCTTGCAGGAACATAGCTGCACTTCCTAGAAAAAATGGCGACAAAATCATAGCAGCCAAAATACATCCTGACTCCCACTCAACTGCCCCTATCAGTAATAAAATAAAAATAGAGATTCCAATAGAGGCTCCAAAAAAACCTCCTAAAAGCGTATAAATCACGCTTGATATTCTCCCTGCCGGCTTATTATCTACTAATGGCTGTGGCCTCCTGCGCCTTTGTGCTACTTGGTTTTGCTGCCTTTGTGGGACTGGCTGGCTTTTTGCCTGCTGGCTTGGCATCTGCTTATTTTGCTGCTGTGTACGTACTTGGCTTTGCATAGTTTCCATTACCCCGGCAGCCCCCATACGGACTTTTTGGAACCTTCCATTTGCATCCCTGATAATCTTATAATTTTTATCTTTTTCTGCATAATTCCTACTATTTTGTTCTGCCTGCATATAATCTATATTCCGCTTTACACTCTCTATTGCAGTTCTGGCAGTATTTCCTATTTCTTGGTTCAATCCCTGGAAATCCATTTTCTTCACCGCATCCTGAACCATATCTTGGATCTCTTGCCCTAAATTCTTCTCCTCACTGTTTTCCATTCTTTTCCTCCAAAATAAGCACGGCTTTGCTGTCACCTTTTATTTTTTGTTCCCAATTATGATTATTATATAACATCCCTTCCCACTTGGCAAGAAATTCCCATCATATATTACTGTGACAAATGTCACAGTCCCATTTCTTATAATTTACCACTAAAATCTTGAAAAAAATGTTAAAAATAATATAATAATAACTTATTTTCTATAATACTGGCAGGAGTAGATACAGAATTACAAATCGATCTAGAAGAATTAGAAACAATGAAATTATACTATAAAAAAGAAACATTAGGTGTATAAGAAGGAGAATTTGTTAAATATGTATAGATTATAACTTGTACTGAAACCTTTTCCGTTTTTTGTCTTTCAATTTCTTTATAAATTTTGCCACAGGAGGAGGAAAACAAACCTCCGTTATTCTTTTCCCCCTCGCCAAAAACTTCCTCATAAGATTGTATTCTGCTTTTGAAACAACTACTCGCTCTGCTTCCCTCTTCTAATCCAACCTAGCCTTAAACTCTGTCCAAATCCTCTCATGCGCTTCATTTGCCTCTGCGCTAATATCCATTATAAATTCCCCTGATTTTGCTTCTTCTGGCAAAGATAAGCTTTCTTGAGCTTCTTTTGATAAATATGGGACAGCCGCTTTATTGGTACAAACATAACCAATATGTTCGAAACACTTTGCTGCTATTTCTGGCTTTAAAATATAATCTAAAAATTTATGTGCTATATCTGCATTTGGCGCTTGTGATGGGATAAAGCCTGCCATAATGCCAAACCCAAGCCCTTCTTTTGGATATACAACTTTTAAATCCTCTCTAGCTGCTAATGCTTGTGTTACCTGCGAAGTATATAAAAATGCTACTGCTGCTTCCCCGCTAACAATATAATCTTGTGTGTTATTATCACTAATTAACCGTACATTTGGGGCTAATTCTAGAAGTTTTTTACCAGCTTCCCCAATAACTGCTGTATCTTCTTCATTAAAAGATTTTCCCATTATCTTTAACACAATCCCATCAATTACACGATAATTTCCAATTAATGCTACATTGTTTTTTAAAGCAGGGTTCCATAAATCCTCATACCCTGTAATTTCAAAACCAACCATGGCAGGATCATAGACAATTAATGGGATACCTGCGCCATATGGCACTGTATATTCATCTGTTTTATCATAAAAATGCCCTTGGAATATGGGATCGATATTTCCCCAATTACTCAGCCTGCCTTTATCCAGTTTTTGTACTAGCCCTTCCCCTATCGCTATCTCAATAATATAATCATCTGCTATTACCAAATCATAATCCCCGCCTTTTGCTGTTTCCAGCTTGGCAAGCATATCTTCATCATAATCAAAATTAGAGTAATTAATTTTTACGCCATATTCTTTTTCAAACCCACTTAATACCTCTTGCGGGAACATCCCATCCCATGTAAACAAATTGAAAGACTGTGTTTCTTTCCCTTTCCCACAACCTGACAATAATACCATAATACATACTGTTACAGCCCCTATCGCCATTCTATGCGCAATATGTTTTCTTTTATTTTTCATAATTCTCCTCATTTCTCAGTTTTCCAACTTTTGATTTCTTATTTACTATCCCTGATATCCCCACAATCGTTAGCGTTACCACTAACATAATGGTACATAACGCATTTATCTCTGGTGTTACACCTGTTTTCATTTGTGTATAAATCTTTACCGGAAGAGTATTTGTTTCTGCCCCAGTTACAAAAATACTAATTACCACATCATCTAAAGACATAGCAAATGCCAATAACATCCCTGATAAAACTGCTGGAAAAATCAAAGGAAGGGTTATATCAAAAAAAGCCCTCCAAGGAGAAGCCCCCAAATCCCTTGCGGCTTCTATTAAAGATATATCCATTCCAGCTAGCCTTGCTTTTACCATCATATAAACATACGGGATACAAAATGCTGTATGTGCAATTACAAGTGTTGCCATGCCAAATGGCAAACCAATTAAAGCAAAAAAAGTCATAAATACCATGCCCAAAATAATTTCTGGTACCATAATAGGAAGCATAGAAATATATTCTACCATGCCTTTTGTACGCAGCTTAATACGGCTCATCCCGACTGCCCCAAGCGTCCCTATTACTGCTGCGGCACTACAGCTTAATACGCCTAATAATAAACTATTCCCAATTGCTTCGTGCATGGCGCGATCTGTCTTTAACATTTCATACCATTTTAAGGAAAATCCTCCCCATACCGAAGAAATTTTAGATTCATTAAAAGAATAAACCACAATAAGTAAAATAGGAAGGTACATTATTACTAAGATAAGCCCTATATAAAAATTAGAAAAACGTATTTTTTTCAATAGAACCCCTCCAAATCCTTTACTTTTGCCACCTTCCGGTAAATCCAGATAATAACAGATGTCAGTAACATTAATGTTACTGAAAGTGCTGCCGCAAATGGCCAGTTCCTTGCTTTCATAAGCTGTTCTTGTATTAGGTTCCCTACTAATACTACTTTATTGCCTCCTAGAATATCTGCAATAAAAAACAACCCCATAGAAGGGACAAAGGTTAATACAATCCCTGACATTAGCCCTGGTATGGTAAGCGGGAATGTTACCGTAAAAAATGCCTTTATTGGAGAAGCCCCTAAATCTCTTGCCGCCTCTACATAAGACCAATCCATTTTTTCTGCACTAGAATATACAGAAAATATCATAAATGGCACAAGTGCATATACCATTCCTACTACCACGGCAGGATACGTATATAATAGCTTTAAAGGCTGCTTTGTTATGCCAAGCCCCATTAAAAACTTATCTAAAATCCCATTGCTCCGAAAAATAATAATCCAGCCATACATACGGATTAACGCACTGGTCCAAAAAGGAATCATTAATAACATACTAACCCGTTTTTTCCAAGGAGCCGATAACCTTGCCATAAAATACCCAAACGGATATCCTACTAAAATAATAAAGACCATGCAAATACAAGCTAATTTCAATGATTCATAAAAAGTCTTTATATATACTGGCGTAAAAATATTCTGGTAATTCTCTAAGGTTATTTCATTTACTACTCCCCAAACTTCTGCCCTAGTAAGAAAACTTAAAAGCACCATATAACATAATGGCGCCAATACAAAAACCAAGGTAAATATATACATAGGAATACTCATAAAAAGCCCATATCTATTCTGCCTTTTCATTTTTTCCCTCCCAATCTTTCCCTAGCCTTAAAGAATCTGCTGTCTGTTTAGAAAGTTCTACTAACACTGCCTGTTCTGGTTCCCAAAAACAAAATATTTCTTCTCCTTCTTCCCCATCTGCATCAATCCCATGCCGGCTCGCTACCAATTCTTTCCCATTTTTTAGTGTAAGCGTCATACGGAGCATGCCGCCTGCAAAATTCTTTTCCTTTACAATGGCAGAAAGCCCTATATTCTTATACTGCCTTCCTATTTGTATATTTTCACTTCTTATAGCAATTGCCACCTGTTCTCCTAATTCTTTTTTGCTATTATCCATTAACTGTACTTGTTCTTTCCCTATTTGGACAGTAAAAAGATTCCCTTCTTTCTTAATGATTTCTCCTGTTACTATATTAGAATTGCCTACAAACTGCGCTACATAACTGGTACGCGGATGATGGTATATCTCATCTGGAGTCCCTACCTGCTCTAATATCCCATCCCTCATTACCACAATCCGGCTGGACATATTAATGGCTTCTTCCTGATCATGCGTAATATAAATAAAAGTAATGCCAAGCCGTTTTTGAAGCCGTTTTAACTCTACTTGCATCTGGCGCCTTAATTGCAAATCTAATGCACCCAATGGCTCGTCTAAAAGAAGTAATTTCGGTTTATTTACAATAGCCCTAGCAATTGCCACCCTCTGCTTTTGCCCACCACTTAACTGGGATGGCATACGTTTCTCATAACCAGATAGTTGTACCATAGAAAGCACCTCTACTACTCTCTCTTGTATTTCTGCCTTTGCCATCTTTTTAATCTTCATGCCATATGCTATATTGTCATATACATTCATATGTGGAAATAACGCATAATTCTGGAAAACCGTATTGACATCTCTTTTTTCTGGGGCATATTCTGTAACATCCTCCCCTGCAAGCAATACATTTCCTATATCTGGCTGCTCTAATCCTGAAATAATACGGAGTGTTGTGGTCTTGCCACAACCAGAAGGGCCTAATAAAGTAATAAACTCTCCTTGTTCAACCGTAAGATCGATTCCTTTTAAAACCTTTGTATCTCCAAACTTTTTTTCTATTCCCTGCAACTTTAGAATACTCTGCTCCATATTCAATCTCCATTACCTTAGACGGCTACATTCATATTTTACATATGTTTTCAAGCAGTTTTCAATATCCCTTATTTGCTCCTCTAATGGCTTTTCATCTAATACAATATCCAGGCATACCGCAAAATCATGCACCATCTTATTATCAATATGTTTTTTCATCCCTCTTACAATATTCAGTTTTTCTGCATAAGTGTCAGCATCCAGAAAATTCATTAGCACATCATTTGGCATAATCTCTTTTTCTGTCCCTTCCTTTGGTTCTACTAATTCTTTTCCTGTTTCTTCTTGTTTTTCTACCAAACTTTCTTCGGTAAAGATACTTTCTATCTTTTCAAACCGATATTTTTGTGTAACATCTGGATATTTTTTATGATCCACCTCGCCCATAAACATAGAAAGAGGCCTGGCATATACTTCAAAATCCCCATATAGTGCCTGGTAAATAACCATTTTCTCCCCTGTCTCACTATGTTTTGCCACTGTCACAACTTGATAAAGCCTATTGTTAAAATGGCGGTATCGTTCTCCTGCCGCTGGAATACTTTGTTGTTCCACTTCTCCTTCCTCCTTCTAACCCTATCTTTTCCAGATTCCTTAAACAACATACACAAAATCCTTCCTATCCTATTATACAACTACATCAATAATGCGCAAGCAATGTTTGCTTACGCACTACTAAGTCCTTTTATTTCCTATCTGCAATTGCAGTATATGTCCTACGCTCTTGTACATTCCTATAAGCGGGGCGGATAATCTTACCCGCATTAATTAATTCTTCCACTCTATGCGCACCCCAGCCTGCAATCCTGGCAATAGCAAAGATTGGTGTATATAATTCCAATGGCAAATCTAACATACTGTAAACAAAACCACTGTAAAAATCAATATTAGCACTAACCCCTTTATAGATTTTACGCTCTTTCGCTATAATCTCTGGTGCTAAACGCTCAATTTTAGAATATAGGCGGAACTCTTTTTCCTTCCCTTTCTCTGCAGATAATTTTTCTACAAACCGTTTAAAAATATTTGCACGCGGATCAGATAAAGAGTAAACAGCATGACCCATGCCATAAATAAGCCCTGCCTTATCAAATGCCTGTTTATTTAAAAGTGCTGTAAGATATGCACGTATCTGTTCTTCGTCTTCCCAATCTGTTACTTGTGCTTTTAAATCTTCCATCATACGGACTACCTTTATATTCGCTCCACCATGCTTTGGCCCTTTTAAGGAACCTAAAGACGCTGCAACTGCAGAGTAGGTATCTGTGCCAGAAGATGATACTACATGTGTTGTAAAAGTAGAGTTATTCCCGCCGCCATGCTCTGCATGAAGGACTAAGGCAACATCTAAAATCCTGGCTTCTAATTCTGTATAACTACTGTCGGGCCGCAATAGCCTTAAGATATTTTCTGCCGTAGATAATTCAGGGTCTGGGGTATGTATATACAAGCTTTGCCCATCATGATAATGGCGGTACGCCTGATAACCATAGACAGATAATAAGGGGAATAATGCCGTAAGTTGTAGACACTGACGAATAACATTAGGAATAGACACATCATCTGCGGCATCATCATAAGAATAAAGTGTTAAAACACTCCTTGCCAAAGTGTTCATCATATCCGCACTTGGCGCTTTCATAATAATATCCCTAACAAAACTAGTTGGAAGAGATCGGTATTCGCCAAGGAGCTTTTGGAAATCCTTAAGTGCTCCATTGGTTGGAAGCTCGCCGAACATCAGCAGGTACGCCGCTTCCTCGAATCCAAATCGTTTCTCTCTAATAAATCCTCCCACCAAGTCTTCAATGTCCACACCTCGGTAAAAAAGCTTTCCTTCACAAGGAATCATTTCTTCATCTTCCATTATGCAGGACTGGATTTCTGAGATTTCTGTCAGGCCTGTTAAAACACCACGCCCGCTGATGTCCCTCAATCCCCGTTTCACATCATACTTTCCATATAAAGAAGGGTCAATCCGGCTATTCTTCATACAGATTTCAGACAGATCCAGAATTTCTTGTGTAACTACAGAAAATGGATTCATTCTGCTTCATCTCCTCTCTAACTGGCAAAACGCCGTTTTTATAAGTATATCATGCAAAGAAGATCGAAGCAAATAAAAATTCTATTAACAAATTTATGGAATAACTACTCAAAAAAAGACTCTATTACACTATGTACTGTTTCTATTTTTTCTGCTTTATATGCCTTTGCGCCACAAAATAGCAGCCCATTTTCTATATCCCCTTGTGCTGCCCGAATTAATGCCTCTGTAATACAATACGGCGTTTCTGCTGGGTTACAGCCATTTATACACTGATGGCAATGTTTGGGACGGTAAACCCCTGTTGCAATTTTCTCTTGGAAAACATTGTATATTGCCCTGCCTGGCATCCCTACGGGGCTTTGTACAATTTCTATTTCCTCTTTCTTGCATTTTATATAAGCCTGTTTATACTCCTCTGCTACATCACATTCTTCTGTTGTAACAAAACGGGTTGCTACCTGTATGGCATCTACCCCTAATAAAAATGCTTCCTTTGCATCTTCCTTGTCATATATTCCGCCTGCAAGGGCAATCGGGATATGCGCCTTATAACATTCTTCATACTCCTTTACAATATCTTGTATTTCTTTAATTTCTTTTTGATATTCTTCTTTTTTTATCTGTGTTATTTCTTCTTTTTTAAACCCCAGATGGCCGCCTGCCTCTGGCCCTTCTATTATAAGCAAATCTGGGATACGGTTATATTTCCTAGCCCACAGCTTTAATAACACTTGTGCTGACTTTTTAGTAGAAATAATTGGCGCTATCTTTGTTTTACTTTCTTTTACATATTCAGGCAAATCGACTGGCAAGCCTGCACCAGATATAATCAAATCCGCCCCTGCCTCTATGCTAGCTTTTACATAACGATAATATTCTTTTGTAGCTGTCATAATATTAACGCCAACAATACCTCCATCTGCCCTTTTCCTTGCCTTTTTTAAATATTTAGAAATTGCCCTTAAATTTGCTTCAAGAGGGTTTTTATTATAATCTGGCTCACAAAACCCTATCTGCGCTGTAGAAATAATACCAACGCCGCCTTCTTTTGCTACTGCCCCAGCAAGATTATCAAGGCTTATCCCAATTCCCATCCCTCCTTGGATAATTGGGATTTTCGCTGTTATATCCCCTATTTTTAATGGCTTAACCTGCATATCCTTCTCCTATTCTACGTAACCTACATATTGCGGAACCGCTTATATCGCATATCTGCCAATGTTTGTGGTTTTAAGTCTTTATATTTTTCTATAAATTCTTTTATACCCTGTTTCATATAACCAGCAATTTCTAGCAAATTCCCTTCACAAGCAGCAATTTGTTCAGGAATAATCTTTTCTACTATTCCCAATTGTTTTAAATCTTCTGCTGTAATCTTCATTACTTGCGCTGCTTCTTTTGCCCTACTACTATCCTTCCACAAGATAGAGGCAAAACCCTCTGGGGATAAAATAGAATAGGTTGCATTTTCCATAATCCAAACTTCATTTGCAACAGCAAGTGCTAATGCGCCACCACTGCCGCCTTCCCCTATTAAAATACTTAAAATGGGGACTTTTAATGACGACATTTCATATAAATTCCTTGCAATTGCTTCCCCCTGCCCCCGTTCTTCTGCTTCCATCCCACAAAAAGCCCCTGGGGTATCCACAAAACAGATAATAGGGCGATGGAACTTTTCTGCCTGTTTCATAAGGCGTAATGCTTTCCTATACCCCTCTGGGTTTGCCATGCCAAAATTCCTTAAAATATTTTCCTTCGTATTCTTCCCTTTTTGCTGCCCAATTACAGTAACCGGGATACCGCCTAAAAATGCAAGCCCTCCAATAACAGCCCCATCATCCCCAAACGCCCTATCCCCATGTAATTCATAAAAATTTTTAAAGATCAACTGGATATAATCCATTGCGGTTGGCCTTTTTGGCATACGAGAACAACTAACACGTTCCCACGCATCTATTTTTTTCTGCTTTTTTCTTTCTTTTAAAAGTTTCCTATCACGTTCATCCAAACGGATTGTATCTCTTCCCATATGCACAGAGCTTCTGTTAACACTATGAAAATGCAAAAGCTGGAACAATGTCTGTTTCAGCTTTTTTCTTTCAACCACTGCGTCAATCCAGCCATGCTCCTGTAAAAATTCACTCCGTTGGAATCCCTCTGGAAGTTTCTCACCAATGGTCTGTTCAATCACCCTTGGCCCTGCAAACCCTACTAATGCCTGCGGCTCCCCCAATATAATATCCCCTAGCATTGCAAAACTGGCTGTTACGCCTCCTGTTGTTGGATCGGTTAATACTACAATGCTAAGTAAACCTGCTTCGCTGTGTTTTTTTAATGCAGCAGCTGTTTTTGCCATCTGCATAAGAGATACGATCCCTTCCTGCATCCTTGCCCCGCCGCTGCAAGTAAATAAAACAACTGGTAATTTCTCTTTTATTGCACGTTCTACTGCCCTTGTAATCTTTTCTCCCACAGTATGCCCCATGCTTGCCATCATAAATCTGGAATCACATACGATAAGTGCACAAGGCTCCCCGTAAATACATGCTTTTCCTGTTACAACAGCCTCCAAAAGCCCTGTACTTTCTCTTAATGCAGCTAGCTTTTTTTCATACCCTTTAAAATGTAATGGATTTTTATCTGGCAGCTTTTTATCCCATTCTTGGAAAGTATATTCATCAGCTACTATCTCAATCCGTTCGTATGCTTCCATTCGGAAATAATGCCCGCATTTGGGGCATACAAAATTTGCCTCTTTCCTATCTTCATTATAAAGAATCTGCCCACATTTTGGGCACTTACACCACATGCCTTCTGGCACCTCTGGAGAAGTCCTTTTTTCTTCCTTTTTTAACTTTTTAGAATCTATATTAATATAAATTGTTTTCTTAAACCTTAGCATCTGGCAATTCCTCACTTATTTCAGCGATTTTCCTATATGCTCTTTTATAAACCCAGTATCTATTTGGCCCGCTAAAAATTTTTGATCCATTAACACCTGGTACTGCTCTTCCAGGTTCGTATCAATTCCTTCAATTATTAATTCCCCTAATGCACTGCACATCTTTTGGATTGCTTCTTCCCTGTCCTTTCCATGTACAATTACTTTAGCAATCATAGAATCATAATAGGGGGGCACTATATATCCTTGATATAATGCTGTATCTACTCGTATCCCATTCCCATAAGGAAGGTGCAATTCTATTACTTTCCCTGGCCGTTTTGCATTAATCCGACATTCTATTGCATGGCCTGTTATAATTGCCTCTTCTTGTTTAATGGAAAGAGGTTCCCCTGCTGCAATACGGATTTGCTCTTTAATTAAATCTATCCCTGTTATCATTTCTGTTACTGGATGTTCCACCTGAATCCTAGTATTCATTTCCATAAAATAATAATTTCCATCTTTATCATATAAAAATTCTATTGTCCCAGCATTTTCATAGCCTACTGCTTTTGCTGCATGGGCGGCTGTCTCCCCCATTTCTTGCCGTAATTTTTTTGAAAGTGCTTGGCAAGGTGCTTCTTCTAACAACTTTTGGTGATGTTTTTGTATGGAGCAATCACGCTCCCCTAGGTAAACCACATTTCCTTTTTTATCTGCTAGAATTTGTACCTCAATATGCCTTGGGTTACGGATATAGCGTTCCAAATACATGGTATTATCCCCAAAATTTTTTTCTGCCTCCTGCTGTGCTGTCTGAAAATTTGATAAAAACTCTTCTGCATTTTCTGCTATGCGCATCCCTTTTCCACCGCCCCCGGCAGATGCTTTAATCATTAAAGGATATCCTAATTTATCCGCTATTTCTTTTGCTTCCTTTGCATCTATTAAAGGCTCTTTTGTACCTGGGATAATCGGTATCCCTGCTTCTTCCATTGTTTTTCTTGCCTCAGATTTATTTCCCATACGGGCAATTAAACCAGAATTTGGCCCTATAAAAACAATCTTACATTTCTCACACATCTCTACAAACCTTGCATTTTCTGATAAAAATCCAAAACCTGGATGGATTGCCTCTGCTTTTGAAGCAACTGTTGCACTAATAATCTGCTCCATATTTAAGTAACTTTCTGCACTTGCAGCAGGCCCTATACAGATACTCTCATCTGCAAGCTGTGTATGAAGAGCCTCTTTATCTGCCTCGGAATAGACTGCTACTGTTTTAATCCCCATTTCACGTAAGGCGCGAATAATACGAACTGCGATTTCTCCCCGGTTTGCTACCAAAACCTTTTGAAACATCATAAAGCCCTCTCCTTATCCAACGGCAAATGTCAATTCTGCCAAAACCGCTATCTGCCCATTTACACTTGCAACTGCTTTTCCTATTCCTACTGGCCCTTTTTGCCTTATAATTTCGACTTCTAATTTTAACAATTCCCCTGGCAATACCTTCCTTTTAAATTTTGCAGATTGAATCCCGCCAAAATATGCTGTTTTTCCTTTATTTTCTTCTAAAGAAAGGATTGCCACCGCCCCTGTCTGTGCCAGTGCTTCTATTATAAATACCCCAGGCATTACTGGTTCCTCTGGGAAATGCCCACGGAAATAATATTCATCAAAACTAACCGCCTTATGCCCTACTGCCCTTATGCCTGGCTCCAATTCTTCTATTTGGTCAATTAATAAAAATGGATGCCTGTGTGGAATAATCTTTTCTATTTCTTTAATCCCTAACATAATTCTCCTTCTTCCTAACCTCTACTATAGAATGGAAAATAAAGGCTTCCCATATTCCACCATCTGCTCATTTTCAACAAAGATTGCCTCAATTACTCCATCTTTTTCTGCTTCAATCTCATTCATTAATTTCATTGCCTCAATAATGCCTAATACTTGCCCTTTTTTTACAACATCCCCTATTTTTACAAATGGCTCTGATTCTGGGGAAGCAGAAACATAAAAAGTCCCCACTAAAGGAGACGTTACCAGTTCCCCTTTTAAAACAGCTTCTTCTTTCTTTATTTCAGCCTGTGGCTCCAAAGAAGTTTCTATATTTGTTACTTCTTGGCATTTTACTTCTTCTCCTTTATTTATTTCGGTGCTTTCTTCTGTTATCATACTACCATTTACTGTTTTTTCTAATTTTAGCTTTATATTCCCTTCTTCTAGGAAAAATCCGGTTAAACTAGACTCTGACACTGCCTGTATCAATGTAATAATTTGATTAATTTCCATATTTCTCCTCACTTTTAAACTTCTTAATTAAAAGGCTAGCATTATGCCCGCCAAAACCAAGGGAATTGTTTAGCGCATACATAATATCTTGGTTTATTCCTGTTTTTACATAATTTAAGTCACATTCTTCATCGGCTACCTGATAACCTACAGTTGGATGAATATATCCTTCTTGGATACTCTTCACACAAGTGATAAATTCTACAGCCCCTGCAGCCCCTAATAAATGGCCTATCATCGATTTTGTAGAATTTACCAATAACCGGCCTGCATAGGTACCAAATACCTTTCGGATTGCTTTTGTCTCAAATAGGTCATTATGGTGCGTGCCTGTTCCATGGGCATTGATATATACGATCTTTTCTTTCTCTGCCCCAGCCTCCTCTATCGCATATTCCATTGCCTTAGCAGCCCCTTCCCCTGTCTCTGCGGGAGATGTAATATGGTACGCATCTGATGTTGCCCCATAACCAACGATTTCTGCATAAATTTTTGCGCCTCTTTCTTTTGCATGGGAAAGTTCTTCTAAAATAACAATTCCAGCCCCTTCTCCCATTACAAAGCCATTTCTTTCTTTATCAAATGGAATAGAAGCACGAAATGGGTTTTTTGATTCTGATAAAGCAGTTAATGCAGAAAAACCTGCTACTGCAATTGGCGTAATAGATGCTTCACAGCCACCAGCAATCATAACTTCTGCATCCCCACATTGGATAGAACGGAAAGCTTCCCCAATCGAATGGCTGCCAGTCGCACAAGCAGTCACTACATTAATACTCTTTCCTTTGGCACCAAATTGAATAGAAACATTCCCTGCTGCCATATTGGAAATCATTAATGGCACTAATAAAGGATTTACCCTTCCTGGCCCTCTTTCTAACATTTTTTTATGCTCTTTTTCTAATACTTGAAGGCTTCCTATCCCTGATCCCACTGATACTCCTATACGGTAAGGGTCTTCTTGTTCTATAGAAATACCTGACTGGGCAAGAGCCTCTTTTGCTGCTACTACTGCATACTGGCAAAATAACTCCATTCTTTTTGCCGTTTTTCCATCCATATAATCTGCAGGGCAGAAATTTTTTACTTCGCCAGCAAGCTTTACTTTATATTCTGCCGTATCAAACCGATCAATAAAATCAATGCCAACTTGTTGTTTCTTTATTCCATTCCAAAATTCTTCTACATTATTCCCTATAGGAGTAATGGCTCCCATACCTGTTACTACTACCCGCCTTTTCATACTACCCGCCTTTCTTATTCCACCTATATCTACAACACCTACATTGCCATGCCGCCATTTACTTGTATTACTTGGCCCGTAATATAGGCAGCTTTATCTGATGCTAGAAATGCTGCTGTTTCTGCAATATCTTTTACACTCCCAAACCTACGCATTGGTATCTGTGCAAGGATCCCTTCCTTTACATTATCAGACAAAACGGCTGTCATATCTGTATCAATAAACCCGGGGGCTATTGCATTTACCGTAATATTCCTAGATGCAAGTTCCCTTGCTGCCGATTTTGTAAGCCCAATAATCCCTGCTTTAGACGCACAATAATTTGCTTGCCCTACATTCCCTATTACGCCTGATATAGAAGATAAATTAATAATCCTGCCATAACGCCTTTTTAGCATTTGTTTTGTTATATGGCGTATAGTATAAAAACTCCCCTTTAAATTTACATCCAATACCATATTAAATTCTTCTTCTGTCATACGAAGCAGCAAATTATCTTTTGTAATCCCAGCATTATTTACTAAAATATCTATTTTCCCAAACTCTTTTTCTGCCTGTTCCACCATAGCCCCACATGCTTGGAAATCAGAAACATTACAAGGTAACAAAATTACCTTTCTTCCTATGCCTTCTATTTGCATTGCCGTTTCTTCTGCTGCCTCTTTAGAACCATTATAATTTAATGCAATATCTGCCCCTTCTTTTGCTAAAGTCAAGGCAATTTCTTTGCCAATCCCTCTTCCTGCCCCTGTTACTAATGCAGCTTTTCCTGTTAGCATACTGTAATCTCCTTTTGCTTTTCTATCACCTCTTCAAGCTCTCTTGGTGTTTCAATATGGAAGCTTTTTACCTGTGGGTTAATCTTTTTCATAAATCCTGATAATGTCCGCCCTGGGCCTATTTCTATAAAAGTATCCACTCCATTTTCTATCATATGCTCTATGCTTTGCTGCCATCTAACACTAGAAGATACCTGCCTAATTAATAAATCCTTTATTCCTTTCTCTTCTGTTATATATCTGGCAGTTACATTAGAAACATAGGGAATTTCTGGTTTCTTCAAAACCACCCCTGACAATACCTGACCTAATTTTTCTCCTGCTGGAATTAGCATTGAAGAATGGAAAGGGCCACTTACCTTTAAGTACATACAACGTTTCGCACCAGCTTCTATTAATTTTTTATTTGCTTCTTCTATTGCTTCCCTTTTACCAGATATTACAATCTGCCCCGGGCAATTATAATTGGCAATTTCTGCTCCTTGTATTCCACTACATACAGATTCTACTATATCTGTTTCTAACCCCATAATAGCAGACATTGCGCCGATTCCTTCTGGGACTGCCTCCTGCATAAGTTTCCCTCTCTGCCTTACTACAAATACAGCATCTTCAAATTGGATTGCACCTGTAGATAACAGTGCATTATATTCCCCTAAGCTTAAGCCTGCACACGCCTGCGCCTGCAAGCCTTCTTTTCTTGCAACCATAAGAATTGCTGCTGAAACAGTAAGAATTGCCGCCTGCGTATACTCTGTTAAGTTCAGTTTCTCATTTTCTTCAAAACACATTTCTTTCATATTAAAACCAACTATTTCAGATGCTTTTTCAAATAACTCTTTTACCTCTGGAAAAGTAGTATAAAACTCTTTTCCCATCCCTATTTTTTGTGCTCCCTGCCCTGGAAATAAAAATGCAGTTGTTCCCATTTCTGCCTCCTACCTATTTTATCTATCTTCCAAGCAGTTGTTCTGCCTTATTGATAATCTCTTGTATCATCTCTTTACAACTTTCACGTTTATGGATCATGCCCGCTATTTGACCTGCCATTAAGGTTCCTGTTACTACATCCCCTTCCATAACAGCCCTGCGGAGTGCCCCCAATGTCATATACTCTAATTCTTCAAAACTAGCCCCTTCTCGTTCTTTCTTTAAATATTCTCTGGACATTTGGTTGCGTATTTGGCGGATTGGATGCCCATGGCTCCTTCCTGTTACTTGGGAATCAATATCACTTGCCTTTATAATTTTTTCTTTATAAGCATCACTTGCTATTGATTCATCTGCTACCACAAAACGAGTACCAATCTGGGCGGCCTCTGCACCAAGCATAATAGCAGCCGCTAAGCCTCTCCCATCTGCAATTCCTCCTGCAGCAATAACTGGTATCCCTACTGCATCTACTACCTGTGGGACCAGTGCCATAGTTGTTAATTCCCCAATATGTCCTCCTGACTCACATCCTTCTGCCACTACCGCTGCTGCCCCACAGCGTTCCATCCTTCTTGCCAAAGCCACCGATGCTACTACTGGAATTACTTTAATGCCCGCTTCTTTCCACATTCCCATGTATTTTTCTGGGCTTCCAGCACCAGTAGTAATTACTTGGATTCCTTCTTCCACCACTACCTTTGCCACATCTTCTGCATGTGGGCTTAACAGCATAACATTTACACCAAATGGTTTATCTGTCAGTTCTTTTGCACGGCGGATTTCTTCCCTAACAGCCTCTCCTGGGGCATTTGCACCACCAATTAAGCCAAGCCCTCCTGCATTTGACACGGCCGCTGCCAAATTATGTTCTGCTACCCATGCCATGCCTCCTTGGATAATGGGATATTGAATACCAAGAAGTTCTGTAATCCTTGTTTTCATTCGTCCTAATCCTCTACCCCTTTACCTTGCAAATATTCCATTACATCTCCTACTGTAACAAGAGATTCCAAATCCTCTGATGGAATCTTAACCGCATACTCATCTTCCAAATCCATTACTAATTGGAATAAATCTAAAGAATCTGCGCCTAAATCCTCTTTTAAATTAGATTCCTTTGTAATAGTTTCTTCTTTTACCCCTAATTGTGCTGCAATCATTGATTTCATTTTCTCAAGCATAATTGTCTCCTTCTCTAATTATTTTGATTTTTAAATATTTTGATAATCAAAGTATATGCAAAAAGGAAAGATTTGTCAAGTAGATATTATAAATATCTATAGGATTATAAAAATAAAACAACCCCAGAAATACTAATAAAACTGTATTTCTGGGGTTGTACTTTTTACATTACCTTACCCATGCACCATTTTCATCTACTTTATATCCATCTGGCGTAATTGTATTGATTGCACAAGATCCATCTGCATATAAGTAATACCATTTCCCATCTGCTGTCTGGACCCAGCCAGTCCTCATATTCCCATTTACTAAATCAAGGAAATACCATTTGCTATCTACCTGTATCCAGCCAGTCCTCATATCTCCGTTTACTAAATCTAAGAAATACCACTCGCCGTTTACAGATGGTTGTATCCAGCCAGTTTTCATCTCCCCATTATTGATGTCCAAATAATACCACTTATTATCCGCTGCTTTCTGCCAGCCTGTCTGCATATAGCCATTGCCATTAAATAAATACCATTCTGCCTTTATTTTTAACCAGCCATTTGCTGGATAAGTAGCATCTGCCTTTTGGTACCACCAACCATTACTATCTTTTATCCAATTTCCAGTTGTATCCCCTGCATCTTCAACTGGTTTTTGTACAGAAGAAACAGAACTTGTATTTTCAGAACTGCTGTCATCGTCACTATCTGAACTGTCTGAACTACCTGAATTAGAATTATTCTGGTTCCCTTCTACAATTTCATATATTAATTCCGAACCAGAACCCGGCGTTTCTGTAAATGTCGCGCCTGCTTTACTAGGTGCCCCTTCTCCTAATTCAAACAACCCGTGCATATCAATGCTGCCATCTTCTTTACGATCCGGTAAAATAGAAGTATCTACACTGACAAACATGCTATCTGTAATCTGTTCTCCATCTGTATTGATTCCATCAAAATAATTCGTTGCATTATACAAACTAGCTAACCCTATGCTGTCTGTGCTGCTTCCCTTATAGGAAATATTATTTTCTGCTACAAATGTTAATGGTGTGCTGCCTTTTCCATATAAAGAATAATTGGTTCCCTTATTTCCCACAGAAGTATTATTGATTACTACAATCGCTGGATCACTATTGCTTGTAATGCCATTTGCATCATTTTCATAGGAAATACAATTTTTCAATACATGTGGGACTGCAATCCCATCTCCACCTAACTTAAAGCCATTTCCATCTCCACTTGCACTTCCATCTAAAATGGTACCATTTCTATAAGCAAGGCAATTTTCTATTGTTACAACACCAATAGGCCCACTTTCTACTTTAGAATATAAATCCCATCCATCATCTAAGTTATTATAAGCAATACAGCCACGGAATACATTTCCTTCCCCACAAGTTAATTTTGCTGCAAACCCATCTGCATTATTAAAACCAGGGTCGCAATTGTCATAAGAGGTACAATTTAAAATCAAATTATAGGATGGCCACTTATCTTTTGTTTCATTTGATGTGCCACTAACTTGTAAACCAGTATCTCCATTTTTATACGTGTTTACTAACTCAAAAATATTGTGGTGCCCTGCTACTTGTATACCTTTAATATTTCCATCCGTATTACATACATCAATGCCATATACATGCCAGTAACTTCCCCACATTTCAAAATTGCCACGGCATCCAGCAAAATCTAAAATAGCCCTTCCACCTTTTTCAGACATCATTACAATATTTTCTGCTTCAGTCCCGTCTACGCCCCTAGCAACTTTTAATTTTCCTGTCATATGGTAAGTCCCGTCTTTTAGGACAATTGTCTGCCCTGCTTTTGCGTAGGCAACTGCCGTATAAATATCAAGTGGTGATGCTTTTGTTCCTTTTCCACTTGATTTCCCATCTGGCGTTACATAAATTGTATTAGTAGATGTTGAAATATCCCTGTATGTTACAGTAAAATTCTGCGTCTTTGTCTCATAGGTAGACAAAATTGCCCCATCTGCTGTTTCAAATCCTTCTGTTGGGGTAAATGTCACTTCAAACTGGTTTTGCCCCGTAGAAAGAGTGGTTTTGTAATCCAATGCTTCCCCTGCCAATACATCTGCTTCTTCTACTGTCTGGCTTCCCTTTTTAATTATGACTTTTCCATCTGCATTTGATTCAAAGACAAGCTTATAATCAGAAGAACCAAACGTTGTAGGTGAAGTTACCCGGTAAGAAGGGTCAATCGTTTCTTTTGGCTCCGGTATTGCCGCTGGATCAGTTGCCGGATCGGTTGTTGTAAATGAAATATCCGTAATTGTTACATTACAGCCACGAGCTGCTGCAAACCCAACATATATCTTTTCTTCATCTAATACGGTTAATTTTTCACAGTAATTATCATACATTATAATTTCGTTGCTTTCATCATGATTTAATACTGCATGGAACCCTGTATTTGTTTTCTTCATTGTCAGCGTATAATCCCCGCCTTGTTTAATATTTTCTTTTGGATCCCATATAAACGCGTCTGTCTTGCTTTTAGCGCCTGTTGTCTCATTTGCACTCACTAATTCAGGTGTTAAGCCTGTGGTAAAACGTATCCCTAACCCATCTTTTAAAGATACTTTTGAACCATTTACAGTACCTTCTATTTTAGTAGCATAAATAGAGGCAGAATTTGTCATAAAGGTACTACTACTTACGCCATGTTCCCCAATACTATCTCTTACTACAATACCAAACCCTTCTTGCCCATCTACACTTGGATTTAAGTAATCTACATGGAATGTTGCAGTTAAAACAAAATTCTCCTTTTTAGGATCTACTTCTGTATAATAGTATGATATCCCATCATAGAAAGGCATAAATTTCCCGCCTTTTTTATTAATAGACCCATCTGCCTTAATCGTACAAGAATTTAAGGTAATTGTTTCTTTATCCGGTGAAACTTCTATTGTATTTGCCTCTTTGCTTGTTGAAGTTCCAAACCATGCAAATTCCCAAGCTCTTTCTACCTTATCTTTTACTTCAATTGCTGTTGCATCGGATGATGCCATATCTGCTCCCCTTACAGCAGTAACTATAATTTCATAACTTTTTCCTACCGTTAAAGAAGGAATTACATATTCTACCCCTGTAATATTTTCTGCTGCAAGTACAGAAGAAGCTGCCCCTTGCTCTTTATACTCTACTTTATAAGATACTGCTTCTGGCACAGCCTTCCAGCTTACCTTTATGCTGCCGCCTCCTGCATTCATTACAATAATCTCAGGCTTTGCAATTGGCAGTACAAAATTCTGGTAAGAAACCTCTGAAGATTCTTTATTTGCCTCATTTTCACGTTCTGCAATACCTTTAAAGGTATAATTCCCACTAGCTTCTGGTATAAAAATAAAACTTCCTTCTGTTGCAGACGAATTTATAGTTTCTGCAGCCACTTCTTTCCCATTTGCATCATACATAACGACACGGAATATATCTGCGCCCTCTAAACCGACTGCCATAGTCCATGGCACTTCAATTTTAGCACTGTCTCCTGCTACTAACACTGGCGTGCCAAGTACAGGCGCAGCTACCTCACCCCATGGTGTTTTCTCTGGGGCATAACTGCCAGTCATAGAAGCCGCATCAATTATAGTTGTACCATTCGCAGTGATTTTTAAATTAGTAATCTCAGCCTCTACCCCAGACATTGCAATCCCAAGATAAACCTCACCTGTTGCTAAAGCATCTGATATAGGTACTTTGCCAGCACTTTCTGTTGAACTTGTAGCTGAACTTACACTACCATCTTTTGATTTATAAGTGGCTGTATACTGCCCATCCTTCCGTGTTACAGTAAAAGTTCCTTCTAACACAGTTCCTGAACCAGTAGCACTATTTGTAAACCCCCCACTTGTAAGTTTGGAATAATAACATTTTATATTCCCATCATTTCTTGCTGCTATAGTAAATAATTGATCTTGTTGTTCTGCACCTGTAAACGCACCTAAGAAAATTCCCCTGCCAGTCCCTGTTGCCACTTGTTTATTTACCTTTATATCTGCTGTAACGGTAAAATCTCCACTATAAGGATCTGTTGTCAATAAAAATCCCGTGTTTGTAATGCCTGCTCCTGCAAAACCTCCTGATGTGGCATTTTGAAGGGCAGTAATATCCCCTGCATTTCTAGTAATCAACAATGGCAACCCACCGTTTTGGTTAATAATCCTCATTCCTGGGACTGCATCAAATTCTCCTTCTGTCCCTTTTGGCGTTGCCTCGATCTTTTCAGAATCTACTTTTTCTGTATTCCTAACAGCAGTAACCATAAAACTATATGTTGTCTTATTGGTTAAACCATCAATTGTTATTGTGGTCGCATCTGTTACTTCTGAAAATTTTTCTGTGATTTCTTGATCGTTTAAATATGTCCTTACCTCATATTTTGTTGCTTCCTTTACTTCCTTCCAAGAAAGGCTTACTTTTCCATCTCCAATGGTAGCACTTACTACAGGTGCCGCTAATGGATATGTAAAATCAATAGGAGTAGATTCTACTTCTGCTGATTTTTGGGTGCCTAATATGCCATATACGGAAAACTTATAGTTTCCTGATGCGGCTGGCGTATAAGTATATGTTTTTTCTGTTGTTGCAGAGCCAGAAATTTTCTTATATTCAGCGCCATCTATAGAAACTGCTACCTCATACTTCCCATCACCTTGGCACTCATCGCCTTCCCAGGTAATCTTAATAGCAGCATCTTCTTCTACTGCAGAAACAGAAGTAGGCACTGGGCAATTTCCCTCAGCAGGCGTTCCGCCGCTGGTATCTTCTTCTACTATAATAGAAGCAATCCGAGTCCCTCTAGAATTGCTAGTACCCTTAGGAGATACTATCTGATAAAGACCTGCTTCTAAATTTGTATAAGTTATTTCTACAAATGTTGTGCCTTGAACAAAACTAATTCCATTTTCTATTGTTACACTTGTGTTTTCATCATTTTCTACAAAATTTCCATCTTTATTCTTTAACCCAATGGGAGATAAATTAGAACCTCCTGTACTACTAACTTGTAATGTAACATTTGCCGTTCCTGTTACAATAAATTCAATCCAACTCCCCTCCTCCTTAGCTACTTCTAAAGAATAAGTAGGTTTACTATTTCCCCTTATTGTAGTACCTTTTCCCCCTACTGTAAAATAATCCGCAAATACAGTATTATTTGGAACCGTGCCTTTTAATTCAAGATCAAGTCCATCTGGCCCCAATTCCTTTTCTGCATTAAATTCATGTTTTTGGATTGCAGCCTTCCCAACCCCATATGTTACTGCTGATCCACTTACTGCTTGGCTGGCTGGGGCTTTGATTTCTATATTTCCTATCCCATTATCAGCCTTTGCCTGTATTCCTCCTAATGCCCCAAATGGCATTAACCCAAGCACTAAAGCCATAGTAAGCAACCATGATAAAATTTTTCTTGATGTCTTACTCATAAAACCCTCCTTCTTTGTTACTGTAAGCCCTTACATTTTTTACCACATGATCGTAACATATCTTTTCTTATGGTGTCAACGGACAAATTTGTACAATTTGCATAATTTCTTATAATTTTTGTCCGTTTATTTAGCAAAGCTTACACACATATTGTTTGGCTTACATATTCATCAATTAATTCCTCCATACTAATCGGCGTAACTGTGTTTTTCATAAAAATCCTAATCATTTTTTCCACATATTCTTTTGAATAGGAAATTGCTTTGCCTACAGCCTGTATTCTTTCTATTTTACCTGCCTCTTTTGTTTCTCTTTTTATTAATATCCCATATAAATAAATTCCACTCGCATCTCTTAGTTCTTCTACCAAATAATACTCTAGCCTTATCCTTTGGTTTTGTTGTGACACTACTGTGCTGCCAATCAAATAATCTCTTCTCATTTTTTACTCCTTTTCTTCCAAACTAAGAAATAGGCAATAGGGAATGTCCTATTCCTTCTATTTTATTATAAATACTTTTTCTTCTGCTTCCAAATATTTTCCATCGCAAAATCAGCCCTTACTTACACTATTTCGCCATATTTTTTAAATTTATCCTTTTTAACATTATATTTTAGCAGTAAAATATTTCCTATAAAATTTGAAAGTTAGGAATAAACCTATTTTTTTTGTAAATTCTTAAGAAAAGGCAATGAATTGTGAACTTTTCAATTTTTACTTTATTTACATACTCTTTTTTGATATAATGGGTGGGATAAGGAGGATATATACCATGAATTATGGAAAAAATGGCATTTCTGCCAAACAGAAAAAAATAACCTCAAAATCCAAAAAACTGAGTACAAAGCTGGGCATTACTATAATAAAGGTATTTCTTGTTGTAATTTTAATTAGTGGTGTTTTTATTGGCTGTGCAGGCCTTGGCATGGTAAAGGGTATTATCGACAACGCTCCTGATATATCCACCATAGATTTAACACCAGAAGGCTATGCTTCTAAACTTTACAACACAGATGGGGAAGAAATTGCTTCCCTTGTTATGACTGGGTCGAACCGTGTCTCAGCAAGCATTGATGAAATGCCAAAGCATCTCATTTACGCTTTTGTGGATATCGAGGATCAACGCTTCTTTGAACATAATGGTATTGATATTAAAGGTATTTTCCGTGCTGCATATAGGGGAATTGCAAAAGGGGGAAAATTTACAGAAGGTGCCAGTACAATTACCCAACAATTGTTAAAAAATAAAATCTTTAACAGCGGCATGGGAGAAGATAACTTTATGGTCAGCGTTAAGCGTAAACTTCAAGAACAATTCCTTGCCATTGAACTAGAAAAAATTTACAGCAAAGAAGAGATTTTAGAAAACTACCTAAACATGATCAACTTAGGAAGTAATACATTAGGCGTACAAGCAGCCTCCAGACGGTATTTTAATAAAGATGTCTGGGATTTAACTATTTCTGAATCTGCCGTTATTGCCGCTATTACCCAGAACCCTTCTGGGAATAACCCTATTTATTATCCCAAAAATAATAATAACCGCCGGGTCCAAGTATTGAAAAACATGCGGGACTTTGGGCATATTACACAAGCGGAATATGATGAGGCAATGGCAGATGATGTGTACACCCGTATCGAAAATAATAATATAGAATATCAAAACAATCTATCTGTGTATAGTTCTTTTGTTGATGCAACCCTTTCTCAGCTTATTTATGATTTACAGACCAAAAAAGGCTATACAGAGGCACAGGCACAACAGCTTGCCTTTGCAGGAGGATTAAGCGTTTATACTACACAGGATAAAGCAATTCAACAAATTTGTGATGAGGAATTCCAAAATGAAGAGAATTTCCCTGCTGATGCCAAATATTCGATTACTTGGGCATGGTCTATCCAACATGCAGATGGCACCAAAGAAAATTTTAGCGAGCGTTCTTTAGAAAGTTATTATAAAAATGGTGACGAAGACCACGAGATTGCAGCAGACCGCTTCTTTAAACTTATTTTTAATTCCAAAGAAGATGCAGATTCTGCAATTGCTACTTTTAAGGCAAACAAACTTTTACCTTCTGATATTGAACTTGGAGAAAATATTATTTATACGCCACAGCCACAATCTTCCTTTGTTGTTATGGATCAGGCCACTGGCTATGTAAAAGCCATTGTTGGTGAACGTGGCATTAAAGAGGTAAACCGTTCCTTAAACCGTGCTACCTCTTCTACTAGGCAGCCAGGTTCTACCTTTAAAGTAGTTGCTGCTTATGCTGCTGCATTAGATACTGCTGGTTTTACCCTTGCCTCTGTACAATATGATGAATCAGGCTATATTTCCCCAGATGGGTATCCCTTTAATAATTATGACAGAAGATATAAAGGCTTTACTACAATCCGTGAAGCGATCCGGGATTCCGTCAATGTAGTTGCTGTTAAAACAATTGCGGATATTACACCAAGCCTTGGTTTTAGCTATCTTAGTAATTTTGGGTTTTCTACCTTAGTAGAAAGCAGGGTTAATTCCAATGGAAATACGTATTCTGACATTAATTACTCTTTAGCACTGGGTGGCATTACAGATGGGGTTACAAACCTAGAACTAACAGCTGCTTATGCTGCTATTGCCAATAGTGGGGTTTATACGGAACCAATCTACTATACAAAGGTTTTAGACCACAATGGCAATATTTTAATCGACAATACTCCAGAAAGCCACCGTGTTATTAAAGAAACTACTGCATACCTTTTAACAAGTGCTATGCAGGATGTAGTTACCAGTGGTACTGGTACAGCAGCACGTGTTAGCAATATGCCGACTGCTGGAAAAACAGGTTCTACCTCCGATTATAATGATGTATGGTTTGTTGGCTTTACTCCCTATTATACCGCAGGCATTTGGTCTGGCTATGATGAAAACCGTCCTCAAGTTGGGAATGAAAGAAGTTACCATCGTGCACTTTGGGGCAAAATTATGAGCAGGATACATGAAAATTTAGAAACTAAAAGCTTGCCTGCAAGGCCAGATGGCTTAATACAAGTAACCATTTGTAAAAAATCTGGGAAAATTGCTGTAGATGGCCTGTGCAACCACGATCCTAGAGGTTCTATGGTATATACAGAATATTTTGTAAAGGGTTCCGAACCAACAGAAAGCTGTGACAACCATATTAAGATTACAGTATGTAAAGACAGCGGCGCACTTGCTACAGAAAACTGCCCTGCTGAATCCTTAGAAGAACATGTTTATATTAATACTGCCAATATCCCTTCTACAATTTCCCCAAATGCAGGAAACCCAGAAGAATCGGCTGCTATTTTAAAAAATTCAGAGGATTTAACCTATATTATGCCTGAAACTTTAAAAGATAATTATTGCCCAATCCATACAGAAGAAGCTATGCTACCTCCTGTAGATGATCCAACTGTCCCAGGTATCCCTATCCCTACGGAAACAGACCCTGCTACAGAATATAATGAGTTTTTTGGGCCAAATGTCCCAAGCACTCCTTCCGGCGTACCAGGGCATTGGCAAATAAACCGATAAAAAAGAACCTGTTAGAATAAGATTTCTTATTCTAACAGGTTTTTCTCTCTACTTATTTTTGCACTCCTACATTAACGGCATCTAATGATATCTTCATATATTCCCTCAGCTCTTGTTCTGGTATCCCTAGGTATTTTGTTAATTCTTCTATAGATGGCGCTTCTCCATTTCTTTCTGTTAAAATTTTTGATGCTTCATCTAAACGGTTTATTTCTTTTGCAATCTGTTCTCCAACTGCCCCTTCCTTTCCTTCCATAAAAAGGGCATCTTCTACTGCTTGCTTTATTCTTGACTTAATCTGTATATCCTCTATTTCTCCGTCTTCTAACGCATATAACAACCCCATATTTGCTTCCTGAATTAAATCAGAAAGCCCTATCCCTTGTCCTTTATATGCCGATGCAATCTGCAAGGTATCCATTAAATATAACTCCATTAAACGGTTCCTTACTTCCTTCTTACCTTCTTGGTATTCTTTCAAAAGCTTCTCTTTTTCCCCTTCTTGTACTGGAGAAACCATTTTTATCTCTTCCAAATACATTTTAAGAACTTCAAGTTCCTTATTATTTTCTGTCATCCCCTGCTTACTCCCCCTATTTGCCATTTTATAAGATTTCATCAATCTTAAGGTCAGATTCCTTAGATAAATCAATAAAGGTAGTTCCTGCTTTTATCACTGGCTTTGCAAGTTTATTATTATTTAACATAATAATTTCCCCTATTACCCCATTACTTAACCGGATTTGGCTATGAATATATGTATTGGCAATATTCTTTAAAAAAGTCATAATATATTCTATTTCATAAAGGTGTAGCCCATCTTTTTCAAAATTATTAATTACATCAAACGGGCAAATTGATTCCCGGTATACCCGGCTGCTAGTCATTGCATCATATACATCAGCAATAGCAATTACCTTTGCATATTTGTCAATTTTATCCCCTTTTACAGCTGTTGGATAGCCAGACCCATCACAGCGTTCATGGTGCATTAATGCTGCATATTTAATATGGTTGTCAATTGGCAAATCTTTTAATAAATTATACCCCTTTACCGTATGTGATTTTACAACTGCATACTCCTTATCCGTGAGTTTATATGCTTTTAATAAAATATTCTCAGGAATTAATAGCTTCCCAATATCATGTAATATTCCTGCCATAGCCAATAATTCCTGCTCTTGTACCGAAAATCTTAGCCATTTTCCAAGTACGGCAGATATTACTGCTACATTAATAGAATGTGTATAAACTGTATCAGAAGAATCCCTCATGCAATGCAGCATATCAAAGATATGGGGCATCTTCATGCTAGTATCTAAGATTTCTGCTGTCACTCCCTCAATTTCCCTTAAATCTTCTTCTGACATCCCTTTGGCTGCTGCACGCTCCATACATTTTTGCAAAGTGCCTGTCACCTTGGAAAAATCTTTACGGAACTCTTTAAACTCATCTGTGCTCTTAATTTTCTCTGTCTGTGTCATAACTGTAACATCTTCATCTGATTTTGGAGCAGTATCTTTTTCTACATCTACTATATTAATAGCAGGCACATTATACATCCGCAGTTTTGAAATAAGCCTATCGTTAATAATGCTCTTTCTTGCAATAATTAGTTGGTCTGATGAGGTATAAACATCATCTGCTACCACCATCCCTTTTGCTAAATCTTCTATTGTAACTCTTTTCTTCCCCATAGTATAATTCTACCTTTCCATTCCACATCATATTTTTCATTTACAACCCTTTAATTCCATATACTTTTCAATAAGAGTAACACAGGTTTCCTTACCAATTGCGCTACTATTTAAACATAAATCATAATTTCTCGCATCATTCCATACTTTTCCAGTGTAATAATGATAATACTCTGCCCTACGCTTATCTACTGCTTTAATATACTTTTCGATTTCGGATAACTTTAAAGAGGAACGGTCTGCCTCTGAATTTACACAATCTTTAAATGGTGCATAAATAAAAACTCGAATTAGATTTGGATAATCTTTTAAAATAAAATCTGCACAACGCCCAATTACAACAAAAGATTCCTTTTTTGCCAGTTCTTTCAATACTTTAGCCTGATACCGAAACAATTTGTCATTATTAATCACATCATCTGTATCTGGTGGGATATCCTCGCCTGTGTAAACATTTTTTGCAATTTTAAAAAGAAGTGTATTCTTTAGTTTTTCATCTGCTTTTGCAAACAATGCCTCATTAATGCCACTATCATTGGAAGCCAAGCGTAAAATTTCTCTGTCATAACAGGAAATACCTAAATTTTCTGCTAATTTTTTCCCAATTGCCCTGCCTCCGCTTCCATAGCCCCTAGCAATTGTGACAATAAAACCTCCCATTCCAAAACCTCCTGTCTTTGCTCTTCCTTCCTGTTAGCCTCTTCTTACTTATAAGAATACAACATTTAATCTAAAAATGCAAGAAATTCTACGGTTTTGGCATAAAGCAAAGAGAGGGCATATCCCCTCTCTCCTTCTATTAAATACTCTGTATTCTTTCCATTGCCTTCTTTGTATTTTCATAACTTCCAAATGCAGTTAAGCGGAAATATCCTTCTCCACTTGGCCCAAAACCAGATCCAGGTGTCCCAACTACATTTGCTTTTTCTAATAAGAAATCAAAAAATTCCCATGATGTCATTTTATCTGGAGTCTTTAACCATATATATGGCGCATTAACCCCGCCTGACACACTATAACCAGCAGCCTTTAAACCATTATAAATTACTTTTGCATTATTCATATAATAGGCTACCTGCTCTTTCGTCTGTTTCTGCCCTTCTTCTGTATAGATTGCTGCACCTGCCTTCTGGATAATATAAGGGGCACCATTAAATTTTGTGCCATGCCGCCTTGCCCACAGAGAATTCAAAGATACCCCATTACAAGTAAGGGCCTTTGGCACTACTGTAAACCCAAGCCTTGTCCCTGTAAAACCAGCATTTTTAGAAAAACTTCTTAACTCTATCGCACAAGCCTCTGCTCCTTTACATTCATAAATCGTATGTGGCACATCATCTTCTGAAATATATGCTTCATAAGCAGCATCATAAATAATCACTGCCCCTACTTTTAAGGCATAATCCACCCACTTTTGCAGCTCTGGCTTTGTAATAGTAGAGCCTGTTGGATTATTTGGAAAACACAAATATATCATATCTGGAGTTTCCTTTGGAAGTTCTGGTGCAAAATTTGTCTCAGCTGTACATGGCATATAAATAACTTTATCCCATTTTCCAGCCGCCTCCACATAATTTCCTGTCCTGCCAGACATAGCATTACTATCAATATAAACTGGATACACGGGATCACAAACAGCAACCTTATTCTCCAACCCAAATATATCCCCAATATTTCCTGAATCACTCTTTGCCCCATCACTAATAAATACTTCATCTATCTCAATCGCAGCACCACGCTTTTTATAATCATGGTCTACAATTGCCCGGCGTAAGAACTCATATCCTAATTCTGGCGCATATCCCTTAAAAGTTTCTGCCTTTCCCATTTCATCAACTGCGCTGTGCAAAGCTTGGATCACAACAGGAGCTAATGGCAAAGTGACGTCTCCAATCCCTAAGCGGATAATTTCTTTATCTTTATGTGCATTTGCATACTCTTTTACTTTCTTGCCAATTGTTGAAAATAAATAACTGCCTGGCAACTTTAAATAATTCTCATTTATCTGAAACATAGTTTCCTCCTTGCCTATCTTATTTTTTATGACATAATCCGAATTACCATTTGTGCAGTTTCTAGCATATTTGTGCCGCTGTCCATGCTGCATTTTTGAATATAACGGTGTGCCTCTGCTTCTGTCATATGGTTATGTTCCATTAAAATCCGTTTTGCCTCTTCAATTATCTTTTGTTCTTCTGTATCCCGTATCTTAGGCTGTGCCCTTCGCTTTTTGCGTTTTCTTATTAAAGCCTCTGTCATCATTTCTAAAGTCCTTAATAAATCATACGTCTTTAATGGCATTGGCAGGCTAATCACACCTGATTCAACCCCTTCACTAAAATACTTTGGTGATACCAGTAAAAGCATATCAAAATACTTTGGCAGGCATCTGCTTAATTCCAAATATACCATATCCACCAAACGATAACCACATATTACAATCCCACTATCCAACGAATTTGCATAGGTTAATGCTTGTGCACCCGTATTACAGACAGCTGTTACCAGAAACCCATTCTTTACTAAAAGATTTTTTATCCCTTTTGCATCTTCCATTCTAGGCAATACAATAATAATATTGACCATGCTCCACCTCCGGCTGGTAGTATTTCCTAAAATTTCATTAGATACTGTCCTACCTCCCAGTCAGATACTTGGGTCTGATAAGCAGACCATTCTGCTTTTTTCTGCTTTAAGTACTGCTCTGTAATATGTGTTCCAAGCACGCCTTTTATAAACTCATCTTTTTCAAATTCCTCAATGGCTTCCCCAAGGGTTAATGGCAGCCTGCTAATTCCAAGCTGTGCCCTCTGTGCCTCTGTCATTTCAAAAATATTCTGGTCTATGCTTTTTGGCGGCTCTAATTTCTTTTTAATCCCATCAAGCCCTGCCGCCAAACATAAAGCAAGGGTTAAATAAGGATTACAACATGGGTCAGGACTCCGAAGCTCAATCCTGGCATTTTCTGGCCCAGAAGCTGGAACCCGGATTAAAGGGCTTCTATTTACTGCAGACCATGCAATATAGACTGGCGCTTCAAATCCTGGTACTAAACGCTTATATGAATTTACTAATGGATTTGTAATTAATGACATGCCTTTTGCATGTTGTAATATGCCAGCCATAAAGAAATATGCTGTTTTACTAAGCCCGCATGGATCTTTTTTATCTCCAAATATATTTTTTCCATTCTGTGACAATGACATATTCACATGCATCCCTGAACCATGGGCCCCGTAAACTGGTTTGGGCATAAAAGTCGCATGGAGCCCATGCCTTTTTGCTATTGACTTTACTGTTAGCTTAAAGGTCATAATATTATCTGCCGTAGCCAACGCTTCTTCATAGCCAACGTCAATTTCATGTTGCCCACAAGCCATTTCGTGATGGGAGGCTTCTATTACAAACCCCATATCTTCTAGGTTTAACACCATATCCCTTCTCGCATTTTCCCCTAGATCCAAAGGGCCTAAATCAAAATATCCTGCTTTATCATAAGTCTGTGTAGTTGGAAGCCCATTCTCATCACATTGGAACAGAAAAAATTCACATTCTGGGCCAACATCAAAGGTATATCCATATTCCCTTATTTCTTGTAACGTTTTCTGCAAAATATACCTAGAATCTCCCTCAAATATACCTCCGCCTGGAAACCGTACATTACAAATAAGGCGTGCTACCTTTCCCTGTTGCGGCCTCCAAGGGAATATTTCCAAAGTATCCAAATCAGGATATAAATACATGTCCGACTCTTCTATCCTAACAAAGCCCCCGATTGCCGATCCATCAAACATACACTGGTTATTGAGCGCCCTTTTTAATTGGCTCGCAGTAATAGCAACATTTTTTAATACCCCAAATATATCTGTAAACTGAAGGCGGATAAACTCCACATCCTCTTCTTCTACTAGCCGTAATACATCTTCCTTTGTATACCTGCCCATGGCGCATCCTCCTTCTTGGCGGTCTATTATTTCACAACAATATTATAAATCTTGCCTTTTACATAAATCTCTTTTACAATATTTTTACCTTCTACTACCTTCTTTACTGCCTCTAATCCCATTACCTTTTCTTTTACTGCCTCTTGTTCCTCAGAAATCCCAACTTTAACAGTAGCCCTTACCTTGCCATTTACCTGGATTGCAATTTCAACTTCATCTTCTATTGTCTTTGCTTCATTATATTCTGGCCAGGAAGCCTGGTATATCCTTCCGTCAAAACCCATAAGCTCCCATAATTCCTCTGTCATATGTGGCGCAACTGGATTTAATAAAAGTAATAATGTCTGGAACTCTTTCTTTGTTATACTTCCAATTCTATAAAACTCATTTACTAAACCCATCATTGCTGCAATTGCCGTATTAAACTTCATGCTTTCAAAATCCGCACTTACTTTTTTAATCGTCTGATGAATTTTGATTTCTAATGCCTTTGAATATTCACCATCTACTACCATATCCGCTAATTTCCATACACGCTCTAAGAAACGGCGGCAGCCCTTTACCCCTTCTTGTGACCATGCCGCGCTTAATTCAAACGCCCCTATAAACATTTCATACGTACGGAGTGTATCTGCACCAAATTCATTTACAATATCATCAGGATTTACTACATTTCCCCTAGATTTTGACATTTTTTCATTATTTTCGCCCAAAATCATGCCATGGGATGTCCTCTTTTGGTATGGCTCTGGCGTACTGACTAATCCTTGGTCATATAAAAACTTATGCCAGAACCGAGAATACAATAAATGAAGCGTAGTATGCTCCATGCCGCCATTATACCAGTCTACTGGCATCCAGTAATCCAATGCTTCTTTTGATGCAAATGCCTCCTTATTGCCTGGATCGGTATAACGCAAGAAATACCAAGAGGAACCTGCCCATTGAGGCATAGTATCTGTTTCCCTCTTTGCAGGGCCGCCACAACATGGGCATATGGTATTTACCCAGCCTTCCATCGCTGCTAATGGGGATTCCCCATTATCCGTAGGCATATAGCTCTCTACCTCTGGAAGCATTAATGGCAATTCTTTTTCTGGCACTGGGACAAACCCACATTTCTCGCATTGTACTAAAGGAATTGGCTCACCCCAGTACCTTTGGCGGGAAAATACCCAGTCCCTCAACTTGTAATTTATTTTTTTCTTTCCAATCCCTTTTTCTGACAGCCATGCAATTATTTTTTCCTTTGCATCTGCTACATCTAGCCCATTTAAAAACTCAGAATTCACTAATTTCCCAGAAGTCACATCTGTATAAACTTCTTCTTGCACATTCCCGCCTGCTACTACTTCAATAATTGGCAAACCAAACTTCTTTGCAAAATCCCAGTCTCTTTCATCATGTGCAGGTACTGCCATAATCGCGCCTGTCCCATAAGTCATTAATACATAATCTGATATCCAAATAGGAATTTCTTTCCCATTGACAGGGTTTACTGCCATAAGGCCTTCCAGCGGCACGCCTGTTTTCTCTTTTGCAAGCTCTGTCCTTTCAAAATCAGACTTTCTAGCCGCCATCTCCTGATATTCTACAACAGCATCCCAATTTTTAATTTCTGTTTTATACTTTTCAATTAATGGATGTTCTGGGGAAACTACCATATAGGTTGCCCCAAATAAGGTGTCTGGCCTAGTTGTAAAAATACGCAGTTTTTCCTCTTTCCCTGCTATAGTAAAATCTACTTCTGCCCCTACAGAACGGCCTATCCAGTTTTTCTGGGATACCTTTACCTTTTCAATATAATCTACGTCATTCAGCCCATCAATTAACTTTTCTGCATACTCCGTAATTTTTAACATCCACTGGCTTTTTACTTTTCTTACTACCTCGCCGCCACATCGTTCACAAACGCCATTTACTACTTCTTCATTTGCCAAGCCAACTTTACATGAAGTACACCAATTAATTGGCATTTCTGTTTTATAAGCCAGGCCCTTTTCAAATAATTTTAGGAATATCCACTGAGTCCATTTATAATAAGCAGGATCTGTTGTATTCACCTCCCTGCCCCAATCGAAAGAATACCCTAAGACTTTAAGCTGTTCTTTAAAATGTTTTACATTATTTTCTGTTACAATCTTTGGATGGATTTTATTTTTAATAGCATAATTTTCTGTAGGAAGCCCAAATGCATCCCAGCCCATTGGATACAAAACATTATACCCTTGCATCCTTCTTTTCCTAGCAATAATATCCAGTGCCGTATAGGGCCTTGGATGCCCTACATGCAGCCCTTGCCCAGAGGGATAGGGAAATTCTACTAGCGCATAATATTTTGGCTTGCTTCTATCTGTACCTGCCTTAAAAGCTTCCTCCTTGTCCCATATATCCTGCCACTTTTTCTCAATCTCTTTTGGTTCATACACATTTCCCATTTTCATTCCTCCTTATTTGCACAACATGGAAAAAGCCCCTTCGTCTCACTTCCAGAGACGAAAGGGCTATACCTTTCTTACTATGCGGGTGACAGGAATCGAACCTGCACGGTCTCCCACTAGATCCTAAGTCTAGCGCGTCTGCCAGTTCCGCCACACCCGCTAACACTGGAAAGATATATAACAAGGCCAATTAGCTTATCTCCTGTTATATAAGAAAAGCACTGAGAAATACAGCGCTCCTCAATGTCTTTCTCAATGAGACATCGGGGATTCGAACCCCGGACAACTTGATTAAAAGTCAAGTGCTCTACCACCTGAGCTAATATCCCATAGTAACTATTTTATTAAACCCGCAAAACTGGGCTAGTTGGATTTGAACCAACGAAATGCAGGAGTCAAAGTCCTGTGCCTTACCGCTTGGCGATAGCCCACTATCTTTACCCGCCTAAAAACACAGTGACGGTTGTTAAATATACAGGTGGATACAGGGACTCGAACCCTGGGCCTCCAGAGCCACAATCTGGCGCGCTAACCAACTGCGCTATACCCACCATACTGTGCCTGAAGGGATTCGAACCCCCGACCCACGGCTTAGAAGGCCGTTGCTCTATCCAGCTGAGCTACAGACACACAACCTATGCAATGCAGTCACTCCATAAATCGGGTATTATCACCTACAGAGCGAGTGAACCACCCGCAAGCGGGTGATGGGAATCGAACCCACGTATCTAGCTTGGAAGGCTAGTGTTCTACCATTGAACTACACCCGCATATTTACTTCTACCAATCGGGGTGACAGGATTCGAACCTGCGACCTCTTGATCCCAAATCAAGCACTCTAGCCAAACTGAGCCACACCCCGATTTTTGCTTCACTCTTATGTTTCACATATTTCCGTGACGCAAGATAGATTATATAACACGATCAGCATCTTGTCAACAACTTTTTTTATATTTTTATATTTTTATTTTATTTACTTCTTACCCCGCCAAAAATTATAGGGTTTCCAAATAATTTATTGTATAGTGTGCCTCTCCTTTATTGTCAATTTCCATTATAATATAAGATGGCTTCCTGCCCTCCTGCCTAGGGTAAGAAATACTTCCTGGATTTAAAACCACTAACTCTCCCACATACTCGATACATGGCCGGTGCGTATGCCCATACATAACAATATCTGCCCCTCTTGCCTTTGCTTCTGCACAAAGATGCTCCATCCCCACTGAAACATAATAATAGTGCCCATGTGTTAAAAGCACTCTATATTTCCCGATTTGAAGTTCACTTTCCTTTTCCAGCCTAGAAAAAAAGTCATTATTGCCAGCTATAATTTCTACTGGGCAGTCGGCTATCGCCTCAATATAATCTTCTGCCCCTTCCGCATCCCCTAAATGAATCATTAAATCCAGAGGCTTCACTTTTTCTAATACATATTCCAGATTTGCATGCTTTCTATGTGTATCGCTCACTATTAAAATACGCATCCTAACCTCGTTTCTAGCACCAACTATTCTTGTGCCTGTGAAATCCCATATCTCTGTTTTAATTTTTCTTTTATTAATTCTAGTGCCTTCCCGCGGTGGCTAATTTTATTTTTTTGCTCCATTGGCAATCCTGCCGTTGTAGTCCCATATTCTGGTAAATACAAAATCGGATCATACCCAAACCCGCCTTCTCCTTCTTCTTGGTAGGCAATCCTTCCTTCTATCGTTGCCCTAGCTGTTAAAAGTTCTCCATTGGGTAATACAGCAGCAATCACACAGACAAACCTAGCTGTCCTTTCCTCCTCTTTTGCATTTGCTAATTTCTCTATAATATACTGGTTCTTAACAGAATACGGCGTATTTTCCCCTAAAAAACGGGCTGAGAAAACACCTGGCTGCTTATCCATATAGTCCACCTCAAGCCCTGAATCATCTGCTAATACAATGGCATTTGTACATGCTGCAACTGCCTTAGCCTTAATAATCGCATTTTCTTCAAATGTACTGCCATTTTCTACTATGTCCACTGTAATCCCTGCTTCCTTCATAGACTGCAATTCACAGCCCAAATCAGAAAGAATCTGGCGGATTTCCCTCATCTTCCCTTCATTCGAAGTCGCAAAAATAATTTTCTCCATTTATACCAAAACCTTTCTTATATACATTCCTTTGTTTCTTTATGTTTTTCACAGTATAACAGAATTTTATAGTTTTGAAAAGAGGTTTTGTCAATCATACTATTTTCCTACTTGATTTGTATATGCCTTTAAACAAATATTACAATTCTTTTCTTCTGCGCTTTCCCACATATTCCCATACAAGCTAATATACCCCTCCCCATCTGATAAATCTACGCTTTCTGTTGCTTTATCTGCAGCATATTCAATGGCAATTGGCCGTCCTGCATTAGGGGTAGAAATTTTTACCACAATCGCAAACTGTTCTCCTTTTTCTAGTGGGACAGGCTCCTTTAAACGTACTGTATAATAACCTGCATTTATAAACTTCCCTGTTTTCAATAATTCCTTTTCTTTAAAAGATGTGGTATTTTCAAAATTATGGACCAAATAAACCTCATATTCTGTATCTTTCCCAGTTGCATAAAACCCTACTGCTTCCAGGCTTTCTTCTGACTCCGCTGTATAAATATTAGAAAAATAACTGCTCTCCTTCCCATAGCCTAAAAGCCCTACCCAGCCACATAAATCTGCTTGGTATATCTTATCATAATTGTCTGCTTCCTCAATCCTAGTATAAACAACATTATGGATTCCAATATTGGTATCATAATAAGAAATATAAAATGTCCCATTATCTGCAAACCCATTTCCCCAGCTATTCCTGCAGATAAAGGCTCCATCCGCCTCCATGCTTAAATTAAAATTCTCTTTTGGGTAATTATCATCCCAGCCAATAATCACTACATCATGGTTAGGCTTCTCTGTCCCAATATAGCAATACGCATAATTTTCTGCATTATAGTATTCTGAATTTGAACTTGGGTTTGTAAGAGGCATATATAAAGAACTTTGTACTCCTCCATATTTAAAGACCATTTCTTTAATCCTGTCATAATTTTTCCCTTCCAATATTTGGATTTCCTGTACATGTTTTACAGCAGTAAGATTGTCTGGGGATTCCCCATCTCCATAAGGATCGTCTTTTTCTAAGACAGGGCCCTGCCAAGAAGTTAAATATGCCATTGCCATTGTATATTCCCCACCTTCATTTTGGGTAAACGAAAAACTATTTCTCAATGTCATATGATCTTCAGAAAAATCTAATTCCTCTTCTGGAAGCAAGGAAGCTTCTAATGCTGTTAATGCAGCAAATGCCCAGCAAGTACCAAATTCCCCTTGGTTTTTCACTTGCGGATCACGGTTTACAATTCGATAATCATAAAAAATTGGCAATTTCCTATCTGCCGAATCCACATTAATAATACTGGCACTATTTGTTGTAATATCCCATGTAAATTGACAGCCAAGCCCTCTTTCTAGTGCTTGGACAGGCACATAAAGTATATTGTTTACCCTAGTCACAGGAGAATCTAAATTCTCTAATACCCCATTAATCTCTATTGCATATTCGCCTTCTTTTATTGAAATGGTATTGTTCCCTTGCTCCATTACAAATATGCTTTCATCCCTTACATAAGAACTACAGCTAAAATTCTCTTTTATTATCGAAACAGGAAGCATAAGGTTCAACATAGTATCCATATAAATCTCACCCTGCTCTAAATCTAATGCCCTGCCATCAATAGAAAGATAAATTGGCTTCTGGTTAATGCTTTCTGCTATTGTACTTTCCCACATGCCAATACGGGATACTGTCTTCCTTCCCTGCTCCACCCCTTTGGAATAGGCAAAATCCCACATACTAATTACAAACCCTGCTGCCAATGAAAAAAGTGCAAATATAAAATATTTACTGTACCTCAATTTTATGTCTCCCCACTGTTTATCCTTGCTTTTGGCGGTTTTGCACCTAAAAATTGATAATAACAAGTTTTCATCATTCCATTATAAATCTTTCGTTTCTTATCTGCTTTACGCCCCATATAACGCTCTGTATCTTCACAAGATGATATAATATAAGCAGACCAATTATCCAATGCAACAAACTGCTCCCCAAGTTCCCTGTAGATGCTTTCTATACTTTCTTTCGTCTCAATCCGTTCCCCATATGGCGGGTTTGTAATTAAAAACCCATACTTTTTTGGATGGCTTAATGCCTTTACTGGCCTCTGTTGAAAATGAATCTGTTTTTCTACCCCTGCCCTCCTTGCATTCTCCCTTGCTGCCTTTATAATCTCCCCATCTATATCAAATGCCTGGATATCCATTTTTATGGACATATCCACTAATTCCTCTGCTTCTCTCCTTACCTCCTGCCACTCTATGGCAGGAATTAAGTTTTCCCATTTTTCAGCTAAAAAAGAGCGTTGTAAACCAGGCGCCATATTACTGCCTATCATTGCTGCCTCTATAGGAAAAGTACCACTCCCACAAAATGGATCCACTAAAATCCTATCTGACTTCCACGGGGTTAGCAAAATCAGGGCGGCGGCAAGAGTCTCTGAAATAGGCGCTTTCCCATTTAAAAGGCGATATCCCCTTTTATGTAAGGAATCCCCCGAAGTATCCATATACACATGGACCTCATCCTTCATAATAGATACCCTAATTGGATAATGGTCCCCTTCTTCCTCAAACCACTCTTTATGGTACTTCTGCTTTAAATGTTCCACCATTGCCTTTTTCATAATTGACTGGATATCAGAAGGGCTAAATAGCTTACTTTTAATTGAGGTTGCCTTAGCTACCCAAAACCTTCCATTTTCTGGGATATAATCTTCCCATGGAAGCTTTTTTGTCCCTTCAAATAATTCCTCAAATGTTTCTGCATGAAAGCTACCTATATGGATTAAAATACGTTCTGCTGTCCGAATAAATAGGTTAGCACGGCAAATAGCCTCTGCATCCCCAATAAAACATACTTTCCCATCTTCTACATAGCTTATTTCATACCCTAAGTCAATAATTTCTCTTTTTAAAACTGCTTCCAGCCCAAAATGGCACGGCGCCACTAATTCCATTGTTTTCATCTGTCCCTCCTAAGAAAGTAACTCTATCTCTATTATTTGGTTTCCATTAAAATCAAATATACCAAACCAGCCATCTTCATAAATTGCATAGGTTGGCGGGTTCCCTTCCTTTGGAAGCGAAACAGATCCAGGATTTAAGAAATATAACCCTTCCTTCTTTTCTGCATGTAACACATGTGTATGCCCATATATAAACGCATCTCCCTTTTTTAAAGGCGGAAGATTTTCCTTATGGAATAAATGCCCATGCGTAGCAAAAAAAGTAACTCTTTCATCTGTGATTACCATATAATCTGCCATTACAGGGAATTCTAAAACCATTTGATCTACTTCCGCCTCACAATTACCACGTACTGCATAAACCTCTTCTTTCTTAGCATTAAGCAGGGCAATTACATCTTTTGGCGAATATCCTTCCGGGAGGTCATTCCTTGGCCCATGGTACAATATATCTCCTAATAACACCAAACGGTCTGCCTTACTTTCTTCATATGCGCAAAGCAACTTTCTACAATAAATGGCTGACCCATGTATATCTGATGCAAACAGTATTTTCAATTTTCAATCCTCCCATTTTTTACTATACCTCTATCTTAAATTCTTCTTCTCTTTATGTCAATCCATTCTTCTTCCTATACTCTTTATATGCCTGCATGCCTCCAATTACTGTTTTAGTACAAAATCCTTCTTGCCCTAATATCCTAGCCCCAATTAAACTTAAGCCCCCTTTCTCACAATATAAAACAATACAATAATCCTTTGGCAAACAATATTCTCCATTTTCTATTTTCTCCAAAGAATAAGGGATTGCCTGATCTATATGAAACTGCTTATAACTTTCTTCTGGCCTTAAATCCAAAATTAATGTTTTATCCTTATTTTCCAAATTAATTGCCTCTTCTACTGTAATAATATCCATCATAGCAGTATTCTTCCTTTCTATGTGTTTTTATTACAGTATATTCCCTTGGATGCAGAAAGTACCGGACACATCCATGCCGGTACTCTCTATTTCCTATTTTTATTTATCTGTCACAGTTCTTGCTGTTGTTACTTGTTTTATTCTTTTCAGAATTATTGGTACTGTTTGTACTGTTCTGAGTAGAACTGTTCTGGCTTGTGCTGTTCTGATAATCATTCTTAGAGTTATTTTGGTAATTGTTCTGTGCCTTGTTCTGGGAATTGTTCTGATAGTTGTTCTGTTCCATGTTCTTAGCCATGATAATTCCTCCTGAAATTCATTCATAAATGCTGTTTACTAGTTACAAAATGTAGTTACCGTTCTGTACCTACACACGTTATTATTGCTTATTCGAAAAAATTTATACACCAGCATTTTAAAAAGAAAATAAATTTTATTAAACAAGGGATTGCATTTTTCGACACTTTATATTATAATATCGCATGAAAAGGAATAACCCTTCAATATTTCTTTTCGCGTTATACCCCTTATTAATTATTTATACTCCCCTCATCGGCGCCAGTGGTTCCCCCGCTGGCGCCGATACTTTTTATAATTATAAAAGCAGCACTCCTAAAAATTTGTGCTGCCTTCCCCTATACTTCCAATTTTTTACAATTTAATAATCCACTTTACCTACGCATAAAATTTTTTACTAGGCTATAAACTGCCAATATTGCTAAAACAGGAATAGCAATCTGTATTGCAATAGACAAGATCCCTGATATTAGCCAAATAAGCAAAATCAATGAGAATATCCCTATAATCCATGCTGCTGCCCTTCCATACCAAGTTGTTAGGTCTAAAACACCAAAATGAGGCTTCCTATTTTCAAATTCTTCCTTAATATCTTCTTTGTAATATACACTATCCCGGTATTGCTGCTTTGCATCTCCTTGTGTATCTATAATTGTCCTAGCAATTAGCCTTGGATTTCCAAGTTCCTCCAAAATATCGGCTTCTGATCTTCCCATTTTTATTTCACTAAAAATATATCTTTCGTAATAATTTTTATTGTCATATATTACAGAATTTGGCACTTCACCAACTAGTGCATCCTCTAATTGTTCTAAGAATTCCTCCTTCGTCATCTTTTACCTCCGCAGTTTTGCCTGTTTTCTTGTTTTCAGTATAGCATGTATGAGAATAGTATGTCCAGAAAGGAAAAATAAAATTTCTATTAAATTGAAAGGAGGGGTCCGCATAGGCAGGCAATGGTTCCTGTAACCGTCCCGCTTTCGCTCCGTTCAAAGCGCAACAGATGCTAAGCTCGATAATACCTCGCTAAGCACTGGCGCTTTTCAAGGGACATTTACAGGAACCATTGCCTGCCTATGCTATTTTTATTGGTAGTGCTGCTTTAAGTTATTTTACTTGGTAATGCTACTTTAAGTTACTTTATTGGTAGTGTATGTTTAGGTTATTTTATTAGTGGTATAACTTATAGTCTATATTATAATTTTGTTAGTTGGCTGATATTAATTTTCTTCGTTTAACCTAGAATTATATGGATCTTTATGATAAAATATGTTAATTTTTAAATAAATCAAAATATAGTTTTTGACTATCTCTTTATAAGTTCTCATAAGCCAGTATAGCCTGTATTTAGAGGGCACTGAAAAACTCCCACTTTTTTGTTGGGAGTTTTCTTATCTCTATATAAACAGCATCTGTGTACAAATTTGCTCTAAAGCATGCAAGGAAAAGCGTTCCCTTACTGCAGAACCGGCTCCGTCAGCCTCGTGATTCTCTTGACATTTGCCACAAATGCTGTGATATACATTTGCAGTTCCATGGCAAACAGCCCTCTCGAATCCGCTCTGCGTAATCCGTGGGCTTCTTTTAATTCCCCATTCTTTTCTTCAATCCGATGCCGAATCTTCATCCGTTCCCTGAAATATTCACTCTCCTCAAATTTTAGTCTTTCCAGGTTCTTTTCGCTTGCCTGGGTAATACTGTAACTTCGTTCCTTTGATTTCCCTCTCCCTACACGGCAGCTTTCTCTTAATGGGCATTTCCTGCATTTCACTTTGCTAAATATATATCTTAAATAGGTATTCCCGTTCTTTGCTGTCCGTTTCTCTACCCGCATCGCCAATTCCCCGGCTGGACACTGCAGCATTCCGGCATCCTTATTGTAACAGAATCCTTCTTCCAGTTTTCCGTTTGCTGCCGCTGCCACCGCCGTATTTGTCCGTGCAATTAATGTAATCCCTTCGCCACAGGCTTCCAGATTATCATCGCTGACATATGCCATATCCCCTATTACTTCTGTCACTTCTATCCCGGTTTCCTGCACCTTTTCTATCAGTCCCGGTAACTCCTGGCCGTCCGGCGCACCTCCATGCGTTACGCTTATCCCCGCAATCAGACGTTCCTCTGTCATTGCCAGGTGGTTTTTATATCCGTAAAATGTGCTCGTTGGCGTTTTGTGCCCAAACCGTGCATCTTTGTCATCCTTTGAACGTATATCCCTGATCTTTTCATCCTCAAGCAGTTCCTTCATTTCCCTGGCAAGCTCCTGTATCTTCCCGCTGCCACAGGCTGCTATCCTTTCCTCCAGAGCCTTTAGCAGATTTTTTGTATATGCAATCTCTTCCTCCAGTCCGGCTTCCAGGGATGGTTTTTCGGGGAATTTTTCTGATAAATCAAAAGCATTTTTATAGATTTTCTTCTGGAGCTGTTTACTCATATCCCGCAAAATCTGTGTAGGGGATTTCGCACGGACAGATGCGTTTGTATGGGTGGAATCTACGATAATGGTTCCTGATTTTATCAGACCTTTATCCAAAGCCTGCCGGATCGTTTCCTTTAACAGCTCTTCAAGAATATCTTCTGTAATGCGGGTTTTCCTGAATTTTGTGAGAAGGCTGGGGTCAATCATTTTTGCTTCTGGTTCCAGGTCTAGAAAAAATTTATATGCCATATCTGTCTGGGCGCTACTGATCA
>CAJTLB010000006.1 GCA_910577045.1 uncultured Lachnospiraceae bacterium | reverse complement strand
GTCCTTAGTACGAGAGGACCGGGATGGACGAACCGCTGGTATACCGGTTGGCGACCAAAGCCATAGCCGGGTAGCCAAGTTTGGAAGGGATAAACGCTGAAGGCATCTAAGCGTGAAGCCCCCCTCAAGATGAGATATCCCATAGCGAAAGCTAGTAAGACCCCTTGAAGAGGACGAGGTAGATAGGGCAGGGGTGGAAGCATGGCAACATGTGGAGCTGACTGTTACTAATCGGTCGAGGGCTTGACCAAGGAAAAGAGAGAAAGAGAATGGATGAGGCAGTATACAGTTTTGAGGGTGCAAAATTATATAAAAATCAATGGGGAGGTACACAAAGAGTGTATTCTCCCTTAAATTTTATTAAAAATAAAAAGTATGTTACTTGGTTTTTATAAAAACATTTTTTTAAATTTCCTGACTTTTCTATATTATTTTTTGAAAGTATATGTTATAATAATACAAAATGAGTATTATTCTGAAATGGTAACTAGGATGATACGAATGACGGAGGGATTATATGGATACAAATATTTTATTGGAAAGTGGCACAAATGAGCTTGAATTGCTTATTTTTGATGTATCAGGGAATTATTATGGCATCAATGTTGCTAAGGTAAGGGAAATTACAAATAGTGAGCCAATTACAATGATACCAAATTCGCATCCTTGTGTAGAGGGTGTTTTTATTCCAAGAGACGAGATTATTACAGCAATTAATTTGGCAAAGGTACTGCAGTTACCAGCTTCCGAAGACGCGGAAAAGGATATGTTTATTATAACAAATTTTAATAAACTAAATGTTTCATTCCGGGTACATAAAATATATGGTATTACTAGATTTTCTTGGAGTGATATTATTGTTCCAGATAAAACAGTAGGTAGTGCAGAACAGGCACTTGCAACAGGAATTGTAAAATGGAATGGAAAGTTAGTGGTTATTCTTGACTTTGAGAAGATTGTATCAGATATTAGCCCAGAAACAGGGTTAAAAGTATCAGATATTGAGTATTTGGAAGGCAGGAGCAGGAATGATGAGCCAATTATGATAGCAGAAGATTCGGCACTGCTTATGTGTTTAATTACAGATTCCTTAGAAAAGGCTGGTTATTCAAATATCCAAAAATATGTAAATGGACGGGAAGCATGGGATAAATTAAACCAGTATAAAGCAGAAGGAACTGTAAGTGAAAAAGTACATTGTATTATTACAGATATTGAAATGCCACAAATGGATGGGCATCGTTTGTTAAAATTAGTTCGTGAAGATTCTCAGCTTAGAGATATTCCAGTAATTATTTTCTCCTCTTTATTAAATGATGATATGAGGAGAAAAGGGGAATCATTAGGGGCAAATGCCCAGTTGTCAAAGCCAGAGATAGGTAATCTCGTATCAGAATTAGATAAGATTTTAAGGTAAGAAAAAACTGTTGCACGGATAACAGGTGCAACAGTTTTTCGGTTCATTGTAGGAGATAGAAGTTATGGAATATCAGGAAATAGTGGATCAGATAAAAAATAATCCGATACTTCTGATAGGGATAGGAAAAGAGCTTCAAATAAAACCAGAGTTGTTTGGTGAAAAAGAAATTTCTGTTTCATATGCAGAAAAAATGATTCGGTTAAATCAACAAGAAATAGGGGAGCCTTTAAAGATATATAGGGATGCCTATATAATTTTAAGAGAATTAATAGAAGGAAAAGATTATTTTCTTGTTACTACTAATGTAGATGGCATGTTAGAACATACAGGGTTTGATAAAAAACGGATAGTAGCCCCTTGTGGCAGTATCTATTATATGCAGTGTGAAGATAGTTCGCATGGAATATGGAATATTAAGGAAGATATATTGCAGGGGAAAGAATTGTGTTGTCCAATATGTGGGAAACAAGGAATATTAAATATAGTAGATAATAAGCCATATAATGAAACAGGTTATTTAAAACAATGGGAAGCCTATACAAATTGGTTAAAAAAAACAATAAACAAGGATTTATTTATATTAGAATTGGGGGAAGGTTTTGAAAATCCAACAGTAATCCGCTGGCCATTTGAAAAAATTGCATTTTTAAACCAAAAATCAAAATTTGCAAGGGTAAACCAAAGGTTTCCACAAATGGGGATAAAGGAAAGAACATATTCTATAAAAGAAGATAGTATTAGTTTTTTGAATAAAATAGGTAAGGAGTGAAAAGCATGGCAGAAGAAAATAAAAGCTTTTCCGAAAATTCAGATGAAGAGTATTTAGATAGTTTATTAGAGCAGATATCCCAAGATGATACAGGAGAAAAAAAGAAAACAGAAGAAAAGCAGCCAGAAGAGATATCAGAAGAAGAACTAGATGAAGCAGCAGATAAAAAAGTCCAAGAAATGCTAAAAGAAGGCTTGGCAGGAATGATGCCAGAAACAGGAAAATTGGATAAAGATTTGTTGGATTCGCTTGATTCGATTGTACAAGAAATTAGGGGAGAAGGGCAAGAAAAACCATTAGAGGAGAAAAAAGGCAAGAAAAAGAAAGCAAAAAAGAAAAAGAAAGAAGATAATAGAAGTTTTGCCCAAAAGATAAAGGATATATTTTTTAGGGTAGAAGTAGTAGACTTAGAGGAAGAAGAAAAATTAGAACAAAAAAAGAAGGCAGAGCAAGAAGAAAAAAAGAAACTGGCACAACAAAAGAAAGAACAGGATCAGGCGAAGAAACAAGAAGATAAGAAGGCGGCAAAAGCAGCAAAAGCAGAAGTAGATAAAAAGAGGAAACAGGCAAAAGCGCAAAAGGATCAGGCAAAAAAAGAGAAAAAGGCAGAATTAGCAGCAAAAAGAGAGCCAGAAGAAAGAGTAAAATTAAAACCAGCGTTTCTTATGTTTATGGCAACATTAATTGTTGTAATGTCATTACTTGTTATGGTTTTATCAAATACATATGCGTACCAACATTCGTTAAATAGGGCACAAAATTATTTTTCGAGCAAAAAATATGAGGAAGCATATCAAGTGTTGCTAGGGATGGAGTTAAAAGAAAAGGATCAGATGTTTTACGATCAAGTGAGGCTTTTAACAAGGCTAGATAGGCAATATGATTCTTATGTTAATTATAAAAGCCTGCAAATGAAAAAAGAAGCATTAGATGCGTTAATGAAGGGCATGACAATTTATTATGAATTTTTAGATTATGCTGCCGCCTATAATTTAACAGCAGAAATGGAAGAATTAAAAGAAACATTAATGTATACACTTACAAATGATTATGGTATGGATGAGGAAAAAGTAAAGCAAATTTGTGGATTAGAAAACACAAATGACTATACAAGGGAGATAGAGCTTTATAGCCTAGGGGAAGCAAAATGATAGCGATTATTGATTATGATGCAGGAAATTTAAAGAGCGTAGAGAAGGCTTTACATTATTTGGGGGAAGAAACAGTAGTCACTAGAGAACAAGAGATGTTGCTAAAAGCAGATAAAGTAATTTTACCAGGAGTAGGGGCATTTGGGGAAGCGATGGAAAAGTTACATAAATATCATTTAATTGATATAATTTATAAGGTGGTAGAGAAACATACGCCATTTTTGGGTATTTGTTTGGGGCAACAGCTTTTATTTGAAAGAAGTGAAGAATGTAAGGGGATAAAAGGGCTTTCTCTATTAAAAGGCGAGATACTGCGTATTCCAGATACAGGGCTTAAAATACCACATATTGGTTGGAACTCTCTTTCTATAAAAGGTGGAAAGCTATTTCAAGGAATAGAAGAAAATGCTTATGTTTATTTTGTCCATTCTTATTATTTAAAAGCAGAGGAAGAAGCAATTGTAAAGGCAACAACAGAGTATGGTGTCTGTATCCACGCGGCAATAGAAAAAGATAATATTTATGCTTGTCAGTTCCATCCAGAAAAAAGCGGTGATGTGGGGCTTACAATATTAAAGAATTTTGCGGCGCTTTAGAAAGGAGGATAGTGATGTTTACCAAACGTATTATTCCATGCCTAGATATTAAGAATGGAAGAGTGGTAAAAGGCACAAATTTTGTTAATTTGTGTGATGCAGGCGATCCGGTTGAAGTGGGAAAAGCATATAATAAGGCAGGGGCTGATGAACTGGTATTTTTAGATATTACTGCATCTTCAGATGCACGCCAGATTACTTTAGAATTAGTTCGGAAAGTGGCAGAAACAGTGTTTATTCCCTTTACTGTAGGAGGTGGTATCCGTACAGTAGAAGATTTTAAAATGATTTTAAGGGAAGGAGCCGATAAAATAGCTATTAATTCTGCTGCAATTATGAATCCTAGTTTAATTTCAGAAGCGGCAGAAAAATTTGGAAGCCAATGTGTAGTGGTCGCCATTGATGCAAAAAGAAGAGAAGATGGAACAGGCTGGAATATTTATAAAAATGGCGGGCGGATTGATATGGGGATCGATGCCATAGAATGGGCAATAAAAGCAGATAAATTAGGGGCTGGGGAAATCCTATTAACCAGTATGGACTGTGATGGTACTAAAGATGGGTATGATTTAGATTTAACCTGTATGGTATCAGAAGCTGTTTCAATTCCAGTGATTGCTTCTGGCGGGGCAGGCAATAAAGAACATTTTTATGAGGCATTTACAAAAGGGAAGGCTGATGCTGTATTAGCAGCATCCTTATTCCATTATAAAGAACTAGAAATAACAGATTTAAAACAATACTTAAAACAAAAAGGTGTATCAGTACGAATATAGAAAAGAGGGTAAAAGATATGAGCGAAATAACAAATGATTGGGCAGAACCGTTAAGTGAGGAATTTAAAAAACCATATTATGCAAATCTTTATAAAACTGTAAAGGAGGAATATCAGGCAGGGCAAGTATTCCCAGATGCAGAGGATATTTTTAATGCGTTCCACCTAACGCCGCTTCATAATGTAAAAGTACTTATCTTAGGGCAAGATCCATACCATAATGTAGGGCAAGCACATGGATTGTGTTTTTCTGTAAAACCAGATGTAGATATTCCACCATCTTTAGTTAATATTTACCAAGAATTAAAAGATGACTTAGGATGTGAGATACCAAATAATGGATTTTTGGAGAAATGGGCAAAACAAGGAGTTATGTTATTAAATACAGTACTTACTGTTCGCGCCCATCAGCCAAATTCCCATCAAGGGATTGGATGGGAAGAGTTTACAAATGCAGCAATCCGTATTTTAAATGAACAGGATCGCCCAATTGTTTATATGCTTTGGGGAAAGCCTGCACAAAGTAAAATAAAGATGTTAAATAATCCAAAACATTTAATATTAAAGGCGCCACATCCAAGCCCATTATCGGCTTATAGAGGATTTTTTGGCTGTAAACATTTTAGCCAGGCAAATGAATTTTTAAAACAGAATGGTATAGAACCAATTGATTGGCAGATAGAAAATCGATAAAAAGGAAAATGGCAGGTACTAGAAGGAATCTAGTAAGCTGCCATTTTTTGTTAAGTAAAAAATTTATTTTAGTGCAATATGGGATTTTTGTATATCGTTTACTACTTTATTTAAGTCTTTTAAAGTAGTTTTAATGGATTTATTGATAGTGCTAGAAGTTTCAGCGAGTTTCCCAACTTCAGTTGCAACTACGGCAAAGCCACGCCCAGATTCTCCAGCCCTTGCAGCCTCAATAGAAGCGTTGAGTGCAAGGATATTTTGTTTACTTTCAATAGAATCAAGTGCTTGGGATTTACTGTTAATCTCATTAATCAAGCTAACAGCAGAATCAATACTAGTATTTAAGGTATCAATAAGCCCTTGTGTATTTTTTTTCATATATTCAAAGTTGACTAGCATATTAACAATATCACCCAATAATTTGGCGGCAGAACGGATACTATTTTCTGTTTTAATTGGGATTTTTCGAAGGGCATCAATATAGGTTTCTGGATTAATTCCTAATTCGGCTGCCAGATGGCGGAATTTTTCTTCATCTGGCTTTTGTGGGAGGACTTGTCCTCCAATAATTTTTCCAAGTTTTTGATTGCCAACCATAATATCAATGCTAAAGTCCATAAGGCCAGCATGGCAAAAATAAGTACCTGTACACTCATTGTCACATTTAATACAACGCTTACTTCCTTCTGAGGAACCTCTGGTATATTTCATGCAAAAATCAGTAAATCCAATTTCACTAGAAATATAATTCCCATCGTTGTCAACGGCAATTGTTGCCATTCCTGTAGCAGCAGACCAGTCTTTTAAAATATGTTCTAATAAATTTAGATCGAAAAAATCTCGAATATGCATAAGAAACTCCTCCTTTTGTGATATCAATATGCCTTCTTTGATTATAGCATAAAGAAAAACAAAAAGCGATATGATTTTGTATCTTAGAATTCTTGTTTTTATAGGAAATATTCTTTATAATAGATTGTGGGAAGTAAAGCAGGTATTGTAACCTGTTTTATTATTTGTTAAAAAGAAAAGGAGAGGGATTATGGAACTTGTTAAAAATCAAGAAAAGATAAAAAAAATAAAAGAACGGGCAAAAGCACTTGTAGAAGAAATGACTTTAGAAGAAAAAGTATTCCAAATGGTACATACGGCACCAGCAATTGGGCGTTTGCATATTAAGTCATATAATTGGTGGAATGAAGGATTACATGGGGTTGCCAGGGCTGGGGTTGCAACTGTATTCCCACAAGCGATTTCTATGGCAGCAGCATTTGATCCAGATAGAATGGAAGAAGTTGGAGATGCTGTTTCTACAGAGGCAAGGGCAAAGTTTAATATGCAGCAGGAGTTTGGCGATACTGGAATTTATAAAGGGCTTACTTTCTGGGCGCCAAATGTAAATATATTCCGTGATCCAAGGTGGGGCAGGGGCCATGAAACTTATGGGGAAGATCCCTATTTAACAAGTAGGCTGGCAGTAAGGTTTATTGAAGGGATGCAAGGGCATCATGAAGAATATTTAAAAGTGGCAGCATGTGCAAAACATTTTGCAGTCCATTCTGGCCCGGAAGATATCCGCCATGAGTTTAATGCAGAGGTGTCAAAGCAAGATTTGTATGAGACCTATTTACCAGCATTTGAAGCTTGTGTAAAAGAAGCAAAGGTAGAAGCAGTTATGGGGGCCTATAACCGTACAAATGGGGAGCCTTGTTGTGGCAGTAAAACATTATTAAAAGATATTTTACGTGATAAATGGGGATTTGATGGACATGTTACATCAGATTGCTGGGCAATTAGAGATTTTTACCAACACCATTGTATAACAAAAACGCCAGAAGAATCTGTGGCATTAGCAGTAAGGAATGGTTGTGATTTGAATTGTGGGAATTTGTTTACTTATCTTTTACAAGCAGTAGAGCAGGGGTTAATAACAGAAGAGGAAATTGACCAGTCTGTTATCAGGCTTTTTAGTACCCGCATAAAACTTGGGCTATTTGATGGTACTGAAAAAGTGCCATTTAATAAGATTCCTTATCGTATAGTAGATTCTAAAGAAATGAGGGAATTAAACCGAAAAGTGGCAAGGGAATGTCTGGTGTTGTTAAAGAATGAAAATCATCTGCTGCCGTTAAAGAAATCAAAAATAAAAACATTAGGGATTATAGGGCCAAATGCCAATAACCGTAAAGCATTAGTAGGGAATTATGAAGGTACAGCTTCCCGTTATGTTACTTTATTAGAAGGATTTCAAGATTATCTTGGGGATAGTGTACGGATCTTTTATTCGGAGGGCTGCCATTTGTATCAGGAAAAGATTGGGATGGGAGAAAAAAATAACCGAATTGCTGAAATACAAGCAGTTTGTAAAGAAAGTGACATAGTAATTGCCTGTATGGGGTTAGATCCGGGTTTAGAAGGAGAAGCAGGTGATCAGGGGAACCATTTTGCAAGTGGGGATAAACCAAACCTATTGTTGCCAGGAGTACAAGAGGAAGTATTAAAGATAATAGTGGAATGTGGGAAGCCAGTGATTCTTTTATTAAATTCAGGGAGTGCACTGGCAGTTGATTGGGCGCAGGAACATGTGCCAGCAATTATGCAGTGCTGGTATCCAGGTGCAGAAGGCGGAAGGGCAGTAGCAGAAGCTATATTTGGAGAATATTCCCCATCTGGGAAGCTTCCTGTTACTTTTTATAAAAGGACTCAAGAATTGCCAGAATTTACGGATTATTCTATGAAAGAAAGAACATATCGTTATTTAACAACAGAACCGCTGTATCCATTTGGATATGGGTTATCTTATACCGAATTTGAATTGAGTGGGTTAAAGGCTTCTATAAAACAAAATGAAATTTGTACAAAGGGTATGGATATTAGTGTAACAGTGAAAAATACTGGGCATGTAGAAGCAAAAGAGATAGTGCAGGTTTATATAAAAGCGGAGAGGAAAGGGACACCAAATGCACAGTTAAAAGCATTTAAGAAGGTTTCTATAAAACCGGCAGAAGCGATAGAGGTGGTTTTACATTTATCCCCAGATTCGTTTGCGCTTTGTAACCAAGAAGGAGAAAAGGAGATTTTACCAGGAGAGTATAGTGTTTTTGTTGGGGATACACAGCCTGATAGTAGAAGTGAATATTTAACAAAGAAAAAGCCATTAAAATTATCAATAACAATTTAATTTTTTAAGGTAAAGTGATTGGAAGGAGAGAAAAAATGTATAGGCAAATTGCAAAATTAGTAATTTATCGGAATTTAGAAAAAGATAGTATTTTATTCCGGTTAGCAGATATTTGTAAACGGTTTGTAGAGGGCGGGTATCATAAGGAATCTTTGGTAAATGAGATATATGCAGAAATTAATAAGTTATTAGATATTTCTACCCAATATGGGTTTGATCATAATTTGTGGCATTGTTACCTGGCTTATATTTTGGCAACAAATGAAAATCCATTTAGTATTACTATGGAAAAGGTAGGTGCAGTAGAAGGTTCTGTAAATAAATTTGCAGTAGGGGATTTTGCGATTTTTAAAAATTTATTCCAATATGATTTTTCTGAAATGGAACATGCCCTAGATATTGATTGTTTTAGTACTATTTTACAATACCATGCAATTGAAAAAACAGAACAAAGGTATAATAAAAGCGTAAGTGACAAGGTAAAGGTACTGGCGGGGCAAATTGACAAAGCAATTTCTGCGGAGGAGATTTTTAATATAGTAACAGATTTTTATAAAGAGTATGGAGTAGGGAAATTTGGGCTAAATAAAGCTTTCCGAATTGCCCATATAAAGGATCAAGTAGAACTTTACCCAATAAAAAATACAGATGATGTGCGGTTAAAGGATTTAGTAGGGTACGAAATCCAAAAAAAGAAGTTAATTGAGAATACAGAAGCATTTGTAGCTGGGCGGAAGGCAAATAATTGTCTGTTGTTTGGGGATAGCGGGACAGGGAAATCTACCAGTATCAAGGCGATTTTAAATGAATATTATCCTAAGGGGCTTCGGATGATAGAAATATATAAACATCAGTTCCAAGATTTGTCATCTGTGATTGCACAAGTAAAAAATAGGAATTATCGTTTTATTATTTATATGGATGATTTATCATTTGAAGAATTTGAGATTGAATATAAATATTTAAAGGCAGTAATTGAAGGCGGATTGGAAACTAAACCAGAAAATGTGTTAATTTATGCAACTTCGAACCGCCGCCATTTGATTCGGGAAACTTGGAATGATAGAAACGATATACAACAAGAAGAAGGGTTGCATAGGTCAGATACTATGCAGGAAAAATTATCATTAGTTGCCCGGTTTGGCGTAACAATTAATTATTCTAAACCATCTCAAAAGGAATATTACCAGATAGTAACTACTTTGGCAAAACGGTACCCAGAGATTACTTTAAGTGAAGAAGAGCTGTGTGCAGAAGCGAATAAGTGGGAACTAAGCCACGGTGGGATTTCTGGCAGGACGGCACAACAATTTATTAATTATATATCGGGAAGATTATAAAGGCTATTTAATAAAGTAATATGCTCCCTCCTATGTAACAAGTTTTTGTAACAAATTTTGTAACAAGTTTTTGTTATTTTACTTGTCTACCTAGAAGGGAGCATATTATAACAAATTCATACAATATAGGTTAATGTATTGTATAAAAAATTTATTTTGCAACAGCCCATACAGTGAGGGAAAGAAAGAACCTTTACTCACTTAGGTTTTTTTGTGCGGTAGCTAACATAAGCTTAATACGGTTTAATTGATTTACTTCACTTGCGCCCGGATCGTAGTCTACAGCAATAATATTTGATTTCGGGTATTGATGCCGTAATTCTTTAATAACCCCTTTTCCTACTACATGGTTTGGCAGGCAGCCAAATGGCTGGGCACATACAATATTATTGACGCCGCTGTGGATAAGTTCTAACATTTCTCCTGTTAAAAACCAGCCCTCGCCTGTTTGGTTCCCCAAGGATACAATAGGGTCGGCATAATTTGCCAAATCCTTAATATAAGCAGGCGGGGTAAAACGTTTGCTGCGCTTCAATTCTTTCCTAGCAGTTTTTCTCATATATTCCATTAAAGAAATGGCGGTATTACATAATCTTGCTGTAGAAGTTTTACAGCCTAGGTTTTCCGCTTTAAAGTTGGTGTTATAAAAGCAGTATAGGAAAAAGTCTAATAAATCTGGCATAACAGCCTCTGCCCCTTCTGCTTCTAGTAAATCCACTAAATGATTATTAGCAGCAGGTAAAAATTTTACTAAAATTTCTCCAACAATGCCAACTCTTGGTTTTTTTATATCTAATAAAGGCAGGCTGTCAAAATCACGGATAATAGCCCGGATGTTCCGCCCAAATTCAATAAGAGAAGGATTTTTCTTAGTAAGCGAAGCAATACATTTTTCTTTCCATTTTTTATGCAGGGCATTCGCAGAGCCTGGCTCTTTTTCATAAGGGCGGGTACGATATAAGACTTTCATAAAGACATCTCCGTAAATCACTGCCTGTAATGCTTTTACAAGCATAGGAAGTGTATAGGAAAACCCTTCATTGGTTTCTATTCCACTGGTACTTAAGGATAAAACAGGGACCTGTGGCATGCCTGCTTTTTCTAAAGCGCGGCGGATAAAGCCAATATAATTGGTAGCACGGCAGCCCCCGCCTGTTTGTGAGATTACAACAGCAGTTTTATTTAGGTCGTATTTACCAGATAATAAAGCTTCCATTAATTGCCCAACTACAATAAGGGAAGGATAACAAGCATCATTATTAACATACTTTAGCCCTACATCTACAGAGGATTTATTGTCACTTTCCCCAAGAATTTCAAAATGGTATCCGCAAGAATTTAGGGCTGGGCCTACTAAGTCAAAGTGGATAGGGGACATTTGAGGGCAAAGGATGGTATAATCTTTCCTCATTTGTTTTGTAAATTCAATTCTATGGTAAGCAGAAGAAACAATTTTACGTTCAAAATGTTTTTGTTCCCTGACACGTAAGGCAGAGATTAAAGAACGGATTCGGATTCTGGCGGCACCAAGGTTATTGACTTCATCAATTTTAAGCACTGTATAAATCTTGCCAGAACGGGAAAGAATATCATTGACACAGTCTGTTGTTACAGCATCTAAGCCGCAGCCAAAGGAATTTAATTGAATTAAGTCTAAGTTGTCCTGTGTTTTTACAAAATCTGCTGCAGCATAAAGACGTGAATGGTACATCCACTGATCCATTACAATAAGAGGGCGTTCTGGTTTGCTAAGGTGTGATATAGAATCTTCTGTTAAAACAGCAATGCCATAAGAGTTAATGAGTTCTGGGATACCATGGTTAATTTCTGGATCAATATGGTAAGGCCGCCCAGCCAAAACAATGCCACGTTTTCCTGTTTCTTTTAAATAAGAGAGGACTTCTTCTCCTTTTTTCATAATATCTTCTCTTGCTGCTAAAAGCTCTGCCCATCCAGCCTCTCCAGCTTCTTTAATTTCATCTGCTGGGATATGGTGGGATTTCATAAAGATTTTTATTAATTGCCCAATAAGGACTTCTTTGTTAGTAAAAGCAAGGAAAGGATTCATAAAGTTAATTTTTTCTGTCCGAATTTCTTCTACATTATTTTTAATATTTTCTGCATAAGATGTGACAATAGGGCAGTTATAGTGGTTATTGGCATCTGGGGATTCATTCCTTTCATATGGGATACAAGGATAAAAAATAGATTGTATGCCTTGTTTAATCAGCCATACTACATGGCCATGTGCCAGTTTCGCTGGATAACATTCCGATTCAGATGGAATGGATTCAATGCCAAGTTCGTAAATTTTACGGTTGGACTCTGGGGAGAGTACAACACGGAACCCGAGTTTTTTAAAAAATATTGCCCAAAATGGGTAATTTTCATACATATTTAGGACGCGGGGAATTCCAATAGTGCCGCGTTTGGCAATATCTTCGGTAAGGCTTTCATATTGGAATAGCCGTTTATTTTTATATTCAAATAGGTTAGGGATCCGATCTTTATTTTTTTCCTTGCCAATACCACGTTCACAACGGTTTCCAGTAATAAACTGCCTGCCGCCTGTAAAACGGTTAATGGTAAGGAGGCAGTTATTGGTACAGCCTTTACATCGTGCCATAGAAGTGGTAAAAGTAAGGGATTGGATTTTATCAATAGATAACATAGTTGTTTCTTTGGAACTGTCATAACGTTCCCTTGCAATTAATGCAGCACCAAATGCCCCCATAATACCTGCAATATCAGGGCGTACTGCATTACAGCCAGAAATACGTTCAAAACTTCGGAGCACAGCATCATTATAGAAGGTGCCGCCTTGGACTACTACCTTGTTCCCTAAATCTTTTGGGTTTGTGATTTTAATTACCTTAAATAAAGCATTTTTAATAACAGAATACGCAAGCCCAGCAGAAATGTCAGAAACTTCAGCCCCTTCTTTTTGTGCTTGTTTTACATTAGAATTCATAAATACTGTACAGCGTGTGCCAAGATCAATAGGGTTTTTGGCAAATAAAGCAGCTTTTGCAAAGTCTTGTACACTATAATTTAACGATTTTGCAAAGGTTTCAATAAAAGAACCACAGCCAGAAGAACATGCTTCGTTTAGTTGTACACTATCCACTGTATGGTTGCGGATTTTAATACATTTCATATCTTGCCCGCCAATATCAAGGATACAGTCTACGTCTGGCTCAAAAAAGGCAGCAGCGTAGTAGTGGGATACCGTTTCCACTTCTCCTTCATCTAACATAAGGGCAGCCTTAATAAGTGCTTCCCCATATCCAGTAGAACAAGAATAAACAATGGACGCGCTAGGCGGCAGTAAAGAATAGATTTCTTTAATAGCACTAATAGTAGTGCCAAGTGGGTTGCCATTATTATTGCTGTAAAAGGAATATAATAAAGAACCATCTTCTCCAACAAGGGCTACCTTAGTAGTGGTAGAACCAGCATCAATCCCTAAAAAACAATCCCCTTCATATAAGGATAAATCAGCCGTTGCGACAGAATGGGAATTGTGGCGCTCTAAAAATTCATGATATTCCTCTTGGCTGCAAAACAGAGGCTCCATTCGTTTTACTTCAAATTGTAATTGAATAGAAGAAGATAATTTAGCAAGCAAGGCTTCCATAGAAACAGGAATATGGTTAGAATTCATAGCGGCACCAATAGCAGCAAATAAATGAGAGTGTTCTGGTGCAATTGTTTGTTCTGGAGTTAAATGCAGCGTGCGTACAAACGCATTTTTAAGTTCTGGAAGAAAATGGAGTGGGCCGCCAAGAAAAGCCACATTCCCACGGATTGGTTTTCCACAGGCAAGGCCACTAATAGTCTGGTTGACTACAGCTTGGAATATAGAAGCTGATAAATCTTCTTTTGTTGCCCCTTCATTAATTAATGGCTGAATGTCTGACTTGGCAAATACGCCGCAACGTGCGGCAATTGGATAGATTGCCTTATAATTTTTGGCATATTCATTTAAGCCAGAGGCGTCTGTTTGTAAAAGAGTAGCCATTTGGTCGATAAAAGAACCTGTACCGCCAGCACAGATGCCATTCATACGTTGGTCAATGCCATTTGTAAAGTAAATAATTTTTGCATCTTCGCCGCCTAACTCAATGGCGACATCTGTTTGAGGGGCATAGTCTGTCAGTGCAGTAGAGACAGCTACCACCTCTTGTACAAATGGAATCTCTAGATGCTTAGATAAGGTAAGCCCTCCTGATCCAGTAATAACTGGGGATAAGGATAGCTCCCCTAAGGCGTTATATGCCCTTTTTAGAAGTAGTGCTACTGTTTCCTGGATATTAGCGTAATGGCGCTCATAGTCAGAAAATAAGACCATATGGTTACTATCTAAAATAGCAATCTTTACGGTAGTAGAACCAATATCAATACCTAATGTATAAGTCATAGTTGTTTGCGAAATAACCGCATCCTCCTTTTCTAATAGCTAGTTAGCGATCCCATTATAGTACAAAAACTATTGTTTTTCAACAAAATAATCTGTTAAGAAGTATTACAAACTTTATAAGAGATGTGTCAATCCACGGGAATTTGGAATATAGTAATGGTGAAAAGGAAAAAAGGAGCTTAAAAATGGATTATCAAAATAATGAATATGATAGGACAGGTGAAAGATATACAGGTAATCAAAAATTATATTGTGATTTGTGCTTCCGCCGTTGCCGCGGGATATATCATGTAATAGAGCAGGGGGATACCCTTTATAGCCTTGGGAAACGATATCATGTATCTGTTTCAGATTTAATCCGTGCCAATCCATACGTAAACGTATATAATTTAAGAATTGGAGAGGAATTGTGTATTCCTGTACGCCCGCCAAGGCCACAGCCACGTGATAATAATGAAGAGGACTGGATGGATCAAATGAGAGAAATGAGGGAAATGCAGGAAGGGCAAGGGGAAATAATAGAACAGGGGCAGGAATTAGAGCCAGATTATGTGGAACAAGAGGAATTAAAAGAGTCAAACCAATTTTCAGAAAATGACTCTATTAAGGATGTATTAGACAAAACGGGGCTTTCTATGTCAGATTTTATGAAATTTTTATCCCAAAAGATGGATTGACAAACAAATTAATTACACCTATAATATAACATGCCATAGTAGTAGAAATTGGCTAGAAGGATGCAAAGCATAGTGTCCTTCTAGCATTTGTTTGAAACATAGAAAAATGGAAATACTTACTAAAAAAGAAAGAAGGATGCAGATGAAGTTTCTTAATAAACTGGAACGAAAATTTGGCAGGTATGCAATTCGGAATATTTCGTTAGTATTGATTATGTGCTATGCCGCTGGTTATATTTTTGAGTTAATCAACCCTAATATTATACTTCTTTTATATCTAAACCCATATTTAGTCCTAAAGGGGCAGGTATGGCGCTTATTTACATGGATCCTTATTCCACCAGGTTCTTTTTCTTTTCTTACATTGCTTATGTTATATTTTTATTATTCCATAGGGAACAACCTAGAACATGTATGGGGGACTTTCCGTTATAATGTTTACCTGATTTCTGGGATGATATTTACATTAGTAGGAAGTTTTTTACTATTGGGCGTTATTTACCTGACAAAAGGGCAAATACCAGTGGAAATGACAGCAAAGGGCATGGATGGGATGTATGCAGGCTATTTTTATTTTGGTGGTTTTAGCACGTATTATACAAATATGTCTATTTTCCTTGCTTATGCTATGACATTTCCAGATATGCAGGTATTGTTATTTTTCTTTGTCCCAATAAAAGTAAAAGTATTGGGGGTTATTTATGCGCTAATGCTGGTATTTAGCTTTTTTACCAGTGGGGTTACAGCTAAATTTGTAATAGGGGCTTCTTTGTTAAATACGCTTTTATTTTTCTTAATGACAAGAAATTATAAAAGGGTAAGCCCAAGAGAAATACAACGCAGGAGAAATTATCAAAAACAGGTAAAAATGCCAAAAGGGATTACAAAACATAAATGTGCGATTTGCGGAAGGACTGAGCTTGACGGAGACGATTTAGAGTTCCGGTTTTGTTCAAAGTGTAATGGGAACTATGAATATTGCAAAGAGCATCTATATACGCATCAGCATATACAATAAAATAGATGGAGGATTTTATGAAGAAAACAAAGATTGTTTGTACAATGGGGCCAAATACAAATAATAGGGAGATTTTAAAACAGCTTGCAGAGCATGGCATGGATATTGCCCGTTTTAATTTTTCCCATGGGGATTACGAAGAACAGCTTGGGAGAATTAAGTTATTAAAAAGTGTAAGGGAAGAGTTAGGGCTTCCAATTGCTATGCTATTAGATACAAAAGGGCCAGAAATTAGGACAGGGCTATTAAAGGATGAAAAAAAGGTAATCTTAAAAGAGGGGGAACAGTATACTCTGACAACAAGGGAAGTAATAGGAGATGAAACGATTTGCCAGATTACGTATCAAGGGCTCCCAAAAGATGTGGAAGCAGGAAATGTAATTTTAATAGATGATGGCTTGATTGAACTTTCTGTGCTGGAAACAACAGATACAGATATTGTTTGTAAAATAATTAATGGCGGGGAACTGGGGATGAGGAAAGGGGTAAATGTCCCTAACGTCAGTATTAAGCTGCCAGGAATTACAGAGAAGGATAAACAGGATATTTTATTTGGCATTGAACAAGGGTTTGATTTTATTGCGGCTTCTTTTGTGAGAAATGCAGCATGTATTAATGAAATTAAAGACTTGTTAAAAGAGAACCACGCGGATATTGCAGTAATTGCCAAAATTGAGAATGCAGAAGGGGTAGAGAACCTAGATGAAATTATTATGGCGTCCGATGGCATTATGGTAGCAAGAGGAGATTTGGGAGTGGAGATCCCGCCAGAAGAAGTGCCTTATATTCAAAAGCAGATGATCCAAAAATGTAATGACAGTTATAAACCAGTTATTACAGCGACACAGATGTTAGATTCTATGATCCGGAACCCAAGGCCAACTAGGGCAGAAGTAGCAGATGTGGCTAATGCAATTTATGATGGCACGGATGCGATTATGTTATCTGGAGAAACGGCTATGGGGAAATATCCAGTAGAAGCTTTAAAAATGATGGCAGAGATTGCAAGGACTACAGAATCACACTTAAATTATGAAGAGATTTTGGAAAAAAAGAAGGCGTTTAGTAAAAGCAGTATTTCTACAGCAGTAAGTTATGCGTCTGTGGCTACGGCATACCGAATGAATGTAAAGGCAATTATTACACCAAGTTTATCTGGCTTTACTGCTAGACAGGTATCTAAATTTAAACCGCAGCCATTATTAATTGGCATTTCCCCGGAAGAAACAATATTGCGCCGTATGCAGATTTATTGGGGCGTAATACCAATAAAGTCTAGGAAGGAAGAATCTACAGATGCTATTATTGCTAGTGCATTAGAATTAGTAAAAGAACATGGCTATGTAAAAGAAAGAGATGTAGTAATTGTAACAGCAGGCGTAGCAACAAATAATGGGCAGAGTGGAAGCGTAACAAATATTATGAAAATAGAAACGATATAGGAGGAAGGCATGTCAAGGCTTAGGCAGATTGCAAAAGAGATAGAGAAGAGAAAAAATTTAGAAATTAACCTTCCTAAATATATGAATACCATGGTTTCTACTTATTATAGCTATGGATATGTCCATATGGCATTGAATTATTATACATGGGGGGAAGTATTAACAGAAGATAAGGAATTGCCAGCATCTATAAAAGAATTGGCAATGGGCTTAAATCAAGTAATTAAGGGACAAGTATTACAAGGCGTTTTTCCAGATAGGTTGGAGCATGGGATTGAAGTAGTAGATAAAATCCGTTCTGGAATTATAAAACAAATGAATATTGTAACATCTTATGCAGAGCATTTCCAGATATATGAGTATATTTTAAACCGGATAGAATTCCAATTTAACCAAGCTTCTTATCCAGAGGGGTATACAGAGGAAAGTTTTGTGCAAGAGATTATGGATTATATTACAAGTGACAAGGAAGGCTATGTGATCCATTCAAAGATTAATGAAATTGTCAGTGAACTTCCTATGCGTATGGCAAGGCAGAGGTACTTTGAAATTGTGAAGGACAGCCTTTCCCTATATTTAGGCAATGAAAAAGCCAATTTCCAAGATATGATATATATGCTCCGTTCTGGAAGTGCACTTGATAATCTGTTAGAAACAACGGGAGAGTGGGAAAAGCTGTACCATATCTATACACAATTGACCCAGGCTGATTTTCAAAATATGGAAGAAGAAGAATTTAAGAAGCATCAGGAGCAGATGAATTTTGTATCAGATTATATTAAGCATATAGGCGATATGTATATGCGTACCCAAGAAATTGTCAATGATGTTTATATGATCCTACTTTCTATGCCATATGCAATGGCAGAAACGAATGAAATAGAAAATTGTAAAAAAATTATTACTTATGTTTTGGAAAAAATGGAATCAGAGAAAAAAGATTCATTTGAAGGCGAAGAATCAAATGAGCTAACAGAAACCTTTGAAAAATTAGAGGGAAAACAAGAACACTTATATGAGCTGTTTTCAGAAAATGATTATTTATTGGATACAATGGATGAGTTAGAAGAAACCATAAAAAGTATTATGGCAGATAAATTATATTTATCATTAAAACAGATGGCAAAACTTTCTTCTGATAGTATTTTTATTGAACTATACCAAACTAGGGATACAACACGTGTGGATGAAGAATATTTAGAGCAGGAAATACAACATTTTATGGAGAGCATGGAGGATTCGTTCCAAAAGAACCCTAAAATAGTAAACCGTGCCAGGATGGCGGCAACCCTTCAACAGCTTCCAGTTTTCTTCCGCAATTTAGACGAATGTAGGGAATATATAGAACAGGCATTAGGGAATTGTTCAAATAAGCAGGAAAAGCTTGCTAGCGTTTATTTGATTTATCAGTTAATGGAAATGTAGGAAAGAAAGTATGAAATGGTATCGAAAGTTATATATAGGAGAAACTGCAAAGAAAAATAAGTACCATATAATAACAGGAATGAAAAGAAACCATCCTCCAGCAAATTCTTATTATATTACACTTGCCTTAAATGGGACAGATTTATTGGATATTTATGCAGGAAAAGATATGTGCTGGAAGTATTTTAGAAAAACAGAGATATGGGTAATTGGAATAGCAAATGGGTACAATGAAGCAGTTGAGCTAGCCTGCCAGATTCTAACAGAGCTATATATGGAAACAGGCAGTTTCCATATAAAAAGATTTATCTTAGAAGGAAATAAGTAAAAATAAAAAGGTAAGGGGAGAGAAGATGCTACATATATTGGGTATGATATTAAAAATAGCAGGAATTCTGTTGGGCAGCATACTTGGTATTTTTTTGCTGGCAACTCTCCTTATTTTATTTGTGCCAATTCGATACCAAGTAAATGGCAGTTATCAAGAAAAAATAAATGTAAAGGCAAAAATTTCATGGCTGCTTTCTATAGTAAAAGTTTCTATCCAATATGGTGAAAAAGGAATTTCTTTTAAAATTGCATTATTTGGTATTTCACTAGGGAAAAAGAAAGAACAGAAGAGGATACTAGTAAGAGAAAAAGAAAACTCAGAAATTGAGAAAGTACAAGAAACAAAAGAAATAAAAGAAAATAAAGGGATACAAGAAACAAAAGAAATAAAGGAAAAGAAAGAGATACAAGAAACAAAAGAAATAAAGGAAAAGAAAGAGATACAAGAAGCAAAAGAAATAGAAGAAAAAAAAGAGATACGAGAAGAGAAAGAAGAAAGTAAAGAAAAGTTTTCTTTTACAAAAAAAATAAGGGAAATACAAGAAAAGATAAAATATACAATTTGTACTATCTGTGATAAAATAAAAACAGCCAGGAAAAAAGTGGAAGATATTAAAGATTTTTTGCAAGATGAAAAAAATAAAGAAGCATTTCGGTTAATAAAAGGGCAATTACTTTTGTTATGGAAGCATACAAAACCAAGGAAGTACTCTGTTACCTGCCATTTTGGGTTTGAAGACCCAGCTATAACAGGGCAATTATTGGGTGCAGCTTCTATGTTTATGCCGCTTTATAAAAATAAAGTCCAGTTATATCCTGATTTTAACCAAAAAGTCTTTTTAGCAGAAGGGTTCTTAAAGGGCAGGGTACGAATCTTTCCACTATTTCTGATTATACTAAGGCTATGGAGAAATAAACAGGTACGAAGTACTGTCCGTAAATTTATAAAATAGGAGGATATGATATGTCAGAAAATTTATTCCATTCAACAGTAGAATCCTTATTTAAAGGGATGGAAGGTTTTATTACAACGAAAACAGTAGTAGGTGATGCCATCCATGTAGGCGATACCATAATTTTACCATTGGTAGATGTAAGTTTTGGCGTGGGTGCAGGTGCATTTAATGAAGAGAAGAAGAATAATGGCGCAGGCGGGATTGGAGGAAAGATTTGCCCAAGTGCAGTGCTGGTTATTCAAAATGGAACAACAAAATTAGTAAATGTAAAGAACCAAGATGGTTTAACAAAGGTTTTGGATATGGTGCCTGACTTTGTAAACCGTTTTACAGCAGGCAAGGAAAGTGCTGTTACAAAAGAAGATTCTACGCAACAAGAGGAAAAAGAAGAGTAAATAGAAAATTTTGTTATCGGAAATAAGCTTCCAGCATAGGATGTAAGGAAATCATGTGCCGGAGGCTTATTATGTGTCGGATGATTGGCTTTATCTTATTCTGGATAGCAGTAGGGATTGCATTTTCACTCTGTTTCCGCAGTCCAGTGTTTCGAACCCTACTGGCACTGGTATTGCTAGTGTGTGGGTTTAATTTATTTTGTAAATAACACTATCATGCTTTGCATGTTGGTTTTATAAAAAAACAAGGAAGCCTATGCTGCTTCCTTGTTTTTGTTGAACATAAAGGCATTTTATTGCCTATGCACGCTCTACTAACCCGCTTCTTAAACAGGAAGTACAAACGTACATTTTTTTTGCTGCTCCATTTACCTTTACACGAACAGATTTTACATTTGCTTTCCATACAGCGTTAGTTTTTCTATTAGAATGACTCACATTATGACCAAAGTGAGCACCTTTACCACAAATTCTGCATTTTGCCATGATTGCACCTCCTTGCATATATTAGTCCTATCAGACCCATAACATTAGCTATTTTACCAGATAAATGTGGAGAATGCAAGCAGAATTTTTTTAATTCCATAATCGGTTTTTAAAATGATGGCTTTTATAGTATAAATGTTAATGGCTTTTTATAAATAGCTGTAAATTTAAGTATAAAATATTTCCAGAATGTTTGACATCTTTTTAACATTCGTATATACTGGTAAGAGATAATTTTGGAAGAAGAACAGGAGGCAGAATCGTGGAAGGGAAAGAAATATCCCAGGCAGTTATAAAAAGGCTTCCCCGATATTACCGCTATCTTGGCGAATTAATGGAAAGTGGAGTGGAACGGATTTCCTCTAATGAGTTAAGTGAGCGAATGAAGGTCACAGCATCTCAAATCAGGCAGGATTTGAATAATTTTGGTGGTTTTGGGCAGCAGGGTTATGGCTATAACGTGAAATATTTGTATGAGGAAATTGCAAAGATTTTGGGGATTGACAAATGCCACAATATGATTATTATTGGTGCAGGCAATTTAGGACAGGCAATCGCCAATTATACAAACTTTGAAAAAAGGGGTTTTGTGGTAAAGGGGTTATTCGATATTGACCCAAATTTAAAAGGGGTTATGGTAAGAGGAATTGAAATCTGTGGCATTGAAGAAATGGAGGAATTTATTAGGGAAAATCATATTGAAATAGCAGCACTTACGATACCAAAGACAAAGGCAGCAGAAATGGCGGAGCGAGTAGTGGACAGTGGCATAAAAGCTATTTGGAATTTTGCACATACAGATTTGAATGTGCCAGCAGACGTAATTGTAGAAAATGTACACTTATCAGAAAGCCTAATGAGGTTGTCTTATAATATTGCGAAAAATGCCAGGACATAATCGCCCGTTAGTGAATGGAAGACGGAAACTGGGGAATGGAGAGGAAATATTGTACTTATGGCAAGAGAAAAAGGAAAAAGACAGATAGATAGTAGGTTGTCACAAATGCTTCGGAAGCATAAGGTACCAATACTTACATTAGATGAGCACTGGCACAGATTGTTTACAGAGGAAGATAAAACGGAACGTTTAAAAAAGTTAGAAATGGAAGTAAACCAGTTTTTAAAAAAACGTGGGAAAGCAAATACAGATTTAACAGATGTAAAAAAAGTAAAGGCCCGGCTTATGCAAAATATTATGGAGAATATGGAAGGGACAGACGGCGAATCCGAACGGATGCGGGAAAAACGCATGAGCAAAAGCCAAAAATTAATAAAAGAAGCAAATGATAAAATTGCAAGGTTAGAATATGAAGTAGAAGAGCTTCCTGACAAGCTAACAGAAGCAAATATAGATCTTTTAATAGAAAGTGTAATGCTTTGCTATAATAGGATTAACAAAAATAAAGAAGAAATTGATGAAATGGCTGACTGGATAGAGGGGATAAGGACAGAGTTAAAGAGGAAGTTAATCCGAAAACAGGAGATGGAAGAAGAGAATACCTTGATTTATTCAAATTTACATGATATGCTTGGACCAGAACTGATTGGATATTTTGATTCAGAATATGGGGAAGACGGTGGAGAGGATTGAGGATTCTAGTAAATAGTAAAGAAATGAAGCAAATAGACAAGGACACCATAGAAGAGACAAAGATCCCTTCTATGGTGTTAATGGAGAGGGCGGCATTGGCTGTAGCAGAGGTAATCAGGCAGCGGGTGGACGCTCCTTCTGTTTTATGTGTTTGTGGCTGTGGGAATAATGGGGCAGATGGGTTAGCAGTAGCACGGATTTTATTAGAGACACAGATTCCAACAAAAGTGCTAATCCTTGGAAAAGAAGAAGCAGCAACAAAAGAGTGGAAACAACAAAGGGAAATTTTAGGGAATTTAGGTATTCCAGTGGTAACAAAGCCATGCCTTGCAGAATATACTGTAATAGTGGATGCTATATTCGGAATTGGGCTAAGCAGAAAAATAGAAGGGTCTTATGCAGAATGGATAGAAAAAATAAATAAAAGTGGCGTAAGGGTAATCTCCATAGATATTCCAAGTGGGATTTCCGCGGATACAGGAGAAGTCCTTTCTATTGCAGTAAAGGCAGATATTACTGTAACATTTGGGTTATTAAAAGCAGGGCTTATATTTTACCCAGGTGCTTTTTATGCAGGTGAAATTTTGGTAAAGGAAATTGGGTTCCCCAAAAAGAATATTGATAAAGTAAACCCTATGTTATATACCTGTGGGAAAGAAGCATTGTCACAGATACCAAGGCGTATGCCAGACAGCAATAAGGGAAGCGTAGGGAAAATATGTATTTTAGCGGGAAGTAAAAATATGGCGGGGGCTGCTTATTTAGCTGCGAAAGCAGCATACCGCATGGGTGTTGGGTTAGTAAGAATTATAACTTCAGAGGTTAATAGGGAAATTTTACAGGTGCTTTTACCAGAAGCGGTTTTAGTAACATACCAAGGAGGGCAGGATATAAAAGAGGTTTTGCAAGCGTCTTTTCAGTGGGCAGATGTAGTGGCAGCAGGGCCTGGGCTTGGCATGGAAAAGGATGCTTTTGCATTAATAGAAGTATTAAGTGAATATGCAGACAAGAATAAAGAAAAAAATTATGTATTAGATGCAGATGCTTTAAATATTCTTGCCAAAAAGAAAGAATGGATGGAGAGGTTTTCAAATTGTGCCATTATAACCCCACATATAGGGGAAATGGCGCGCTTTATGGAGACGGATATAGTTTCAGTACAACAAAATAGGGTTTTATTTGCTAGGCGGGTTGCAGGAGAATACCATATTATCTGTGCATTAAAGGATGCAAGGACTATCGTTTGTGGAGAAGACGGCATGTGCTATATTAATACAAGTGGGAATAGCGGAATGGCAACAGCGGGTTCCGGGGATGTATTATGTGGGGTAATTGCAGGATGCCTTGCAATGGGATTGCCTGCTAAGAAAGCAGCAGAGATTGGGGTTTATTTGCATGGCCTTGCCGGGGATAGGGCAAAGGACAGGTTAGGGGAACATGGAGTGATGGCACAAGATATTGTAGAAGAATTGCCTCAAGTGTTATGTGGGCTTGAAGAAGATAAGACAGAAGGTGAAAACAATGGAGATAGATGTAAATACAGGCGATTTATATAGGGTATATGCAAAAGTAGATTTGGATGCTATTCGGAATAATATATTGGAATTGAAAAAAAATATTTCTTTGTCTAGCCATCTTATGGCAGTTGTAAAAACAGATGGGTATGGGCATGGGGCAATTGAAATTGCAAAAGAAATAGAAGGCCTTGTAATTGGTTTTGGCACAGCAACCTTAGATGAGGCGGTAGCACTTAGGGAGCAGGGAATTAAGAAAATGATTTTAATACTTGGTTATGTGCACAATAGCTTATTTGAAACAATGATAAAGAACCAAGTAAGCGTAAATGTATATACCAAAAAAGATGCAGCCCAATTATCACAAATCGCTTCCCAGCTTGGAATGGAGGCAAGGATTCATTTTAAGCTGGATACAGGAATGAGCCGCCTTGGGGTACCAGGCAACCAAGAGTCATTAGAATTATTACAAGAAATATCTAAACTGCCTAATATAAAATTGGAAGGCATGTTTACACATTTTGCCTGTGCAGATGAAACAGAAAAGACAAAGACAGAAGAACAGCTTTTACGCTTCCAGTCTTTTGTTAAAAAAGTGGAAGAAATGGGGATTACTATCCCATTCCTCCATTGTTCGAATAGTGCAGGGATTATTGATATACCGCAGGCAAATTTTAATATGGTACGTGCAGGGATTGCAATGTATGGGCTATATCCGTCAGAAGAAGTAAAGCAGGATATTGTGCATTTAGTACCTGCATTGGAATTAAAGAGCCATATTGTTTATATAAAAGAAGTGGAGAAGGGATGCAGCATTAGTTATGGGGCAACCTATACAACTTTACGCAAAACAAGGGTGGCAACCATTCCAGTAGGCTATGGAGATGGGTACCCAAGGGCTTTATCCAATGTAGGATATGTATTAGTGCATGGGAAAAAGGCCCCTATCTTGGGCAGGATTTGCATGGATCAGTTTATGGTAGATGTAACAGATATTAAAGAAGCGCAAGAAGGGGATATGGTTACTTTAATTGGAAAAGATAATGGAGTAATGTTATCTGTGGAAGAGCTGGCATCTATGGTGGGGAATACATTTCATTATGAAATAGTATGTAATTTGGGGAAACGGGTTCCAAGGGTATTTTATAAAGGAAATAAAGCCGTATTTGCCCGTCCTTACCTGCCTATGTTATTAAATGAAGCAATAGAATATCAGCATAAGGAGTAGAATTATTTAAGTTGTCTGGTATACACACGAAATAACCGGGAATACTGAAGATATGTAAACTTGGTAAATGGAGTGTGACAGAATTGATGATACGACGTGGTGATATTTATTATGCAGATTTAAGGCCAGTAATTGGCTCGGAACAAGGCGGCATCCGTCCAGTACTTATTATTCAAAATGATATTGGGAATAAGCATAGCCCAACCGTTATTTGCGCAGCGATTACTTCAAAAATGAATAAAGCAAAGCTTCCTACCCATGTGGAATTGGATAGCAGTAAATATGACATAATGAAGGATTCCGTTATTCTTTTAGAACAGCTTCGTACAATTGATAAAAAACGGTTAAAGGATAAAATCTGCCATTTAGACAGAGAAATCTTAAAAAAGGTGGATCAAGCATTGTTAGTAAGCCTTGAACTAACTACATAAGGCGGTACTTGACGGAAAACTAATGGGATGGTATAGTAGTAAAGTGACACACAGAATATAGGACAAAGGAGTAGAAGTTAGAAATGAGTGGGGAGTCGGCAGGGGGGATATTTGTTTTTCTTGTGTTTTTAGTATTACATGGGATGTTATATGGGTTTGGTGCTGCAATACAAGCATTAAATGCAAGTAATGTAGAAAAGAAAGCAGAGGAGGGAGATAAACGCTCCTTAAAGCTTTTACATATTATAGAAGAGCCAGCTAGGTTTGTAAATACATTGCTTATTACAATTACATTAGTAAATATGGTGGTAGGGGCGTATGAATATATTATGCTGCACAAATGGCTTTTGCACCTTATGGTGCCAAAACCAGATGGAAGCATACAAGTTTATGCGTTACGTATCTTAGCGTGGGTAATTCCGGCTGTAGTATTATTAATAATATTAATGGTATTTGGTATTTTAGTCCCAAAGAAATTGGCGCAACGGTACCCGGAAAGTTGGTCTTATGGCTTACTTAACATAATTAATCTTATGACTACTATTTTCTTGCCATTTACATGGTTTGTAATGTTGCTTTCTCATGCAGTAATCCGCCTATTTGGCATAAACCCCAATGAAACTATTGATAATGTGACAGAAGAAGAGATTATGTCCATGGTAAATGAAGGGCATGAGCAGGGGGTTTTATTGGCAAGTGAAGCTGAAATGATTACAAATATTTTTGAATTTGGGGACAAGCAGGCTTCCGATATTATGACACACAGAAAAAGCATTGTAGCAGTAGATGGGGCATGGACATTAAAAGAAACTGTAGACTTTATTGTAACACAAAGTAATTCTCGTTTTCCAGTTTATGATAAGAATATAGATAATATTATTGGTATTTTACATTTTAGGGATGCAATGATTTATTATGAAAACCATGATACAAATACCCCTATTAGTGAGATAAAAGAATTATTAAGGGAAGCAAGGTTTATTCCAGAAACTAGGAATATTAATTTGCTTTTTAAAGAAATGCAGTCTCAAAAAATCCATATGGCAATTGTGGTAGATGAATATGGGCAGACAGCAGGGTTAATTGCGATGGAGGATATTTTAGAAGAGATTGTTGGGAATATTTTGGATGAATATGACGAAGATGAAGAAATGATTGTGAAACAAGAAGAAAATACATGGCTGATAAAAGGCATGGCAGAGTTAGATGAAGTGTGGAAGGAACTTTCTCTTGAAATGGAAGAGGAAGAGGAAGAATATGATACATTAAATGGGTTTTTAATTTATAAGCTAGATAAGATACCACAAGATAATGAAGTGGTGGAAATTACTTATAAAGGATATTTATTTTCTTCTTTAAAGGTAGAAAATAAAACGATACAGTTAGTAAAAGCAATACGTTTAAAAGAAGAAGAGGGTTTGGAGGAAGAGGAATGAATATAGTGAAAGGGATGATAGAAGATACATCCTTTTTAAAAAAAATCTTGGTAATTGGAGTCCCTGTTGCATTGCAGGGGCTTTTAAATACTACCGTTAATTTGGTAGATAACTTAATGATTGGCACACTTGGCGAAAATGCGATTGCTGCGGTAGGGCTGGCAAACAAGGTATTCTTTGTGTTTTCATTGTTATTATTTGGAACAGTAAGTGGTTCAGGGATATTAGCAGCACAGTATTGGGGTGTCCAAGATATAAAAAGTATCCGTAAAGTATTGGGCATGTCTTTATGGATTGGGCTTTTAGCATCAGCTTTGTTTTTAATACCAAGTGTAATAAAACCAGAGCTTGTTATGCGGATCTTTTCAACCAGTGATACCACCATATCTTTAGGTGCCAAATATTTAATTATAGCTGCGATTAGTTATCCATTTACAGCAGTAACAAATTGTTATGTAGCAATGCTCCGTGCAGTAAACCAAGTAAAAGCGCCAGTAGCCATTAGTTGCATGACAATTGTAATTAATATTACCTTAAATTATATTTTAATATTTGGGAAATTTGGTGCGCCTGCAATGGGAGTGGCAGGTGCCGCACTTGCGACATTAATTGCAAGGATTTGTGAAATGTTTGTGCTGCTTTGTATTGTGTATATTGGAAAGTCCCCAGTGGCGGCTAAACTATCAGAACTGCTTGGATATACAAAAGAGTTTCTAAGAAAATATGCAGCTACTGTTACGCCAGTAATTTGCAATGAATTTATGTGGGGGCTTGGGGTTACAATGTACAGCCTTGCCTATGGGAGAATGGGGGATAATGCAGTAGCCGCCATTACAATTGCACAAACCATACAAGATTTATTGTTAGTATTATTCCAAGGCTTAAGTGCGGCAACAGCCGTAATACTTGGGAATGTCCTAGGGGCAGGGGAATTAAAAACGGCAGAGCGTTATGCTAAAAATGCACAAATTATGCAGTTTATGCTAACGGCTGTTATGATGGTCTTATGTATTGCCCTTCGTTGGAAATTTATTGGCCTATATCAGATATCAGAAGAAGTTGCCTTAGATGTAAGCGCATGTTTAATTGCATTTTCTCTTTTTATGCCATTTAAAATGTATAACTATGTGAATATTGTCGGGGTGCTGCGGAGTGGCGGGGATACAAAATTTTGTTTATTTTTAGACTGTGCTGGCGTGTGGTGCATTGGGATACCATTAGCATTTTTAGGTGGCTTGGTCTGGAAATTGCCAATCTATGTGGTATACACTTTGGTAATGACAGAAGAAATCTTTAAGTTTATATTTGGGTATTTGCGGTATCGGAAAAAGAAATGGATACGGAATCTAACCATAGAGTGATAAAAGTAGAAAATGCCTGTGTAGAAGGGTCTACATAGGCATTCTATTTTATTCATCCCAATTGTGGTAAACAGCTTGTACATCATCATCTTCATTTAATAAATCTAATAGGCGGTTCATTTTTTTAATATCTTCTTCATTGGTGAGTTCTACCCAAGTTTGTGGGATCATGGTTACTTCTGCTTCTAGCATAATGATATTGGCAGCTTCTAATGCTTCACGGACTGCACTAAAATCATCTGGTGCTGTTATAATCTCAAAGTTATCTTCTTCTTCATTAAAATCTTCGGCACCTGCATCTAATGCAATCATCATTAATTCATCTGCATCCATTTCACATTCTTCTTTATCCACAATAATTTGGCCTTTTTTATCAAACATAAAAGACACACATCCAGTAGTCCCAACATTCCCGCCGCCTTTGGTAAAGGCATTTCTTACATTAGAAGCAGTACGGTTTTTATTGTCTGTTAAGGTATCTACAATAACAGCAGTGCCATTAGGGCCATATCCTTCGTATGTATTAGCTACATAATTTATAGAATTGGCATCTCCAGCGGCTTTTTTTATTCCTCGCTCAATGGTGTCATTTGGCATATTATTGGATTTTGCCTTTGCAATAACATCACGTAATTTAGAATTATTGGCAGGATCAGCTCCGCCTTCTTTTACAGCTACTGCAATTTCCCTTCCAATTACGGTAAAAATCTTTCCTTTAGCAGCATCGTTTTTTTCTTTCTTATGCTTAATATTGGCAAATTTCGAATGTCCTGACATAGTAACGCTCCTTTTCTTTCCAACTGAATAATATCATAATAGTCGTCTTATTTTATCATTAATTCTTAGGACTTGCAATAGAAAAATTGGAATAGTGCAATAAAATAGGGGAATACTTGGAAAGAGAATATTTAGCATATGAGGGAATGAATATGTGGCTTGCAATGTTAGGGCTGATGAATGGCATAATAATGGGATTAGTATATTCTGTAGAAGAGTTGTGGATTGGAAGCTTTTTTGTACTAATTCCATTTGCTGGGATTCTGTTTTCTAAAAAGAAAATTTCATTTTTTTTAATAGGATATGGGCTGGGATATTATATTACAGGGCTTTCCTTTTTATTTTCTTTAACAGATGTTGTCCCTCTTCCTATTTATACGGCGAATGTTTTATTTGCAGGGGTTATTTTAGCAATTAGTATAATACTGACATTCCTTATGTGGATAGCATTATATCCATTTCAGTATTGGCGTAGGGGAAGCAGTATAGATATATTCTTACTGGCAGGTTTGTATACTTTGGGGGAATGGCTGCAAGAAATAGTGCCTATGGTTTCTTTCCCGTGGTTCCGGTTAGCAGTCCCTGTTGTAAAAATGCCGATTTTTATCCAAGGTGCTTCTTTGTTTGGAAGCCTTTTTGTAAGTTTTTGTGTGATTCTTTGGAATACATGGTTAGCAAAACTGATAATGAAACGGAAACTAGATCGCTCTATAGTTTTGGCAGGAGCTTTTATAGGGGCAGTTTTATTATATGGGGAAGTAAGGCTGTACCAAAAAGAAGAAGGGACAAAACAGGTGCTAATAGTACAAGGAAACCATGAGGGAAGCGAAAAATGGGCAATGGAATCAAAGGATATTTTAAAGGATTATAAAAAATTGGCTTATCAGTATGCTAATCCTTTTGTAGAATTAATTATTATGCCAGAAACAGCTCTTCCTTATGCGGTGATGGATGAGAAGGAAGGAAGAGAAGAGTTAATGTCTATTAGCAAACAGCTTTCAGCAGAACTATTAGTAGGTGCCATTCAAAAAGAGGAAATAGGAGAAGAAACAAATTTTTATAATGTTGTCTACCATATAAAAGAAGATGGGATTAACCAAACGGTTTATAGAAAACAAATTTTAGTGCCATTTGGAGAATTTCTTCCATTTGCAGAGTTTTTTAATAAGATGTGCCCATGGTTAATAGATTTTATGTCAGGAAATTATTTTAAGGCAGGGGAAGAAATGGCAGTATTTGATACAAAGGCAGGGAAAATAGGGGCATTAATCTGTTATGAGTCTATTTTTCCAGAGATTGCAAAAGAAGCAGTAGAAAAAGGGGCAGAGGCTTTGGTTATCGTAAGTAATGACTCTTGGTTCCAAAATACACCAGCAATGAGGGAACATTATGCCCATGCAATACTCCGTGCAGTGGAAAGTGACCGTTATGTAATCCGTGCTGGGAATACAGGGATTAGTGCTATAATAGATGGACGGGGGCGTGTAGTTGCCAGTATACCGGAGAATACCAGTATGGCGTTTCAAGCAGCAATGAGGCCAAAACGGGATGGTACTCTTTATATAAAAGCAGGCAGGGTGTTTGTTTGGGTTTTATGTGGAATGTATATTCTTTTAATCCTAAGGAGGGCCTGCAGCTTGATTTTTTCTTTTTTCTTTTATATAATAGAAAAAATTAAAAAGTAAAAAAGAGAGTGAGTTAAGGCATAATGCAGACAAGGGAAAATGTACAAAAAAAAGAAAGTATAGAGAAAAAAGAAAAGATAGGCTGCCAATATTCAAAAAAATGTGGTGGCTGCGCTTATCAAGGGATAACCTATGAAAAACAATTAAAGGAAAAACAGAAAATAGTACAAGCCTTATTAAAAGAGTTTTGTAAAGTACAGCCAATACTTAGCATGGAAAACCCATATTATTATAGGAATAAAGTACACGCAGTATTTGACAGGGACAGGAAAGGGAAAGTTATTTCTGGCATTTACCAAGAAGGGACACATAAGGTAGTGCCTATTGACAGCTGTATAATAGAGGATCAGAAAAGTGATGCAATTATTGTGTCTGTACGGAAACTGCTGCCTTCTTTTAAGATTAAAATATATGATGAGGATACAGGATATGGGCTATTAAGGCATGTATTGGTACGGCGCAGTTTTTCAAGCGGGCAGGTTATGGTAGTGCTTGTCACTACATCTCCGGTATTTCCTTCTAAAAATAATTTTGTAAAAGCTTTGCTAAAAGAACATAATGAGATTACCACTATAATACAAAATGTAAATGATAGGAATACCAGTATGGTATTAGGGAAAAAAGAAAATATTTTATATGGGAAAGGCTATATAGAAGATAAGCTGTGTGGATATACATTCCGCATTTCTTCTAGATCTTTTTATCAGGTAAATCCTACCCAAACTGAAAAACTGTATAAAAAAGCAATAGAACTAGCAGGGCTGACAGGGAAAGAAAATGTACTAGACGCATATTGCGGAATAGGCACAATTTCCTTAATTGCATCTCCTTATTGTAAGCAAGTGGCAGGGGTAGAATTAAATACAGAAGCTGTGAAAGATGCTATAAATAATGCAAAAAGAAATAAAATAGAAAATGTACGTTTTTTTCAGGGAGATGCCAGTGAATTTATGGTACAGCTTGCAAAAGATGGGCAGACATTGGATATTGTATTTATGGACCCACCTAGAAGTGGCAGTACAGAGGAATTTATAGATTCATTGGCAGCAGTAAAGGCAAAGCGTGTAGTTTATATTTCGTGTAACCCAGAAACACTTGCAAGGGATTTACAATACTTTAAACAAAAAGGGTATGATGCAAAAGTGGCAGTCCCAGTTGATATGTTCCCATGGACAGATTCTATTGAAACTATTTGCCAGATAGTCAAGAAATAATACGTATTTTTGGGATTTGAAGAAGCGAAAAAGTGGAAATTGTCCACCATTTGCCCACCTAAATTTTACGGGTGGGCAACCACTCCTTTTTTGGTTCTAAACCCACTTTTAGATACTTGTTTGCATTTTCCATTTACTCTGGCACATTTAAAGTGGCACTCCTATGTAGTGCTTCTTTTATTCTGCTATAAATTCCTTTAGGCAAATACAGAAGTCTTCAAAGATACTACCTCTGATTTCATCATTAAAAGAGTAAGGCAGGGCTTTGAAATGGTCAGTTTTAAAGTGATATATATAGACTAGTTTGGTCATAGGATCAACAATCCAGTATTCTTGAACGCCTGCATTTGCATATAAATTTAGTTTGCGTATATAATCGTGGTTAGCGTTGTTAGGAGAAACGATTTCAATAATCCAGTTTGGTGCCCCAAAACAGCCTCGATTTGTAAGTTTGTTTTTATCACAGATAACACTGATATCTGGTTCAACTATTGTGGTTTTATCTTTGAATAATTGGACAGCAAATGGAGCAGGGTAAACTTTGCAAAGCCCATTTTTTGATCTAATATAGTTAAAAATAGTGTTATTGATATAGTTTAAAATTTCTTGATGTATCCGGCTAGGTGCAGACATATTGTAGAAATGTCCATCAATTAGTTCTGCTCGAGTATTTTCTGGTAGATTATAATAATCATTTTCTGTGTAAATTTTTTCCAGGGCTAAATCCATACTAAAAATCTCCTTTCTTGTATTGTTGTTTATATTATATACTTACTTTCTTTTCTTTAAGCATTTTTCTGTTTTTCATTTGTAATACTTGAAATAGATAAGGTCGTTTTTGATACAGAGTTAGAGCGACTATTTGTATACGCTTCTTCCAGTTCCTCCACTGATTGTTCTTGCAGTTCTATATTTTCATAGGGAAATGTACTGACCACTTCCCTAAAATAATTATATATATATTTTGCCTTACTTCTGGCTTTAGATTTACAAACTTTTCAATCATTATATAATCAGAATTGGAAAGTCTGTATTTTTCAGCAATGCAATTATAAATTATGCTTTAGTTGTTGTCAACAACAAAAAGGCACGAAAACAACAAAATATGTGGGTTTGTCAAATTTATATTTTCTAAATAATCAAGAAATAATTAGTCTTGCATTTCTATCTTTCCTATTTTATAATAATAACATTGTGATAATTAATAAAAAGCCAAAAGGATAACTAACTGAAAAATAGCAGAATGGAGGTATGGAAAATGAAACCATCAGAAGAAAGATTTAAGCAGCAAAGTATTCGCGGAAAAATTGAAAGGTCTTTTTATATGTTGATTACCTTTTACATAGCTAGTATTGTTATAGCAATTCTGGCAATATCCTGCATTGAGGCAGCGCCTGATCAGATAGAGGGTACACTTAAGGTTATTAGTATAGCAATTTTAGTGATTATTTCTGGCATTAGTATTATGGTGGGTATACAAAGGATAAAATGGCTGTTATATTACATTATTAATCCATTAAAAGAGTTAGAAGATGTGTCTATAAAAATGGCAGAAGGAGACTTAAATAATAATATTGAATATAAGTCGGAGGATGAAATTGGTTCTCTTGCAGATTGTTTCCGAAAAACAGGAAAACAATTGAATTTGATTATTAATGATATAATACAGATTCTAGGTGAGTTTGCAAGAGGGAATTTTGATGTCCGTTCTCAATGTAAGGAAGCTTATGTAGGAAGTTTTGGGCAAATTATGGATCAGCTTGTCAATACGGTTTCTAGTATTAGTGGAATAGCTGGGGAAATGCAGGAAGCATCAAACCAAGTTTCTTCTGGTTCGAATCATTTAGCAGGAAATGCACAAAGGCTTGCAGATGGGGCACAAAGCCAGAATGAGTCTATAGAAAAGTTAAGCAGCCATGTGGCTGAAGTAGCAAAACAGATTACGGCCAATAGTGCTGCTACAGACAGAGTACATGATAAAGCAAAGGAAGTTGGGAAAGAAGCAGATGTTAGTAAAGAGAAAATGCAGGCTTTAGTAGAGGCAATGGAAAGGATTTCTCAGACATCCGTGGAAATTAAGGCAGTTATTGCAGAAATAGAAGATATTGCTTCTAGGACAAATTTATTGTCGTTAAATGCTTCCATTGAGGCAGCAAGAGCAGGGGAAGCAGGGAAAGGTTTTGCCGTAGTGGCAGAAGAGATCCAGAAATTAGCTGAGAATAGTGCAAAGTCAGCAGAAACGACAAGGCATCTGCTCGATCAGAACCAATACGAGGTTGAGAATGGGAACCAAAAGGTAAGTGAAACAGAAAAGGCATTGAAAACCGTAATTGAAGATTTGGATTCGATTATTTTAGAGGTAGCAGGCATTAGCATTGCTTCTGATAAACAAGCTGTAGCAGTAAGGGAAATAGAAGGCAGCATGGAAAAGATTACAATAGTAACACAGGAAAATACGTTATCTTCAAAAGAATTATTGTCGTTTAGTGAAGAGCTTTCTACAGAAGCCGTTGCTTTAGATAAATTAACAAAGAAATTCCAAGTGCGTGAACGATAAATTTTTACAAAAGGGAATGATATTGCACAGATGAAGCGATATAGGATGCTAGATGGAATTAGGGGTTTTACTTTACTTGGAATGATGGTCTATCATCTAATATGGGATTTAGTATACATATTTGGCTGGGATATTACATGGTATCAAACAGAAGTAGCATATATTTGGCAGCAAAGTATTTGTTGGACTTTTATTTTATTATCAGGTTTTTGTTTTCCATTGGGAAAAAGAAAATTAAAACGGGGCATTACCATATTTATGTCAGGTTTTTTGGTAACTGTAATAACAGGCATTTTTATGCCAAGGGACCAAGTGGTGTTTGGGGTATTAACGCTTCTTGGTTCTTGTATGTTACTTATGATTCCATTAGGCCATCTTTTAAAAGGAAGAAAACCAGAATTAGGAATGATAATGGCAGCATTACTTTTTGTGCTGTTCCGCAATGTGAATGAAGGGTATGGAGGGTTTGAAAATTGGAATTTCTTTGTAATCCCCAGTAGTTGGTACCGAAATATGTTTACAGCATATTTAGGGTTCCCTTATTTTGGGTTTATGTCCTCTGATTATTTTTCTTTGGTCCCATGGGTATTTTTATTTATTTTTGGGTATTATCTTTATTTTTTTATAAAAGGGAAAAATGGGTTATATTATTTAGAAAAAGGTTGGTCTAGATATATAGAGTGGATAGGGAGACATTCTCTAATTATTTATTTGTTACATCAGCCTGTTATTATGTTAGCTTTAAATTTATGTTATTCTTTAAGTTCCTATTTTAACCGGTTGTAAATTGCTCTTTTGGATTTTTTTATTCCAAAAAAAAGTAAATTTTTGGATTTTGATAAAAAAGGATTGAATATAGAAGTATATTATCTATTTTAGCTAAAATATAGCTATATATTAACAAATTTCGTCAAAAATTCCCATAAAAGAAGGTTGTTTTTTATGCAAAATGATGTTATAATTAATGAGTTCAGATATATCATATTAAAACAGCACCTTGACATGAGAATATAGTATTGTATTTAAGCTGGTTAAAAATAAAGAAGCAAATTTAGGAGAGAAATAGAAGTGTTTGTTTATTTTTGGGAGGATTAAAGAGTGTTTGAAAAGATAAAAACAATGAAAGTAGAAAGAAAGTTAAGGTTTTGCTTTACATTAGTGGTGATGCTTGCCAGTCTTTCAGGAATTCTAGGGCTGATTATTTTATTATATAGTAATCTTAATTATAGCCATGCGTTGGTGACAAATGGATTTTCACAGGGTGAAATTGGTATATTTAGTACATATCTAAATAAAGAACCTGCTATGATTAGAGAGCTAATCCTTTTGGAAGATGAAGCATTAATGCAGGAGGCAACAGAAGAACTAGATGGAATAAAAGCCATCACGGATGAAGCGCTTATAACGATGAAGCAACACTGTAATACAACAGAAGAGCTGGAGTACATTAAAATAATTGATGAAACATTGCCTCTTTACAGGAGTATTTTTGCTCAGGTACGGGAAATGGCGTTAAGGAATGAAGCTAGTGACGCTTTAGAGCTTCTTATGACACAAGGAAAACCAACATTAAAGAAACTTACAGATGCTGTAGAAGCACTGATTGATTATAATGTAGAAACAGGGAATAAGGTTTCTAGAAGTTTAACAATTCAAACTTATGTGATTATGGGAGTTATGGTAATTGTTATTTTTGTAGCAATTTTTATCTCAATGAAGTTTTCAGGGTTTGTAGCAGGTTTGTTTGCAAATCCAATTGGAAAAGTAAAAGAAGCATCTGCAAAGCTTGCAAGTGGTAATCTCCATATCCAAGTAGAAAAGATGTATCCAGACGAGATTGGTGAAATGACAGATTCCTTTAAGGAAGCTGCTGAAATGATCCGGGCATATATCGAGGAATTAACAAGGATATGTGCAGAGCTTGCAGCAGGGAATTTTAATGTGGAAACTAAAATTCCATTTAAGGGTGACTTTAAGGCATTAGATGAAGCAATCACTATGATTACCAATTCATTAAGCAATACACTTGGAAGGATTAACGAAGCTTCTGAACAGGTGGCACTTGGGGCAGGACAGATGGCTGAGAGTGCACAATCATTGGCAGAAGGGGCAACGGATCAAGCAGGTTCTGTGCAAGAATTAACAGCAACAATCCAAAATGTTACAGAAGCAGTTATTAATAGTTCTAAAAAAGCAAATCAATCATATGAGGCAGCAAAAGAGTTTGAGCAAGAAGCAGAAAAGAGCAATGAAGATATTAAGCATTTAAATGAGGCAATGGAACGTATTAATAATACATCAAAAGAAATTGCAAATATTATTGCTGAAATTGAAGATATTGCAGCACAAACAAATCTTTTATCACTGAATGCTTCGATTGAGGCAGCAAGAGCAGGAGAAGCAGGCAAGGGATTTGCTGTAGTGGCAGACCAGATAGGCAAGCTTGCATCAGATAGTGCAAATTCCGCTGTAAATACAAAGAGATTGATTGAAAATTCGATTCAGGAAATTGAACAAGGAAATAATATTACATTAAAGACAACAGCAGCAATCGAATCTGTAATTAATGGAATTAAGTCACTTGCAAACTCTACACATGAGATTAGTGAGTTGTCTAATTCACAGGCAGATGCAATGAAACAACTAGAACTTGGGGTAGAGCAGATTTCAGAAGTTATTCAAAGTAATTCTGCTGCTGCACAAGAAACTTCAGCTACTAGTGAAGAATTGTCTGCACAGTCAGATAATTTAGAGCATTTAGTGGGACAGTTTGTATTAAAGGCATAAGGAACAAGTTAAAATACAGATTCTTTATATTTGATAAGTTATTTACAATGCGTGCTAGGAAATATATATAGCAAATATTCGATTTTCAAATTGTGTAAGGCATTCTTTTACATATGTTATGTGAAAGAATGCCTTTTTTCGTTGCTTTTTTTTAGAAATAGTCTATAATAGGAATACATAATATATTAAGATAGATTTTAGGAGGAGATAGGATTATGGTACAAACAGAAAAAAATGCTAAAATAATAACAGAGAGTAGTCTTGGGAAAAAGATTATATCTAAAATAGCATTTATGGTTGGGTTTATATTTCTGGTGACAGTAATAGTATCCGGCTTACTTTCTGCTAGTTCTTTGCTTAACAGTACAAAAGATAAGTTGGTAGCTGCTGCCTATGAAAATGCGTTTTTAATTGTAAATGATATTGAAAATTCATATGGCAGGGTAATTGGTTTAGCTGGTGCACTGAAAAATATTTCTGCTTTAGATCCAAGCGAACAAAGGGATGCAATTGATAGGGCATTATTAGGTGTATTAGAGGGCGATAAAAGTTTTACTACTGTATTTGCATATTTTGAGCAAAATGTAGTGGCCGATGAAAATGGTGAACCATATAGCGTATATAAACGAGACATTGCATATGAGGCAATTGCGTATCCAAATGAAGAAGGGACAGGGTATTTATTTGAGAAACATGAGGATGCTTTTGATAATTATACAAAAGAATATTGGATGCAAATGAAAACAACGGGAGAGCCATATATTTATGAGCCATATATTTATAATTTAATGGGAAAGGATATTATGATGATTAGTATTCTTGCTCCTATTTATGATGTAGATGGGAATTTTTATGGGGTGGCAGGCGTAGATGTGGCGTTAGATGATATGCAGTCCCGCCGATATGCAGGCACAGGCTATTTTTCTACTCATATGGTAGCGCTTTCAGAAGATGGTACGGTACTTTTAGATACGGCAAATCCATCTATGGTTGGAAAATCTGCTACAGATATAGGTTATAATAAAATCTTTGAAAATGGCGAAAAATTGCGTTCTATGCCAGATGGGGCATATGTCAATAGTAATAAGATTGTAGACCAAGGGGTAAAAAATTTTGCAACAGAAAAAAGAGGTGTTTCTGTTACAATTCCTTTAAAGATGAGTGCTGGAAACCTGTGGGTTATGTATTTATGTATTGATTTAAGCGAATTAAATATGGCAATTATTGAAGATGTAGGAAAATTGTCAGTTATTGTTGTTCTTGCTGGTATTTTGTTGTTATTTGTTATTTATTATATAATTAAAACTTCTCTTTCGCCAGTAAAACAGATTATAGAGGGGGCTTCTAGGTTAGAAGTAGGAGATTTGAATATCCATATTGATGTAGATTCAAATGATGAGTTAGGCCGTCTTTCTAAGGCATTTAACCATATTAGCCATACGATGAATAACTATGTGAATGATATATCTAAGCAACTTTCTGAAATGGCTGCTAATAATATGGATATTACGATTACACAAAAGTATATTGGTGATTTTATACCAATTCAGGAGTCTATTGAGCAGATATCCAAATCTCTTAATGAGACATTACAACAGATTACTATATCTGCAAATGTGGTATCAGAAGGTTCAGAAAGTGTATCTACTGGTACACAAGTTCTTGCAGATGGTGTTTTAGAGCAGGTAGCTGCAATAGAAGAACTTGCTGCATCAATAGAAAGTATTGCAGAAGTAGTTTCAACAAATGCACAGGATGCACAGAATGCAAATAAAAAGGTATTTGAAGTGAAAGAACAAATTGAAATGAGTAATCAGGCTATGAAACATTTAGTTCAAGCTATGTCGGATATCGATAAAACTTCAGAGGAAATTAAAAAGATTGTTATGACAATTCAGGGAATTGCAAAACAAACCAATTTGCTTTCTTTAAATGCATCTATTGAGGCGGCTAGGGCAGGAATGGCAGGTCGTGGATTTGCTGTCGTAGCAAATGAGATTCGAAACCTTGCAGAAAAAAGTGGAGAAGCAGTAGAACAAACAGAAGATCTAATAGAGGCAGCTAACCAAGCTGTAAAAAATGGTATTCAAATTGCAGATGAAACAGCAGCTTCTCTTCTTGCTGTAGTAGATGGTGCAGAAGAAGCCGCTAGTTCCATGAATAAAATTAGTGATGCGTCACAAAATCAAAAGAGTGTTTTAAACCAATTAACACAAAAAGTAGACTTAATTAATGATGTAGTACAATCTAATTCGGCAGCCGTGCAACAAAATACAACGACAAGTGCGAAGTTGTCAGAGCAATCCAAGCGATTATACGAATTGGTAAATCGTTTTCGTTTAAAAGGGATGTAAAGAAAGAGATGCGTAGAATATTGATGTTATTTACAGGAGGTACAATTGCTTCTATTAAAACAGAATATGGGTTAGAACCAATTTTAGATGCCAGCCAGATTCTGTCCTATTTACCAGCTTTAGATAGGGATATTTTTATAGAGACAATCCAAGTATGTAATTTGGATAGCACAAATGTAGACAGCAAGGTTTGGATTAAGCTGGAAAATATAATTGAGGAAAATTATAAAATATATGATGGTTTTGTAATATGTCATGGAACAGATACCATGGCATATACGGCAGCCGCACTTTCTTATTTAATACAAAATACAGTAAAGCCAATTGTACTTACTGGTTCACAGCAGCCAATTCAAATGGAAATTACAGATGCGAAAAAGAATTTATATGATAGTATTATATATGCGGCAGATAAGGAAAGTAGGGGAGTATGTGTAATATTTGATGGAAAAGTAATTGCAGGCACGAGGGCAAAAAAAACAAAAAGTTTTAGTTACCATGCGTTTTCTAGTATAAATTTTCCAGACTTAGCTTCAATGCAGCATGGGAGGATTGTCCGTTATTTCCCCTGTGAAGCAGAAGGGAACCAAACTATTTTTTATCAGGCTATGAGCCAAAAGGTATATGTATTAAAATTAACACCTGGCATTGGGCCAGAAATTTTAGGACCAATTTTTAAGGAATATAGTGGAATTATTATAGAGAGTTTTGGGGTAGGCGGAATACCAGACAGCATATTGGACGATTTCTGTAATTTAGTAAAACAATATAAAGAGGGTTCTAAAGTAATTGTTATGACTACGCAAGTCACATATGAGGGCAGTAATTTATCTACTTATGAAGTGGGAAAACGGTTAAATGGAAGGATTCCTTATTTGGAAGCATATGATATGAATTTTGAGGCAGTATATGCAAAATTAATGTGGATATTGGGAATGGGAGAAAAAAGTTTTTCTGACATAGAAGCATTATTTTATAAAAAAATTAATTATGATATATTATTACAACGTGTAGTTTAATATTTATTTTAAATAATCATTTAAAATAAAAACCACTCCGAAAAAGTATACTTTTTCGGAGTGGTTTTTTCTTATGCTATTTTACCATATTTTACAGATATTGCAAGGAGTTTTTTTCTATTTTTTTATACAATATGCACAAACAAGGGAGGATTCTCATAAAGTATACTTTATGAGAATAAAAAGAAAAAAGTCTTAAGGGACAATTTTATAGGTACAGTACCACCTAAAAGGAACCATACTTTTAAAGAAGCCGTAAGGCAGTTGTACTGGGAGTTATTAATTTGTATAGAAAGGAAAAAAATGTATGTATAAGTATGTAAAACGAGGGTTGGATATTTTTCTGTCATTAATAGGGATATGCTTGCTGTCACCACTTTTGTTATTGGTATCTTTGGGAGTAAAACTGGATTCTAAAGGACCAGTTTTGTTTCAGCAAAAAAGGATTGGAAAAGACAAAAAAGAATTCTATATTTTAAAATTCCGAACAATGCAAATAGAAACACCAAAGGATATGCCCACTCATTTATTACAGCATCCAGAACAATACATAACTAGGATAGGAAAGGTATTAAGAAAAACTTCTTTAGACGAGCTTCCACAAATGTTTAATATTTTAAAAGGGGAAATGAGCTTGATTGGCCCAAGGCCAGCACTTTGGAACCAAGAAGATTTAATAGAAGAAAGGGAGAAATATGGGGCAAACCATATTCCAGTAGGATTGACAGGCTGGGCGCAGATTCATGGGAGAGATGAACTGTCTATTGAAGAAAAAGCAAAGTTAGATGGAGAGTATGCAAAAAAGCAAAGTTTTTTCTTTGATTGTAAGTGTTTGGTGAAAACAGTAAGCTGTGTTTTAAAACAGGAAGGAATTTTAGAAGGCAGCATGGAAAATAACAAGGGATAGTACAAATTATGAAGCAAATATTGATTACAGGAAAAAATAGTTATATTGCAAAAAAAGTAGTAGAGTATCTTGATTATTGCAATAATAAGGAGAAACAATATTCGGTTACTCTTATTTCTGTAAGGGATTCTTTGTGGAACCAAGAACCATTTTGCAAATATGATGTAGTATTACATTGTGCTGCATTAGTGCATAAAAAGAAAAAATCTTGGGAAGAATATTTTGCTATTAATACAAGATTGACAGAAGAGATTGCAAAAAAAGCAAAAAAAGAAGGAGTAAAGCAGTTTATTTTTTTAAGTACAATGAATGTGTATGGAATACAAACAGGTGTGATTACCAATCAAACAATACCATATCCAAAAAGCTTATATGGCAAAAGTAAATATATGGCAGAAAAAGCATTGGAACAAATAAGAAGTGAAAAATTCCAGGTATGTATCTTAAGGCCGCCTATGGTATATGGGAATGGATGCCAAGGGAATTATAAGAAATTATCTTGGTTTGCTAAAATTACGCCTATTTTTCCTAAAATAAATAATAAAAGAAGTATGTTGTCAATAGAAAATTTATGCTTTTATATTAGACAAGTAATTGAAAAAAGGGCAGACGGGATATTTTTACCCCAGAATGAATGTTATGTAAATACCAGTGAATTAGTGGCTTGTATAGCAAAAGAACATGGACATTCAATTTGGATTACAAATAAAATAAATGGGATTGTGCCATTTTTACCTAAATATTTGATAGATAAAATATTTGGGACTCTTATTTATCAAGATGGGGAAAAAATTGGGCAGGTTTCTTTTAAAGAAAGTATCAAACGGGCAGAGGGAAAGAGATGGACAAAGGATATTCCATATTAATGTCAGTATATAAAAAAGAGCAGCCAGGGCATTTAAAAGAAAGTATACAAAGCATACTAAGCCAAACGTTAAAAACAGATAATTTTGTATTAGTTTGTGATGGGAAATTAACAAAAGAATTGGAACAGATTATAAAAGAATTTCAAGAAAATAATCCAGGGATTTTTTCTATTCTTCGTTTGGAAAGGAATAGAGGGTTAGGAATTGCATTGCAAGAAGGGCTACCTTATTGTAAACATGAGTTAGTTGCACGTATGGATTCTGATGATATAGCAAAACCTTGCCGCTGTGAGAAACAGATAGAGATTTTTTGTACTAAGCAGGTAGATATTGTTAGCGGTACAATAGAAGAGTTTAATAAAGTGCCAGGGGATCGGAAAATATATAAAATCCTTCCAGAAAACCAAGAAGAAATTATACGATATGCGAGGATAAGAAACCCTTTTAACCATCCAGCGGTTATGTTTCGGAAAACAGCAGTAGAAGCAGTAAATGGATATCAGCCGTTTTATTTATTAGAAGATTATTATTTATGGGTTAGGATGCTAGGAAATGGTGCAAGGGCTTATAATATCCAAGAAAATTTATTATATATGAGGGTTGGAGAAGGGATGTATAACCGAAGAGGAGGATTAAAGTATTTCAAGTCATTATGCAGGTTATATCACTATATGAGGAAAATACATTTTTGCACTATTTTTGATGTTATAAAAATAATAAGTGGATATTTTTTTATGTGTATTTTGCCTGGGAGAGTAAGAGAAAGGATATATATAAGAAAATTGAGGAGAAGTAAAAATAGAGATTAATATGAAAGAACAAGTAAGGATTCTGCATGTAATTGGAGTAAGACCGATTGGTGGGGTGGAGACGGTTTTATTGAATTATCAGTTATATATGAAAGAAGAAAAAATTCAAATGGATTATTTAATATTTTCAGATAATAAAGATGGAGAATTTGATAGAAAGGTAAAGGCTATGGGAAGCCAAGTATTTCTTTTCCCCCAATTAAAAGAAATTCGTTTTTTTTCTATAGCTGCCCTATTAAATAAGTTTTTTAAAAAACATTATTTTGATATTGTCCATGTCCATTCTCCAAATATTGCAAGCCTATGTTTTTACTTTGCAAAAAAATATGGGATAAATATTCGAATTTTGCATAGCCATAGTACAATATACTCTGCAAAAAGGTGGAATAGGATTAGAAATAGGGTTTTGTGTTTACCATTAAGATGGCAAGCAACTGATTTAATGGCATGTTCAGAGGCAGCAGGAAATTTTTTATTTTATGGATATAAAAAAGAATATCAAGTATTAAATAACGCCATTGATTATAAAAAGTATAAATATCAAAGAAAAAAAAGAGAAGATATTAGGAGAAAATTAGGGATAGAGGAAGGAACATTAGTAGTTGGCACAGTGGGAAGGATGGAAAAAGAAAAAAATTACATATTTTTAATCCAAATATTTGAAGAAATAATAAAAAAAATAAAAAAGGCATGTTTATTGTTTGTAGGGTGTGGGGAATTAGAAGGGCAATTAAAAATAGAAGTGAAAAAAAGGAAAATGGAGAAACAGGTAATTTTTTATGGATATTCGAAAAATGTAGAGGAATTATTACAGGCAATGGATGTGTTTGTAATGACTTCATGGAAAGAAGGGTTGCCATTGGTCGCGTTAGAAGCACAAGCATCTGGGTTGCCATGTCTGTTAAGCGATGCCATTACAAAAGAGGTTTCTGTAAGGAATTGCAGTTATATGTCTTTATCTTCTAAAATAGAAAATTGGGCAGATAAAATAATAGAGATAGCAAACCAGCCTGTTGGAAGTAGGGAGGAGATAGGGGAAGAGTTTATAGAGAAAGGATTTGACATAGAAAAAGAAGCAGAAAAATTAAAAAATTATTATATCAACCGAAAGAGACGGGAGAGGAATAAAAAATGACACATATGTTATTTCGCTTATCTAGGGTTGCCGCTTTGGTATTGGGGATTGGAATGATGGCATATATGATAGAAAAAAGATATTATGAACGAATGGTTGCTGAAGCTATTATGTTATTTGTGTTTTTGGGAGTTTCTATTTTATATGAGAAAAAAAGAAAACTTTTTAGTACAGGGTATATTTTTCTGTTTATCGTTTTTTTTATTACTTATAATTTGTTCCCATGTTATTTTATAAAAGAAAATTTGGTACTTTTACAATATAAAAAAGTAGGGGAACGAGTACCAAGCGATCAGTTTTTCTTATATTTTATTGTATATATAAGTTGTATGTGTATTATCGCCGTGTTGCTTAGTTTAAAGAGAAAGACAATATTGCCAGTAAAACGGGAATTTACATATGAATCTGATATTGCAGTATGGTTAATGGGAATTTTATTTTGTCTGCCTGTAACTATATATGGCGGGGTTTCTATGGCGTTGCTTTATGCTCCCATTATTTGTTATGTTTTCTTAAGGCTGAAAATAAGGAAATACCATATATCTTTGTTTTTATTTTGTATGGTAACAGGCAGTGCGATAGTTATTTTACATTTTGTAATATACCGTTATATTATGGTGGAATATTTTTTGCCAATTATACTTGCTTATTTATTTATAGAATCCTATACAGAAAAATCAAAACCAAAAAAAATTATATGCCTTTTGGTATTAGGCATAGTTGCAGTTGGGCTGTATGGGGTAGTTTCAGAAATTGTTAAGCTAAATTATTTTTTTAATAAACAGTACGATATCCAGTTGATTTTACAAAATACAGCTGCATTAAGCCATTATATAGAGAACCAAATTTATCGTTTATTTGGGATTTGGAGTATATTGGGCGGGAACATTATAGAATATGTACAAGAAAATGGATATTTTTATGGAATTACCTTTATAAAGGCAGCAGCCCCTATTTTTGGATTTCCTTATATAAGTTTACCATTGATTTCTGCAAGTATGGTAGGGGCATCTTATGCACAGCCGGGTCTATTGGCAGAAGGGTACGCAAATTTTGGAATAATTGGAAGTATTTTAAATTTACTCTTTCCTTATTTAATAGCAGAAGGGTGCCTGGATTATTTTTTAAAAAAGAAAAACTTATTTTCCATATGCTTACTAACAGTCCCATTTTCTAAGGTATTATTAGATGGTGGTAGTATTAATTCTATTATTATAGGGATAATAATGTGTTTTATATGTTTTTTTATAGCAGGGGTTTGCCATAACCTAAAAGTAAGGTTAATAAGTAATATTAGGGTTAGGAGAATATTAAAATGGAATTAATTAGTATTATTGTTCCCGTATATAATATTGAAAAATATATTGAAGAATGTATTAAAAGTATATTGTGCCAGACTTATAGTAAAATAGAAATTTTATTAATTAATGATGGTTCTACAGATAGAAGTGGGGAGATATGCCAAAATTATGCGCAAATAGATTCTAGGGTAAAAGTATTTATAAAAGAAAATGGTGGCCTTTCTAGTGCAAGGAACTATGGAATGGAATATGCAAGAGGAGATTATTATTTATTTGTAGATGGAGATGATACAATTGAAGAAGACATGTGCCAAATATTGTTAGAGATATTAAAAAAAGAAAAGGCTGAAATTGTGATTTCTTCTATGCACCGAGGAGAAGGAAAGAGGAAAAAAGGAAAGATACAAAGATATAATTCGGAAAGTGCGATTAAACAAATGTTAAAAGAAAAAACATTTAATACATCCGCAGGGGGGAAGTTATTCCGAAAAGAAGTATTTAATGGGATTTGGTTTCCTGAAGATAAGATATATGAGGATTTGGCAACAATATATAAGGTATTCCATAAAGCGGAAAAAATTATTTTTTATAATGTGCCGTTGTATTATTACCGAAAGAGAGAAGGAAGTATTATGCAGCAGCGTTTCCACGAGAAAAAATTAGATATGATTGGAATTTCAAAAGAACAAATTGAATTTTTAAAGGAATTTTATCCGGGGCTTGAGAGAGTTGCATATAACCGGTTAGTACGTTACTGTATTTCTTTTTTTAAAGAATTGGCACAAAGTGGAGAAAGAGAAAATAAGGCTGTTTTGGTGTTACAACATTATATAAAACAAGGTTATCCATATTATTTATTTAGTGGCTATAAAATAACAAGTAAAATGTTTGGGCTAATGGTGTGTTGGAATTATAGGATTGCATGTAAGATATATGGCTATTTTGGAATGGAGTGGAAATGGATCATAAAATAAAGAAAATTTTAACAATTATTATACCATCTTATAATACAGAATGTTATATTAATGAATGTTTGCCATATTTTTTAGATAAACAGATTTTAAATGATATAGAAATTATAATAATTGATGATGGGAGTAAAGATAATACAGCTTTAGAAGCAAAAAAGTATATAGAGAAATATCCAGATACCGTTAGGCTAGTTAGGAAGGAAAATGGAGGGCATGGTTCTGTTATTAATCGTGGGATAAAAGAAGCAAATGGAAAGTATTTTAAAGTAGTAGATGGAGATGACTGGGTAATTACTGATAATTTTGTTAGTTTTGTTTTGAAATTAAAGCAACTAGAGGTAGATTTAATTATAAACCCATTTGTAGAATATAACATAGAGAAGAAAGTAAGTAAAATAATTTCTTATCCCTCTGGTTATTATGGGGAAATAAAAGAAATAGATAAGATTTTGAATACCTTAGACCAAACATTACAATTACATGCAGTTACATATAGGACAAGTTTATTAAAAAGCAAACAGATAGTTTTCCAAGAAAATTGCTATTATGAAGATATAGAATATGTGTTATATCCTCTTCCATATATAAGTACTGTAATAGTCTATAAGGAACCTATTTATATGTATAGAGTGGGGACGCAAACACAAAGTATGAATATAAAGAACCGCATTAAAAATGTGGAGATGATGTGTATAATTTTGACAAATATTATACATTTTTATCAGGCGGTATATATGGAAGTAAGCCTTATAAAAAAAGAATATATGGTAAAATTTATTTTAGGTATTGTAAAGGATTATTTTTGGATATGTTTACATATGCCATTGGGGAAAGAAGCCAAAGAAAGGATTTGTTATATCAATTTAAAGTTAAAAAAAGAGGCAAATGAAATATATAAGAAGATGGCACGTGTACCAGGGATGTCTTTATTAAAAATAAACACATGGGGTTCTTATTGGTTGGCACATACATTATTAAAAGCAAAAAGAAGGTGTATGGGTTGAATAAGGTAAGAAAAAATTATTTATATAATCTAGTTTATCAAGTTATTACTTTGTTCCTGCCACTTATTACAATACCATATGTATCTAGGGTATTAGGGGCGGATGGAATTGGTGTTTATAGTTATACCAAGTCAACGGTTACTTATTTTACGGCGTTTGCAAATTTGGGGATCCATTTATATGGGCAAAGGGAAATTGCTTATTACCAGTATAGTGAGGAATTACAAATAAAAACTTTTTTAGAATTGTTTTCTATCCATGTCATAACAACAGGGACAAGTTTTGCTTTCTATTTGATTTTTCTATTATATAGTACAGAATATAGGATGGTTTACTATCTCCAAATACCAACAATTATGGCAGCGTTATTTGATATTGCATGGTATTATCAAGGATTAGAAAATTATAAATATACAGTAATTCGGAATATATATATAAAAATAGCTGGGCTTTTTTGTATTTTTATTTTTGTAAAAACAAAAGAAGATTTAGGGGTATATATTTTTTGCCTTTCAGTTATTGCTTTGCTTGCTAACCTATCTTTATGGAGCCAAGTAATAAGGAAAATAAAAAAATATAAAGGACCTAAGTTAGAAATAAGAAAACATGGAAAGGCAATTTTAGCATTATATATTCCACAGGTTATTATTCAGCTATATACCGTTTTTGATAAAACGATGTTAGGGATGCTAGGGCAATCTTTGGCAGAAAGTGGATATTATGAACAGGCAGAAAAAATAGCAAGGTTAGCGGCTTCGATAGTCTCAGCACTTTCAGCGGTTATGATGCCAAGGATTTCTAATTTATATGCGGAAGGAAAAATGGAACAGGCGTATTTAGAAATTAAACATTCTTTCCAGTTTGTATGGTTTATGGGAATCCCTATTATGTTTGGGCTGATAGGGGTTAGTAAGGAATTTACTGTTATATTTCTAGGAAGTGGGTATGAAAAAACAGCAGTAGTCCTATCTGTTTTTTCAGTAATTGTGATTATGGTTGGCTTAAATAATGTCACTGGTTTACAATATTTTATCCCAATGGGAGAGCAAAAGAAATTTACTATATCTGTATGTGTAGGGGCTTTAGTAGATATTATAATGAATTTAATTTTAATTCCACAGTTTAAAGCTGTTGGTGCAGCAATTTCTATTGTATTGGCTGAAATGGCAATAACGATGGTACAGTTTTATTATATAAACCAAATTATTGCGGTAAGAAAGATTTTAGTTTGTGCATGGAAGTATATATTGTCAGGGGTGATTATGTTAATTGTAGTGGGTAAGGTATCTGCTCCAATATACATAATGCCTCGCTTAATCATAAAAGTAATAGTGGGTATTTTTGCATATTTTTCTATGCTATTTTTATTAAAAGATAAAATAATATATCAACAAGGAAAAAAACTATTTTTTTCTAAATAGAATAGAAAATAATAGAAGAAGGGAGATAGGGAAAATGTCAGTAGGGAGTTATTTAAAATATGCTTACAAAAAAGGAAGTTTCAAATATTATATAAGAGGATTGTTAGGAACAGCAGATTTCCATTCCCATATACGATTAAAACCTATTTTAAAATTGTGTAAGCAAGGGTATTTTAGAAATCAAAGTGTAATGGAAATTGGTTGTGGAAGTGGAATGATTGGCTTTGAATTTTGGAAAAGGATGGGAGTACATTTTCATTATATAGGAATTGACTTAAGTGAGGAAAATATAGAAGGTGCAAATAAAATAAAGAAGGTATTACATACAAAAAACCTAGAATTTGTGTGTGAAGATGCGTTTGCTTATTTAGAAAGGATAAAGGAAGAAAAAATAGATATGGTAATATTGTATGATTTTTTAGAGCATATTACTATGCCAGAAAGCTTTATAAAAGAATTAACAAAGAAGCTAAATAACCCTAATTTAATATATATTATTTCGGTTCCAACCCATAAATACCCAAAAGTGTTTGGGCAGGAATTCCATAAAAAAGTAGGGCATGTGGTAGAAGGGTATTCTTTAGAAGAGTTGAAAAAATTATTTTGTAAAATAGGAAAACAACCAACAAGGGTTTCTTACAATACAGGCTTGTGGGGGAATATAGGGGCAAGGATTTTTTATTGTATAGGAAGAAAGCTACCATTAGTAATAAGAGAAATAATAACAAAGCCATTTTTACTTTTGGATATAAACGGGAGTAAAATTTCTTCTTCTTTATTTGTAGTGTTTGATGGAGAAAGCTCATTTACAAACAGTAGCAAAACGAATCATAGGATATTGGCAACAAGTAAATAGGATTACAGATAAATAACTAATAAGAATGTCTACAGTCTGACGGCATAACATTATGTTATGCCGTTTTTATATTTTTAATGGCTAGTTTATCTTTCTTATATTCCCCATATATTACAATCCCTGCTACAATGGCAGCTAAAAGGGCAACTAGCATATTGCTGACCATCATCGTGATGCCAACGCTTTCACTCCCTAATTTGGTAAAATTTTGTAAAGCCCATAGGACTGGGATACGAAATACAAATACTCGGCAAAAATTAACAAGTAAGGTAAGTTTGGTTTTTCCAAACCCAAACAATAATGCCATACAAGAGGAAAGAATTCCAAGTGGGATGCAGCCGCCGATTAGTTCATAGTGGTTTATAGCAATAATCATTTCCCGGAATTCATAGTTTACAACTCCATTAGAAGTGGCAAATAACAAACTGACTGGACGAAGGAGCAATAAGGTAAGGATAAGCCCAACTGTGCCAATAATAATATTAATACAAAGAACTTTTTTAAATGCTTCAATGGCACGTTTTTTATTCCCGGCACCAAGGTTTTGGCTAATAATAGCAGCACATCCTTCTTGGAAGCCATTCTGCGCGCTAGTCGTAAAACCATTAATATTGTTGGAAATACCAAGTGCACCAACCGTTAAGGAGCCATACATACTGCTCATAGAATTTACAACTACTTTTCCAAAGGAGAAAGCACTTTTTTCTACCATAACTGGGAAAGAAATATGGAACATAGGCCCTATTGTTTCCCATTGGAAAGAAATATTTTTAAAAGAAAAAGAAAAGAAACTGTCCTTTCTTGTCATATGGTAGATGCCAAAAGCAAGTAAAATCCCTTGTGAAAGTAAGGTAGCAACAGCTATCATTGTAATGTCTGCTTTTAAAATATAGACAAAATAAGCAGTTAAGCTTAATTTAAAAGTGATAACGAAAAGGTTTAAGTAAAGGATTCGTTTTGAGTTTCCCCTAGAACGTTCAATGGCAATATAAACATTATTGAGGAAACCAACCACAATACTTAAAAGTTCAATAGCAAAATACCGGCTCCCAATGGCAATTAAATTTTCTGGAGTATTGGCAATTCTTAAAATAACAGGGCTAAATGGAATAAGGCAAAGTAAGATAATGCCTAAAATGCCACAAATGCCAAATAATGTGCTAACACGTTTTTTTACTAATTTATAGTCGCCAGCACCATATGCCTGGCTGATTTTTAGGCTGCTTCCAATGGCAAGCCCACCTCCAATAGCAGAAATCATATGGTTAATCTGTGAAAGATAGGCGACCGCGGATACAGATTCTGCGCTAATATGGGAAGCCATAATAGAATCTAATATTTTAAAAACCATATTTAAGTTTTGATAAAGCGCAAGTGGAAGGCCAACCTGTAAAAGCAGGAGCCAAAGATTTCCGTTTAATGCAAAGTCGCGGAAGTTTTCATCTTTTTTAGAAATAGTAAGTCTTGACTTCATAAGTATAAAACCATCCTTTTTGTCAGTATGTGATTACTTTACTCTAAAAAGAAAGGATATGCCTTGAATAAAGCAGGAGATTTTGTAAAAAATACAGTTTTTTTGCTTTCTAGTACAAAAAAAGTATGATATACTTGATATAGGGTTATGGAAAGGATGGATAGTAAACAGGAAGAGGTGGAAAATAATGGAGACAAAAAAAGTGAACCTGTTAAATAATGTAATGGAGAACCATTTTTTTATTAGCCAAGTAAAACATAGTGCTTATTTTGATATGAAAGAAGCACATGTGCATCCGTTTTATGAAATATATTATTTATTATCTGGGAAACGTAGGATTTTTGTAAACCATACCATTTATGTGGTGAATAAGGGAGATATTATGGCAATTGAAAAAGGTGCCTTACATCGGACTACATATTTATCAGATAAATCTCATGAAAGGATTGCCATTAATTTTACAGATGAGTTTATAAAGCCACTTTATGAGGAATTTGGGAAGGAAGTAGTATTAAAATGTTTCCAAAACCCACATATGACAATTCCAGCCAGCCGAAGGGAATATGTAGATTATTTAATGCAACAAATGCAGTATGAATATAAAATTTCAGATATATTTTCCAAAAGGCTTTTAAAAAACCATCTATATGAACTTTTAATATTTTTAATCCGCTGCCAAGAATTTCAATACCATACAATAGAAGAATTAGATGCAGTAGATGAAGTAATCCAAGATGTGGCAAAATATATTTGCCAAAATTTTAATATGCAGATTACCCTTGAGGATGCAGCAAAACAAGCAAATATGAGTTCTGCTTATTTTTCTAGGAAGTTTAAACGTACTACTGGTTTTGGCTTTAAGGAGTATTTAAGTAATATCCGTTTAAAAGAAGCAGCTACGCTTCTTTTAGAAACAAACGCGTCTATTACAGATATAGCTTTGCGCTGTGGGTATAATGACAGCAATTATTTTGGAGATGTTTTTAAGAAAGTAAAAGGTATATCGCCCCACCAATATCGGAAGAACAAAGGGGTAATATAAGATAAGGCAGCTTAGTTTAGCTGCCTTATAATATAAGAGTAAATATCTTCACTGACATTTTTCCAGTTCATACACATATGTTCAGCAATTTTTTGTGAAGAAACAGAGAGGTTTAATTCAATTAAGGGGGAAGAGTCTTCTTTTATTTGGCAATGGACAATATAATCCCCATTTGTGCTTTTATAGTAATCTGACATAATGGCAGATTCACTTTTGAATTTATAATTGTTTTCTGTTAAAAAGGCATCTAGTTCTTCGATAATAGGGGCAGAGATTTTATTAGAAAAAAATCCTAAGGTTTCTTTCCCTTGATTATTAATTTGGTAATAGGAAGCTGTCCCAATGGTATTTACTGTAATTAGCCCTGATTCTGACAATTCATGGATTACTTGTTGTAAAGTAAAGTAATTGGTATATTCCTTTCCGATAATAAATTCAGAAAGCTGGTTAATGGTAAGAGGAAAATCTACTTTGTCCAACATATAGAGTACAATAAGTTTGTACAAAGTGGATGCTTCTAAAGACATAAAAACCTCCTTCCTTGATAGGCACAACGTTTTTCCATTTCTTCTAATATACAATTTAAGGTATGCCATTTTTGCAGGCTCCATAAAGGGGCAAGTAAAAGCCTTTTAGGCCCATCGCCAGTTAAACGGTGGATTACAAGGCTTGGCGGCAGTAGTTCAATGGCGTCAATTAAGATATCTAAATATTCTTCTAAAGATAATACTTGGAACTCCCCTTTTTGGTAATAATCTGCCAAATCCGTATTTTTGAGTACATGGAGAAGTTGCAGTTTAATTCCTTGTATATTTTTATGGGCAAGGTAGTTGACAGTGGCAAGCATATCTTTTTTGGTTTCATGCGGCAGGCCAAGGATTACATGGACGATAACAGGGATAGAAAGGGTAGTTAAATGGCTTACAGCGTTGTCAAATACAGAAAGTGGATAACCTCTCCGTATAAAAACAGCAGAATTATTATGGATAGTTTGAAGGCCAAGTTCAACCCAAACTGGTTTAATCTGGTTTAAACGGGATAGTAATTGTAATACGTCATTGGATAGGCAGTCTGGTCGGGTGGCAATAGAGAGGATAGCAATATCTTTATGGAGAATGGCTTCCATAAAGATATGTTCCAGATAGTCTACTGGGGCATAGGTATTTGTAAATGCTTGGAAATAAGCAATATAATAACCATTTTTTTGCTTTTTTTGTACTAGTGTTTTAGCAGCTTCTATTTGTTCGGTAATGGAAAGAAGCCGGGAAGGGGTAAACTCACCAGAACCGCCATGGCTGCAAAAAATGCAGCCACGGTTTCCTAGTGTGCCATCACGGTTAGGGCATGTCATTCCACCATCTAAAGAAAGTTTATATAATTTTTGCCCATAGGTTTCTTTTAAATAGGAATTTAAAGAATAATAGGGTTTTCCATTCCAATTGTTTTTCATAGGTGGATATGGCTTTTTACAGCATTGCTTACTGTTTCTGCTACTCGTTTGTCAAAAGGCTGTGGCAGAATATTATCTTCATTTAATTCACTATTAGGGACTAATTCAGCAATAGCTGTGGCAGCAGCAAGTTTCATTTCTTCTGTAATTTGTACAGCCCTTCCTTCTAATGCGCCTTTAAAGATACCAGGGAAAGCAATAACATTGTTTACTTGGTTGGGGAAATCAGAACGTCCTGTCCCAACCACTTTAGCACCAGCTTTTTTAGCTAAGTCGGGCATAATTTCTGGGACAGGGTTAGCCATAGCAAAAAGGATTGCATCCGAGTTCATAGAAGTGACCATTTCTTCTGTAACAATATTTGGGGCAGAAACCCCAATAAAGATATCTGCATTTTGTAGTGCATCAGAAAGGGAACCAGTACGTCCTTCTAAATTGGTGACTTCAACCATTTTTTGCTGCATCCAATTTAAGTTTTCTGAAGTTTTCGATAAAATTCCTGCCTTATCACATAAGATAATATGGGGGAACCCATACGTAAGTAAAAGTCTTGTAATGGCAATACCAGCAGAACCAGCCCCATTTACAACAACATGGCAATTTTCTTTTTGCTTGCCTGTAACTTTAAGGGCATTCATAATACCAGCAAGGACGACAATGGCAGTGCCATGCTGATCGTCATGGAATACAGGGATATCTAAAATATTTTTTAAACGTTCTTCAATTTCAAAACAGCGTGGGGCAGAGATATCTTCTAAGTTAATCCCACCAAAAGCAGGGGCAATAGCAGCAACTGTTTTTATAATTTCTTCTGTGTCTTGAGTGTCTAAACAGATAGGGAAGGCATTAACACCGCCAAATTCTTTAAAAAGGGCAGCTTTTCCTTCCATTACTGGCATAGCGGCATAAGGGCCAATATTCCCAAGGCCAAGTACAGCGCTCCCATCAGATACTACGGCAACGGTATTTGCCTTTATGGTGTATTGATAAGCGGCTTCCTTATTTTTTGCAATAACCTTGCATGGCTCTGCTACACCAGGCGTATAGGCGGTTGCTAGGTCTTCCCTAGTCTTAATAGGGGTTTTAGAAATGGTTTCTAATTTACCATTCCATTGTTCATGTAATAATAGAGCTTTTTCGTTTGTTGTCATGGTTTTTCCATCCTTTTTTCATATTCATGTTCCGTTGTTATTGTAGCATAGGAAAAGAAGCGAAATCAATAGGACAAAATAAAAAAATGGCTTTCTATTTTGAATGGGATGGTGTATAATGAAAACATCCTGAAAAATCTTTTAATCTGTATACATGTGATATTGTAGAAGTCATATGCTTGAGTTCGAAGTAAGGTACCCATTTTTAATAAGCAAAAAATCAAAAGGAGTAAAAATAAAATATGAGAGAAAAACTTGAAACACTTCCTTTAGCAGAATTAAAGGCGATTGCTAAAGAAAAAGGGCTGAAAAATGTCAGCACAATGAAAAAAAAGGATTTAATTGATGCCTTAGTGAATGTTATGGAAGGCGAGAATGAGAAAAAAGAGGTGAATGAAGTAAAAGAGGTATTTGAGCCAGAAGAAAAAGAAGAGCTTATTGCAATTGAGATACCTAAAAATATTGTGGCACAACATCCACAAAGCAAATTGACAAAGGAAGAGATTGCACAACTAGACAGTGGGGTTGTGGCAAATGGGATATTAGAAGTTATGCCAGATGGGTATGGTTTTATCCGATGTGAAAATTATATGCCAGGGGATAATGACGTGTATGTATCGCCAGCCCAGATTCGGAAATTAAACCTAAAAACAGGGGATATTATAGAAGGGAACTTAAGGACAAGGACACAAAATGAGAAATTTGCAGCACTTCTTTATGTAAAATCAATTAATAGGGTCCATCCGTTAGAAGCAATGAAAAGAAAAGCATTTGAGGATTTGATCCCAATTTTCCCCAATAAAAGAATCCATATGGAGACAGAAAGCCATAATACAGCAATGCGGATTGTAGATATGATTTCACCAATTGGAAAAGGGCAGCGAGGCATGATTGCTGCGCCGCCAAAGGCAGGCAAAACAACATTGCTAAAACAGATTGCACAGTCCATTACTACAAATAACCCAGAAATGCACTTAATTATTTTATTAATTGATGAAAGGCCAGAAGAGGTTACTGATATTAAAGAGTCCATAGAAGGGAAGAATGTAGAAGTGATTTATTCTACATTCGATGAATTGCCAGAGCACCATAAAAGGGTTTCAGAAATGGTGTTGGAGCGTGCAAAGCGCCTTGTAGAACATAAATATGATGTAGTGATTTTATTAGATAGTATTACTCGTTTAGCAAGGGCATATAACCTAGTGGTCCCGCCAAGTGGAAGGACTTTGTCAGGGGGGCTTGATCCTGCTGCCCTCCATATGCCAAAGCGTTTCTTTGGCGCAGCGAGGAATATGAGGGAAGGCGGAAGCTTAACGATTCTTGCTACAGCATTAATTGAAACAGGAAGCAAAATGGATGATGTGATCTTTGAGGAATTTAAGGGCACAGGAAATATGGAATTAACTTTAAATAGGAAATTACAGGAAAAAAGAGTATTTCCAGCAATTGATATTTTAAAATCAGGTACAAGGAGAGATGATTTACTATTTAGCATGGAAGAACAAGAGGCCGCAGAGATTATGCGTAAGGCAACAAATGGGATGCGTGCGGAAGATGCTGCAGAACGGATATTAGATTTATTTGCTAAGACAAAAAATAATGCAGAGTTTATACAGCTTATTAAAAAAACTAGGTTACTTTAGTTTTGACGCGAGTGGACTGAAACCATTCTACAAAGAATAAGTGGTAGGGCAAGCATGAAAAAGTGCTTGCATATCTAAAAATGGTATGTTATAATGAAAAAGCTGTTTTATGAGAAGAAATGCGTCTAAGCGCAGGCGATACAGACGTTTATTATGCAGATTAAAGAGGTGAAAAGAATGAAAGAAGGAATCCATCCAAAATACTATCAGGCAAAGGTTGTATGTAACTGTGGAAATGAGTTTGTAACAGGATCTACAAAGAACGATATTCATGTGGAAATTTGTTCAAAATGCCATTCCTTCTACACTGGACAGCAGAAATCTAGTGCTGCCCGTGGACGTGTAGATAAGTTTAATAAGAAGTACGGGTTTACAGCAAACAACTAATAGGTATGATAAGTAAGGTTGAGGTTAATAGAATCTCAACCTTCTTTTACATGTAGATAGAAAGGACTAGAATGGAATGAAATCATCTGGAATCGGCGGGCAGGCAGTTATTGAAGGAATTATGATGAAAAATGGGGATAAATATGCTGTTGCTGTACGGAAGCCTGATAATAAGATTGAGGTAGAGGTACGGGAATTAGGGAAGGCAGGGAAACAGCCTATTTTTAAGAGAGTCCCTATTATCCGAGGAATTTTTAATTTTATAGAGTCCTTAGTGCTTGGCATGAAAACGCTTACTTTTTCAGCAAGTTTTTATGAGGAAGAAGAGGAGAAAAAACCGGGGAGGACAGAAAAAGCAGAAAGTATATTTATGGGGCTTACTGTAGTATGTTCAGTTGCATTTGCAGTTGCAATTTTTATGGTGCTTCCTTATTTTATTACGGAGCGTTTAAGGCCGTATGTGGTTTCTACTACTTTAATGGCAATTATAGAGGGATGTATCCGAATTGCAATTTTTCTTTTATATATTGTGTTAATTACATTGATGAAAGATATTCAAAGAGTGTTTATGTACCATGGTGCAGAACATAAATGTATTAATTGCGTAGAGTCTGGCCTTCCCCTTACTGTAGAGAATGTTAGGATTAGTTCTAGGCAGCATAAACGCTGTGGAACGAGTTTCCTTTTAATTGTTATGGTAATTAGTGTAATTTTCTTTATTTTTATCCGTACTTCGAGCCCTGTGTGGAGGGTAGTAATCCGGCTTTTACTGGTTCCAGTGATTGCAGGGGTTTCTTATGAATTTATCCGTTTGGCTGGAAACAGTGATTCAAAGATTGTAAATATTTTAAGTATGCCAGGGATGTTGCTGCAGCGTATGACGACTAGGGAGCCGGATGACAGCATGATTGAAGTGGCAATTTGTGCAGTGGAGGCAGTATTTGACTGGAAACAATATCTGGCAGAGGAAGGGAAGATTACAAAAGAAGAACTGGCACAGCTTAGGGCTGAAGAAGGGTTTGAATTTATTGGGGATGAAGAATGACAATACAAGAAATATGGGATAAAGGAAAAGATATTTTGCAGGCAGCAGGAGTTTTGGAGTATAAGGAAGATGCTTGGCTTTTGCTTTCTTATGTTACTGGGGTTAGTAAGGCAATTTTTTTATGTAATAGGAATATGCCAATTCCAAAGGAACAAGAAGCATACTGTAACCAGTTATTTGTAGAACGGGCAAAAAGGATTCCTTTACAGTACCTTACAGGGGAACAAGGATTTATGGGGTTAATTTTTCAAGTAAACCCACATGTCTTAATACCAAGGCAGGATACAGAGAGTTTGGTGGAAGAGGCGGGAAAGATCTTAAAAGAAAAACAAAATGCTAGAGTATTAGATTTATGCACGGGATCAGGCTGTATTATTATTAGCCTTGCCTGTCTTTATAAATTTGGTTTGGCAGTAGGGGCAGATATTTCAGGAGAAGCCCTTAAAGTGGCAAGGGAAAATGCAAAAAGGCATAAAGTGGATGTGTCATTCATACAAAGTGATTTATTTACAGGCATAAGTGGGAAATTTGATATAATTATCTCTAACCCTCCCTATATCCGTACAGGGGTGATTGCTTCTTTGGAGCCAGAGGTAAGGGAATATGAACCAATATTAGCTTTAAATGGGAAAGAAGATGGCCTTTATTTTTATCAGAATATTATAAAACAGGCAGAAGAATATTTAGTCCCTGGCGGGGATTTATTGTTTGAAATAGGATATGACCAAGGGGAGCAAGTATCAGGCTTATTGGCTTCTTATGGATATACAGATATAAAAATAAAAAAGGATTTAGCAGGGCTTAACCGGGTTTGTATGGGGAAAAGAAAGGTGGAAAAAAGATGTTTGATAAATTAGAAGATTTATTGCTCCGTTATTCGGAGCTTATGCAAGAGCTTGCTTCGCCAGAAGTAACAGGGGACCAAAATAGGTTTCGGAAATTAATGAAAGAGCAGAGTGAGCTGGCTCCCGTAGTAGAAACATATACAGCCTATAAAAAGGCGAAAGAAACAATTGAAGATAGTTTGGTTATGCTGGAAGAAGAAAATGATGCAGAAATGAGGGAGCTTTTAAAAGAAGAATTATCTGGGGCAAAACAAGAGGTAGAGGAATTGGAGCAAAAACTAAAGATTTTATTACTTCCAAAAGATCCAAATGATGATAAGGATGTAGTAGTAGAAATCCGTGCAGGTGCAGGTGGGGATGAAGCAGCGTTATTTGCAGCAGAAATGTACCGTTTGTATGTACATTATGCAGAAAGGCAACGTTGGAAAGTAGAATTAGTAAGTGTGGACGAAATCGGGATAGGAGGCATGAAGGAAGTTAGTTTTATGATTTCTGGGCAAGGAGCTTATTCAAAATTAAAATATGAAAGTGGCGTCCACAGGGTACAGCGTGTGCCAGAAACGGAATCTGGCGGGAGGATCCATACATCTACCATAACGGTTGCCGTAATGCCAGAAGTAGAAGAAGTAGATGTAGTAATTGATGAGAAAGATATCCGTATTGATGTAATGCGTGCATCGGGGAATGGCGGGCAATGTGTAAATACAACAGATTCTGCTGTACGGCTTACCCATTACCCAACTGGGATTGTGGTATATAGCCAAACAGAAAAATCACAACTTCAAAATAAGGAAAAAGCCTTTGCTTTACTTCGTGCAAAATTGTATGATATTGAACAACAAAAGGCGCATAATGCAGAGGCAGAACTTCGGAGGAGCCAGATAGGGACAGGGGATCGTTCGGAGAAGATTCGGACTTATAATTTCCCACAAGGGCGCGTAACGGATCATCGTATAGGGCTTACATTGTATAAATTAGATAAAATTATGGATGGGGATATACAAGAAATATTAGATGCCTGTATAGCAGCAGACCAAGCAATACGCCTTAGTAAGTTAAACGAAGAAGGATAAGTTAGAAGGCTGGACAAACACCGTTGTATTTGTTATAATCAAAAAAGAGTATACAATGGAGGTAATAGGTAATTATGAAGAGTAAAGCAACGAGGGTTCTATTGATTAGTTGTATTGCTGTACTTTCTCTTTGTGGAGTAGTTTTTATGTATTTAACTACTACAGTAAATAAAAAAATATCATTAACAATTAGTGAAATTGGTACTATTTATATGTCAGGCATGAGTGAACAGATTGCTAGGCATTTTGGGACAACAATTGAAATGAACCTGGAGCAGATACAAGGGATTGTTAGCCGTACTCCTCCAGAGAATGTTACATATGGAAGTGAGATGTTTGAAGAATTGGCTTTTAGTGGCCAAGTAAGGAGTTTTGATAGTTTAGCATTATATTCATCAGATGGCGAATTTGAAATGATTTATGGAGAAGATATGATGTTAATTGATCCAGGGCCATTTTTAAATTCATTAAATAATCATGAAGATAAAGTAGCTGTTGGGCAGACTGTAACAGGAAAAGATATTATTTTGATGGGAGTGGATGTAGCATATCCTATGTTAGATGGAAAGACATCAATAGCTTTAGTGGCAACTCTTCCTGTGGAATATATTAATGAAATGCTTATGTTAGATGAGAATAATTCTATGGGGTGGGCACATATTATCCGTTCAGATGGTACTTATGTCATACGGAATAGTGATGCGTTTTTGGAAAGTTATTTTGAACGTCTAATAAAAATGATTACTGTGCAAGGTGATAAGAAGCCTGAGGAGTATGTGAAAGAACTAGAACAGGCAATGAAAGAAGGAAATGATTATTCTACGGTATTACAAGTGGGTGATGAGAAACGCCATTTGTATTGTAGTGCTTTGCCAGATTCTGAATGGTATTTAGTTAATATTATGCCATATGGAATATTAGATAATTTAATTACAGACTTAGGGAATGAAAGAATGGGGTCTGTTTTATTATGTTATAGTATTATTATTATAGGATTTTTAATTACCTTTATTATTTATTATAGGTTAAATAAACAACAAATTAAAACAATTGAAATTGCAAAGCAAGAAGCAATTCGTGCGAATATGGCAAAAAGCGAATTTTTATCTAATATGAGCCATGATATCCGTACCCCAATGAATGCAATTGTAGGAATGACAGCAATAGCAACGGCAAATATTGATAATATCCAACAGGTAAAAAATTGCTTAAAAAAGATTACGCTTTCTAGCAAGCATTTATTAGGGCTTATTAATGACGTGCTTGATATGTCAAAGATTGAAAGCGGGAAGATGACATTGAATATGGATATTGTTTCTTTGCGTGAAACAATGGAAGGGATTGTTAGTATTGTCCAGCCGCAGCTTAAGGCAAAGAAACAACAGTTTGACGTTTTTATCCATGATATTGAAGTAGAAAATGTGTATTGTGACAGTGTGCGTTTAAACCAGGTACTTTTAAATTTCCTTTCCAATGCAGTGAAATTTACGCCGGAAGGAGGCACAATCCATATTGCTTTATCAGAAGAAGAATCGCCGCTTGGGGATAATTATATCCGTGTGCATATTAGGGTAAAGGATAATGGGATGGGGATGTCCCCAGAATTTAAGGAGAAAATTTTTGAATCTTTTGCCCGTGAAGATAATAAAAGAGTCCATAAAACAGAAGGTACAGGGCTTGGCATGGCAATCGCAAAGTATATTGTGGATGCAATGAAAGGTACGATTGAAGTAGAAAGTGAAGTAGGGAAGGGCACAGAATTCCATGTTGTATTAGATTTAGAACGTTTTACTATTATGGAAGAAGACATGAAGCTGCCAGAGCTACATGTATTAGTAGTAGATGATGACGAGCAGCTTTGCCATACCACGGCATTTTCTTTAAATGAAATTGGGGTTAGTGCAGAGTGCACGTATGACGGGGAATCAGCGGTACAGATGGTAGAAAGCCGCCATAAAAAGCATGAAGATTACCATGCGGTACTTTTAGACTGGAAAATGCCAGAGATGGATGGGATACAGACAGCCCGTGAAATCAGGAATAGAATGTTAGGTGATGTGCCGATTCTTTTAATTTCTGCATATGACTGGAGCGATATAGAAAAAGAAGCAAGGGAAGCGGGGATTAGTGGATTTATCCCAAAACCGTTGTTTAAGTCAACATTGTATTATGGGTTGCGGCAGTTTGCGGGACTGGCAGATGTAGAGCCAGAAAAACAGGTACACCAGAGTTTAGAATTAGATGGGTTAAAGATTTTATTGGCAGAAGATAATGAATTAAATTGGGAAATTGCCAATGAATTGCTTTCTTCTTTGGGATTGGTATTGGAGCGTGCAGAAAATGGGCAAATTTGTGTAGATATGTTTAATAAGTCGGAAGTTGGTTTTTATGATGCAATCCTTATGGATATCCGTATGCCAATTATGTCCGGGTATGATGCGACAAAAGAAATTCGTGCTTTAAATAGGGAGGATGCAGATTTACCAATTATTGCAATGACAGCAGATGCGTTTTCCGAAGATATACAAAAATGTTTAGCATGTGGGATGAACGCACATATTGCAAAGCCAATTGATATAAAGGAAGTAGTAAGATTGTTGGAGAAACATGTAAAAAGAAAATAAAAAAGAAAGAGGAGTTATTGCAAGTTTGCAATAGCTCTTTTTTATGCGCAGAACCACGCAAGGGAAATATGCTAGTTTTTCAATTATGTTTTGGGGATTTTTCTTGTAATAGTTGTTGAATAGTGATAAAATAAATTAAATAATTCTGCTTTTGGGTTAAAATTTTATAAAAAATTTTGTAGTATTTGAAACTTTTTTTACATTTCAATCGTATTACTTATATAAGTAAATAATAAAGCAGGTTGCAAAAGATTTGCTTTAATTGGCTTATACAGGCGTTATGGCTGTATCTTAGAATGGGGAGAAGGCAGGAATGAAGAAGGAAGAATTGGAGTTTTATTTTAGGGAATATAGCTCCATGCTTTTCCGTATAGCTTTTGCAGAGGTGAAATCCCATGCGGATGCGGAGGATATTATGCAGGAAGTGTTTATAAGACTACTTCACTATCAGCCGGAATTTAAAAATAAGGAACATGAAAAAGCCTGGATGATCCGTACAGCTTTAAATTTAAGTAAAGATTTGCTAAAAAGTAAGTGGAAGCAAACGACAACAGAGTTGGAAAAGGTGCCAGAAAGTGAAAAAGTGTTTATGAAGGTGCCATATTTAGATCAGGACAATACCTTGTGGCTAGTATTATCATTGCCGCCACATTACAGGCAGGCACTGTATTTGTTTTATTATGAAGACTATGAAATAAAGGAAATAGCAGAAGTGTTAGAAATACCAGTAAATACAGTGAAAACAAATTTAAGGCGTGGCAGGGAAGAGTTAAAAAAGCTTCTAGTAAAGGAAAGGTGATACAGATGAATGTAAATGGAGTAAGAGAAAAAGGGTTTCTAGAACAAGTAAAGGGAACGGCAAAAGGAAATGGCCATATAAAAACTTTTGAAAGTGAGTTTGAAGGGAGATTTGGGCAAAAGGCATTAAGCAACAATACATTCCAAGAACAGAAAATGCAGGATGGAAATTATGGCGTGGCGGGAGTAGAGCATTATCAAAGTATGATGTCATCCCGCGCCATCCAAAATGCGGATAAATTAGTAAATAGTGCAATAGAAGCATGCGAAGTAAGAAAAATTACATATAGCCAATGTGATTATGTGAAATTATGCCCAGAATTAGGGGCCGTATATAAGGCACAAGTTTGTGGGGATAATAAGGTATATTTGGAAGAGAAAAAAGAAGATGGCACAGTGGCCGCCTATATGGTAGATTTAGAAAAGGTTCCAGAAGATTCAAAAACATTTATGGAGAATATTGCAAAAGAAGCATGGGATCGTGCAGAATCAGGTTCCCTAAAGGATACAGAGGAAGCTTTTCGGGAAGCGATGGATAAGTTTTCTGTATATGCCGAGGAACGGATTGAGGAAGGCCCGCCCAAATTTGCCATTGGTGCTTCAGAATTTTCAATAGAAGATTGGGAAAAAATGATGAAATCTGTAGATCGGCAAATTGAAGCAATAAAAGAGGAAGGAAAGGAACATACAGCAGAAAAGGAAGAGGAGATAGAGCAAAAGAGGATAGAAAAATTAATAGGGACAAGAGAAAGTGTAGAAGAAAAAGGGCCATATTCTTTTTTAATGGGAGAAGGGCCAGAACTGGTATATAATGGGGTGGTATTTACTTATGATCAAAGTGGGGCACTTTGCCTAGGGGATATGAGTAATCCAGATGACTGTTTAACCATATATTTAACAAATGGCGTTTTTAAGTTAAACCGCAATAATATGGATGATCTGTCAAAAGCGATTAGTATGTTTTCCCCAGAGGATATTAACCGGATTTTGCGTGCTATTTCTCAGGATGCAAAGTGCCAGAAAAAGTTAAAAGAGATTGAGGACACATTGTCCCGCATACCTGTATCAGAAGAATAAAAAGATTATAGAAAAAGTTTCTAAAAACAATTGACATTTTTTTAATCTAGTGTTATCATATTCAAGTATGATGATGTGCCGCTGTGGCGGAATTGGCAGACGCAGCAGACTCAAAATCTGCCGGGTTCACGCTCGTGCCGGTTCGAGTCCGGCCAGCGGCAGTAAAGCTTCAAGGGATTTCCGAGTGGATTCCTTTGAAGCTTTTTGTATATGGATTAGAAAGGGGAATGAGTATGGATAGGGCAGATTTTAGCATATATTCGATTACAGAGCCGCCGTTTAAAATTTATGGGTTAGCTGTTGCGGATTCAGAAAAGAGGGAATTTCATAGGCTGACGGATGACATAATGGAAAAAATGCCACAATACCAGTTCCTTGGAAGAAGGGCTGTTGGGGGAAGAGTCCGTTTTATAACAGATTCAATGGAAATTTATATTTGTATGACATTAGCAGGGGCAAAGGAAGATATTAATATCCCGCTTTCTGGTTCTGCTGGTGCAGATGGATATGTAGGGATTGGAAAGGAAGCAAAGTATTTGGGGTATATAGCACCTAGTATACATACTAATCAAGAGATTACAATAGAAAAAATATGGAAAAAGAATGAGGAAGGTTTATCTGTAATTACCATAAACCTTCCGCGGAATGATCATTTGCTGGGAATGGAAGTTGGGGTTTGCAAGGGAAGTATTATAAAAGAGGCACCAGATTATGCTATTGAAAAGCCAATTCTTTTTTATGGTTCTTCCATTACAGAAGGCGGCTGTGCATCTAGGGTGGGAAATGCCTATACCAGTATGGTTTGCAGGTGGTTAGATGCCGATTATTATAATTTTGGTTTTTCTGGTTCTGCAAGAGGGGAAACAGAATTTGCAGAGTATATTGCAGATTTTCCTGAAAAAAGCCTATTTGTTTATGATTATGACCATAATTCCCCCAGTGTGGAGCACCTGTTACATACACACCGTTTATTTTTCCAGATAATCCGAAAGAAAAACCCTTCTCTTCCTGTATTAATGATAAGCCGCCCAGATTCTGACAAAGCGGGGGCGAAGGAACGGGTGGCTGTAATACAAAAGACTTATGAAGAAGCAAAAAAAGCAGGGGATACGAGGGTTTGGTTTTTAGATGGACGAGAATTTTTTGGGGAATTAGGGCGTACAGAATGTACAGTAGATGGTACTCATCCAAATGTGCTAGGCTTTATGCGGATGGCAGAGAAGATTTATCCAGTAATAAGAGATATCTTGTATGATGCAGGAGGAAACGGATGATATGCAGGGAGTGGCAAAGAAGGATACCAGATTTTTTAAATGGTAATATGCCTGTACAAGAACAAGAAAAGTTTATTTCACATGTGCGGGAATGTACAGACTGTTATGAGGAACTGGAAATTATGTATATGTTAGCAGAAGGGTTAAAGGAATTAGAAAATGGCACAGATAATTCTTTTAATTTTAGGCGGATGCTGGATAAAAAACTTAAAATGGCACAGCTTCAATGTGAACGTTATCAGAATTTTATGAAAATAAAAGGCCTAATAATGGGCATTATGTATGGTGTAACAATTATTGGAATCGGGATTCAGGTTTGGAAATGGATTGAATAGGAAGGAAACAAGCATATGGCAAAGTTATTATTAATTGATGGGAATAATATTTTACACCGGGCATTTTATGGGCTTCCAGATTTAACAAATTCAGCAGGGCTCCATACCAACGCAGTGCTGGGGTTTTTAAATATTTTGTTTAAAATTATGGAAGAGGAAAAACCAGAATATGTGACAGTAGCATTTGATTTAAGGGAGCCTACATTCCGCCATAAGCTATACAGTGAATATAAGGGGACAAGAAATGGTATGCCAGAAGAACTTCTGGAACAGGTGCCTTATATTAAAGAGTGTTTAAAAGCAATGGAAATCCAGATTGTACAAAAAGAAGGATATGAGGCAGATGATATTCTTGGCACTATGGCAAAGCAAGGAGAACAGGCAGGAATGGAAGTAGTAATTTTGTCTGGAGATCGGGATTTGCTGCAAATTGCTTCTAATACTATTTTAATCCGTATGCCAAAGACAAAAAAAGGCACAACAGAAATTGAGAATTACCATGAAGAACAAGTAAAAGAACTGTATGGCGTAACACCACAGGAATTTATTGATATGAAGGCATTAATGGGAGATACTTCTGACAATATACCTGGGGTGCCAGGAATTGGGGAAAAAACAGCAGGAAAAATAATTGCCGCCTATCATTCTATTGAAAATGCGTATGCCCATATAGATGAAATTAAGCCAGCAAAAGCAAGGGAAGCATTTCGGGAACATTATGATCTAGCAGAACTTTCTAAGGTATTATCTAAAATAAAAACAGATTGTAGCCTGCCTGTAACCATTGAATCTGGAAAAGTAGGGAAATTATTTACAAAAGAAGCAAAAGAGGTATTTGAAAAGTTAGAGTTTAAAAACTTTGTCCATAAATATTTTAGGGAAGAGATACCCATATTTAAAGAAAATTTTACTTTGGTAACAGAGTTTACAAAAGCGGATGAGGTCTTAAAAAAGGCAGCAAATGCAGAAAGAATCGGTATTTCTTGTATTTATGATACATGCCTTTTAGGTATTTCCTTGGCTTTATCTGAAAAGGAAATCTATTGGATAGAAACAGGGGGGTTTTTAACGGAAGGATATCTTTTAGATGCCTATAAAGAGCTTACAAAAGGCACTGTGGTGATAGACTATATGGATTTGAAAAGCCAAGTGTGGCTAAAAGAGGAGGAATGTCCTGGCAGGGAGATGGATATCCATATAGCAGCATATTTATTAAACCCTATTAAGGACAATTATGAATATCAAGAGGTAGCAAAAGATTATTTGGGATATTTGTTGCCTTCTAGGGCAGAATTATTACAAAAGCTTAGCTTAAAGAAGGCAGCGGAAGAAAAGCCAGAAGAATTGAGAAGATATGCCTGCTATCAAAGCTGTATTGCTTATATGGTGGATAATGAACTAAGGAAGCGTTTAAAAGAAAAAGGCATGTGGGAACTTTACCAAACAGTGGAGATGCCACTTATTTATACATTGGTGCATATGGAACAGGCTGGGATCCGGGTACAGAAAGAAGCGCTTGCCAGTTATGGGAAGAAATTAGAAGCGAGGATTGTTGAATTAGAAGAAATAATTTATAAACAGGTAGGGGAGAAGTTTAATATTAATTCTCCAAAACAGCTTGGGGAAATTTTATTTGAAAAGATGAAATTGCAGGGGGGTAAAAAAACGAAAACAGGTTATTCTACGGCTGCTGATATTTTAGAAAAATTAGCGCCAGAAAACCCAGTGATTTCAGATATATTAGAATACCGCCAGCTTACTAAATTAAAATCTACTTATGCAGATGGGCTTTCTGTGTTTATAGGGAAGGATAACCGAATCCATGGGACTTTTAACCAAACCATTACAGCGACAGGAAGAATTAGCAGCACAGAGCCAAACCTCCAGAATATTCCAGTAAAAATGGCACTTGGAAGGGAAATCCGTAAAGTATTTGTCCCAGAAGAAGGATATGTTTTTGTAGATGCAGATTATTCCCAGATTGAACTAAGGGTGCTAGCCCATATGTCAGGGGATGAAAGGCTAATAGAGGCTTATAAACAAGATTCGGATATTCACCGCATTACGGCTTCACAGGTGTTCCATGTGCCGTTTGAGGAAGTGACAAGTATCCAGAGGCGCAATGCAAAAGCGGTTAATTTTGGGATTGTATATGGAATTAGTTCGTTTGGCTTAAGCCAAGACTTAAGTATTTCTACAAAGGAAGCAGAAGAGTATATTGAACAATATTTTGCAGCATATCCAGGAATTAAGCAGTTTTTGGATAAACTAGTGGCAGACGCAAAAGAAAAAGGAGAATCGGTTACGATGTTTGGCAGGAAAAGGCCAATACCAGAATTAAAGTCCTCTAATTTTGCCAAACATTCTTTTGGGGAACGGATTGCAATGAATTCACCAATCCAAGGGACAGCAGCAGATATTATTAAAATAGCAATGGTAAAGGTGGATAAAAGGCTTAGGGAAAAAGGGTTAAAATCTAGGCTGGTTTTACAAATACATGATGAATTGTTAATTGAGGCGGCAAAAGAAGAAATAGGGCAAGTAAAAACGATTCTTCAGGAGGAAATGAGTAGGGCAGCAGAATTAAAGGTTGCGTTAGAAATTGATATGCACACAGGGAATAGTTGGTTTGAAACCAAATAGATGGACAGGAGGGGATTTTTATGGTAATTGGGATTACAGGAGGAATTGGCGCAGGAAAATCCCAGGTGCTTACTTTTATGGAAGAGGAATTTGGTGCGGCCTGTTACCAGCTAGACGAGATCGCGCATCAATTAATGGAACCAGGCCATAGTTGTTATGAACAATTAGTGGATTTGTTTGGGGAAGATAGTATCCTTTTACCAGATAAAAGAATAAATAGAGAATTTTTGTCTGCTGCTGTATTTACAAATCCTAGGCTTATGGAAAAAGTAAATAATATTGTCCATCCAATGGTAAAGGAATATATATTAGGGGAGATTTCCTGTATCCATTTAGAAGACCCTTCTAAAATTATTGTAATTGAGGCGGCATTATTAATTGAGGATCATTATGATAAAATCTGTGATGAAATATGGTATATTTATACAGAAGAAGCCGTGCGTAGAGAAAGGCTTATGGAAGGGCGGGGATATTCCAAGGAAAAAGTGGATTCTATTATGAAAACACAGCTTTCCGACCAAGAATTCCGAAAGAATTGCCAAAAGGTAATTGATAATAATGGATGCCTTTCAAAAACGAGGGAAGAGTTAAAAAAGGCACTGGTATTTTAACCAATTTCATGTTATTCTTTCTCTAAGAAATCATATATATTTTTTTACGGAGGCGTGCGGATGGAGGAAAGTAGGAAGTACCCTGAGCATATGGTATTTGGGCTGGATATTGGGACAAGGAGTATTGTCGGAAGTGTCGGCTTTATGGATCATAAAAAATTTAAAGTGGCGGCCCAGTGTGTAAGGGAACATGACACAAGGGCGATGATTGATGGGCAGATTCATGATATTGCCAAGGTTTCGCAGTCGATTTACCAAGTAAAGACAGAATTAGAGTCAATACTTGGCAGGACGTTAAATGAAGTGTGCATTGCTGCAGCAGGCCGTGTATTAAAAACTGTGACAATGCACGTGGAGCAGGTATTTGAAGAAGAAACATTAGTAACAAATGAACATGTGTATTCTTTAGATATGTTAGGTGTGGAACATGCCCATGAAAAGTTAAGCAGCGAAGAATACCATATTCGGTTTTATTGTGTTGGCTATACCGTAATTAAATATTATTTGAATGATTACGACATGAATTTCTTAGAAGGGCATAAAGCGAGGAAAATAGCGGCTGATGTACTTGCTACTTTTTTGCCAGAAGAGGTAGTGGACAGTCTGTATGCAGCAGTAGAAGAGGCAGAACTCCAAGTAGCGAGCCTAACATTAGAGCCAATTGCTGCTATTCAGCTTGCAATCCCAGAGCAGTTCCGTTTGTTAAATATAGCACTTGTAGATGTAGGGGCAGGGACTTCCGATATTTGTATTACAAAGGATGGGAGTATTAGTGCTTATGGCATGATACCATTTGCAGGGGATGAATTAACAGAAGTATTAGTAAAAGAATATTTGGTAGAATTTGCTACTGCAGAGAAAATTAAGATTGCTACAGATAAGAAAAAAGGGATTATGTATAAGGATATTATGGGGCTGTACCATAAAATAGAGCCCCCAGAGGTATTAAAGGTACTAGAGCCTTCCCTTTCCCGTATGGCATCTAGTATTTCAGATAAAATTAAGGAATTAAATGGCGGGAAGTCAGTAAGTGCTGTGTTTGTAGTGGGTGGCGGCGGAAAATTGCCAGGGTTTACCCAGATGCTTGCAAAGGAGCTGGATATTTCTGCAGAACGTGTGGCGCTAAGGGGTGCAGAAGTAATGGGGAATATAGAATTTTTAAACCAAGATATAAAAAAGGATTCCTTGCTTGTGACCCCTATAGGAATCTGCTTAAATTTTTATAACCAAAAAAATAGCTTTATTTTTGTGAACTTTAATGGGGAACGGATTAAATTATATGATAATGATAAACTAACAATTATGGATGCGGCAATACAAGCAGATTATCCAAATGAAAAATTGTTCCCAAGGCGTGGAAAAGAACTTATTTTTATGGTAAATGGGATTTCCCGTGTAATCCGTGGAAAAGCAGGGGAAGGAGCTATTATTCTGTTAAATGGAGAGGAAACAAATTTACAGGCCCCTATTAAACAAAATGATAAAATTATAATCCGGGAGTCTACAATAGGGACGGCTGCCTGTATTACCATAGAGGAATTGCCAGAGTATCAAGGAAGCATTTCTTTTGAAGTAAATGGGAAAAATGTAATTTGCCCTAAATTTGCGCAAGTAAATAGAAAATTACAGTCTGGTTATTATGAAATCCAGCCAAATGATAGAATTGAGTTTTTAAGTTATTATACAGTAGCGCAGGTGTTTCAATTTTTAGATATTGATGGGGATACGATGAAGGTGTATGTAAATAACCGTTTGGCATCTGCAGAAGATAAGGTTTATGAAAATTTTTCTTTCCATTTTGAGCCATTAACTGGGACATACGAGGATTTAATAGAGTCAGGGGAAATTTAACAGATTATGAAATACTCTCCGGGTGTAAAAGAAAAAGATGCGAAGCATAATAAGAACGTAACCAACAAAGCAGATTGAAAAAAGGAGGCGTTTATTATGGCATCTAATTCTTCTAAGGCAGTACCAGAGGCAAAGGAAGCGTTAAACAAATTCAAATATGAGGTAGCAGGTGAGATCGGGGTACCATTAAGCCATGGCTACAATGGAAATCTGACTTCCTATCAAAATGGATCGATAGGTGGTTATATGGTGAAAAAAATGATTGAGGCACAGGAGAAACAAATGGCAGGGAAATAAGCCAATGTGCCATGCTGCCATGGCTTCCTTAAAATAGGAAGTCTATGGCAGTTTACCAGAAAAGAAAAGGAGTTACATATATGATGCGTGTAATTGCAGGGACTGCTAGAAGCTTGCCTTTAAAAACAATAGAAGGGAAAGATACTAGGCCGACTACAGATAGAATAAAAGAAACATTATTTAATATGATACAGCTTAAAATCCCAGAAGCTGTTGTGTTAGATTTATTTAGCGGAAGTGGGGCAATTGGAATAGAGGCATTGAGCAGGGGGGCAAAAGAAGCTTATTTTGTAGAGAATAATAAAGCTGCTGTTTCTTGTATCCGGGATAATTTAAGTTTTACAAAATTAAACAACCAGGCCGTTGTTATGGAATGTGATGCAATAACAGCTCTCCGGCGTTTAAACGGCAAAGGAAAAATTTTTGACATTATTTTTATGGACCCGCCATATAATAAAGGATGGGAACAACAGATATTGGCTGAACTTTGCCAAACAGATATTTTGGACAAGGATACTACCATTATTATAGAATCTGCTAAGGAGACAGATTTTAGTGGGGCCTGCCAACTTGGCTTTCAAATAGAGAAACAAAAAGAATATAAAACAAATAAGCATGTATATTTATGCTTGAGCAGGGCGGAGGATACTTATGAAACGAGTAATATACCCAGGCAGTTTTGACCCAGTAACATTTGGGCATCTGGATATTATTGAACGATCTCTTAATATTGCAGACGAATTAATTGTAGGCGTTTTAAATAATAGTGCGAAACATCCTTTGTTTTCCGTGGATGAACGTGTGGCAATGATAGAGGAAGCAACAAGGCAGTTTTCTCATATTAAAGTAGAGGCATTTGATGGGCTTTTAGTAGATTTTGCTGTAAAAACTGGGGCAAATGCGGTAGTAAGAGGGCTGCGTGCCATTACAGACTTTGAGTACGAGTTACAAATGTCGCAAACAAATGCAGTATTAAACCCGAATATTGAAACAGTATTTTTAACATCAAAGCTTCAGTATGCCTATTTAAGTTCTAGCATTGTAAAGGAGGTTGCGTTAGTAAAAGGGGATATTTCTAAGTTTGTACCGGAAAATGTAAGAAAACGTGTATTTGAAAAATTCAATCTGAAGGAGAGGGCAGATGAGCAAGATTGAGCAGATTATTGAAGAAATTGAGCAGTACATAGATCGTTGTAAGTACCAGCCACTTTCTACATCAAAGATTATTGTAAACAAAGAGGAGTTGTTAGAACTTTTAACAGAACTTCGTTTAAAAACGCCAGATGAAATAAAAAAATACCAAAGTATTATTAAAAACCGGGATGAAATATTAAATAAAGCAAAACTGGATGCAGATGCAATGTTACAACAAACGGCAATCCAGACCAATGAATTGATTAATGAACATGAAATTATGCAGCAGGCGTTTGTAAAGGCAAATGAGATTGTCCAGCAGGCGACAAACCAGGCACAAGAAATATTAGATTCAGCAACAGAAGATGCCAATAATATCCGAATGGGGGCAATTCAGTATACAGATGAAATGTTGTCCAATATGCAGCGCATCCTTGCGAATACCATAGAGGATGCCCGTAATAGGTATGATGGGTTTTCGAAATCATTAGAAGATACTTATAGTATGATACAAAATAACCGGAATGAATTACGTCCAGCCGAAGAAGAAGCAGCAGTATACCAAGAAGAAATGTAAGATTAGAAAATAAGGGTAGAAAAACATAGATAAAGCAGGGCAGATAATAAGCTAATAAAAAACTTGCTTCCAATATAGAAAAGCAGGTTTAGGGATGTGTCACTAATAACACTTTTGGTTTGGAATATGCCAGATAGGCCGCCAAAAGAAATACAAGCACAAAGCATGGCATTTTTTAAGGTGGCATTATATAGGGAGGCAGTACTAATAAATTGAGAACCTGTTGTAATTTCTGTAATAGCTAAAAGAAGTGTTTTCAATTTTAGATCCAGGAATTCTAGGTTAATGATAAAGGCAGATAGAATGGAAAAAAGGATAATATATCCACCAAGTTTGGTAACAGTTTCAAACCCGTTCATAATCGCGTGATCGAAAAGCTTAAAATCAAGTTCTTGTGAAGAAACATAGGGTGAAAAAGGAGGTGTTATAGGTTTCCCTCCTTCTTTTTTTGTAAAAAAGGATATTTTTGTATATTTTGGAAAAATTTGTAAGATATGGATTACACAAGCAAATAAAAGTGGTGCCCCATAAACAGAAAGAAAATAAGGCAAGGCAGGAGAAGCATTTTTAAGAAGGGTTTGTAAAATATAACCTGATAAAAAAGCGGGCCCCGGATTGTTAGTAAAACAAAGTAAATACTGGGCTTCGGCCTTTGATATTTTCTGTTCTTTTAATAAATCAGCGCAAGCTTTGGCACCCATAGGATAACCGCAGACCAGGCCAGCAAGCAAGGCGTAGGAACCATTTTTGGAAATGCCAAATAAACGGCTTGTCAATGGATAGAACAGATTGGTAAAAAGTGAAATCCCATTTAGTGCAACTAATAAGTTAGAAAGAATCATAAAAGGCAAAAGACTGGGTATAATGGAATGGAACCATAAAAGTAGCCCAGCAGATGCACCAGATACGGTAGTCTGTGGGTTTAAAATAAGCAGGAGAAAGAACAGGATTAAGAAAATACGGAAAAGCAGTTGCTTCATAAAATGGCTCCTTTTTCTTACTATTTACTGAAAGATATTCTTAAATTTCTGTCTTTATTCTCCTGAATTTCCAATTTTAAGTTGATTTTTTTGGCAATTTGTGTGAAAATAGAAAAAGTTCATATAGAATCGAGGTATTAAGATGTTAGAGCTATTAAAGCCACAGAAAGTATTTTATTATTTTGAAGAATTAACAAAAATTCCCCATGGTTCGGGAAATACAAAAGAGATTAGTGATTATTGTGTCCAGTTTGCCAAAGAACATCAGATCACATATTATCAGGATGCTTATAATAATGTAATCCTAGTAAAAGAGGCAACAAAAGGACGGGAAAATGATGCAGGAGTAATTATACAAGGGCATTTGGATATGGTAGCAGTAAAAGATGCAGAATCTACCCACGATTTTACAAAGGATGCCCTTCCGCTTGCTATAAAAGGGGATTGGGTTTCATCTACTAATACAAGCCTTGGGGGAGATGACGGGATTGCTGTTGCATATGCGTTAGCGATCCTTTCGGATAATACCATTAGCCATCCACATTTGGAAGTAATTTTAACTGTAGATGAGGAGGTGGGAATGGAAGGTGCAACACAAATTGATCTCTCTATGATAAAAGGAAAATATTTGCTTAATTTAGACTCAGAAGAGGAAGGGGTTTTACTGACAAGCTGTGCAGGCGGCTTAACAGGTAAAATAACGCTTCCTGTCCAGTATGCAGATGCAGAAGGGATTTCTTATACGATTTTGATAGAAGGGCTGGCAGGCGGCCATTCTGGGGCTGAAATCCATAAAGAACGTGCAAATTCTATTAAACTGGCAGGGCGGCTTTTGCATGTTTTAAAAGAATCTGTAAATATGGGGGTTGTAGCTTTTTATGGAGGGGAAAAAGATAATGCCATTCCAAGGAGCTGCGCAATAGAAGTTTTAGTAGCAGAAGAAGATAGTTCTATGTTAGAAGAGATTTTAGCACAAGAAGAATTGTCATATAAAAACGAATATATTGTTTCTGATAGCAACCTCTCTATTAGGGCATGTAAAAATGGAAAAAAAGAAGCCAAAGTGCTTGTGCCGACAGTGCAAGAAAAATTGATTTTTTTGTTAGTAAATCTGCCTAACGGAGTACAAAATTGGAGCATGGATATACATGGGCTGGTAGAAACTTCTTTAAATATAGGGATTGCTAGATTGGAAAAAGAAGAGGCAATATTTACGATATCTGTTAGAAGTTCTGTAAAATCTAGAAAATATGCCTTAAGTGCACAAATAAAATATCTTGCAGAATTTTTAGGAGGGGAGTACCAAGTGAATGGAGACTATCCAGAATGGGAATATAAAAGAGATTCTAACCTAAGGGAACTTGCTTTTCGTGTGTACCAAGAAATGTTTGGCAAAAAGCCAGAAATCCAAGCAATTCATGCTGGGCTAGAATGTGGGATTTTATTAGAAAAATGCCCATGGTTAGATATTATTTCCTTTGGGCCAGATATGAAGGATATCCATACACCAAAAGAGATGCTAAGTATTTCTTCCACACAGAGGATGTGGGAATATTTAATTACATTATTAATGAAGATTTCATAAAGATAATAAGGAGTACAAAAATATGGATAAGAAAACAATGGGTAGTAATCCCAAGGATACAAAAGAAAAGAAAAAAGAAGGATTACTAAAGCGGTTTGCAAAAAAACCCCTTTGGTATAGGGTATTTATGGTGACATCGGCTATTATAATTGTTATTCTTCTTTCTATTATTGCTTATGCGTATCATTTAATGAGTTTGGTAAACCATGATCCAGGGCCAGGGAATATTGGAAATGAAAATAACCCAACTTCAGAATTCTTTGAAACAGAAGAGAACCCAGAAGATTATACACATCTTCCAGAAGCCAGCATTGTAGATTCTGAGCATGAAGGAGATGGGCGTTCAGAGCCTGGCATCTATAATATTTTATTAATGGGCTTGGATAGGGATAGCGGAAATCTTTCGGATAGTATGATTGTAGTAACGATTGATACCAAAAATAAAGCATTAAAGCTTACTTCTTTTATGAGGGATATTTTAATCCCAATACCAGGGTATTCTACAAACAGGATTAATACGGTATTCCGAAATGGCGGCATTGAATTAATTAAAGAAGTGTTTGCAAATAGTTTTGATATATGTATAGATGGTTATGTTGCTGTAAATTATGCTGATTTAACGAAAGTAATTGATCAGCTAGGTGGAGTAACAATTTATATGACAGAGCAAGAAGCAAAATATCTTAATACAACGAATTATATTAGTGACGAACGGTATAGGAACTTAGATGTATATACAGGCATGCACTGGTTAAATGGGGCACAGGCAACAGGATATGCAAGGGTACGTTATGTGGATAAAGGTTCTGAATCAGATGACTTTGCAAGGACTGGAAGGCAACGCCAGATTTTAAATGCGATTTATGAACAATTTAAAGACCAGAACCTAACGCAATTATTACAATTAATGGAAACAGTACTTCCTATGGTTTCTACCAGTTTTACCATTCCAGAAATGACAGAGATAGCAACAAAGGCAGTAGCTTCAGGAATATTGTCTTGCGAGATAGAACAATTCCGTGTCCCAACCAATAGCACATTTAAACTGGCAATGTATAAGGGAATGAGTATTCTGGAAATTGATTTTGAAGAAAATACAAAAGAGATCCATAAGTTTATCTTTGGAGATGGAGAAGATGAGACAGAAACCGAAACGGAAACAGAAACAGAAACGAAACCGAAATAAAGCAAATTATGGTATAAAATTGGAAGAATCGGAATAAAAACAAATAAGAACAATTAGCAGGATTCCGATATGAAAAAGAAAAGGAACTACAAGCGGCATATAACCTTAAAAGGGGTTTGCCGCTTGTTTGTCTGTATGGTAGCTGTTATACTTTTAGCTATATTTTTGCTAAAAAGGCAAATTGTCCCCAAAATCCCTGAAAATAGCAATGAAGCAGAAGGATTCCGCCAAATGTACTTAACAGAGGATATAATGGGGCGATGGCATAAAATTTGTGGGCAGGCAGAGGAAGACCCTTATTATGTGCTTGCTGTTTTAATGGCAGCTTCTGGTTTTGGGGAGAAGAAAGAGGAAAAAACAATAGCCCCCGAGACAGTAGAAGAGTATGATAAATGGAAAGAATATTACCAGTCCAGGCAGGAAGAGGAACTTTCTATATTAGCAGAATCTTATAAAACCATATTAGCAGATTTAGTGTATTTCCCAGTAATGAAAAACAGTAAACAGGCATCTTTTGGTATTTCTTATGCAGATTCTTGGTATGCAGAACGTGCCTACCAAGATACGACACATGCCCATGAAGGGACAGATATTATGGCATTAAATAATGAGAGAGGCTATTATCCCATTGTTAGTATGACGGATGGAGTAGTAGAAAACATTGGCTGGCTGGAAAAAGGGGGATACCGTATTGGGGTTAGGAGTCCGCATGGGGCATATTTTTATTATGCGCATTTGTATCGCTATGCGGAGGGGATTAAAAAAGGGGATATAGTAAAGGCAGGCCAGCTTCTTGGCTTTATGGGGGATTCTGGTTATAGTAAGGTGGAAGGGACAGTAGGGAATTTTGATGTACACCTCCATCTTGGGATTTATTTAAAAACAGAACATTTTGAAGAATTAAGCGTGAATCCTTATTGGATACTTAGGCAGATGGATTCAAAGGTATTACAATTTTCTGATTAAGATTTGACATTACTATGGAGAACCGATATAATCAAAAGATAAGACTTAGGAAAGGATAGGGGCAGATGCGGCTGGATAAATTTTTAGCAGATATGGGGGAAGGGAGCAGGAGCCAAGTAAAGGAGGCAATTCGGAAAGGAAGGGTCCTTTTAAATGGCAAGATTATAAAAAATCCAGAGGAAAAGGTAAAAGATACAGATGAGGTCTTAATGGACCAAAGGAAGATTACCTATACATCTATGGAGTATTTTATGCTATATAAGCCGGCAGGCATTTTGTCTGCTTCCAAGGATCGGATGGCGCCTACGGTATTAGATTTGATTACAGAGAAGAAACGAAAGGATTTATTCCCAGTTGGAAGGCTGGATAAGGATACAGAGGGACTTTTGTTAATTACCAATGATGGCATGTTGGCACATAAGTTGTTATCGCCCCATAACCATGTCCCCAAAATATATTTTGTAAGAGTAAATGGAATGATTACAGACGAAATAAAACAACAGTTCCAAACAGGGATTGTTATGGATAAAGGGGAGATAGCCCTTCCCGCAAATATAAAGCTCCTTTCTTGTAAAGAGGCAGAGTCAGAAGCAGAGCTTACTATTTATGAAGGGAAATTCCATCAGGTGAAGCGGATGTTTGCGGCTGTAGGGTTAATGGTACTTTATTTAAAACGTCTGTCGATGGGAAGCCTTATATTGGATGAATCGTTAGGCAAAGGGGGATTCCGCCCTTTGAGCAGGAGAGAAATTGAAGAATTGAAAGGGTAGGAAAAATGTTAGCAAATACAAAAGCAGTAATTTTTGACCTAGATGGGACATTAGTGGATTCTATGTGGATGTGGAAGGCGATTGACCAAGAATATTTGGGACGGTTCCAGATTTCCCTTCCTGATAATTTACAAAGTGAAATAGAAGGGATGAGTTTTTCAGAAACGGCACATTATTTTAAAGAACGTTTTCAAATCCCAGATAGTATAGAAAAAATTAAGAAAGATTGGAATGAAATGGCATGGGAAAAATATAAAAATCAAGTCCCACTAAAAAAAGGAGTGCGGGAGTTTTTAGAGCTTTTAAAAGAAAAACAGATTTTAATGGCAATTGCAACCAGCAATTCTAGGGAATTGGTAGAAATGATTATAGAAGTACATGGGATTTCTCCTTATTTTTCCGCAATTATTACAGGATGTGATGTAGAGAAAGGAAAGCCGGCCCCAGATGTTTATTTAAAGGCGGCTAAAATGATTCAAGTAAGCCCAGAGGATTGTTTAGTATTTGAAGATATTGTAGCAGGGATCCGGGCAGGGAAATGTGCAGGGATGCGGGTGTGCGCCATAGAAGATTGTTATTCTATACCACAGAAAGAGAAGAAACAAGAGCTTGCAGATTATTATATTAGCACCTATGAAGAAATTTTAAGTTAAAGGCAGGAAAGAAAATGGAACAGCAATTTTTGCCTATAAACCGGCAGGATATGGAGGCACGGGGATGGGATTATGTCGATTTTGCCTATGTAATAGGAGATGCTTATGTGGATCATCCTTCTTTTGGCCATGCAATTATTAGCCGGATATTGGAGGCACACGGTTATCGGGTAGGCATTATTTCCCAGCCTGATTGGAAAGATAAGAATAGTATTTGTGTATTTGGGAAGCCGCGCCTTGGGTTTTTAGTTTCATCAGGGAATATGGATTCTATGGTAAACCACTACAGTGTGTCAAAAAAAAGGCGTCAATTAGATGCTTTTTCTCCAGGCGGCGTTATGGGGAAGCGGCCAGATTATGCCGTGGTGGTATATGGTAATTTAATCCGCCAAACTTACCATAATATTCCTATTTTAATTGGTGGGATTGAGGCAAGCCTTCGGCGGATGGGGCATTATGACTATTGGTCAAATAAGGTAAAACGCTCTGTATTATTAGATTCACAGGCAGATATTTTAATGTATGGCATGGGAGAGCGTTCCGTAGTAGAACTTGCAGATGCACTTGCAGCAGGGATTTCTGTAAGGGATATTACATTTGTAGAAGGGACTGTATATAGGGCAAAGAATTTGGAATCTGTGTATGATGCGGTTGTTTTGCCATCTTTTAACCAAATAAAAGAAAGTAAAAAAGCATATGCAGAGAGTTTTTATACACAATATTGTAATACAGATCCGTTTTCTGGGAAACATTTAGTAGAACAATATACGGAATCATTGTATATAGTACAGAACCCAGCGGCTAAACCATTGTCAGAGATGGAAATGGATGATGTGTATGCACTGCCTTATATGCGCAATTATCATCCATCTTACCAAAAAGCAGGGGGAGTGCCTGCGATACAAGAGGTAAAGTTTAGTTTGGTTAGTAACCGGGGCTGTTTTGGTGGCTGTAGTTTTTGTGCCCTTACCTTCCACCAAGGAAGAATTATACAAACCAGAAGCCATGCTTCTATTTTAGAAGAAGCGAAATTGTTAGTAAAAGAACCAGATTTTAAGGGATATATCCATGACGTAGGGGGCCCTACGGCAAATTTCCGGCATACTTCTTGTGAGAAACAGCTTACAAAAGGAGTTTGCCCAAAAAAGCAGTGTTTATTTCCAATCCCTTGTAAAAACTTAAAAGTAGACCATAAAGATTATCTTCTCTTGCTTCGTAAGCTAAGAGAACTTCCCGGGGTAAAGAAGGTGTTTGTCCGGTCAGGGATCCGCTTTGATTATGTTATGGCAGATCAAGATAAGACATTTTTAAAAGAACTGTGCCAGTATCATGTAAGCGGGCAGTTAAAAGTAGCACCAGAACATATAGCAGACCCTGTATTAAAAAAGATGGGGAAGCCGTCAAATAATGTTTACCAACAGTTTGTAAAACAGTATCAGGAAATTAATAAAAAACTAGGGCTAAAACAATATTTAGTCCCTTACCTAATGTCTTCCCATCCCGGATCTTCTTTAAAAGAAGCAGTTGCCCTTGCAGAATATTTAAGGGATTTAGGGTATATGCCAGAACAGGTACAAGATTTTTACCCAACGCCATCTACGATTTCTACTTGTATGTATTATACAGGATTAGACCCACGGACAATGGAAGAGGTTTATGTCCCAGTAAATCCTCATGAAAAAGCAATGCAAAGGGCTTTAATACAATACCGTAACCCAGCCAATTATAATTTGGTATTAGAAGCTTTAAAAAAGGCAGATCGGATGGATTTGGTTGGTTTTGATAAAAAGTGTTTGATCCGCCCAAGAGAGATAGCAAAACAAATTCAAAAGAAGAGGGCTTTGGAAAAGAAAAAGAAAAAAAATCAAAAACAAGAAGGGAAGAAAAAATGAGCAAATTAAAAATTGCAATAGTAACAGGGGCTTCTTCTGGTATGGGAAGAGAATTTGTGCGGCTTTTAGATAAAGAAATGATGGCGTTAGATGAAATATGGGTTATTGCAAGAAGAGGAGAACGGTTAAAAGAACTTGCAAAAAAAGTTAGTACAAAGCTAGTCCCAATAGAAATGGATATCGCCAAAACAGAGTCATATGGGATTTTAAGCTATTTATTAAAAGAAAAGAGCCCCATGGTAAAATGGTTGATTAATTGTGCTGGCTTTGGTAAAATTGGGACAATTTCTAAGCTTTCTTTATCTGACCAAATTTCCATGGTTGAGGTAAATTGCCTGGCCCTTACTAAAATTACAAAGATGGTACTGCCTTATATGGCAAAAAAGTCCCGTATTATTGAATTAGCTTCTTCTGCAGCATTTCTTCCACAGCCAGGTTTTTCTGTATATGCGGCGACAAAATCTTATGTGTTAAGTTTTTCAAGGGCATTAAACCGGGAATTATCCCATACACAGATAAAAGTAACAGCCGTGTGCCCAGGGCCTGTAAAAACAGAATTTTTTGAGTTGGCGGAACAGACAGGGACACTTCCGCTTTATAAAAAGCTGGTTATGGCAAATCCAGAAAAAGTAGTACAAAAAGCATGGAAGGATTCACTTATGGGAAAAAGCATGTCAGTATATGGGTTTACTATGAAAGGGTTTTGGGTACTTTCCAAATTGCTCCCACATGATGTGCTATTAAAATTTTTCTAATGGTACTAAAAGAAGGGATAAATATGAGAAGGATATACAAAGGACAGTTTGAATATATAAAAAAAAGGAAATTACAGTTGGGGCTTCTTAGTGTGGGTTGTTTTTTATTAGTGTTTGCTTTACTAATAACTGGTTATATTTCAACGGGGACAAAAGAAAATCTTTTAACAATGGTAGCAATTTTAGGGGTGCTTCCTGCTGCAAAGTTTGCTGCCACATTTTTTATTATATTCCCGCATCATTCCCAAACTAAAGAAGATTTTGACTTAGTACAACAAAATTGCGGAGATGCTATTTTTTATACAGACGTATTATTTTCTACTGAGAAAAAAGTGCTGCCAACGGATTTTGTAGTAATACGTGGCGGGAATGTCTGTGGTTATGCGAGCCAGCCCAAATATGACACAATATTTGCACAAGAATATTTGGGCAATATGTTGAAAAAAAATGGAGTAAAAGCAAATATTAAAATTTTTACAGATAAAACCAGATTTTTAAGGCGTATCCAAGAGATTGCTGCCCTTGAGGTAGAAGAAAAACAAGAAGTCCGTGACGAAAGGACAGCACAGCTACTTCTTACGTTAATTATGTAAGAGGATAGAAAAGCAGGAAGGAAGGCAGGATGCGGACTCTAATTGTAAAAGAGAATGAAAAAGGGCAACGTTTGGACAAGCTCTTGGCAAAGTATTTGAATATGGCGCCAAAAAGTTTTTTGTATAAAATGTTAAGGAAGAAGAATATTGTTTTAAATGGAAAAAAGGCAGTTGGTTCTGAGGTGTTGTCTTATGGGGATCAAATTGTCTTATACCTTTCAGAGGAAACAATAGAAAAGTTTATAAAGGAAAAAAAGATAGAGATTGTAGAAAATAAATTAGATATCTTATATGAAGATGCTAATGTGCTTTTTTTAAATAAGCCTGTTGGAGTCTTATCACAAAAGGCAAAAACTTCGGATATTTCTATAACAGAAATGGTACTTTCTTATTTATTAGAAAAAGGGGAGATAAGTAAGGAGGATTTAAAAAGTTTTTCTCCTTCTGTCTGTAACCGGTTAGATAGGAATACTACAGGGATTCTAGCAGCAGGGAAATCGCTTTTGGGGTTGCAGGGGCTGTCAGAGGTATTTAAAGACAGGAGCATAGAAAAATATTATTTATGTATGGTAAAAGGTGAGAAAAAGGAAGAAGAACTTTTGGAAGGGTTTTTATCAAAGAATCCATATATAAACCAAGTAACAATAAAAAAACAGGCTCAGTCAGAAGAAGATTTGCCAATTCGGACATTGTATGCCCCGCTGGCATCGAATGGGGAAGTAACATTGTTAAAAGTAAAACTAATTACAGGGCGATCCCATCAAATCCGTGCACATTTGGCTTCTATAGGGAACCCAATTATTGGAGATGGGAAATATGGGGATATACAGTTAAACCGTTATTATAAGAAGAAGTACCAAGTGATGTCCCAGCTTCTACACTCTTACAAACTTGTCCTTCCGCCGTTTTTAGGGGAGCTTTCTTATTTGTCTGGGCTTGTAGTAAAAGCACCTTTGCCAGATTTATTTTTTCAGGTAATGGAAGGGGAGAAAATTAAATGGCAACATGGAATTCCAGAGGGTTAAGGGGTTCAGCATTAGAGGAAATGATTAATTATACAAATGATTTATATAAAGAGAAACATCTTGCCTTAATCCAGAAAATACCGACTCCAATTAAGCCAATTCAGATTGAAAAGGAAACAAGGCATATTACATTAGCATATTTTGACCAAAAAAGTACAGTGGATTATATTGGCACAGTCCAAGGGATACCAGTTTGTTTTGATGCAAAGGAATGTGCAAAGGATACGTTTCCCATTGCTAATGTACATAAACACCAAATGGATTTTATGGAAGAATTTGAAAGGCAGGGCGGTGTGGCTTTTTTGCTATTATCCTATACAAAACGGGATGAAATGTATTACCTTCCTTTTATACAGATGAAGGAGTTTTATAAAAGGGCAAAGGAAGGGATACGGAAAAGTTTTACGTATGAAGAGTTAGATAAAAGTTACCGTATTTATTCGGAGGGAGCTGCCTGTGTGCATTATCTCCCGGCTATACAAAGGGATTTGGATAGCCGGGATGAAAAAATCTATGAAAAGAAATGAGGGAAACAAGCATGAAAAATCAATTATTACATACGCCAGAGGGAGTGCGTGATATTTATAACCTAGAATGTGAAAGGAAACTGGTAATACAGGATAAGCTCCATAGCTTAATCCGAACATACGGGTATCGTGATATACAAACGCCTACCTTTGAGTTTTTTGATATTTTTAATAAAGAACGTGGAAGTGTGATTTCAAAAGAGATGTTTAAGTTTATTGACAGAGAAGGGAATACATTAGTATTGCGGCCAGATATTACACCATCGATTGCCCGTTGCGCAGCAAAATATTATATGGATGAAAAAATGCCGCTTCGTTTCTGTTATATGGGGAATACATTTATTAATAATTCAAGTTACCAAGGCAGGTTAAAAGAAACTACACAATTGGGCTGTGAGTTAATAGGTGCAAATACACCTGTTGCCGATGGGGAAATGATAGCAATTATTATTCGCTGCATGTTAGAGGCAGGGCTTACAAAATTCCAGGTAGAACTAGGAGAGGTAGAATTTTTTAGGGGGCTAATGGAAGAAGCTGGCATAGAGGAAGATGTCCAGATAAAAATCCGGGATTTAATAGAAAGAAAAAATTTTTTTGGCGTAGAAGAACTTTTATTGGAAGCAGGCATTGAAGAAGAAAAAAGGAACCGGATTTTAAAGCTTCAAGAGTTATTTGGGACAGCAGAAAAACTTTCTGAGGCAAAAGTGCTTGCCAGGAACTCCCGTTCTTTGGAAGCAATTAACCGTTTGGAACAGGTTTATGAGATTTTAAAGGCATGCCATTTAGAGCAGTATGTATCTTTTGAACTGGGGATGTTAGGGAAATATAAATATTATACAGGGGTTATTTTTAAAGCATATACTTATGGGACAGGAGAGATGGTTGTAACAGGGGGACGTTATGACAGTTTGTTGCAACAGTTTGGGAAACAGGCGGCTTCTATTGGGTTTGCGATTAATATCGACCAGCTTATTACAGCCCTTTCCCGCCAGAAGTTATTGCCAGAAAAACAGGCAGAGGGGATTTTTCTGCTTTATCAGCCAGAGGTACAGATGGATGCAGTCTTATTTGCAGCAAACTACCAGAAGCAAGGGATTACAGTAGAATTAATACAAAAAGACCCAGAAATAAAATTAGAAGAATATTTACAATATGCCACAAAACTTTCTAGGAAAGAACTGTATTATTTGTCTGGCGGCACACCTGTGGTTTATCCACTTGGATAAAGAAGGGGGAAACATGGATTATCAGAAGTATGTGGATAAGGTTATGGAACGGTTAAACCAGAGGATTTTGGGAAAAGAGCAGCAAATACGCCTGCTTATAATAGCGCTGCTTTCAAAAGGGCATGTACTTTTAGAAGATGTCCCGGGAGTTGGGAAAACAACATTAGCAGTAGCATTGGCAAAAACCATGGATTTAAGTTTTGGGAGGATACAGTTTACTCCTGATACACTGCCTTCTGATATTACTGGCGTATCAATTTACCATATGGATTCAGGGGAATTTTCTTATCGAAGCGGGCCGATTATGAACCAAATTATTTTAGCAGATGAAATTAACCGGACATCGCCTAAGACACAAGCAAGCTTATTAGAGGCGATGGCAGAGGGGCAAGTGAGCGTGGATGGGACAATTTATCCTTTGCCAACGCCATTTATGGTAATTGCCACACAAAACCCAATTGATTTTTTGGGTACTTACCAACTTCCAGAGGCCCAATTGGATCGTTTTTTTATGCGGTTGTCTTTAGGATACCCTGATAGGGAGCATGAAAGGATTATGGCAAAGGACTATTTGGATGCAAAGTACCAAACCGACTTAGAGCCATTGATAAACCAGGAAATAATCCAAGGGATGCAACAGGAAGTAGAAAGGCAGTTTATCCATCCTGATATTGTAGACTATATTGTTTCTATTGTAGAAGAAACGCGGAAACAGGATACCATTTCTTTGGGCGCAAGCCCGCGTGCTACTCTTTTTTTATTGCGGGCAGCGCAAGGCTGTGCTTATTTATCTGGCAGGAATTATGTACTTCCAGATGATGTGAAAGAGATAGCGGCACCAGTGCTTTGCCATCGTATTATGGTATCGGTGGAAGCCCGGGTAAAAAAATTAACGGCAGATAAGGTATTAAAAGAGATTTTATTACATATTCCTGTCCCTGTGCTTTCTAAGGAGGCATTATGTGGAAAAACCGATTAATCTTGCTTTTTTGTATAATTGGATCAGGGGTTTTAGTGGGCATGCGGGGCGGCACTGCTGCCTATCTTTTGTTTTACAGCACACTTTTCATACCAGTATTTTCGGCTTGTTATGTTTGTTATGTATATATCCGGTTTTGCATTTATCAAAAGCTGGAGCATAAAACAGTGGTAAAAAAGGAAAAAGTCCTTTATCAATTTCAGCTTGCGAATGAGGATTGGCTTCCATATTTTAGGGTAAGTGTAGAATTTTTTAAAGATTATTCTAATGTAGGGAATGTGGATAGGGCGAGATGTTATTGTTTATCTCCTGGTGAAAAAATAGAGAGGACAACATATCTTACCTGTTTATGCCGTGGGGAGTACCCAGTTGGGATTTCCCATGCAAAAGTAACAGATTATTTTTCTTTATTTTCTATTACCTATCCAATCCAGACTAAGATTGAAATGAAAGTAAACCCAAGGATAGTAGAATTAGAAAATTTTGTTTACCAGCCAATGTATATAGAGGAGAAGGAAAGGAAAATAAGAAAAGGGAACCAACAGGAAATTTTGGATAGTGAAGTAAGGCAATTTGTGGAAGGAGATTCTATGCGGATGGTACACTGGAAAGTTTCAGCAGCAAGTGGAAAGCTGTTTTCCAGAGTATATAAAGAAGAAGAGAGAAATAGGGTAGGGCTATTGGTGGATTTTATGCCTATTTGTGCAGTTCCAGAGGAAGCAATGGTGTTAGAGGATAAAATAATAGAGGCATTATTGGCAACTGCTAAGTATTTTTGGAAGAACCATATTCAGGCCCAGCTTTTTTATGGAATGGAAAGTAGTGGGATAATGGAACTTGCAACGTATGCAGATATAGAATTATTATATTCGTTTTGTTGTGACATGAAATTCCAGTCTATTTTGCCAATGGAAGAAATTGTGACAATAGCAGCAGCATCTGCTGCTGCTAAAACAAGTGTTAGTTTGGATTTTATGTTATTTACGGCTACACTTTCAAAAGAATTATTTTCTAGGTTGGATATCCTTCAAAAAAACGGAGTGGCAACCACTATTTTTTATATGGAAGGAAAACAGTGTCATCCACTAAAAGAACTATTTGCACAAGCGTTTCCATTTGTTGTGGTTCCTTATAAAGAGGAACCATGCCCAATTTTAGAGGGAAGGGCCAAGGAATGAAAAGTAAGATTATTGCTATGCTCATTGTTTTACTTTCTTTATTACAGCTAGTTGTCCCAATTAGTAACCAAGAATTGGTATTTTTTAGTATTTATGGGGCAAGTACCATAATATTTTGGGATTTTTATAGGAAAATACGAAGAAAAAAAGAAAGTTATTTTCTGTTTGCTTGTATCTTGTTATTTGTTCTTGGGCTAGGTGTGTGGAAAAGAGAATGGGTGATAGGGCTGTACCAAGAATATTCAAAGGAAATGTTACTTCTTTTGTTGATTCCTTGTTTTACGCTATTTGCTTTGTTAATAGAAAGTAAAATAATTATAGTTATGCCAGCCCTCTTTCTTTTTTTAGTATTTGCTGCTATAAAAGAGCTTGCAATAAATAAAGTGGGAGTGGCAGCAATCATGTACCTCCTTCTCTTTTCTTTTATAGAGTATGGGGGAGTTTCGCTTTATGGAAAAGAGGAGAGAAAACGGCTGGAAGGCTTTTTTTTGCTGCCACTTGGCATATGTATTTGTCTTTTGGCATTGCCTGTAAGTCAAAAACCGTATCCATTTACAGCGTTAAAGCAGGCATGGAAACAAATCCAGGAAGGGGCAGTTTCTCTTTATACAGAGTTTTCCTTATTTGTTACCAATAGAAATAGTGATTTTACAATACAATTTACGGGGTATAGTGAGGAAGGGATAGTAGGGGGCAGCCTGCTTTCCTCAGATAAGCCAGCCCTTTCTATACGGATGTCTTCTGGGCCCTATGGGAACCTTTATCTGGCTGGAAATATCCAAAATCATTATGAAAATAATACATGGAGTTTTATAAGTGGGGAAGATAGTATTATATTGGAACAGGAACTTAAAATAGATATGTTAGAATTGTTATATGCGCTGTACCAATTAGGTTATACCAATGAAATAACCACATACATAAAACAATCTGTAGCAACCCTTACTTATCAAGGAATGTATACAAAGGATATGTTTTTTCCACATAAAACATATGAATTTCGGCAAATAGAAGATTACACTAGCTTAGTGAATAAAGTGACGGCTTTTCATCCTTTAAAAGAAGGGGATAGTTATAGTTTCTGTTATATTGTGCCAAATTATGGAAGTGGTAAATTAGAAGAATTTATTAAACAGAGGGAAGGGGCAAAATACCAGGAAGTACAAATGGATAATACAGAATTTACGGCTTATATTGTACAGAATTATCCAAAACTAAGAGAATATGTCCCTAAAATAGGTTTTGAGGCTATTTTGTCGGGGCGTGTAAAACAAATTTATAGGGATTATATGCAGATCCCAGAGTATATGCGGGAAGAAATGGGAAGGCTTGCAAAGGAAATTACAGCAAGTGCAAAAACCGATTATGAAGGCTTACAACAGATTGAAGCATATTTACAGGAATACCAGTATACACTGACGCCGCCCATTCCAAAAAAGGATGCTATAATGGAGTTTTTATTGGAAACAAAAGAAGGGTATTGTACTTATTTTACTTCTGCCTTTGTGTTATTAAGCAGGGCAGCGGGGATTCCAGCGCGTTATATGAATGGCTTTATGGTTCCGTTGTATTCGGAAGGAAAACAGGAATATATAATCGAAAGCCATCTTGCCCATACATGGCCAGAGGCATATATAGAAGGGGTAGGCTGGGTTTCATTTGAACCAACAGCGGGTTTTTTTAATTATCATAATCTTCCATGGGAATATCAAAAAGAAACAAAAAAACCAAAGCCAGAAAGTGGTTTGCCTGATAAAGAAGAGATAGTAGAGAACCTAGAATTGGAAATAGAACAGGCAGAGGAGATATCTTCGCCCCTTATACAAGAAATCACTTTTTTTATTTGGCAAGTGGGTATAGGATGTATTTGCTTCTTTCCGTTTTTAGTCTGTGGTTTTGGTGCTTTTAGGCTATATAGGCGGAAAAAAAGGTATCAAGCCGCTGGGAATGAAGAAAAAGTATTACAGCTTTTTTCTTATGAATTATTGCTTTTAAAAGGGATTGGGATAGGGCATAAGGCAGAAGAAACTATAAAACAATATCAAGAAAGAGTATTTTATATAAAACCACAGTTTGAAGGGGCAGGGCTTAAAGAAATGTTCCAGATTTATATGGACAGTTATTATGGAAAGGTACATCCAAAAGAAGAGGAAATAGAAAAGGTAGTTTTTTGTGTAAAAGAAACAGAAAAGTGCTATCAGGGGATAAGAAAGATAATAATAGTATTTTGGAAATGCTTTACTTAGGTAGAGTACTAAAGGAAAAAGGTTTACATTTTCTCAAAATGTGGTATAGTAGAAAGGAACCGAAAGGAGATTTTTATGAAATATTTAACCTTTGCCCTTGCAAAAGGGCGGCTGGCTAAGAAGTCCATGAAAATGTTTGAACAAATTGGGATTACTTGTGAGGAGATGAAGGATGAACATTCACGGAAACTTATTTTTGTGAATGAGGAGCTGAAATATCGGTTTTTTTTATCAAAGGCTCCTGATGTCCCTACTTATGTGGAGTATGGGGCGGCAGATATTGGCATAGTGGGAAGGGATACTGTGCTAGAAGAAGGCAGGCAGATTTATGAAGTGTTAGATTTGGGTTTTGGGGCGTGCCGTATGTGTGTGGCTGGGCCAGAATCAGCACGGGAATTATTAAAACATCATGAGTTAATCCGGGTAGCGACAAAGTACCCCAATATTGCAAAAGATTATTTTTATAACCGGAAACACCAGACAGTAGAAATTATTAAGTTAAATGGTTCCATTGAGCTTGCCCCTATTGTGGGGCTTTCAGAGGTTATTGTGGATATTGTGGAGACAGGTTCTACATTAAAGGAAAATGGACTGCAGGTTTTAGAAGAGGTTTGCCCTTTATCAGCCCGTATGGTAGTAAACCAAGTAAGCATGAAGATGGAGTATGAAAGGATTAATAAGATTATTAAAGAATTAAAAGAGGTATTGGCAGTACAAGAATAAGGAGGTGTATAAAATGAGAATAGTTTATTTAGATGATGCAAGTAGAAAAAACTTGCTAGAAGATTTACTGAAGCGGAGCCCAAACCAATATGGGGAGTATGAGCAGAAGGTTGGCGAGATATTAAAACAAGTAAAGGAAGAAGGGGATCAGGCGGTATTTGCCTTTACAGAAAGATTTGATGGGGCAAAAATAGATGCTTCTAATATTGAAGTAACAGAGGAGGAAATAGAGGAGGCATATACTATAGTAGAACCATCTTTATTAGATGTGATTCGGAAAGCTTTAGTAAATATAGAGGCATACCATGCAAAACAAAGACAGTATAGTTGGTTTGATAGTACGCCAAATGGAACGATTTTAGGCCAAAAAGTGACACCTTTAGCCCGCGTGGGGGTTTATGTGCCAGGCGGCAAGGCAGCCTATCCTTCCAGCGTATTAATGAATGTAATGCCAGCAAAGGTTGCAGGGGTGGAAGAAATTATTATGGCAACCCCTTGCAATAAAGAAGGGAAAGTAACACCAGCTACATTAGTGGCAGCAAAAGAAGCAGGAGTGGACAGAATCTTTAAAGTAGGGGGCGCACAGGCAATTGCATCCCTTGCTTATGGCACAGAAAGTATCCCAAAAGTAGACAAGATTGTAGGCCCAGGCAATATTTATGTTGCACTAGCAAAGAAAGCGGTATATGGGCACGTTAGCATTGATTCGATTGCAGGGCCAAGTGAAATTTTGGTATTGGCAGATGAAACAGCAAATCCAAGGTTTGTAGCGGCTGACTTATTATCCCAAGCAGAACACGATGAACTGGCTTCTGCAATTTTAGTGACAACAAGCAAAGAATTGGCAGAAAAAGTCTCAAAAGAAGTAGATAGTTTTGTAGAGAAGCTTTCTAGGAAGAAAATTATTACAGCATCTTTGGAGAATTATGGGTATATTTTGTTGGCGGATAGTATGGATCAGGCCATTGAAGTTGCAAATGAAATTGCTTCAGAGCATTTAGAAATTGTAACAAAAGATGCTTTTACTGTAATGACAAAGATAAAAAATGCGGGGGCAATTTTTATAGGGGAATATAGTTCTGAGCCATTGGGGGATTATTTTGCAGGGCCGAACCATGTCCTTCCAACAAATGGCACAGCAAAATTCTTTTCTCCATTAAGTGTAGATGACTTTATTAAAAAGTCTAGTATTATTTCTTATTCAAAGGAAGCACTTGAGCCAATCCATAAAGATATTATTTCTTTTGCCAATGCAGAAGAATTAACAGCACATGCAAATTCGATCCGGGTAAGGTTTGAGGAGCAGTGAGGGAAAGTATGGAACATAGGACAGCAGCAGTCACCCGGGTGACAAATGAAACAAATATAGCATTAGTTTTAGGGCTAGATGGAAGCGGCAAAACAGATATACAAACTGGGATTGGGTTTTTGGACCATATGCTAAATAGCTTTGCAAGGCATGGTTTTTTTGATTTAGATTGTAAAGGAAAAGGCGATTTATATGTGGATAGCCATCATTTAATAGAAGATACAGGGATTGTTTTAGGAGAGGCAATAAAAAAGGCATTGGGCGATAAAAAAGGAATCCGGCGTTATGGGAATTTTTTACTTCCTATGGATGAGGCATTAGTTTTATGTGCATTAGATTTGTCTGGAAGGCCATACTTAGTATTTGACGCAGAGTTTACAACAGATCGGGTTGGGTATTTTGATACAGAGATGGTAAAAGAATTCTTTTATGCTGTGTCTTATAGTGCGGGGATGAACCTGCATATCCGCCAGATAGCCGGCAGTAATAACCATCATATTATAGAAGCAATGTTTAAGGCATTTGCGAAAGCACTTGATGAAGCTACAGGCTATGATGCAAGGGTTACGGATGTATTATCTACAAAAGGAACACTCTAAAGAGGAGGGAAAAGTTATGCAGTTATATCCGGCAATTGATATTAAGAATGGACAGTGTGTCCGGTTAAAACAAGGGATGTTTCATGATGTTGAGGTGTATTCTAATATGCCAGCAAGGGTGGCAGCTATGTGGGAGCAGCAGGGGGCAAGTTTTATCCATTTGGTAGACTTGGATGGCGCGCTTGTGGGACATTCGGTAAATGAAGAGGTAATAAAGAGTATTGTGTCATCAGTCCATGTGCCAACACAGCTTGGCGGCGGTATCCGCACCATGAAAGATATTGAGACAATCCTTGGTTATGGGGTTACTAGGGTAATATTAGGGACAAAGGCAGTACAAGATCCTATTTTTGTAAAAGAAGCAGTGGAAAATTTTGGGGCAGATAAAATTGTGGTCGGCGTAGATGCAAGGAATGGCATGGTTGCTATTGAGGGCTGGGAAAAAGTCAGCAGCCTCCATGCAGTAAACCTCTGCTTAAAGATGAAGGAGTATGGGATTAAAACAATTGCTTATACTGATATTTTAAGAGATGGCATGCTCCAAGGGCCAAATATGGAACATACAAAGGAAATCTCAGATGTTACAGGGATGGAAATTATTGCTTCAGGCGGTGTTTCCAGTATGAAGGATTTGGAACGTTTATATTATGCTGGGATAAAAGGGGCAATTATAGGGAAGGCATTATATGAGAACCGGTTAAATCTCAAGGCTGCCATTGATCTTTTTGAAAAGGAGATGGTAGAAGATGGAAGGAACGAATAATAGGGTTATTTGCCCGGTTGTATATGTAAAATCTGGCATGGTATATATAAATAGGGATTGTAGTATTTTGTTTACGTGCCCAGATAATTGTTCTGCTGCTAGGTATTATAGCAACCAAGGGGCAGAAATATTTGCAGTTATTGAGTATTCTGATTCTGACGCAGAGCATGAAAAAAATCTTACCTGTATCAAAGGACTTGTTGCAGAGGCGGAAATTCCAGTTTTTGCAGGGGGACAAGTAAAACGGTTTGAGGATGTAAAAAAATATTTGTATACAGGTGCAGAAAAGGCATTGTTTCTTTTCCATAAAGATACACAAGAAAAAGCACTTCCTGAAGCAGCAGCACGTTTTGGAAAAGAGAAGATTGTTTGTGTGTGTAATGGGGTACAGCCTGCCAGCCAGGATATTCAGGAGTATGTGGGGGAATTTTGCATAATAGAAGGATTGGGGGAACTACCAGAAGGGCAGTATCATTATCAATTGGTATCGGGGGAAGAGGCAGTAGCAAAGATGAGTAAAAAGGTTTTGTCATGCCATCTTTTATGGAACCAACTAAAAACAAATAGTGATGGGCTTATTCCAGTAGTGGTGCAGGATTACCGGACAAATCAGGTGTTAATGCTTGCCTATATGGATGAAAAGGCTTACCAGCACACATTGGATACTGGCAAAATGACGTATTATAGCAGAAGCCGGAAAGAGTTGTGGGTAAAAGGGCTTACTTCGGGGCACTTTCAATATGTAAAGGAACTTTTGGCAGATTGTGATAAAGATACATTATTGGCAAAGGTATCCCAGATTGGGAACGCCTGCCATACAGGTAGTTATTCCTGTTTCTTTGAGGAAATTTTAAAGAAGGATTACCGGGCAGTCAACCCATTAGAAGTGCTTACAAAAGAGTACCAGACCATACTAGATAGAAAGGCACATCCAAAAGAAGGTTCTTATACGAACTATTTATTTGACAAAGGAATGGATAAGATTTTAAAGAAGGTAGGGGAGGAGGCAACTGAAATTATTATAGCGGCAAAAAATCCAGATCCAGAGGAAATCAAATATGAGATTTCCGATTTTCTGTACCATGTTATGGTGTTAATGGCAGAAAAAGGGGTGACATGGGAGGATATTACAAGAGAAATATCAAACCGCTAACAACTAAATAGGTCCGTAAAGCGGATAGATGGGAGTAAGAATGAATCGAGTACTGACGTATTATCTGAAGCCATATTATCTTCGAATGATGGCTGGATTTGTTATTAAGTTTGCAGGGACAATTATGGATTTGTGCCTGCCGTGGATTTTAGCCCATATGATTGATTATGTGATTCCCCAGAATAATAAAAATATGATTTTCGTTTGGGGAGGTTTAATGATGGTATGCGCAGTTCTTGCGTGGACAGGTAATGTTGTTGCTAACCGTATGGCATCGAAGGTTGCAAGAGATACCACCGAGAAGGTAAGGCATGATTTGTTTTCTAAAGTCACCTATTTATCAAACCAGAGCACAGACGCATTTACAAAGCCTTCTTTGATTTCCAGATTGACAAGCGATACTTATAATCTGCATCAAATGCTAGGGCGAGTACAGCGCCTTGGTGTGCGGGCACCAATTTTATTAATAGGTGGTATTCTTATTACTCTTACTTTGGATCCAGTATTAACTTTGATTTTGGTATCAGTCCTTCCTTTTATTGTATTAATTATGACAGCTACTTCAAAAAAAGGGATTCCAATGTATGCCAGCCTTCAGGAGGCACTTGACCAGTTTGTCCGTTTAGTGCGGGAAGATATTGCCGGAATCCGGGTGATTAAGGCACTCTCAAAGACGGATTATGAAAAAGAGAGGTTTGGGGTAATTAATGAAGAAGTAGTAAAAATTGAAAAAAAAGCTGGCATGACAATGGCCATTGTCAATCCGGCAATGAATTTCTTTTTGAATATTGGATTAGTTTTTGTTATTTTAGCAGGTGCATACCGAGTAAATGCGGGAAAGTGTGAAGTAGGAAAAATTTTGGCATTTATGACATATTTTACAATTATTTTAAATGCCATGATGTCTATTTCAAAAATGTTTGTAATTATTTCCAAGGCAGTTGCATCGGCAAACCGCATTGTTTCTGTGCTAGATGCTGAAGATGAAAGAGATAGTAAGCTAGTTTTAGAAGAAAAAGATAAGGCAGAAGATACTATGATTTCTTTTGAGCATGTTTCATTTTCTTATAATCATGTAGAAAATAACCTGACAGATATTAATTTTTCTGTAAAAAAGGGAGAAACGCTTGGGATTATTGGGGAAACAGGATCGGGGAAATCAACTGTGGCAAGTCTTTTGCTTCGGTTTTATGATGCTACAGAAGGAAATATTTTTATTGGAGGGAAACCTATCCAGTCTATCCCATTAGGGGAGCTTCGTAGTTCTTTTGGGGTAGTATTCCAAAATGATTCTTTATTTGAAGATTCTATTTCAGAAAATGTACGGCTGGGGAGGGCGTTATCTGAAGGAGATATTAAGCAGGCTATTTTGTATGCACAAGCAAAGGAATTTGTAGAGGAGGAAAATAGGGGGTATTACGATAAGCTAAATATAAAAGGAGCAAATTTAAGTGGCGGGCAGAAACAGAGAATCCTAATTGCCAGGGCATTAGCAGCCCATCCAGATATTTTGATTTTAGATGATTCTTCCAGCGCATTGGATTACCGTACCGATGCTTTGCTTAGAAAAGAACTAAAAGAGCATTTTAAGGATACAACAACGGTAATTATTGCACAGAGGATTAGTTCCATTATGCATGCCGACCATATTTTAGTATTAGAAGATGGGGCAATGATAGGCTATGGGACACATGAAGAACTGTTGGCATCTTGTCAAGTATACCAGGAAATTGGACGTTCCCAGATGGGAATGGATGTTAGTGCATCGTAAAGATGCTAGCACATCATAATAGGAGGAAAAAATGGCTGATAAGAATAAAAGTTATGAAAAACCAAAGAATCGCCGTGGGACAATATTGCGCCTTGGGAAATATATGCTGTGTTATTTTTGGCTGCTTATGCTTGCACTTGCACTTACAATTGGCAGTAATTTATTTTCTTTAATTGGGCCTACCTTATCTGGCTATGCAATTGATGCAATTGAGCCTGGGAAAGGACAGGTTGATTTTAACCAAGTTTTTTATTATGCAGGGCTAATGGTGGTTTTTTATGTGGTCTCCTCTGTTTTATCATATTTGCTGTCAATCCTTATGATACATATTAGCCGCAAGGTGGTATTCCGGATGAGGAAAGATGTATTTGATAAATTACTTAGCCTGCCTGTAGGATATTTTGACACCCACCAAACAGGGGATATTATTAGCCGGATTTCTTATGATATTGATACTGTCAATGCCTCTCTTTCTAATGATTTGGTGCAGATATTGGCTACAGTAATTACAGTAATTGGGGCTTTTAGCATGATGGTAGTGATTTCCCCTAAATTAGTATTAGTCTTTGTATTTACGGTTCCCCTTTCTATTTGCATGACAAAGCTGATTACCAGCAGGACAAGGCCATTATTCCGGCTTCGTTCTAGGAAACTAGGGGAGCTAAATGGTTTTGTGGAAGAAATGATTTCTGGGCAGAAAACATTAAAGGCATACCATCAGGAAGAAAATACAATAGAAAAATTTGATGCAAAAAATGAAGAAGCAGTAGAGTCATATTATAAAGCAGAGTATTATGGAAGCGTAACAGGGCCTACGGTTAATTTTATTAATAACCTCTCATTAGCATTAATTAGTATTTTTGGTGCATTGCTTTATCTTGCCCATTCCATGACAGTAGGGGATATTTCTTCCTTTGTTTTATACTCTAGGAAGTTTTCAGGGCCTATTAATGAATTTGCAAATATTATTAGTGAATTCCAATCCGCATTGGCGGCAGCAGAACGGGTATTTTTATTAATTGATGAAGTGCCAGAACCACTTGATGCAAAAGATGCGAAAGAACTTACCCATGTTATGGGAAATGTCCGTATGGAACAGGTAAGCTTTGGCTATACGGAAGAGAACCCAATTATTAAGGGCTTAAACTTAAGGGCAGATAAAGGGAAGCTGGTAGCAATTGTAGGCCCTACTGGTGCAGGGAAAACAACATTGATTAATTTGCTTATGCGTTTTTATGATGTAGGGGATGGGCATATTTATGTAGATAATGAAGAGTGTTCCCATGTTACAAGGAAAAGCCTCCGTAAATCATATGCAATGGTATTACAAGATACATGGCTATTTGAGGGAAGTATTTTTGAAAATATTGCCTATGGGAAAGAAGGGGCTACTATAGAAGAAGTGGAAGCTGCAGCAAGGGCAGCAAAGATTCATTCTTTTATTAAACGTTTGCCAAATGGATACCATACAATCTTAAGTGATGATGGCACAAATATTTCCAAAGGGCAAAAACAGCTTTTAACAATTGCTAGGGCAATGCTATTGGAATCGCCAATGTTAATTTTAGACGAGGCAACTTCTAATGTGGATACCCGGACAGAGATTCAGATACAACAGGCAATGCGTAGGCTAATGGAGCATAAAACATGTTTTGTGATTGCACACCGGCTTTCTACTATACAGAATGCAGATGTGATTCTAGTAGTAAACCATGGGGAGATTGTAGAACAAGGGACCCATAAAGAATTAATGGAGAAAAAAGGATTTTACCATCAATTGTATCGGGCACAGTTTGAATAAAGGAAGAAGAAGGTATGAGTCAGTATAATTTTCAGGTCGACTTAAAAGGGATTATCCGTTTATTAAGTGATAATCTATATTCTAGTGACAATGTATTTTTAAGGGAACTTTTGCAGAATTCTGTTGATGCAATCCAAGCAAGGAAAAAGGCAGAAACAGGATTTAAAGAAGGTAAAATTACAGTAAAGTACCAACCAGGGAAAAATAGTGCGAAATTGGTTTTTTCAGATAATGGCGTTGGGCTTGATGAAGAGGAAATCCATTCTTTCTTATCTGTGATAGGGCAGTCTTCTAAGCATAGTGAAGAAGTAAGGAAGAATTTTATAGGGCAGTTTGGGATAGGGCTTTTGTCTTGCTTTTTAGTAACAAATGAGATTGTAGTAGTTACTCGTTCTGCTAAAGGAGGACAGGCTTACCAATGGGTTGGCCATAGTGATGGGACATACCAGATTACAGAATACGCCAAAAAAGTAGAAGCCGGGACAGAAGTACAGATAAAACTTACTGGGAAAATGTACCAGAAATTTGGGGAAGAAGAGATTATAGAAAATCTTTATGAGTATGGCTTTTTAATTCCAATTAAAATTTATTTTAGTGGAATGGAACAAGAAAAAATTGTAAATGATACTTTTATTCCATGGAGGCAGCCAATTTGTACGAAAGAGGAAATTATGGAGTTTGGGGAGCAGCTTTTTGGGGAACAATTTTTTGACATGGTTCCATTAATTGGAGAGGGGATAAAGGGGTATGCGTTTATTTCTATGAGGAACAGCAGTGCTACTTTGTCTTGTTGCCATAAAATTTATCTAAAAAAGATGTTTATTACAGAAGAGGGCAGGGATATTATCCCTAAATGGGCATTTTTTACAAGATGTATTGTAAATACAGAGGATTTGACCCCTATTGCTTCTAGGGAAGGGTTTATAAAGGATAATCGCTTATTAAAGGCTAAGAACCAGATAGAAAAATGTCTGTTTGATTATTTTGTTTCTTTGTCCCAATATGATGTGAATAAATGTAAGCAGATTACGACAGTACATAATGTGGCAATTAAGTCTCTTGCAGTAGAAAATGAACAAGTATTTAAAATATTTTTCCCGTTTTTAACTTTTTCTACTAATAAAGGGGTATTAACAGGATACCAGATTATGAAAGCTGCTAAAAAGCTGCCAGTAAACTATTGTGTGGAAGTAGATGATTTCCGGCGTGTTTGCCCTCTTTTAGAGGGGACAGAGAGCCTTTTAGTGAATGGCGGGTATATTTATGATACCTCATTGTTACAGCAGGTGCCTAAATATTATAAAAAAATAAAGATTCAGCTTTTCCAGGATAGTTCGTATGAAGAGCTTTTAGAAACACCACAAGCGGATATTTTAACAAAGCTTGGGTATTTTATGGAGTGTGCAAGCGATGTATTAAAGCCGTTTCATTGTACGATTTCTTTGAAGAATTTTTCTCCAAAACAACTTCTGGCACTTTATGTGCCAGGGGAAGGGGAATTGTTAGATAGTGTGATAAAAGAAGGTAGTTTTTCTAGTTTTTTGGAAGGGTTTGATTTTGAAGAAGAGGAAAATAGCGGGGCAAAATTATATTTGAATTGTTCTGGAAATTTTGCAAAACGGTTGGCAATAGTAGAAAGCCCAGAATTAATAGAAACCATTGTACAGGTGCTTTATGTACAGGCACTTATGGCAGGGCATTATACGGTTGGAGCCAAGGAAATGGAATTGATGAATAAGAGTTTAACAAGGCTTATGGAATTTGGGATTGACGGGTTTGAAAGGGGGAGTAGAAGGTATGATGCTGGTGAGTAATCCAGACCAACTACAAAATAAAAAATTAAGGGAATGGGTAAGGCAGGTAGACAGCCTTACCGATTCTTCAGATGGGTATGAGTGTTATGCAGAACATGGGGAACAGCTAAAAGTATTGTTAAATAATATTATGATATTTGCTATAAAAGAGGATGCATGGTATTTGTATTTTCATGCGCTTCGTTATATGTTTTATATTCTGTCCCGGTATGATATGGATAAAAAAGTGGCTTTAAAATGTGCAAAAAATTATTTTATGTTCCGTGCATGCCGTATGAACCGGGAAATCCCAAACTATGTGGATACCAATATAAGTGAATTAAATGGCTATATTTTGAATGAAATTTTTCGTATATATAAAGAGGACTGTTCTATTAATGATGCGTGGATGGACAGTTATATGAGGTTTTTTAAATATTGTGTGGATATGTATAAGGAAAAATGGTGTTATTACCATGCAATGATACGGCTTGGCCTATTATATCAGGATAAGGAAATGGCAAAGAAAGGGAAACAGAAATTTGATAAATTAGACTGTAGTTATTGTTATATATGTAGCCATGAAGTATATTTGGGTTATTATTTACTTTTTGACGATTTAGAAAGCGCAGAGGCATTGCTGCATAATTTGGTGGAAAAAAGGATTCCTGTAAATTATTTATGGAGTTATAAAAAGTGTGCAAGGGCAAATAAAAAATCATTATATGAAAAGTTATTAGGATATTGCTTACTTTTAGGGAAAAGTGAGTTTTTCCATAAAATTTTTAAGGAACATGGAAAAGAGCTATTTGGAGAAGAAAAGGAAGTTTATACAAGCGGGATATTATATCATTTACTAACAGGCAAAATGGATCAGATAGAAGAGGATATAAAACAGGCAGCAGAGGATTTGATGTTAGAGAAAAGAGAACAAACCACAACGTTATCTTCGATTTTTGATTTTTTATGCTGGGTTTCTTATTTTTCAATATTAGAAGAGAATGGGGTAAGGGAAGTAAAGGGGGATTTTCCAAGGGAGATAGGGATAGACGGAACAGATGGGAAGTACCAAGTCCCTGTCTTAAAGGCGTATTTTGAACATAGGGCAGATATATTGGGGAAACAAATGGAAGAGGCTAGAAAGAAGTTTTCTTATCAAAAATTAAAAGAAAGTTATAAGGAATGTACAGGGGGAATCAATGCAGTTAGTTAAGAATATAAATATGTTACGCCAGCCAGAATTAAGAAAATTAGTAAAACAATTTGACAGCTTAACAGATACGACAAATGGATATTCTTGTTATAGGCAAAATGCAAATACCTTGAAACGCTTATTAGATAAAATTATGGTATTGGCAAAAGAAGAGAAAGAATGGTATTTATATTTTAACGCGCTCCATGAAGTGTTTGTTGTGCTTGACCGGATAGATGGAAAAAGCAAGGAAATGTTAAAATATGCAGAAATTTATTATCGGGATAAAGAACTTTATATGGATATGGCGCTGCCTTATTATGCAGATACAAATTTAAGTGCCTTAAATAATTATATTATGGAGGATATTTTCCATGTGTACCGGGAATATTACCAGATTACTGATAAAAAAATGGATGCGTTTATGGAATTATATAAGGAATGTGCAGAAAGATATGAGAAAAGCTGGACATACTATAATTCATTAATTGATCTTGGGCTTTTGTACCACAATAAAGAGATGGTGGTAACAGGGAAAGAGAATTTTGAGAAAAGTGATTGTGATATGTGCTATATTTGCAGCCATTATTCTCATTTTGGCTATTATCTTATTTTAGATGATTTAGAAGGGGCAGAAGAGTTTTTACATGATATTGTAACAAGGAACATTCCATCAAAATATCTTTGGAGTTATAAAAAGTGTGCAAGGGCAAATGAGCGAACATTATATGGAAGGATTTTAGGGTATTGCCTGCTTTTAGGAAAACCAGAATTTTTCCATAAGGTATTTGTAGAGCATGGGAAAGACCTTTTTGGGGAGTATGAGGAAGATGCAGGGACCAGTTATATTTTATACCAAATATTGGCTGGTGATACAAAACATATAGAAAAGGATATGGAACAGGCAGCAGAAGATATTATCTTAGAGAAGAACCAGACAACAACGACATTAGGCTCTATTTTTGATTTTTTGTGCTGGTATTGTTATTTTATTTTGTTAGAAAAGCATGGGATAGTAAGCATAAAGGCAGAGTGTTTAAAAGAAACGGGGGTAGAGGCGCAAAAGGATGGCTCTTATTCTGTACAAGGGCTAAAAGAGTATTATATGGCACAGGCAGATAGGGTAGGGGAGAAGTTTGGGAAAAGCCGGAAACAGTTTTCTTATAAACGTTTAAAAGAAAGTTATGAAGCGTGTATTCGAATGTAAATAAACTAGAGAGAGTTTTTTGGCAGCGAGTAGGGAAGAGATTCCCTATTCGCTGTCAAAAGGTATTTCGTCTTGGGTTTTTTGTAATATGTGAAGCAAATGTTTGGTAATTTCTTGTTGGTAGCTAGTTAGGAGATCAAAAAGAAAAAGATATTCATGGTATTGCTCTAGTTTTTTTGTATGTGGGCTGTGGGAAACATGTCTTTTTTTGTCTGATAAGCCTAATAGGTAATCAGAAGTGACATGGAAAAAGGTTGCAGTACGGATTATGGTATCTATACTGGCAATATGGATATTGTGTTCCATCCTACTAACAGATTGTTGGGAAATCTGAAGAAAATGTCCTAGTGTTTTTTGTGACATGCCTTTGCTTTCCCGTAGTTCTTTAAGCCGATTTTCCATAATAGCCCTCCATTATTTATAAAAATAGAAATACATAATTAGATAGTATCTATTACTCTAATAAAATATAATATAAAACAATGTATATTAGTATCATAACGGTTTGCCCCTATATTTTTCAATAGAATTTCCTTAAATGGGTTTTCACTTATAGTGAAGGATTAGATGTAATTTTTTCTTAAATTGTTTCATATATTGAAATGTATCAGAAGAAGCCGGAGGCATTATGTGGAAAAAATAAGCAATATAGTATCCAGATATATGACGGAATCCTTAAAAATGCCAAAGGATCTGGTGTACGGGGATGTATTAATCCAGGTTTCAGGGCGGCATGAGGTGTATGTAGAAAATTATAAGAATATTATCGAGTATACAGAAAATAGTATCCGGTTGCAAACAAAAAGTGGGAAGCTTTCTATTAGTGGGAAACAATTACATATTGAGTATTATACAGGGGAAGAAATGAAGATCACGGGCTATCTTTCTGAGTTTAAATATGAATAGTAAGGAAGGCATGAGAATATGAGGGCAAAGCGTATGGAGAACCTGAAAGGCTATTTGCTGATTTTGCTAAAAGGTTATTCACCAGAACGTTTTTTAAATATCTGCAGTGTGCACCAAATAGAGTTATGGAATGTCAACCATACAAAAGAAGGGTATGAATGTAATATTTCCGTAGCGGATTTTAAGCGCTTAAAGCCTATTGTGCGGAAAACTAGAACCAAGTTGATTATTAGGAAACGATATGGTTTTCCTTTTTTTTTATATAAATACCGGAAACGGAAGGCGTTTTTTCTTGGGGTTATATCCGCATTTTTAGCAGTTTATGTACTTTCTTTATTTATATGGGATATCCATATAGAGGGAAATTATTCTTATACAGAACAAGTACTATTAGATTATTTATCTTCGGAACAGATTGTACATGGCATGAAAATAAGTGAGGTAGATTGTGAACAAATTGAAAAATTGCTACGGAGCCAATATAGTGATATTATTTGGGTATCTGCTTCTGTTTCTGGGACACGGTTAATTATCCAGATAGAGGAAAATTTTGATAAGTGGAAGGAAAAAGAAGAAACCGTATATAACAATATTGTAGCGGACAGGGATTGTAAGATTACTTCTATTGTTACAAGAAGTGGGACGCCAATGGTAAAGCAAGGGGATATAGTGGCAAAAGGGGATATTTTAGTATCTGGGGTAGTAGAAATTACAGATGAGTATGGGGCTGTTATGAAAACAGAATATACATCAGCTGATGCGGATATATATGGAGAAAGCGTATATTGGTACGAGGACAGGATTGATTTAAACCAGCAAAAGAAGCTATATACTGGAAATGAAAAGTATGGCTGGTCAGTATCCCTTTTTCAGAACAGGTTGTTTTTAAAGGCAGGAAAGACAGGGTTTGAACATTTTGATATTTTAACAGAAAACCATCCACTGGTCATTGGTACTAATTTCTATCTCCCATTTTCTATTGAAAAGTGGTATTATAAAGAGTACTGCTATGGGCAGGTTTCTTTAACAAAAGAAGAGGCAGAAGAGCAGCTTAAGAAAAATATAAACGATTTTTTTGAAAATTTAATACAAAAGGGGGTTCAAATTGTAGGAAATAATGTTAAAATATCTATAGATGAAAAAACAGGCTCTGCTTCGGGGCGGCTTCTTATTATTGGCCCACAAGGGAGGAAGGAGCCTTTTTAATGGAGGAAGGATACCGTGAGTATAACGGAATTAACATTGGATTTCCCTTCTGAATATGGGGCAGAGGTATTTGGGGACTATGACCGCTATTTAAAGAAAATAGAAAAGGCATTCCATGTTTCCATTATTGCCAGGGATGCAAAAATAAAGCTGATAGGGACAGAAGTGTGCATAAAACATGCACATAGTGTGCTAGTGCAGCTTTTAGAACTTGCCAGAAGGGGAAATACCATTACAGAACAAAATGTGGATTATGCCCTTGCTATGACAATGGAAGATAAAGAAGATGTACTGCTTACTGTAGACGAGGATATGGTGGCAAGGACTATACAAGGAAAGCCGATTAAGCCAAAGACCTTGGGGCAGAAACAGTATGTGGATACTATACGGGAAAAAATGATTGTATTTGGCATAGGCCCCGCTGGCACAGGGAAAACGTACCTGGCTATGGCTATGGCAATACAAGCGTTTAAAAATAATGAAGTGGGAAGGATTATTTTAACCAGGCCGGCAATAGAAGCGGGAGAAAAGCTTGGTTTTTTGCCAGGGGATTTGCAGAGTAAGGTAGACCCATACCTAAGGCCATTATATGATGCGTTATACCAAATTATGGGGCCAGAAAGTTTTTTGCATAATTCAGAAAAAGGGTTAATTGAGGTGGCACCACTTGCATATATGAGGGGACGTACTTTAGATAATGCGTTTATTATTTTAGATGAGGCACAAAATACAACGCCAGCACAGATGAAAATGTTTTTAACCCGGATTGGCTTTGGCTCTAAAGTAATTATAACAGGGGATCTGTCCCAGAAGGATTTGCCACAAGGGACACAGTCTGGGCTTGATGTGGCGATTAAGGTGCTTGGCAAGGTGGAAGAGCTTGGATTTTGTTATATGACAAGCCAAGATGTAGTACGCCATCCACTGGTACAAAAGATTGTACAGGCATACGAAGAGTATGAAAGTCATAGAAATAAAGACGAAAGAAAGAAACAGAGGGCAGAGTATGGAAAAGAAAACAGGACAAATAGGCGCAAGCAGTAAAAAACCGCTTTTATTTTTTTTAGGTGGGATGTTTTTATTTGATATTATATTTTTAGCGTTTGCAGTATGGCGGTTTGGGCTTTGGTGGAATGAGCTTTTGGCTTCTGCTGCAATGTTGGTGCTTCTTGGCATCGTATATACATTCCAGATATCAAAAGTCGTTCCTAAGCGTTTTTTATGGCTAATTGGTTTGCATGTACTAGAACTAATTATAGTTGTGGTATCTTATGAAGCAGAGGGAATGATGCGCCCTATTACGTCTGTCCCAATTTTAGTCGCTATTATGGCTGGGGGAGAACCAGGCATTATCGCATTGATTTTTTATAGCGTGGTTTCTGCTATTGTTTGCGCCGATCCAACAGAAGTAATTTTATTATACTTGGCAGCAGGGGTAATTGGTATTTTGTTATTTTCTGGGAAAGTATTTAATGGAAAAATGAGGATACGGGAATATATAATAAGTGGGATAGGTTTTTTGCTTTCTTATGTTCTAGGCAGTTTTGTATTTGCCTTATATGCGTATGCGCAGCTAGAGGGAAAAGATATCGTTTTAGGGCTGTTTGGTGGGGCTTTACAACTATTGCCAGTTATTTGCTTTTTACCATTTTTAATGGAAGGTGGTTTAAGGCTTCCTGGCGCGGTAAGTTTGGCATCAGTAGTATCTATAGATTTTCCAGCACTTGTAGAGTTTAAGGAACGGGAACCTGTTTTATTTAAACATTCCCGGCTAGTGGCACGTTTATCGTCCCAGGCAGCAGCAGAAATCGGGAGTAATGCAATGCTTGCAGAAGCAGGCGGGTTATACCATGAAATTGGCAATGGGCTTGGGGAGGACAGTGAGAAGGAGAGTTTGGCAATTTGTAAACAATACCGCATTCCTGCGGCAGTACAGGCCATTGTCAAAGAACATGATCCAGATAAAAAGACCCCATCTAGTAAGGAAGCAGCAATTGTGATGCTTTCTGACACAATTCTTCATATTATGGACCAGAACCGGAAGAGGGAGGCACAAGGTAATATGGATATTGTAGGGGCAATAAATAGGGCATGGAAAGTAAGGGAAGATTCAGGGGCATTTTTGCTATCTGGCCTTTCGAAAGAAGAGGCTTCTATGTTAAAAGAATATTATATCCGAGTCCTTGGCAGAGGATAAATGGGGGAATAAGGCATGACAATTCAGATAGAAAGGGAGTGCCAGGTGGAGCTGGAATTCCCAGTGGAAGAGATTATTACTTTAGTGGTAGAAGAAGCTCTTTCTTATGAAAATTGCCCATATGATATTGAGTTAAACGTACTTCTTACAGACAATGCGGCAATCCAGGAAATTAATAGGGAACAAAGGGGAAAAGATGAGCCTACAGATGTATTGTCTTTTCCTATGGTAGAGTATGCTGCGCCAGCAGATTTTTCTGTGGTAGAAGACTGTGTAGAAGAGTATTTTAACCCAGAGACAGGGGAGTTGCTGTTAGGGGATATTGTAATATCTGTGGATAAGGTAATAGAGCAGGCGGAAAGCTATGGGCATTCCCAAAAAAGGGAATTAGCTTTTCTGACGGCACACAGTATGCTCCATTTATTTGGGTATGATCATATAAAAGAAGCAGAACGGCTAGTTATGGAAGAGAAACAAAGAGAGATTCTTTCTAACCTGAGGATAGGGCGTGGTTAGGAAGCAGATAACAATAGATAAGTGAGGAATTTAAAATGAAAAAGCAGATAGTAATTGCTATGGCAACTATTTTAGCAGCAAGCAGCCTTTTTGGATGTGGGAAAAATAATACAACGCCTGTAATAGAAGATGTTACTACAACACAGCCAGAAGTGACAACGCCTGCCCCTACAACTGTGATAACCCCTATATTGGAGGCTACAACAGAAGAATTCCATATTGGGGAAGTAAAAAGTAGGTTGACAGGAGAATGGGTATCAGAAGAAATAGGGAACCGAAGGCCGGTTGCCGTTATGTTAAATAATATTATTGATGCTGTGCCACAAAGCGGCATTGAACAGGCAGGGGTAGTATATGAGGCACCAGTAGAAGGTGGATTAACCCGTTTAATGGGGATTTTTGAGGACTATGACAACTTGGATAAAATCGGTTCCGTAAGAAGCTGCAGGCTGTATTATATTTATTTTGCAAAAGAGTTTGATGCCATTTATACACATTTTGGACAGGCAATTTATGCAGAGCCTTTATTAGCAAGCAGTGATGTCCATAATTTGAATGGGCTTGTTTTAGATGGAAGCTGTTTTTACCGTACAAAAGACCGTGTAGCACCACATAATGCCTATATTGGGGCAGAAGGGATTACTAAAGGAATTTCTAAGTTTGGGTATCGGACCGAGTACCAGGAAGGATTTGAACGGCATTACCAATTTAACGAAGGGGAAGAGGAAATTACCCTTCCTAATGGGCAAAAGGCAGAAAAAGTAATGCCAGGTTATTCTATTAATAAGCCGTGGTTTGAATATAACAAAGAAGATGGGCTTTATTACCGTTATCAATATGGGGATAAGCAGATTGATGAGTTGACAGGGGAACAGATTGCATATAAAAATATTATTATGCAGACAGTAGATTATTATGATTATGGAGATGGCTATTATTATATTACGACAACAGGAAGTGGGACAGGAAAGTATATTACAAATGGAAAAGCAATTGATATTACCTGGAAAAAAGATAAGGAATTTGGTGTAACAAGGTATTATGACTTACAAGGAAAAGAAATTACGTTAAATACCGGAAAGACATGGGTCTGCATTATCCAGGATGATAGAGAGGATAAAATAGTTCTGGAATAAGGAGGAAAACTTAGGATGACAAATGAGGAGCTGGTAAGAAAGGCAGAGGAAGGAATGGCAAATGCCTATGCACCATATTCTGGTTTTTTAGTAGGGGCAGCGCTTCTTTGTAGGGATGGATCTGTTTTTACAGGCTGTAATGTAGAAAATGCTTCTTATGGTGCTGCAATTTGTGCAGAACGGACAGCTATTACAAAGGCTGTTTCAGAAGGCTACCAGAAATTTGAAAAGATAGCAATTGTCTGTTCTTCTGGTTCCTATGCCTATCCATGTGGGATATGTAGGCAAGTAATGGCAGAATTTATGCTGGATGGGCAAGTAATACTTGCAGATAAAGAAAAGGGGATTGTGGAATTCTCTGTAAAAGAATTATTGCCAGGGGCATTTACTAGAAAGGATTTATTCCATGGGTAAACGAAGCAAAAGGAAGAGTAATTTTATTGTCCAGGGGACAATACTTGCAGCGGCAGGCTTAATTGTCCGTATTATAGGGCTAATCTACAGGATTCCAATGACAAATATTATTGGTGATGAAGGCATGGGATATTATTCTTTTGCCTTTGAGCCATACTCAGTAATGCTTTTATTGTCTTATCATGGCTTACCAACAGCAGTTTCTAAATTAACAGCCGAACGGAATGGAGAAGGGAGGTTTCGAAATTCTTTCCGTGTTTTTCAGGCAGCAATGCTGCTTGCTATTTTGATTGGTGCAGTTACAGGTGCCATTATTTATTTTGGGGCAGGCTATATTGCAGGAGGATTAAATAACCAGCCTATGAGTGCTTATGCCCTAAAGGTGCTTGGCCCTACTATTTTTGTCCTTGCGATTATGGGGATTTTACGTGGGTATTTCCAAGGCATGGGCACTATGGTGCCTACTGCCGTATCACAGATTTTTGAGGCGATTGCAAATGCTATTATTAGTGTGGTAGCAGCATCTTATTTATTTTTAGAAGGAAAGAAATATGATTTAGTAGTCAATACCTCTTCCCATGCAGCGGCATATGGGGCGGCAGGCGGTACGATGGGCACATTTATTGGTGCTTTAGTAGGCCTATTGTTTTTAATTTTTGTCTATTTTATGTTTAAGCCAATGCTTAGCAGGCAGATGAAAAAAGACAGGACTGGGCGCAAGGAAGGATATGGGAGGCTAGTAAATTTATTGGTTATGACATCTGCCCCTATTATTTTAAGCTCTGTTATTTTTAATGTTTCTACTACCATGGATGGGGCATTGTTTAGTAGTATTATGCAGGGAAAATATAAGATGGCAGAAGATGCGGTGGCATCTTTGTGGGGAATTTTTACCAATAAATATAAAATTATGATTATGGTCCCTGTGGCAATTGCCACAGCCCTTGCTACATCAATTGTGCCAGATTTTAGTGAGGATATGGCAGCAGGGAATAAAGGGCGTTTAGTCAGTAAGATACACCATGCGATCCGGTTTACAATGATGATCGCCATTCCATCTGCAATAGGGCTTAGCGTCTTAGCAAAACCAGTTTTAACGATGTTATTCCACAATGTTAGTGATGTGGATATAAATTTACTCCGTTTTGGGACAATAGCGGTGGTAGTTTATTCCTTATCTACTATTTCTAATGCTGTGCTCCAAGGAATTGACCAAATGAAAAAGCCCGTAATCCATGCAGGGATTGCATTAGTGGCACATTTACTGATTCTTGGCATAATGGTTGGGATTTTCCCTACCAGCATTTATGGAGTCTTGGTATCTTATATTGCATTCGCAGTAATTATCTGTGTGTTAAATGCGATTTCTATCCAAGCAACCCTTACTTATCGGCAAGAATATATCCGTACATTTTTATTGCCAACAATTGCCTCTGTATTAATGGGAGTAGCAGTATATGGAGCTTATTATGGGCTTTATTTAGTAACAAAGAGTAATTTGTGGGCCATACTTTTATCAATTTTAGCGGGTGTTTTGTTGTATTTTATTTTGCTTTTAGTGTTCCGCTGCTTAAATGAAGAAGATTTTTATTCTATACCAATGGGAAGAAAGTTATTGGCTATTATAAAATTATTTCATTTAATGTAGGGAATTTAAAGAGTGGTTGAATAAAGGATAAAAAACAGGCAGATAATATACATAAAAAGGAGTGAAGTCCATGAAGAAAATGTATATTATCTGCTTTTTGGTATTTGGGGTGGCATTATCTGGCATTTATATTGGAAGCTACCAACTTACCCATAAACGGCTAGAAGCACAGGAACAAACAGAAACAACAAAGTTAGAGCCAGAACCAGAGCTTTTGGGGGCTGTCAGTGCAGATGAAACAATTATTACTAGGAAAACCACATATGTATTGGAAGAATATTCTTTAAATGATGATACATTGTCAAGCGAAATACTTACCCCGCCAGTAGAAATATTAGGCTATGACCGGAAGAAAATGACGGAATATATTCAGGAATATATGGAAAATTTATCGCCAGAGGAAGCTGGGAAAGGATTAATTAGTTTAGAGCTTACCAGTTTTTCAAAGGATAAGGTAGTTTTAAGAAAAACATATTACCAAGATAAGAAAAAGGCGCAATTTTATCTTGATGTACAAATGGGAAGAGTAGTGGTTTACCAAACAGAAGACGATACATTGTATGCTTATACAGAATTAAAGTTTAATAATCTTCCAGAGGGGCTGCAAAGAGAAATATTAGCTGGAAAATATATTGAAACAATAGAGGAATTGTATCATTTTTTGGAATCTTACAGTAGCTAACAGGGTAAACGCTTAATAAAAGAAAAGGAATTGAAAGAAACCATGGAAAAAATTAGGCATGAGATAATGGTAGTTGGCGGCGGGGCATCTGGCATAATGGCAGCAATTGCAGCGAAAATGGCTGGTGCTGACGTGGCAATTTTGGAACATACAGATAAAATTGGGAAAAAGCTTCTTGTAACAGGGAATGGGCGTTGTAATATAACAAATCTTTTGCAAAAGCCAGAGTATTATAGAGGGCATAACCCAGAAAAAGCTTGGGACATAATTACACATTTTACGGAAAAAGATACCATGCTTTTTTTTAAAGAACTAGGTTTGTTAATGAAAGCGAAAGGAAATTATGTATATCCTTATTCAAACCAAGCATATTCTGTAGTAAATAGTTTAAAAGCAGCATTAAGGCGTTTTTCTATTCCAATTTATTATCGTACAAATTTAATAAAGATAGAGAAAAAGACACAGGGATTTTATGGGGTTACAGAAAAGAAGCACTTTTATGCAGAAAAGGTAATTTTAGCTACTGGGTCAAAAGCAGCAGAAAAAACAGGGTCAGATGGAAGTGGGTATGCCCTGGCAAAAGAGCTTGGACATACAATTGTTCCAGTACTTCCAGCTTTGGTACAAGTGTTAGTAATGGAAAAAGAAATAGAAGGGCTTGCTGGAGTCCGTATGGATGGAAGCATTACCCTGTACATAGAAGATAAGGAAAAGGCATTTGAAAAAGGGGAAATCCAGTTTACCGAATATGGAATTTCTGGGATCGCTGTTTTCCAAGTAAGCCGTTTTGTTTCGGAGGCATGGGACGAAGGGAAAGCAATTAGGGCAGAATTAGATTTGTGTTTAGAAATGGAAGAGGGAGAATTAAAAAGTTGGATAGAGGAACAACAAGAAAAGGAAAATTCTCTTTTGGATATTCTTACGGGGCTTGTTAATGATAAATTGGCAAGAAAGATTGCCCTATCAGAAGAAAGAATGGCGGACAGGTTAGTAAAAAAAATAAAACATTTTCCTATTACTATACTTGGCACTAAGGGATTTGCAGACTGCCAAGTATGTATGGGCGGCGTGCCACTTACAGAAGTGAAGGGGGATACAATGGAATCATTAATCATAGATGGTTTGTATTTTGCGGGGGAATTACTGGATGTAGATGGGATATGTGGCGGTTATAATTTACAGTGGGCTTGGTCAAGCGGGTGGCTTGCAGGGGCTAGTGCAGCAGCAAACGCTATTTTACAGAAAGGAGAGGGAAGGAAAGAATGATCCGTATACAACAAATGAAGCTTCCCTTAAAGCATACAAAAGAGGATATAAAAAGGGAGGCAAGCCGCATACTGTCTATTCCATTAGAAGAATGTTTAAATGTTAATATTATAAAACAATCCATTGATGCTAGAAAAAAGAAAGATATCCACTATATTTATACAGTAGATGTGGAGGTAAGGAAGGAGAAAAAAATAAGCCATTTGATACAAAAAACGCCGTTCCTTTCTGTTGTAAAAAATAACTCTTATCAGTTCCCTTTATCAGGAGAGTGCCGGCTGTTAGCCCGGCCTGTTATTGTAGGGAGTGGGCCTGCGGGGCTTTTTTGTGCTTTGTTACTTGCTAAACATGGATACGCCCCATTGGTAATAGAACGAGGGGAAAGGATTGAAGAAAGAGAACCTATTGTGCAAAAGTTCTGGAATGGCGGGAAGTTGGATCTTAGGACAAATGTGCAGTTTGGGGAAGGCGGGGCTGGTACTTTTTCAGATGGGAAATTAAATACTCTAATTAAAGATAATTTTGGAAGAAACCGTAAAGTATTAGAATGTTTTGTAGAAGCAGGTGCCCCAGAAGAAATCTTATACTTAAATAAAGCACATATTGGGACGGATGTATTGAGGAATGTAGTAAGAAATATACGCTATGAAATTGAAGCAGCAGGAGGGGAAATACGTTTTTGCAGCCAGCTTACAGATATTCTTTTTGAAATAGGAGAAGATGGAAAAAGAAAACTTTGTGGGATTGAGATTAATGGGACAGAAATTTTTTCATGTGAAGTGTGTGTGTTAGCAGTTGGGCACAGTGCGAGGGATACGTTTTCTATGCTTTATAAAAAAGAATTGGAGCTGAAACAAAAGGCATTTGCCGTAGGCGTGCGTATCCAGCATCCACAGCAGCTTATTAATATGGCACAATATGGAGAAGAAAAAAACCCATATCTCCCGGCAGCAGATTATAAGGTAACATATCAAGCATCAAATAATAGGAGTATTTATTCTTTTTGTATGTGTCCAGGAGGTTATGTTGTCAATGCGTCTTCAGAAGAGGGGCGTTTAGCTATTAATGGCATGAGTTATCATAGCCGTGCAGGGGAAAATGCCAATAGTGCATTAATTGTGTCTGTAACGCCGCAGGATTTTGGGAGTGATCACCCATTGGCTGGAATAGAATTTCAACGAAGGCTGGAAGAGATAGCATATTTAGAAGGGCAAGGAAAAATACCATTACAATTATATAGAGATTTTTGCAATAACCAGCTTTCTACAGAAATAGGGGAGATAAAGCCTGGTATAAAAGGTGGATATACCTTTTCCAATTTAAGGAAATTATTTCCAGTGGAAATTAATCAGGCGCTTTTAGAGGGAATCCAATATTTTGGGACAAAAATTAAAGGGTTTGACCGGTGGGATGCGTTGCTTGCCGGAGTGGAAAGTAGGACTTCTTCACCAATACGGATTGTAAGGGATGAACAGTTTGAAAGTAATATTTCTGGTTTGTACCCTTGTGGAGAAGGGGCAGGTTATGCAGGAGGGATTACTTCTGCTGCAATGGATGGAATAAAAGTTGCAGAAGCGATTGCCAAACGCTATTATGCGTAGTATACTAAATTTTGTAGCATATAAATTTTATGTATATGGCTAAATAATACATATATATGCAGTTAATATGTATAAAAGCTAAATAAAGGGACAGAAGGTAAAATGAGGGAACAACTGAAGTATAAAAAGAGGGTTGTAATTAAAATAGGTTCTTCTTCTTTAACACATGAAATAACAGGAAACTTAAATTTACAGAAATTAGAAAAATTGGTACGTACCATTTGTGACTTACGTAACCAGGGCATGGAAGTAGTTCTAGTATCTTCTGGTGCGATTGCAGTCGGAAGGAAATCCTTGGGATTAATTGAACGCCCGAAATCAATCCCAATGAGGCAGGCATGTGCCGCAATTGGACAAGCAAATTTAATGATGATTTATCAAAAACTGTTTTCGGAATATCATCAGATTGCAGCACAAGTTTTAATGACAAAGAATACAATGATAGATGCGTTATCACGCCATAATGCCAGAAGTACGTTTGAGGAGCTTTTAAAACTTGGCGTAGTCCCTGTTGTAAATGAAAATGATACCGTGTCGACCTATGAAATAGAATTTGGGGATAATGATAAGCTTTCAGCAATTGTAGCAGCATTGATTGGTGCAGACTTATTAATATTATTATCCGATATAGATGGGTTATTTACAGATGATCCAAATAAAAACCCAGAGGCAAAGTTTATTGATATTGTTCCTGCCATTACAAAGGAATTTGTTTCTATGGGGAAGGATGCAGTAAGCGGGGTTGGGACAGGTGGAATGGCCTCTAAAATAGAGGCAGCAAGGATTGCTACAGATTCAGGTGCAGATATGGTAATTGCCAATGCAGAGGATACCAGTATTATTTATCGGATTTTAAGTGGTGAAAAGGCAGGGACATTATTTCTTGCCCATAAGAATGCCGATTTTGATTTACTTGATTATCTTTCGGATTAAACATAGTTGCAGGGGGTGTTTCTATGGAAATTCGTATTATAAAAAATGCGCCTGGCGTGGTGTATGAAGATGTTTCAGAGGAAATTGTACTTCAAGTTACAGAAGGAAAAAACTCAATGGGGGAGTTAATTTCCAAACGATATGAATTGTTTTTTGTAAATTCAAACCAGAAAGAAGAGATAGAGCCAGAGATACCAAAATATCATTTATGGGATATTATAAGCCTTAGCCGGCCAAAAACATATATTTATTTTACATCTTGTGCTATGAAAGATAAAGGCAGGATGGAAGTAAAGTTGTATCGTTATAGCTGGGAGCAGAAAGAAGCAGAATTGGTCTATACTACAATGGATGATTTGTTTTTATATCCAGAACAGAAGAAAACTATGGTATTTGTATTGGATGAGAATTATTTGCTTCTTCAAAATATGTATTTAAAAACCAATGGGACAGAAACGTACCAAGAATTTTTTGATTTTGAATTAATGCTTTATAGCATAAAGGAGCAAAAAAGCTTTCTAGTGACTGATCAATATTTGCTTCAGGCAGGTATTTCTTTTATGGGGCCTGTGGAGAAAAATATATGCGCCATTAAGACAGGGTATAATTTACTTCGGAATAATGGGTTCCATTATTTGAATTCTACAGAGATGGTGGTAGAAAATATTGGTTTTGTCAATATTAAACAGATGATTTCAGATATTTTACTAAAACAAAAAAACATTTATATTGATATTATTGATCAGGTAAAAGGAGATAAGACAATCCCATTTTGTAAAGTAGAGAAAGGCTACCTAATTTATTCACGCGTCTCGAAAGAGGGGAGTGAAGAAGTTATTTTCTACCATTATGAAGATAAAGAAGTAAATGCCTGTATTTTTCCAAATGTACATAAAATAGAGGATCTGTCACGCCCATGTCTGCTTAAAGGCATGCCTTGTATTCTTTTGGAGAATAAAAAGGGGGCACAGCTCTATAATTTAAAAAAAGAGAAGAAAGAGTTTGTATTTGGGAATGATACACAAGTAAAAGAAATTTTACAAGACTTAATTGTAGTGGAGACAAGGCATAAGAGAAAATTATTAAAAAATGCGTATTATACAGTAGACGTATACCAATATTCAGACCGTACCATGCTGGTAAATGAAAAAGGAAATTTTGGCGCAGCTATTGCAAGTACTATTTTTACAGATGCAGCAAGTGCTATAAAAGAGAATATAGTACTTTATTTGTTTATAAAATAAGAATTGGTAGTAGATAGGAGTGGTTTTATGACTGAGGAAAAGATAAGGAGAATTAATGAGCTTTATCATAAATCTAAGGCAGAAGGGCTAACTGAGGAAGAAAAGGAAGAACAAGCAAAGCTCCGTTATGAGTATATACAGGCAGTGCGTGCTAATTTACGGGGAACTTTAGACAACATTTCTATTAAGAACCCAGATGGCAGCATTACGGAACTTTCTAAAAAGAACAAAGTTAGAAGGGATCATTAATATGTATACAAAGGAAGAATTAAGAAAAGTCATTAGAGGGTATAGGCGTTCTTTAAGCCAAGAAGAATCAGCAATTAAAAGTATTGCAATTTTAAATAAATTGTTTGAAACAGAGCAATATAAAAATGCGGAATGTATTTATTGTTATATTGATTTTAGGAATGAAGTAAAGACTATGCCTTTAATTAGGAAGGCATTAAAAGATGGAAAACGGGTAGCTGCCCCTAAAATTACAAATAAACAAATGGAATTTTATTATATTACAGGATATTCAGACTTAAAAGAAGGCACATTTGGGATTTTAGAGCCATTTGATTGTGAACTTGCAAATGAGACAGATGCCCTTATGATTATGCCTGGCATTGCGTTTGATAGAGGGAACCATAGGATTGGTTTTGGCGGCGGGTATTATGATAAATATTTAGAAAGAGAGAATACACATTTTAAAATTGCCCTAGCCTACCATTTTCAAATATTTTCACAGATACCTTTTGAATCCCACGATATTTGCCCAGATATGATATTGACAGATTTATAAAATGAATGGCAGGAGTAGACAAGAAAATAAAATAGAAATGAGGAAGAGTATGACAGAATTGGAACAGTTAGGTGCAAGAGCGAGAGCTGTGGAGCATATAGTATCAATTTTAACTTCAGATCAGAAGAAAAAAGGTCTTTTTTTGGCAGCAGAAGCACTAGAAAACCGAAAAGAGGAGATTTTGGCAGCAAACCAAGAGGATATAGAAGTAGCAGAGAAAAATGGGATGAAAGAATCTTTGCTTGACAGGTTACGTTTGACAGAAGAAAGGATTGCTGGGATTGCCAAAGGTATCCGGCAAGTAGCGGAGTTAGAAGATCCAATCGGTGAAGTACTGTCTATGAAAAAGCGGCCAAATGGTCTGTTAATTGGGCAGAAACGAGTGCCTATTGGGGTAATAGGCATGATCTATGAAGCTAGGCCAAATGTAACAGCAGATGCGTTTGCACTTTGTTTTAAAACGGGGAACCCTGTCTTATTAAAGGGGGGAAGCGATGCAATCTGTTCGAATAAAAAAATGGTGGAAATTATACGGCAGGCTTTAAAAAAGGGGGATTTACCAGAAGATGCGGTTATCTTAATAGAATCCGTAGATAGGGCGACAACAAAGGAACTTATGCGTTTAAACCAATATGTAGATGTGCTGATTCCAAGGGGAAGTGCTGGCTTAATCCGTTCGGTAGTAGAAAATAGCACAATTCCAGTAATTGAGACAGGAAGTGGGAATTGCCATATTTATGTGGACAGTAGTGCCAATTTCCAAATGGCATTAGATATTATCTATAACGCAAAGACACAGAGGATAGGAGTATGTAATTCATGTGAGTCTTTGGTATTACATAAAGATATTGTAGAAGAATTTGTGCCAAGGCTGGTAGAAAAATTAAAAGGAGTAGAGATCCGTGGAGATAAAATAGTAAAGCAATATTCTGATAAAGTAATGGAAGCTACGGAAGAAGACTGGGGGACAGAATATTTAGATTATATTATTTCTGTAAAAACAGTAGAAAATATAGAGGAAGCGATAGGGCATATTAATAAATATAATACAAAACATTCAGAAGCAATTATTACAGAAAGCTATGTAAATGCAGAAAAATTTTTAAATGAAGTGGATGCCGCAGTCGTTTATGTAAATGCCTCTACACGTTTTACAGATGGGTTTGAATTTGGCTTTGGGGCAGAAATTGGGATTAGTACACAGAAATTACATGCGAGGGGGCCAATGGGGTTGAAAGAGCTTACTTCCTTAAAATATATTGTGTATGGGAGTGGGCAGGTGAGGTGAAGAGATACAGAGGGAAACGCAGAAGGAAGGCATATGGGTAGAGTGACTCAGTAATAGAATGGGGAAGTTCTAAATGCTTCGGATGGGATTGTTGGCGTGGGACGCAACCAGAGGCTATGTGGCGTCCTGCCACAGAGCCTCTTTGAACGGACGTCCTGTCCGTTCATTGCTTGTTCTTGGACGAAGCATTAAGAACTTTGTGCCCATTCTATTAAATGAGTCTCTCTACCCATATGCCTTCCTTCTGCTGTGCTTCTGTATGGGAAGGGGATTGGTTGGTAGGAAAGTTTTATGTTAAAACTTGATATTTTTGTGGTTTATATTGTTAGGAGGTTTATTGTATGCTGGAAGAAATATCATTCCCTGAACATGAATATTTTTGGAAATCATTAATACAGCACAGGAAGAACGAGGTATCAGAAATAATTGAAAACAAGAATGATATATGTAAATTGGTAATTAACTACGCACTATGATTATAGCGATATAGTTTCATAAGACATTTTTTTCTTTATTATTTTAGAAGTTTATGGTATACTGGCTTGTATATATAGTGGGAGGGTTTTATGGATGGGAAAAAGGAAATAAAATATTCGCCTTATTTAAGTAAACAATTTATTGGGATTTTACAGAAGTATTATATGGACAAGATTAAAAAGGAACGGACAGGACAACAGTATGTTTATGTTTTTAATGCCGTCTGTAATTTTGCTAAATGTGATTTCTTGGATATTTCTAAAGAACAGATTAAGGGATATTTTTCGGAAATTGACCCAAATGCTACTATTAAATCTACAAATTATGATTTGTCCGTTTTACGGGCTGTTTCTCGGTATATGGATGAGAATTCGTGTGAATTTGGAATTGAGCCAAGGTTTTTGGAATTGTTTTCTGCTATTGATGTTATGTTCCCAGATTTGCAATTTCGGATAGAAGATATGCCAGATTTGGAGAGTATTAACTATGTTTTGGAGTTTTTTAAAAAAGAAGGGGATATGGTTGGGTTTTTGTCTTGTTCTATGGTATTACGTACTACCTTAACTACTAATGAATTGGTTTCTTTAAGAAGGGATATGTTGTTACAGGATGCGAATGGAAATTATGGGATACGTTTGAAAGTAACAGAACATGCGTACCGGTATGTGAAATTGCCAGATGATATTGTAGAACTGATAAATCAGTATGCGAAGCAACGTACTGATAGCCAGCCTTATTTTTTTCTAAATAAAAAAGGAAAGGCAGTTAGTGCTAGGGCGTTACAAAATCGGTTAAGGGAGGCTTGTTTAGAATGTAAAGTAAAACCGTTTACTTATAATGACCTTAGGAATTTAAGCCAGGCAGTTATGATTAAAGGAGGCGCCCCTTTAGGTAAATTGGCAGAATATGTAAATGTAAAAAATTTGAATTGGTTTTTTCGGTATAACCGGGTAGTAGAAGAATTAAAGGATGCAGCAGTTGATTATTCTTATATTAAGATTGTTTGGGAGAAATAAATGTATAATAAAATTGATTTAGATAGAATAGATATAAATTTAGCTCCTCCTTTAGAGGAACCTGATAGGCAGTATTATTTTATAGCAAAGTGTAGAGAATTAATAAGGGAATTTGGACAGAAAAATGGGCGGTTCCCAACAGCTTGTATTCAAACATTTGGCTGCCAAATGAATTCTAGGGATTCAGAAAAGCTTTTGGGTGTTTTAAAGGAAATTGGGTATCAGGAATCGGATTCGGAAGAGGCGGATTTTGTTATTTATAATACATGTACAGTGCGAGAGAATGCAAACCTTAAAGTATATGGCAGGCTTGGGTTTTTACAGACAAGGAAAAAAAAGAACCCAAATATGCTAATCGCATTATGTGGCTGTATGATGCAGGAACAGCAAGTGGTAGAGAAAATCCAGAAAAGTTACCGGTTTGTGGATATTATTTTTGGTACGCACAATATTTATAAGTTAGCAGAATTGTTATATCAACGTATGCAGTCAGGGAAAATGGTGGTTGATCTTTGGAAGGATACGGCCAATATTGTAGAAGATCTCCCAAATCAAAGAAAATATCCGTTTAAATCTGGAGTGAATATTATGTTTGGCTGTAATAACTTTTGCAGTTATTGTATTGTTCCTTATGTAAGGGGAAGGGAGCGCAGCCGGAACCCACAGGATATTGTCCGTGAAATTACAGGGCTTGTAGCAGATGGGGTTTCTGAAATTATGTTACTGGGGCAAAATGTAAATTCGTATGGGAAAAATTTGGATAAGCCAGTTTCTTTTGCGGAATTATTAAAGGAAATAGAACAAATAGAAGGGCTTAAGCGGATACGATTTATGACGCCACATCCAAAGGATTTTTCTAATGAATTAATTGAAGTTATGAAATCTTCCCATAAAATTTGTAAACAAGTACATCTTCCCGTACAATCAGGAAGTAGCCGGATTTTAAAATTAATGAACCGGCATTATACAAAGGAACAATATCTTGCTTTAGTAGAACGGATTCGTACTGCTATGCCAGAAGTATCTTTTACTACAGATATTATTGTAGGTTTTCCTGGTGAAACAGAAGAAGATTTTGAGGAGACGTTAGATGTAGTAAAAAAAGTCCGGTTTGATAGTGCGTTTACCTTTATTTATTCGAAAAGGACTGGGACTTTAGCAGCAGAAATGGAGGATCAAGTACCAGAAGAGATAGTGGGAAAACGGTTTGACCGTTTATTACATGAGATCCAGAAAATTTCAGCAGAACTTACAAAGGAAAGAGAAGGAAAAATAGAAACAGCTTTGGTAGAAGAAATAAATGTACAGTCCCAAGAATTTGTTACAGGGCGGCTAAGTAATAATCTATTAGTGCATTTTAAGGGAGATGCTTCTTTAATTGGAAAATTGGTTTCTGTTAAATTAAAGGAATCAAAAGGATTTTATTATATAGGAGAATTAGTATGAAAAAATTTGCAGAGAATTTTGTATGGGGCGTAGCAACAGCATCTTACCAAATAGAAGGGGCTTGGAAAGAAGATGGGAAAGGTTTGTCCGTCTGGGATGTATGTGCGAAAAAGCCAGGATTTGTCAAAGAAGGCGATCATGGGGAAATTGCCTGTGACCATTATCACCATATGAAGGAAGATGTGAGGATTATGAAAGAGCTAGGGGTTAAGGCATATCGTTTTTCCATTAGCTGGCCAAGGATTCTTCCTGACGGGGTTGGAAAGGTAAACCAAGAGGGCCTTGCTTTTTATAATAATTTGGTGGATGAATTAAAGGCAAATGGAATTGAGCCATATGTTACTTTATTCCATTGGGATTTTCCCTATAAGCTGTATCAGAAGGGAGGATGGTTAAACCCTGAAAGCCCTAATTGGTTTGCAGAATATACAAAAATAGTAGTGAAAAGCCTGTCAGATCGGGTACAATATTTTATTACAATAAATGAACCACAATGTTTTATTGCGCTTGGGCATGAAACAGGAATCCATGCGCCAGGGTTAAAACTTTCTAGAAAGGATATTTTAACAGCAGGGCACCATGCTTTATTGGCACATGGAAAAGCAGTACAAATAATAAGGGAATATGCTATATTGCCTCCAAAAATTGGGTTTGCACCTGTAGGGAATCCCGGAATTCCAGAAAAAGAGGCTGATATGGAAGCAGCAAGGAAAGCCACTTTTGATTGTGACGCCGATGGAATTTATTGGAGCACAGCCTGGTGGGCAGATCCAGTATTTTTTGGTACATACCCAACGCCTTCTGATATGGATGAAGAATTAAAAGAGTTTCTTTTTCGTGTCACACCAGAAGAAATGGAAATAATCCATCAGCCATTAGATTTCTTTGGGGTAAATATTTACCAAGGCAGGACTGTGGCAGCAACAGATACAAAACCTGGCTATCAATATGTAAAAAAGGAAATTGGTTATGCACAAACAGCCATAAAATGGCCTGTAACTCCAAAAGCTTTATATTATGGGCCAAAATTCTTTTATGAACGTTATAAAAAACCTATTTTAATTACAGAAAATGGGCTTTCTTCTATGGATTGGGTTAGCCTTGATGGGGCAGTACATGATCCAGGGAGAATTGATTTTTTAACTAGGTACTTATTAAAATACAGCCAAGCATACCAAGATGGAGTAGAATTAATGGGATATTTCCATTGGTCTTTATTAGATAATTTTGAGTGGGCAGAAGGGTACCAAGAACGGTTTGGGTTAATTTATGTGGATTACCCAACTCAAAAACGCATATGGAAAGACTCTGCATATTGGTACCAGAAGATAATAGCGCAAAATGGAATATAAAAAATGGGGGAATAGTGAAGGAAAGGTTGGTTATAAAATGAATGAATTAAGGCCAAAATTGTTTTCAGCAATGAAAACATATTCAAAAGAACAATTAATGAAAGATATTATTGCAGGGATTATTGTTGCAATTATTGCGCTTCCACTTTCGATTGCACTGGCATTGGCTTCTGGCGTTACTCCAGAAAAAGGGCTTTATACAGCAATTGTAGCAGGTTTTGTTATTTCCTTTTTAGGCGGGAGCCGGGTGCAGATTGCCGGTCCAACAGCAGCATTTGCTACTATTGTAGCAGGAATTGTAGCAAAAGACAGTGGCATGGATGGGTTAATTGTTGCTACTATTATGGCGGGAATTATATTGATTATTATGGGATTTGTGCGTTTTGGTAGCTTAATCCGGTTTATCCCATATACTATTACTACAGGCTTTACTACGGGTATAGCAGTTACTATTGTAATAGGGCAGATAAAAGACTTTTTTGGGCTAACTTTCCAACATGCCCCAGTAGAAACAATGGAGAAATTAAAAGAAGTAATTGCTTGCTTTTCTACATATAATTGGCAGGCACTTGCTATTGGGGCATTATCACTTGCTATTTTAATTTTTTGGCCAAAAATAAATGCCAAAATTCCGCCATCACTTATTGCTGTGTTAGTGGCCTCTGCCTTGGTAGCTATTTTGCCAATTCAGGTTAATACAATTGGAAGTTTGTATGAAATTTCTTCTTCGATCCCAATACCACATATGCCAGCTATTTCTATGCCTTTAATTAAAGAACTGCTGCCGGATGCCTTTACCATTGCTATTCTTGCGGCAATTGAATCTTTACTTTCTTGTGTAGTGGCAGATAGCATGATTGGGGACAGGCATTTTTCCAATATGGAATTAATTGCACAAGGGGCTGGGAATATTTGTTCTGGGTTATTTGGAGGAATCCCTGCTACAGGTGCCATTGCAAGGACTGCTGCCAATATTAAAAATGGCGGCCGCAGCCCTATTGCAGGCATGGTACATGCAGTAGTCCTTTTATTAGTTTTAGTGGTGTTAATGCCTTACGCGAAATTAATCCCTATGCCAACGATTGCCGCCATTTTATTTATGGTTGCTTATAATATGAGTGAATGGAGAAAATTTGTATCTCTAGTAAAAACAGCTCCTAAAAGTGATTCTTTTGTACTAATCCTTACATTTCTTTTAACGGTTATTTTTGATTTAGTAGTAGCAATTGAATTAGGGATTGTAATTACTGTATTTTTATTTATGAAAAGAATGGCAGATGTTACAAATGTGTCAGAATGGGTATATCCAGCAGATGATGAGGCAACAAAGAAAAATTTAAAAAAAGTCCCTAAAAATACAAAAGTATTCGAAATTACAGGGCCTATGTTTTTTGCAGCAGCAGATAAGTTATTATCTGTAACAGGACATAGTAGCCATGATATTATTATCCTTCGTATGAGGAGCGTGCCAGCAATGGATGCTTCTGCTTTAAATAGTTTAAATTCTGTTTACCACGCATGTGAAAAAACAAATACAACATTAATCTTTTCCCATGTAAACCCACAGCCTATGTCTGTAATGAAAAAAGCAGGATTTGATAAATTAGTGGGAAAAGAAAATTTCTGCACAAATATTGATGAAGCACTAAAAAGGGCAGAAAAATTACAAAATATGTCAAAATAAAACAAATTTCTTATAAAGAAAGAAAAGCGCTGCAGTATATGCAACGTTTTTTCTTTTTTTGACACTATAAAAATAGAATGATACAGCTTGCTAATCATGTTTTCCAAAAGAAAGGACAATAAAAACCTAAAATAATTTTTTTAGAAAAAAAGAAATCAGATAGGATGGAGAACTAGATGATTCCCCATCCTATCTAATTAACCATTTGAGAACCTTTTCTTAACAAGTTTCCAGATATATTCATGCATCCATGTCACTGTATCTGTTAATTTTTGGTTTTCTGCTTTCAGTGCAGCATTTTCTTCTTCTAGCTGTTGAATAATTTCATATTGATTCATAAGCAGTCCTTTCATAACTCAGCCAACTTGCTACCTTTAGTATACCATATTTTAGGAGATTGTACACTGTTTTCGTATGTCAAATGTATTGATAATTCGCTAAATTTTGAGAGCACCATAAAAAAAGAGAGGAATATAATAATAAAGAGAACAGCCATATTTTAAGGAGAATCAAAGAATGATCCATATTGTAACAAGGGGAGAAAGTGTTTACCAGATTGCTAGGTATTATGGAATAACACCAGCAGAGGTGATTAGCAATAATGGTTTATCTTACCCATATCAACTCACGCCCGGACAGGCATTATTTTTAGGTGAAGAACAAAAAACAGGTTCTTTATATGTAAATGGCTATGCTTATCCTTTTATTCAAAGGGAAGTTTTAAATACAGCAATTCCTGCCTTATCCTCTTTAACTATTTTTGGATATGGTTTTACTAAAGAAGGAAAATTAGTAGAAACAGATGATACAGAACTATTAAGAGTTGCAAAAGAAAATAATTTGGTTCCTGTTTTTTTATTTTCTTCTATTTCAGAGGACGGAAATTTTAGTAGCAGCAATGCTAGTTACCTATTTCAGCATGAATGGCTGCAAGAGGTTGTTTTAGAACAAATTTTATCCATTATGTTAGAAAAAGGATATCAAGGGCTAGATATTGATTTTGAATTTATCAATAAAGAGGATAAGGAAGGGTTTATCAATTTTATTGAACGGGCAGTTCAACTTTTACACCCACACCAGTTATTTGTCCATGTAGATTTAGCGCCAAAAACCTCAGCACAGCAAGCTGGGTTATTATATGAAGCGCATGATTATAAAAGAATAGGGGAAATTGCTGATACTGTTTTATTAATGACATATGAATGGGGATATACCTATGGGCCGCCTATGGCAGTTGCACCATTAAATAAGGTAAGGCAAGTAGTAGAATATGCCGTAACAGAAATCGACAATAGGAAAATTTATATGGGTATCCCAAACTACGGTTATGATTGGAAGCTGCCGTTTGTACAAGGGACAACAAAGGCAGAAACTATTGGGAATGAACAGGCAGTGGACCGTGCTATTTTATATGGAAGCGAAATTTTTTATAATGAAACAGCAGTTAGCCCATATTACCATTATTGGGATCAGGAGAAAATACAGCATGTAGTATGGTTTGAAAATGCTGTAAGCATACAGGCAAAATTAAAATTAATACAAGAATATCAATTAAGGGGTGCTGGATATTGGAACCTTATGCGCCCATTTACTCAAAATTGGAAAATGTTAGAGTCTATGTTTACTATATTATAGAATAAAAAATAAAAGGACAAAGCTTCAGGGACGAAAGCTACTTCTCGTCCCTAAAGGTCATACTAGCAGGCTGCTGTGCTTTGTTCCTATTGATATAATTGATTAAATGGAAAATCAGAGCTCTTTCTTCACTCGAAAAATTCTTTAAATCAATTTTATCCTCATAGGAATCGTCCAACTCCAAAAGATAGTCTGTTGATACATGGAATATTTGGGCTAGTGCAATAATGGTGGAGGTAGACGGAGTAGAAATTCCCAGTTCCCACGCATTTACACTAGATCGTGTCACACGAAGGAACCTGGCAAGTTCAGCTTGCGATAAACCCTGACGGTTTCTTAAAAAACGGATCCTGTCAGCAATCATGATTATCCTCCTTAATTGTTAGTATACAATAGTGTTTGTAAAACTTAATTATCATATAATGATATATATATTTGACAATCTGGAAATAGAAGGGTAAAATAATTAATTGGGAGAAAAGGAATAAGAATAGGAAAGACTAATGGAGAAAAGACATGAATGATCAGCAAAATACAGAGGACAATTATAAGAAAATCCAACAAACATTTCCTGATTTTGAAAGTTTAACAGCGTTTTTTGAAAATAAAACAGCAGAATACGAAGGAGACATAAAAGAAAACCACATACGCCTGTCCATTTATAAAACTAGGAATGGCTTAGAACTCTCTAGAAGCGATGGATACCGTGCCATTATTACAGGAATTTGCGTGGATGGCAGATTTTTAGTAAAAAATGAAATGTTATTATACCAGAAACTAGATGGGGGAGTAGCTTATAAATCTTTACGTGGTGCATTACATGGGATTACATTGTCAGACATTATTATTAAAGATGGGAAAATAGAAAAAATTGGAGTAAGCAACCATGGCTTTACTATGGAAGAGTGCCCAGACATTCTTTATCTAACAATAAGGAACCATACTTGTGGATGTTATATTGCTACTTGCATATATGGTTCTTATAATTGCCCACATGTTTGGATACTTCGCAGGTTCCGCGACCAAGTACTGGCAACTACTTGGTATGGCAGATTGTTTATTTATTGTTATTATCAAATTAGCCCATGGTTAGTGAAAATTTTTGGGGATACTTATATGTTCCAGCTTTTATTCCAAACAATCTTAGATATTTTTACTAACTATCTATACCAAAAAGGAATCCAAAATACGCCTTATATAGATCCTTGTGACAATAATTTATAATTGGATTTATAATTTACTTATTTTATAAAAAATTAAGCCGATATAAATACAAAAGGAGGAATGTAAGATGAGTACAATTTCACAAGTAGAAGGAAACCGGATTGCAAGTGAATATGAGGCAGAACAGACAAAGAAAAAAAGTAAAGTACCAGGAAAAACAGTTGGAAACCCTGAATTAAGTGAAAAAGCGCAGAAATATTATGAGGAGTTAAAAAAGAAATATTCTAATATGGATTTTGTGCTTGTCAGTAAAGACATGAAACAACAAGCACAGGCACAAGCAGGAAGCTATGCCAATGCAAACCGTATGGTAGTGTTAATTGACGAAGAAAAAATTGAACGCATGGCAGAAGATGAAACTTACCGGAAACAATATGAATCCATTATCCAGAATGCTTCTACAAAATTACCACAGCTTCAAAATAGCTTGCAAAGTGCAGGGGCAAAATTAAAGACTGTTGGTATGAAAGTGAATGATAATGGGACAGCTTCTTTTTTTGCAGTAATCGACAAATCCCTTTCTGCGCAAAGAGAACGGATTAGTAAAAAAGCAGAAGAGAAAAAGGAAGCAAAGAAAACGGCGAAAAAGAAGGAAGCTAAAAAAGAAGAAGCAGAAAAATTAAAGGATAAACGCCTGCAAAAAGAAGAACAAGAAGAAATAACGATTACTGCATCCACTATGGACGAATTAATCCAAAAAATTAATGATGTATTATACCCATGGAAACAAATAGAACCAGAATATGTGGGGCAGCATATTAATTATCTTGGATAAAAGAAATATGCCAGCAGGCTGATAAAACATAAGGGGGCTGTTGCAAAATACCATTTTGTAACAGATCCCCTGATTTCTTTTCGTCCTATTTAAGTAAAAATTTTCGTTGCATTTCATGAATTTTTGGGTTATTCTATTGATTAGGGATTTTTCTCAAACATAAGAAAGGAAGATTTAGGCTGTGGCACAATTAACACCAATGATGCAGCAATATATAGAGACAAAGGAAAAGTATAAAGATTGTATTTTATTTTACCGGCTGGGAGATTTTTATGAAATGTTCTATGAAGATGCCCTTACTGCTTCTAGGGAATTAGAAATTACCCTAACAGGAAAGAATTGTGGGTTAGAAGAAAAAGCTCCTATGTGCGGGGTGCCTTATCATGCTGTAGAAGGTTATTTAAACAAATTAGTAAAAAAAGGATATAAAGTCGCTATCTGCGAACAAGTAGAAGACCCAAAGCAAGCAAAAGGAATTGTAAAACGGGAAGTAATCCGTATTGTAACTCCTGGGACAAACTTAAATGTTTCTGCACTAGAGGAAAGTAAAAATAATTATATTATGTCTATTGTTTATTTAGATGATAATTATGGTATTTCTATTGCAGATATTTCTACTGGGGATTATTATGTAACGCAAGTATCTTCTTTACGGGCGTTGTTAGATGAAATTACCCGGTATGCCCCTTCAGAAATTATTTGTAACCATGCTTTTTATGTTAGCGGCGCAGATATTGAGGATATAAGGGGAAGGCTTTCTATAGCAGTATCTGCACTGGATTCTTGGTATTTTGATGATGAAACCTGCCAAAAGATTTTAAAAGAACATTTTAAAGTGATTCATTTAGAAGGGCTTGGCATTACAGAATATGAATACGGGTTAATTGCAGCAGGTTCCTTGTTGCAGTATTTATATGAAACCCAGAAAAGTACATTAGAACATTTAACCGCTATTATTCCTTATTCTACAGGAAGGTTTATGTTATTGGACACTTCTACTAGAAGAAACCTAGAGCTCGTAGAAACACTACGGGAAAAACAAAAAAGAGGCTCTCTTTTATGGGTTTTGGATAAAACCAAAACCGCTATGGGGGCAAGGGCACTAAGAAGCCATATGGAACAGCCTTTAATTTCCAGAAAGGAAATTTTAAAGAGGCAAGATGCAGTACAAGAATTGTTAGAAAATATGATTACCCGGGAAGAAATCCGGGAATATATGCAGCCGATTTATGATTTGGAACGATTAATTGGGCGCATTAGCTATAAAACAGCTAATCCAAGGGATTTTATTTCATTCCAGTCGTCTATTTCCATGCTGCCGCATATTAAATGCTTATTACAAGGGGCAAATGCGGAGCTATTAAAAGAAATTGACAAAGACATGGATCCTCTTACTGATTTAGCAGAATTAATTGCAGCTTCTATTTTAGACGATCCTCCTATTTCTACAAGGGATGGAGGTATTATTAAAGAAGGGTACCATAAAGAAATTGATAAACTGCGCCAAGCAAAAACAGAGGGGAAAAACTGGCTGGCAGAATTGGAAGCTGCAGAAAGAGAACGGACAGGGATTAAGGGGTTAAAAATCAAATATAACCGTATATTTGGCTATTATTTAGAAGTGACAAATTCATATAAAGATATGGTTCCAGAGGATTATATCCGAAAACAAACTTTATCAAATGCGGAACGTTTTAGCACGCCAAAGTTAAAAGAATTGGAAGAAATGATACTTGGCGCAGAAGAAAGGCTGATTTCTTTAGAATATGATGTTTTTTGTGAAATCCGGGAAAAAATAGCAGCTGAGGTTGTACGTATCCAAACAAGTGCAAAGGCCATAGCTAGGTTAGATGTATATGCTTCTCTTGCCTATGTAGCAGAACGGAATCAATATGTACGCCCAAATATTAATGAAAAAGGAGTTATTGATATTAAGAATGGACGGCATCCGGTAGTAGAGCAAATGATAGCAAACCATATGTTTGTAGCAAACGATGTATATTTAGATAACCATAATAACCGTATTTCTATTATTACCGGCCCAAATATGGCTGGAAAATCTACTTATATGAGGCAGGCAGCGCTTATTGTTTTAATGGCACAGATTGGGAGCTTTGTCCCTGCAGATTCTGCTAATATTGGAATTTGTGACCGTATTTTTACCCGTGTAGGGGCATCTGATGATTTAGCTTCTGGGCAGAGTACATTTATGGTAGAAATGACAGAAGTAGCGAATATTTTACGGAACGCCACGCACAACAGCTTATTAGTTTTAGATGAAATTGGAAGAGGGACAAGTACTTTTGACGGTTTAAGCATTGCATGGGCAGTAGTAGAACATATCAGCAATACAAAACTATTAGGCGCAAAAACATTATTTGCTACACATTACCATGAACTAACAGAATTAGAAGGTACCTTAGATGGCGTTAATAATTATTGTATTGCAGTAAAAGAACAGGGTGATGATATTGTATTCCTTCGGAAAATTGTAAAAGGTGGGGCCGATAAAAGCTATGGGATACAAGTAGCAAAGCTTGCAGGTGTCCCTGAAACAGTAATTGAACGTGCAAAACAGCTTGTAGAAGAATTAAGTGATGCTGATATTACAGCAAAGGCAAAAGAAATTGCTGCAATAGGGGCTTCTAGTAACCATACTAAGAAAAAAACAGTAGTTACATTAGATGAAGTGGAACTTACACAAATTTCTCTATTTGACACGGTAAAAGACGATGATATTTTAAAAGAATTAAAAGAAATTGACATTGGGAATTTAACCCCAATTGAAGCATTAAATACGTTGTATCAATTACAAAATAAATTGAAAAACCGTTGGTAAAAGAAAGGATATATTATGCCATCCATTCAGGTATTAGATCAAAATACGATTAACCAAATAGCTGCCGGGGAAGTGATTGAACGCCCTTCTTCTGTAGCAAAAGAGTTGTTGGAAAATGCTATTGATGCAAAAGCAACAGCTATTACAGTAGAAATTAAGGATGGTGGGATTTCTTTTATACGGATTACAGATAATGGATGCGGAATTAAACCAGAAGAAATTTCTTTAGCCTTCCTACGCCATTCTACTAGTAAAATTAGGACAGTAGAAGATTTACTTACGGTGTCTTCCCTTGGGTTCCGCGGGGAAGCATTGTCAAGTATTGCATCTGTAGCACAAGTAGAGTTAATCACTAAAATCCCAGAGGCATTGAATGGTGCCCGTTACTTAATAGAAGGCGGGCAGGAACAGAAAGTAGAAGAAGTAGGCTGCCCAGAGGGGACTACATTTTTAATTAGGAACTTGTTTTTTAATACACCTGCTAGGAAAAAATTTTTAAAAACAGCACAAACAGAGGCAGGCTATATTGCTGAGGTAGTAGAACGCATTGCATTATCCCATCCAGAGATTTCGATCCGGTTTATTCATAATAATCAAAATAAATTACACACTAGTGGGAATGGCAGTTTAAAAGATATTATTTATCAGGTATATGGCAGGGAAATAACCGCTAATTTATTTTCCATAAATACAGAATCCAATTTCGGGAATATACAAGGGTTTATTGGAAAACCATTGATTTCAAGGGGCAACCGTTCTTTTGAGAATTATTATGTCAATGGCAGGTATATTCGTAGCCAGATCATTGCCAGGGCAATAGAAGACGCATACCAGCCTTATTTAATGCAGCATAAATACCCATTTGTTGTATTTAACCTTAGTATAAAACCAGAATTGTTAGATATTAATGTCCATCCAACTAAGATGGAATTGCGTTTCCGAAACAGCCAAGAAGTATATGAATTTATAAAAGATTCCATGACAAAAACCCTTGGGCATAAAGAATTAATACCAGAAATAGAGCTAAAAGAAATAGATAAAAAGCCTCTTCCAATAGAAAATGCCCATCAAAAACCTTCCTACCGAATACCAGAACCATTTGAAACAAAACGTATGGAAGAAATAATGGAGTATACTGGCGGCTATACAGCTAATCCAGAACTTCCTAGCAGCCCTAAAAAGGAAGAAGAAAAAGTGCCAGAACAGTTAAATCTTCCAGTACAATTATTATCAGAAGAGGCAAAGCCACAACATAAAATTATTGGGCAGCTTTTTCAGACTTATTGGTTAGTAGAGCTCCAAGATAAATTCTACTTTATTGACCAACATGCTGCCCATGAAAAGGTTTTATATGAAAAAATAATAAAAAATTTAAAAAATAAAGAATATGTGTCACAATTGTTACAGCCTCCTATTATTGTTACTTTGGATCTAAAACAAGAAACCTTATTAAAACAAAATATAAAAAGCTTTGAAGAAATTGGTTTTACAGTAGAGCCATTTGGTGGGAGGGAATATGCGGTTAGTGCAGTCCCATATAATTTATTTGGGCTGGTAAGCAAAGAAGTGTTTTTAGAAATGTTGGATCATTTATTAGAAGAAGGAAAAGGGAATACGCAGACCTTACTGTTAGAACAGATTGCTTCTATGTCTTGTAAAACTGCTGTAAAAGGAAATTTTTCCCTAAGCACAGAAGAGGCAAAAAGCTTAATTGACCAATTACTTACACTAGAAAACCCATATCACTGCCCACATGGGCGCCCTACGATCATTGCTATGACGAAAACAGAAATTGAACGGAAGTTTAAACGTATTTTATAATAGTGAGGAACAAATGGAAGAAAAAAAACCACTTATTATTCTAACTGGCCCTACGGCTGCTGGAAAAACGGAAACATCTATTGGGCTTGCAAAAGCAATTCATGGAGAAATTATTAGTGCTGATTCTATACAGGTATACCGTTATATGGATATTGGATCGGCAAAAATTACAAAAGAAGAAATGCAGGGAATTCCTCATTATTTGGTTGATAAATTATATCCAGATGAGGAATTTAATGTTGTAATATTCCAGAGGATGGCAAGGGAAGCCATAAATCAAATTTATCAGAATGGACATATCCCTATTATAGTAGGTGGGACAGGGTTTTATATTCAATCTATTTTATATGGGATTGATTTTGATGAAACAGAAGCAGATCCAGAATTTCGTTCTAAAATGGAACATTTTGCTAAACAACATGGCGTACAAACACTTCATGATTCTTTGGCACTTGTTGACAAAAAGGCAGCAGATGCCATTCATCCCAATAATATTAGAAGAGTTATACGGGCACTAGAATATTATAATCAAACTGGGCAAAAAATTTCTGACCATAATGAAATGCAGCGAAAAAAAGAATCTATGTACCAATCCGTTTATTTTGTCCTAAATAGGGAAAGGGAGATTTTGTACCAAAGGATTAATAAACGTGTAGACCATATGTTAGAGCTTGGGCTGGTAGAAGAAGTCAGACATCTTTTAGATATGGGCTACCAAAGAAATTTAACTTCTATGCAGGGGTTAGGCTATAAGGAAATAGCGTCTTATTTAGAAGGAGAAATTTCGTTTCAAGAAGCAGTAACCACTATAAAACAAGAAAGCAGGCATTTTGCAAAACGCCAAATTACTTGGTTTAAAAGAGAAAAGGATGTAGAGTGGATTTCGATGGGGCAATATTCTAATACACAAGAGATTATCGCACAGCTTATGGATAAATTGTATCAGAAGGGGATTATAAAATATGTATGAATTATATTCAATTTATAAAAGCATGGGAATTTCCCATAACGTATATGAATTTGGAGAGAAAATCTGTGGTTCACTAAAGGGGCGGTTTGAAGCGATTGATGAAATGGCAGAATATAATCAATTAAAAGTCCTAAAAGCACTCCAGAAAAATAAAGTTAGTGATATTCATTTTGTACCTAGTACAGGATATGGTTATAACGATCAGGGAAGGGAAACTTTAGAACAGGTATATGCAGATATATTCCATACAGAAGCAGCTTTGGTACGCCCACAGCTTACTTGCGGTACACATGCTTTAGCTGTAGCACTATCTTCCAACCTGCTTCCTGGGGACGAATTACTTTCTATTTCTGGAAAGCCATATGATACTTTGGAAGAAGTAATTGGGATACGGCCTTCTATTGGTTCCTTAAAGGAATATGGCGTGAGTTATGCGCAGGTGGATTTACTCCCTAATGGAGATTTTGATTTTAAAGGAATCAAAGACGCGATTCGGCCACAAACAAAAATGGTGGAAATCCAACGTTCAAAAGGATACCAGACACGACCAACTTTATCTATAGAAAAAATAAAAAAAGCGGTTTCTTATGTGAAATCAATTAATCCAGAGATTATTTGTATGGTAGATAATTGTTATGGAGAATTTGTGGAAGAGATGGAACCATCTGATGTAGGGGCTGACCTAACAGTGGGGTCTTTAATTAAGAACCCTGGTGGCGGCCTTGCCCCTATTGGCGGGTATATTGTTGGGAAAAGGGCTTATATTGAACGGGCAGCTTATCGCCTTAGTGCGCCAGGGCTTGGTAAGGAAGTGGGGGCTACTCTTGGCATTTTACAAAGTTTTTACCAGGGGCTTTTCCTTGCCCCAACTGTAGTGGCAGGCGCTTTAAAAGGAGCTATTTTTGCAGCAAACATTTACGAAGAGCTTGGTTTTCGTGTATTGCCAAATAGTACGGAAAGCAGGCACGATATTATCCAGGCTGTAGAATTTGGGAAACCAGAATATGTAATTGCCTTTTGCAAAGGAATCCAGGCTGCTGCCCCAGTGGACAGTTTTGTAGTGCCAGAACCATGGGATATGCCAGGTTATGATGCAAAAGTCATTATGGCAGCAGGTGCGTTTATCCAAGGTTCCTCTATTGAGCTAAGTGCAGATGGGCCAATTAAGCCGCCATATGCAGTTTATTTCCAAGGCGGGCTTACTTGGAACCACGCAAAAATTGGGATTTTAAAGTCCTTACAACAAATCATAAATGAAAATCTATTGGAAAAAGATGTAATTTAAAGGTGTACAAGCCTTTCTAGCTGTGATAAAATAAAAAAGGAGCCTTTTGCTTTGCTTGGAGAGAGCCAGACAGGAGGAACCATGAACCAAACAATGAAACAGCTTCCAGAATCCGAAAAACCCTATGAAAAATGTATCCAACAAGGAGAACAGACATTAAGTGATGCCGAATTACTCGCGGTTATTATACGGACCGGGACAAAAGGAGAAAGTGCCGTTTCTTTGGCGCGGAACCTTTTAGCAGAATTCCGCTATCCAGAGGGGCTTTTAGGATTATTCCGTGCGTCTATACCAGAATTATGTAATATAAAAGGAATTGGCATGGTAAAAGCAGTCCAGCTAAAATGTATTGGTGAGCTTTCCAAACGGATTGTAAAAGCGGGGTTTGGAAAACAGCCTGTATTTTCTAGCCCAGAAGATATAGCAAATTATTATATGGAACAGATGAGGCATGAACCAAGAGAACATACCATTGTATTAATGCTTAACAGTAAAAATCGCCTTTTATATGAAAAGGTCATTTCTACTGGTACTGTAAATAGTTCATTGGTTTCGCCCAGGGAAATCTTTCTAGAAGCACTACGGCACCAAGCAGTCAGTGTCTGCCTGATCCATAACCATCCCAGTGGGGACCCCTCACCAAGCAGGGAAGATATTTTAATTACAAAACGCTTAAAGGAAGCAGGGGAAATAATTGGAATTTATTTGTTAGATCATGTAATTATTGGAGATAATAGTTATAATAGTATGAAAAAACGGGGAATTTTATAACTTGAAAGAGTTTGTGGCCCGAAAGGAGTTTTGACATGGCACAAAATGTGTTTGGTGTAGATATTGGCACCAGCAGTATCAAAATATATAATAAAAATTTGGATACCGTCCTCAATGAAAAAAATGTTATTGCGATCCAAAATAAAAATTCCATACTTGCTGTTGGAAATGAAGCATATGATATGTATGAAAAGGCACCGGATTCTATTTTTGTCAGTTATCCGGTTAAATTTGGCGTAATTGCAGATATAAAAAATATGCAATCCCTGTTTGAAAAATTAGTAAACAAATCAAGGACTGCAAAATATTCCTATCAAAATGCTGATTTTTGTTTTGCAGTACCAACTGATATAACAGAAGTAGAAAAAAGGGCTTTTTATGAATTAGCAGATTCTTCTAAAGTACATGCAAAAAAAATCAGCGTAGTAGAAAAGCCTGTTGCAGATGGTGTGGGTGTTGGGATTGAAGTCAATAACCCAAAAGGGAATATGATTGTAAATTTTGGTGCAGATACTACAGAAATATCTGTATTGTCTTTAGGCGGCATTGTCCTTAGCCATTTAGTACAGCTTGGTGGAAACCGGTTAGATGAAAATGTATGTAGCCTTGTCCGTAAACAATATAATTTAGTAATTGGAATGAAAACAGCAGAAAAACTTAAGAAAAAACTTGGAAACGCAATAGAATCTACAGAAGAGACAATGAAAGTGTATGGAAGGGATTTAGTAACAGGCCTTCCCATTATTAAAGAAATTTCTGCAGAAACTGTTTATCAGGCTACCCATGATGTACTGACAAATATTGTTTCTGACATTAAAATGACATTAGAGCATACTCCGCCAGAATTAGCTGCTGATATTATTGACACAGGAATTTTTTTAACAGGTGGATCAGCGCTATTTCGGAATTTTGAAAAATTAGTCCATAAAGAAACAGATTTAAAAATTAATCTTCCTGATAAACCAGACGAATGTGTAGTACGGGGCATTGCTAAAATTGTAACTGAGGCTGAATACGGGGAATTATCCTATGTCCCAAGAGAAAAAGTCATAAATTGACAGATAGGAAAGGAAGAATGAATCGAAATAATAAATTTTCCATGCCAGTAAAATATCTGCTGCTTATTCTCTCAAGCATTTGTATCCTTTTATGTATATTAAGCTTTACAGATATATCTGCTGCCCCTTATCTAAAAGATATTACAGGATATATTCTAATTCCTTCCCAACAAGGGTTAAACCGGATTGGAGAATGGTTTTCGGATAAGGCAGATAACCTAGAAAAATTAAAAGAGGTTATGGCAGAAAATGAGTTGCTCCGCGAGCAAAATAGTGCTTTAATGGAAGAAAATAGCCGGATTGCTTTAGAGAGGACAGAATTAGAACAATTAAGACAATTATATAAACTAGATGAAACATATGATTATCCAAAGATTATGGCAAAAGTAATAGGAAAAGATCCTGGAAACTGGTTCCAAATTTTCCAAATTGATAAAGGAAGTGCAGATGGGATTACTGTTGATATGAATGTATTAAGTGGCACAGGGTTAGTAGGCATTGTTACTTCTGTATCAGAACATAGTGCTATTGTCCGTTCTATTATTGATGACAGCAGCAATGTTAGTGCAGAATTTTCTATTACTTCAGATATTTGTAATGTAAAAGGAGATCTTTCACTGATTAACGAAGGAAAAATACATGTAGAAGATATTTTAAAAGATGCCAAAGTAGACAATGGCTATACGCTTGTAACATCCCATATTAGTACAAAATATCTTCCTGGTATTTTAATTGGATATGTCAGTGATATTACAATTGATGCAAACAATCTTACAAAATCAGGTTATGTAACGCCTGTAGTAGATTTTGAACATTTAACCTATGTATTGGTTATTACAGAATTAAAACAACATTAGAGTGAGGACTACTATGCTGCGTAAAATTTTTACGTGCCTGTGTTTAATAATAGCTTTTTTATTGCAGGTAACACTATTCCATGGCCTTTCTCTTGCTTCCACTAAACCAAATTTAATTTTAATACCCGTATTTACATTTGGTTTTATGAGGGGAAAAAAAGCGGGGATATGGACAGGTTTTTTTGGGGGTCTGCTATTAGATATTTATTATGGAGATAGTATTGGCTTTTATGCTATGCTTTATATGTATTTAGGTTATTTTAATGGTATTTTTTATACTTTGTTTTATGATGAAGATATTACTCTTCCTCTATTTTTAAATTTTGCCAGCAATCTTTTATATGGCATTAGTGTATATGTAATCCGCTTCCTACTTCGTGGAAGGTTAGATTTTGGTTATTACTTCCAGCATGTAATAATTGCAGAGACTATTTATACAATGATTATTTCTATTCTTGTATATAGGCCAATTCTAAAAATAAACCGACTGTTAGAAAATATTGAAAAAAGGAGCGCAAGCAAATTTGGTTAAACAAACAATTAAATCCATATTTCGTGTGATTGGTTCACGTTTGTTCTTGCTTGGTGCCGTATTTGCTATATTATCCGCAACACTTGTTATACGGATTTTCCAACTTCAAATTGTAAAGGGAGAAAGTTACTTAAATAATTACCTTTACCAAACAGAACGGACTATTGATATTCCAAGTACAAGGGGCAATATTTACGATTGTAATGGAAAACCGCTTGCCTATAATGAATTAGTCCATTCGGTAGTTATAGCAGATGATGGCAGCCAAAATAATAGGGAATTAAATGAAACCATTTATAAAGCAATTCAGTTAATTGAAAAAAATGGGGATATGGTAGTTGGGGATTTTCCAATTACCCTAGATGAAAATGGAGATTTCGCCTATGCCATAACATCTAATGTAAGTAAATTACGTTTTTTAGCAGATGTATATGGGCTTGTAAATATATCTGACCTGGATACAGAGAAAGAAACCCGTTCTACGAAAACGGCAGAAGAGGTATTCTTATATCTGTGCAGTAGCCGAAATGGCTGTTATAATATACGAAGCAACCTATCTGTTATGTTAATGACAGAGGAAGAAAGAGAAAATATGGGAGACCAGCCTGTTTATAAAACAGAAGATGCATTAAAAATCCTTGGTATCCGATATGCACTTTCCTCTACTTCTTACCGGCGTTACATTAGTGTAACTATGGCATCTGATGTAAATGCTTCTACGGTTGCAGCAATTAAAGAATCTCAATCAGAGATTCCGGGAGTTACTATAGAAGAAGAAACAAAACGAAAATACAATGATGCGATCTACTTTGCCCATATCCTTGGGTATACAGGGAAAGCATCCCAAGAAGATTTAGAAAAATTACGTGTAGAAAATCCTTCTTATACTAGTGAAGACATGGTAGGGAAAGATGGGCTGGAAGCATATTTGGAGCCTGTGTTACAAGGGACAAAAGGAAATATTAAAGCGTATGTAGACAGCCAGGGGACTATCCTGGATATTACAGATCGGACGGAACCACAAGCTGGAGACGATATTTATATTACCATTGACAGCGATCTGCAAAAAAAGATGTATAATATGTTTGAACAATATCTTGCAGGTATCCTTCTTATTAAAATTGTAAACCGGGATGTGAAAATTACAAAAGAAATGTCAGCAGGCCAGCGTTATATTTCTGTAAAAGATGCGTATTATGCCCTGTTAAATAATGGAATTATAGATATTTCCCATTTTTCTGCAGAAGATGCAAAAGAGACAGAAAAAGAAGTTTATCGTATCTATTGTGAACAGGAAGAAAAAATTATTGCCCGTATGAGGGAAGAACTTCTTTTAAAAGAAGAACCATTCATTTACAGTAAGCTGGATGAGGAATATCAAATATACATGTCTTATACGTATTCTATGCTTGCAAAGGCAGGAGTATTACTAACAAATGAAATTGATACCAGTGATTCAGTTTATAAAGCATGGAGGGAAGAGGATTCTATTAGCTTAAAAGAATTTTTACGCTATGCAATTTCATGTGGCTGGATTGATACCTCTAAATTGGATGCAGGAAGCAAATATTCAGATATGCAGCAAATCTATGAAAGCCTGGTCGATTATATTGAAATGAGGCTCCGAGCAGACACAGGCTTTGCCAAGAAAGTATACCGTTATATGATACAAAATTATACAATTAGCCCTGCGCAAATTTGCAGTTTATTATTTGAACAGGAGGTAATTGTTTATAATGAAGATGATTATAACCGTTTAAAACATGCAAATACTAATGTAGCATATCAATTTTTAATGGATAAAATCCGCAATTTAGAGATTACGCCAGCGCAGCTTGCACTAGATCCTTGTTCTGGGTCCGTATGTATTACAGATGTGAATACAGGGGCAATAAAAGCACTGGTTATTTATCCTACTTATGATAACAACAAATTATCAGGTTATATTGATGCAGAATACTGGAATAAACTTGCTAATGATGAATCTAATGCGAAACCATTGTATAACCGTGCTACTATGACGGAAACAGCCCCAGGTTCTACATTTAAAATGATTTCTGCAATAGCTGGGTTAGAAGAAGGCGTGATTACTCCAACAGAACGAATCCGGGCAACAGTGTTTTTTGATACTGTGCCGCCAACATTAAAGTGTTGGTCTTCTGTGCCACATGGTTTGGAAACGGTAGTGGATGCGATAAAAAATTCTTGTAACTATTATTTTTATGAAGTAGGCTACCGCCTAAGTTTAGACGAATCAGGAGTTTATACGCCAGATCTTGGAAATGAGAAGATTCGGAAATATGCCGCTATGTTTGGGCTTGATGATGTAAGCGGAATTGAATTGTCAGAAGCACAGCCGCATATTTCTACAGAATACCCGATTCAATCAGCAATTGGGCAAGGAAATAATAATTTTACCAATGTGCAGCTTTCCCGTTATGTGGCAACTGTTGCAAATGGAGGGACAAACCGGAAACTTACCTTGTTAGAAAAACGTACCGATTCAGAAGGAAATATACAGGAACTATACTCTGCTGAGATTACAAATATAATCGAATTAAAAGATTCTACATGGGAATCTGTACATGAGGGGATGAGGCAAGTGGTAAGCAATGGATCTGTAAGAAGCATTTTTGCAAAACTGCCTTTTTCTGTAGCTGGCAAAACAGGGACAGCACAAGAAAATCCATTCCGCCCTAACCATGCGGTATTTGTGGCATATGCGCCTTATGAAAATCCTGAGATAGCAGTTAGTGTATTAATACCAAATGGATATACTTCTAGTTATGCTGCTGAAGTTGCCAGAAATTCTTTTATGCTTTATTATAATTTAGAAGATGCTGAGACAAAAGAATCCGTAACACCGGGAAATACCATTGTTATAGACTAAAGGTTAGCCGCAAAGCGGCAGAATGAGAGGGAACATGAAAAATTCTGTTGTCATTAAGGGAAATAAATATGGAATTACCGTAATCCTAGACCCAGAAATTCCATTTGAAAACCTGAAGGAAGCAGTAGCAGAAAAGTTCAGGGAATCTACAAAATTTTTTGGAAATGCCAGAATGGCAGCTTCTTTTGAAGGAAGAAAATTAACAAAAGAAGAAGAAATGGAAATTTTAAATGTTATTTCAGATAATTCTGATTTCCGAATTATTTGTGTGGTTGATGCAGATAAAGAAAAAGAAGAAATCTTTAAAAAATCTTTAGATGCTAGGTTAAATGAACTGTCTACCCAAAGTGGGCAGTTCTATAAAGGAACACTTCGCTCTGGCCAAGTATTAGAAGCAGAAAATAGCATTGTTATTTTAGGGGATGTAAACCCTGGTGCCAAAATTATTTCTAAAGGGAATGTTATTGTATTAGGCACATTAAAAGGGACTATTTTTGCAGGTGCATCTGGGAATGAATCTGCATTTGTAGTTGCTTTAGAAATGAGCCCAATGCAAATACGGATTGGCGATGTGGTTGCTAGGAGCAATGACCCTAAGTCAAAAAAAGTCAAAAAAGAAGCGAAAATAGCATTTGTTGACGAAGGATATATCTATGTAGAGCCATTAAACCGGGATGCTATTAAATATCTAGGTTAATTGGCAGAATATAGTTGCAAAATGGATAAAATCAAGATATAATTGGCACAAAAGAAATAAAATTATAGACTGCAATATAGAAATTAAATAACATATGGGAGGATAATAAGGATGAGTGAAGTAATTGTAGTTACTTCTGGAAAAGGCGGCGTTGGCAAAACTACTTCTACTGCTAATATTGGGACAGGGCTTGCCCAATTAAATAAAAAAGTTGTTTTAATTGATACAGATATTGGGCTTCGGAATTTAGATGTTGTTATGGGCCTAGAAAACCGAATTGTATATAACCTGGTTGATGTTATAGAGGGGAACTGTCGCATTAAACAGGCTTTAATTAAAGATAAACGTTATCCAAATTTATATCTTTTGCCATCTGCCCAGACAAGGGATAAAACAGCAGTAACACCAGAGCAGATGAAAAAATTAACAGATGAATTAAGGGAAGAATTTGACTACATACTTCTGGACTGCCCAGCAGGAATTGAACAAGGCTTTAAAAACGCAATAGCGGGCGCAGATCGGGCTTTAATTGTCACTACGCCAGAAGTATCCGCTATCCGTGATGCAGACCGTATTATTGGCCTTTTAGAAGCTAGTGAAATGAAAAGGACAGATTTAATTGTAAACCGCGTCCGTATGGATATGGTAAAACGAGGCGATATGATGTCTATTGATGATGTGGTAGATATTCTTGCAATTAACCTTATTGGGGCTGTACCGGATGATGAAAATATTGTTATATCCACGAACCAAGGAGAACCTTTAGTTGGTTCTGATACACTTGCTGGACAAGCTTATAAAAATATTAGTAAAAGAATTCAGGGTGAGGATGTACCAATGCTGGATTTAAGCGGTAAAAGTAGCTTATGGTCAAAGCTAATGGCTGTTTTTAAGAAAAACTAGCGGAGGTGTGCAAATGAGTGTAATAGAAGTATTTAAGAAAAAAACATCAAGTGACCTTGCCAAAAACCGCCTTAAGCTTTTATTAGTATCAGACCGCGCAAATTGTACGCCAGAATTAATGGAAATGATTAAAAACGATATTATTATGGTGATTTCGAAATATATGGTAATTGATGCAGATGGGCTGGATATTCAAATTACCCAAACCGATTCGGAAGGAGATAATGGGAGTGTCCCTGCATTATATGCCAATATTCCAATTCGTGATATTAAACATAAGGAGTAAAAAACTTGTTTCAATTTCGGGAATATCGGTTAAAGTATTTTAGCATTAGGCTTATCCTATATATTACTTGTTTATCTTTATTAGGGGTACAAGTGATAGGAAGTGCCAGTAATGATGGTTCTGATAAAAAGCAGCTTATTTGTTTTATAGTTGGCCTTGTCATTATGTTATTTTTATCCATTGTGGATTATCATTTTATATTGAAATTCCATTGGTTAATGTATATTGTAAATTTAGGGTTATTAGTTTATGTAAAATTTGCTGGAGATTCTGGTGGCGGGGCACAACGTTGGATACGCATTAGCGGCAGTATTGGACTCCAACCGTCTGAGCTTGCCAAAATCTGTATTGTATTATTTTTTGCATGGATGTTACACAAATACCAGGAAAAAATAAATTCGCCTAAAGTATTATTTATTGCTGCTCTATTGTTTTTGATTCCATTTTATTTAATTTTGGATCAGCCAGATTTATCTTCTAGCATTATTCTATTATTGATTTTCTGTAGTATTATTTTTCTGGCAGGGTTGAGTTATTGGTATATTTTAGGCGCTATGGTAATTGGCGTACCTATCTTATCTTTTTTAATGTATAAGATTTTACAGCCAGGGCAGACCATTATTAATAATTATCAAAAAAGCCGTTTTTTAGGTTTTTTATACCAGGATAGCACTTCAGAAGAATTAGCGAAATTAGGATTGAATATTTCTGATATTAATGCGATAAATTACCAGCAAAAAAATTCTGTGCTCGCAATTGGTTCAGGGCAGCTTTTTGGGAAAGGGCTAGAAAATAATACAATTACCTCTGTAAAAAATGGAAATTTCCTTTCAGAACCACAGACAGATTTTATTTATGCCATTGTGGGGGAAGAACTTGGTTTTGTTGGTGCACTTGCTGTAATTGTTTTATTACTTTTAATTGCAGTAGAATGTCTTTGGATTGCTAAAAACGCAAAAGACTTAAGCGGAAGGTTAATTGCAGGCGGAATGGCTGCTATTATTGCCTTCCAGAGTTTCTTTAATATAGGGGTTGCCACATGGATATTGCCAAATACAGGTTTACCGCTTCCCTTTGTCAGTTACGGCATGAGTTCGCTTATGTGTTTAATGTTAGGAATGGGCGTAGTGCTCAATGTTTCTTTGCAGCGTGAATTGACATTTAAGGAAGTTTTGTATACAGAGTATGAATGAACAGGAGGGATAAAAAATGAATATTGGACTGATGGCACATGACTCGAAAAAAAAGCTAATGCAAAATTTTTGTATAGCGTATCGTTCTATTTTAAGCAAGAATACTCTCTATGCAACAGGGACAACTGGACGGTTAATCGAGGAAGTGGCTAATCTTAATATCCACAAATATCTTGCCGGGCATCTAGGCGGGGAACAACAAATGGGGGCACAAATTGAAAATAATGAAATTGATCTGATGATTTTTTTAAGAGATCCTATGAACCCAAAATCCCATGAACCAGATGTCAAAAATGTATTCCGGCTTTGTGATATTCATAATATTCCACTTGCTACGAACCTTGCTACAGCAGAACTTTTAATTAAGGCTTTAGACAGAGGGGACTTAGAGTGGCGTGAAATATATAAAATCTAATGATATAGATATAAAATCAGGAGGATTCTATGAATAAGAAATTCTTATATGCCATAACAATAGTTGTTATCCTGGCATTAGGAGGATGCGGCAAAAAAGAGTCCTTAATTAAGCCTTATGATATTTCTTCCCAGCAAAGTGAATTTTCTTTTCTCACTACTGCGGAGGAATATCGGGCTACTTCATTTGCCGCTGATTTGGCTGTAGTAACCGGAAATATTTTGCCGCCTGAAGCTGTCCTTACGGCAGAAGCCGCTGCCATTTATTGTTTGGATAATAAAGAAGTACTTTATGCCAAAAACGTATACCAACAAATGAACCCAGCAAGCATTACAAAGGTAATGACTGCCTTGCTTGCAATAGAAAGTGGTAAATTAGATGATATGGTGACAATTACAGAAGCATCGACTATCACAGAAAGCGGTGCTACGCTTTGTGGCTTAAAACCAGGGGATAAACTTACTTTGCGCCAGCTTTTAAATTGTTCTTTAGTATATTCTGGCAATGATGTAGCCGCTGCCATAGGGATTTACTTAGGGCAAAGCGAAGAAGGTTTTTGTGCCATGATGAACCAAAGGGCGAAAGAACTTGGTGCTACTGGGACAAATTTCCAAAATGCGCACGGATTAACAGAAGAGGGGCATTATACAACGGCATATGATATTTACTTAATTTTAAAAGAAGCCATGAAATACGAAGAATTTCTTTCTATTATTAACCAAGGAAGTTATGAATTAGTATATACAGATGGAGAAGGAAAAGAAAAAACAGTCCGTTTTGACTCAACAAACCGTTTTGTCAACGGGCGTATGGAACCGCCGGAAGGGGTTACTGTAATTGGAGGAAAAACTGGGACAACAAAGGCGGCTGGTTCCTGCCTGGCTTTAATTTCAAAAAGCAGCAGTGGAAAAACATATATTTCAGTAGTATTAAAAACAGAAGGATCAGATGTTCTATTCCAAGAAACATCTACTCTGTTGTCTTTAGAAAACTGATTATTGTTTTTTTGCCCAAGATATATTATAATGGAACCATACCAGATGAGTAGCATAAGGAGGAGATTTCTATGATACAGATTATTGCAGGACAAAAAGGTAAAGGTAAAACAAAACGTTTAATTGACAAGGCAAATGACGACATCAAACGGGCAAAGGGCAATATTGTTTATCTGGATAAAAGTGATAAACATATGTATGAATTAAGTAATAAAATCCGCTTAATTAATGTGCTCAATTATGGAGTTGACAGTACTGATGGCTTCCTTGGTTTTATTAGTGGCATTATATCGCAGGATCATGATTTAGATACTATGTTCCTTGACAGCTTTTTAAAATTAGCTAATCTGGAAGGAAAGGATATTTCAGATACCATTGATAAGCTGGATAAAATTGGAAGTAAATTTAATGTTACTTTTGTTCTAAGTGTATCTCTGGACGGAGAAACCCTCCCTGAAAACGTTAAGCCAAAAATCCTGATTTCTTTATAAATCAGTAGAGGATATACAAAAGAACCCCTCACTATTATACAGAGGGGTTCTTTTTGTACCATTCCTTAGCTTTGGGTACTTCCCATCCTACCATATAGCGTAATTAAATATAAACCTGCAATTCCTACCAGTGCATAAATAATCCTGGAAAGCCATAATAAGTCCCCAAAGATAAAATTTACTAAGTTAAAATCAAAAAAGCCTATAAGTCCCCAATTAATTGCACCTACAATAATAATTGTTAATGCTGTGTAATCAAACCATCGAATACCCATAATACAGCCTCCTTATATTTTCTTTTTAGATTTGTTATTAGCATTGGCTGTTATTATAATTATTATTCTTTATAAGAAAACATTTTTCAAAAAATACTTTCCAATTTAGGAAAAAGACTTTATAATATGTTATAATTAAGGAGAATACATAATTATGGCAGTATCCAGGAAGAAGAAAGTTGTAAAAATCAGGAAATATAGACGTCCTATCAATATCGGTGTATTGATTTTTGCATTAATATTTTTATATGTACTTATTTACACGGTTACTTATCTTTCTAAAGAAAGAATTTCCATTTATGAAGTAACTGTACAAGGATCCATTACTAAAAATGAACAATATACAGGTGTAATACTCCGTGAAGAAACGGTTTATCTGGCTAATGCTGCTGGATATGTCAATTTCTTTTTAAGAGAAGGGGATCGTGCTGCTATTGGAGACTTAATCTATACATTGGATGAAAGTGGCCGTATTTCTGAATTACTTTTTGCAGAAAACAGTAATGGATTAAAAGATATTGATCTAAGCAGTTTAAAAAAAGAAATTTCTTCTTACTGCGATTCATTCCAGCCAATGAATTTTGAAGAGATTTATAATTTTAAAATTGATTTGGATTATTCTGTGCTAGAACTTGCGGGGCAAAATAACATTGCCAATTTAGATGAAATACTAGGAAGGCAGGATGCTGGCTTTTTTCAAAAAAATGTAGCAGATCAAACAGGGAACATCGCATATTATACAGATGGGTTAGAAGGGCTTTCTAAAGAAACAATTACACCAGACATATTTACAATCGATACTTATACTAAAAATTCCATAAAATCCTCAGACTTGTTAAATAGCGGGAATCCTGCTTATAAAATGATAACAAGTAATCTTTGGTCCTTAGTTTTTCCGATTGATGAGAATTTCTTAGCACAATATGGGGGGCAATCCTCTTTAAATATCCATTTTTTAAAGGATAATTTTAAAACTAGGGCTGCATTTGAAATTTATAGCAATGTATCAGGGACGTATGGCGTACTTTCTTTTGACCGTTATATGATTCGTTATTTATCTGACCGTTACCTTACCTTTGAAATTGAAAAAGAAGTAGAAACAGGATTAAAAATACCTATTTCTTCTGTAACAGAGAAAAACTTTTATACAGTCCCAGTTGAATATATGGCAAAGGCAGATACTGGAAATGTATTTTATTTAGAAACCTATGATGAAAATGGCGCTTCTATTACAAAAAATGTAGAAGCCACTATTTACCAAAAAACAGACAACTTTTATTATGTAGATACAAATAGTTTCCAAATAGGGGATACCTTGATTAAACCAGATTCTAATGAACACTATAAAATAGGGCTTACGGCACCATTAAAAGGCGTTTATAGCGTAAACCAAGGCTATACGGTATTTCGGCAGATTGAAATTCTTTCCGAAAATGAAGAATATTATATTATCCGCACCAATACGCCTTATGGCTTATCCTTATATGACCATATTATTTTAAACAGCAAAACAGTAGAAGAAAACCAAGTAATTTACCAGTAATTATATCAAAAAAGGAGATTTATATGGAAGCAATTTTAACAGAGAACTTGAAGCGAGTAGAAGAAAGAATACAATATGCCTGCCAGCGGGCAAACCGGGATCGAAGCGAAGTAACTCTGATTGCAGTAAGCAAAACAAAACCACTTCCTATGCTTGAGTCTATTTATCAGGCAGGTATCCGTGAATTTGGGGAAAATAAAGTACAAGAACTTTGTGAAAAACAAGAGGCGCTTCCTTCTGATATTCATTGGCATATGATTGGGCACTTACAAAGAAATAAAGTAAAACAAACAATAGATAAAGCTTGTTTAATCCATTCTGTAGATTCCATAAGGCTTGCTAGGCAGATTGAAGAGGAAGCTGCTAAAAGAAATAAAATTATGCCAGTTTTAATTGAGGTAAATGCAGCACAGGAAGAAAGTAAATTTGGCATTACTATTCCAGAAACAGAAGCATTTGTCAGAGAAATTTCTGCATATCCCCATATTTTAATAAAAGGTTTAATGACAATTGCACCATTTGTTGAAAATCCAGAAGATAATCGAATATATTTCTACAATTTAAAGCAATTATTTGTTGACATCAACCAGAAAAACATTGATAATGTATGTATGGATATTTTGTCCATGGGCATGACAAATGATTATGAAATTGCTATAGAGGAAGGTGCAACCCATATCCGGGTTGGTACTGGAATCTTTGGAGAAAGAATATATCAATAGGAGAGAGTAAAGGATGGGCAAAATGATGAATAGATTTCTAGAATTTATGCATTTAAACGATTATGAAGATGAAGATATTGATGAAGAAATGGATGAAGAATATGAGGAGCCACCAAGACCTGTAAAAAAAGCGGTAAAAAAAGAACGTTATTTAGATGAAGATGATGATATAGAAGAACCTCGCCATGAAAAAAAAGCACAGCCGAAACCTGTAAAAGCAAAGGTAATCCCTATACAGACACGGAATAAAGGAATGGAAGTATGTGTAATTAAGCCGTCTACCGTAGAAGATGGCCGTGAAATTAGTGATACTCTTTTAAGTGGGAGGGCTGTTATTTTAAATTTAGAAGGATTGCAAGTTAGTATTGCACAGAGGATTATAGATTTTACTTCTGGATCTTGTTATTCGATTAATGGGAACTTGCAAAAAGTATCCAATTATATTTTTATTATTACACCAGAATCGGTAGATATTTCTGGCGATTTCCAGGATCTGCTAAGTGGGAATGGGAATTTTGATGTATCTGCGTTTCGTTCTAGTACAGATGTATAAGGTGGCATGTTATGACAAAGGAAGAACAATTATTAAAAAATAGGTTCCTAGACCTTGCCAATACAACGTACCAGCGAAATATCCCAACTGCAACAGACTTTTTAACATTATATGAGCAGGATTTTTTTTATCAAATAAAAAAGGAATTACCGCCGGTTGATACAACATTAAGCGGCGGTAATTCTGTTTCTGAAAGGAAAATGGCTTTCTTTCTTCCAGAAGGATTGAAAGAATACTTTCCAATTGCTATATTAAAAATAACACCTGTTTCAGAAAAGTTTGCAGATCAGTTATCACACAGGGATTATTTAGGTGCCCTAATGAGTTTAGGTATAGAAAGAAGCGTGTTAGGCGATATTATCCTAGCACAGCAATCCGCCTATCTTTATTGCAAAGAAAACATGGCAGCTTATATTATAGAGAACCTTACAATGGTAAAACATACAAATATCCATATTTTACAGGTAGACAAAGCCGAAGAAATCTATCCAGAATTTGAAGAAATATGTGGTTCTGTTGCTTCTCCCCGGTTAGACAGTGTATTATCGCTCGCTTTTCATGGGTCAAGGAGCCGCCTTTCTGGATTAATAGAAGGAAAAAAGGTATTTGTCAATAGCCGTTTAATCATATCGAATAGTTATCAATTAAAAGATGGGGATATTATATCTGTTAGAGGATATGGTAAGTTTATCTATAAAGAAACAGTAAAAATAACAAAAAAGGGACGGGCATATATTTCCCTAAATAAATACACATAAGGAGAAGAGGTTTCATGCTGACACCTATTGATTTACAGAAAAAAACATTTAAAACTGGTATTGGATATGATAAGAAAGATGTAGAAGCATTTTTTTCGGAAGTATCAGAAGGATATGAGAAGTTATATAAGGAAAATATGGAATTCCAGGATAAAATTTCTAACCTTACCCATATGTTACATAACTATAAGGTTATTGAAAAATCTCTTCAAAAAGCTTTAGTCTTAGCCCAAAAAGCCGCAGATGAAACGAAAGAAACAGCCAGGGCTTCCGCAGATGCAATAGAGGCAGATGCCCATGCAAGGGCAACAGAAATTTTAATGAATGCTAGGCAGGAATTAGAAGAAATCCGAACTAAAACAAAGGCCCTTATGGCACAGTACCAGATCTATAAAACACAATATAGGCAAATTATACAAACACAGATGGAACTTTTAGAACATGATAGTTTCCAGCCATTTGAAATGGAACAGGAAGAGGAGTAGAATATGGAATTAACAGTTCATTATGAAGAAAAACCAGCTTACCAAATTATAATAGAAAAGGACTATGGGAGGCTTGTAGAAGCCCTTTCTATTCTTTCTATCACTAATAGGAAGATTTGTATTGTAACAGAGTCTACTGTAGCGCCATATTATGCCAAAGAAGTACAAAAACTTCTTGCTCCATATGTAAAACAAATCATAATCCATACATTTCCTGCAGGAGAGGTAAACAAAAACCTTGGTACAGTACAAGAATTATATCGGGATTTGATTCAACATAAATTTGAGCGTACTGATATGCTTCTTGCGCTTGGAGGAGGTGTAGTAGGTGATTTAACAGGTTATACGGCAGCTACTTATTTGCGGGGTATTGATTTTGCCCAACTTCCTACTTCTTTATTATCTCAAGTGGATTCGAGTATTGGTGGCAAAACAGGAGTTGACTTTGATTGTTATAAAAATATGGTAGGTGCTTTTTACCAGCCAAAATTGGTATATATGAACTTATCTACATTAAAAACTCTTTCGGACAGGGAATATTTCTCTGGTATGGGAGAAATTATAAAACATGGTTTAATAAAAGATGCTTCTTATTATCAATGGCTTATTTCAAAAATAGATTTGATTAAGGCAAGGGATTTATCTGTTTTAGAAGAAATGATTTATAAGAGTTGTGAAATAAAACGTGCTGTTGTAGAACATGATCCAAAGGAAAAGGGAGAACGTGCCATGCTTAATTTTGGGCACACCCTAGGACATGCAATAGAAAAACTAATGCAATTTTCTTTATTGCACGGAGAATGTGTTGGGCTCGGCATGTTAGCGGCAGCAGAAATTAGTAGGAAACGGGGGCTTATTGATAAAGCTCTTTGTAATTCTATTAAAAATTTATTAAATAGCCTTGGCATGCCAACTAATGTAACAGGTATTTTTATAGATGATATTATTGAAGCAAGTAAAAATGATAAAAAAATGGAACAGGGAAAAGTAAAATTTATTTTATTAAACCAATGTGGGCAGGCATTTATAGATCGATGTGTTAGTGATTTGGAAATGAAAGAAGCTTTACAAACAATCTTGGAGGAATAGAAATTGAAAAATAGGGATTTAAAACAACAACGGAAGGCATTTTTTTTTCTTTTTCTTTCATGTATTCTTTTAGTAGCATTGGATCAATGGACCAAATACCTTGCTGTTTTATATTTAAAGGAAAAAAATCCTATTATTATTATAAAGGGGGTTTTTGAACTTTCTTATTTGGAAAACCGTGGGGCTGCATTTGGCCTATTCCAAAACCACAGATATATTTTTTTATGTACCACTATAATAATTATGGCTGGAGTTTTATATGTTTATTGGAAAATTCCAAAGAATAAACATTTCTTGCCACTTCAATTTATTGGAATAGGAGTTTTTTCTGGGGCTATTGGGAATATGATTGACCGCCTCTTACATGGTTATGTCGTAGATTTTTTCTATTTTAGCTTAATTGACTTTCCCGTTTTTAATGTAGCAGATGTCTATGTTACGGTATCTGTGGCATTTCTAGTAGTTTTTCTAATATTTTTTTATAAAGAAGAGGAATTTTCCTTTTTAAGCAGGTGATATTATGGAAGAAAAAATCTTTTATGCCTTAGAAAAAGAAAGAATAGACAAGTATCTTTCTTCTATAGAAGAGGAATATTCTCGTTCCTTTATCCAAAAATTAATTAAAGATCAGGCGGTATTAGTTAATAAAACTCCTGTAAAATCAAGTTATATCCTTAACCCTGGAGATGAAATTTTACTTATAATCCCAGAACCTACTATGCCTATTGCTGTTGCAGAGGATATTCCATTAGATATTTTATATGAAGATAAGCAAATTATTATTATTAATAAACCAAAAGGAATGGTAGTGCATCCTGCTGCCGGGCATGAAAATGGTACCCTTGTCAACGCACTGTTACATCATTGTAAAGAAGAACTTTCTGGTATTAACGGCGTATTGCGCCCTGGTATTGTCCATAGGATTGACAGGGATACAACTGGGGTACTTGTAATTTGTAAAACAGATGAAGCACATAAAATATTGGCAGGACAATTAAAAGAACATTCTATCCATAGAGTTTACCATGCAGTTGTACATGGAATTTTAAAAGAAGAAGAAGGGACTATTGACGCGCCAATTGGCAGAAGCACTTCTGATCGTAAAAAAATGGCAATTGTGCCAAATGGGAAACATGCTGTGACACATTATAAAGTACTTTCCTATTTAAAAGGATATACTTATATTAAATGCCAGTTAGAAACAGGAAGGACCCACCAGATCCGTGTGCATATGGCATCAAAAGGGCATCCGTTATTAGGGGATATTGTTTATGGCCCTTCTAAATGCCCAATTACTGGACTGATAGGGCAGACTCTCCATGCTATGACACTAGGTTTTCTTCATCCTACTACAAATAAGTATATAGAATTTACAGCACCTTTACCAGAATATTTTCAAAAATTACTCCAAGTTTTACAGCCATAATTTGTAAAATCTGTAAAAAGAAAGAAGAAAAAAGATAAAATTTTTTGACAATTTAAGGATCTTGCTCTATAATAGAAAGTAATATAGAGTAATACAAAAGGCAGGAAAGGGGACTTTACTATGAGCAACCTGGTGATTACAATTGGAAGACAATATGGAAGTGCTGGAAGACAGATAGGACAGAAGATTGCACAAGATTTTGGCATTAAATGTTATGATAAGGAACTACTTGCTGTAGCAGCAAAAGAAAGCGGGCTTTGCCATGAGCTTTTTGAAAGCCATGATGAAAAACCAACAAATAGTTTTTTATATTCTCTAGTAATGGATACGTATTCTATGGGGTATACTTCAACAGGATATGTAGATATGCCAATTAACCATAAGGTTTTTTTGGCACAGTTTGATGCAATTAAAAAACTTGCTGAACAAGAATCCTGTATTATTGTAGGGCGTTGTGCGGATTATGCCTTGGAAGAATATCCAGGTATGATAAGCGTTTTTATCCACGCAAAATTAGAAGATAGGATTCGTAGGATTAAACGCCTTTATAATATGACAGATGACAAAGCAAAAGAGTTAATCCTTAAGACAGATAAGAAAAGGGCTAGTTATTATAATTATTATTCTAGCAAAAAATGGGGCGATGCTAAAAGCTACCATTTATCTATTGACAGTTCTTTATTAGGGATTGATGGATCGGTAGAAATTATTAAGAAATTTGTAGAATTGAAAAAACAAAAACATAAATTTGAATAATTTAGGAAACTAAAAATTTTTATAATATAAAGGAGAGCGATAAAATGGAATTAAGGACAGCAGCAAGCCCAAAAGATGTAAAACATTATGATACAGAACGGTTACGCGAGGAATTTTTAATCCAAAACGTTTTCGTACCAGATGAAATTAAATTAGTATATAGCCATATTGACCGTATTATTACAGGTTCTGCTACCCCAGTACAAAAAGAATTAGTTTTAACTGCTGGTGATGAGCTTCGTGCAGAATATTTCCTGCAAAGAAGAGAACTTGGTGTTATTAATATTGGCGGTGAAGGCGTTATTATCATTGATGGGAAGCAATATACGGTAGGATATAAAGAAGGAATGTATATTGGCATGGGTGCAAAAGATATTTCCTTTAAAAGTACAGATGCAAAAAATCCAGCAAAATTTTACTTAAATAGCGCGCCTGCCCATATGTCATACCCAACTGTTTTAATTAAACCAGAAGGACAAGCAGAAGAGGGCGTTGTTATTGTAAAAGACTGCAATAAAGTAGAACTTGGGTCATTAGAAGATGCAAACCACAGGACTATTTGTAAATATATCCTTCCTGGGCAAGTAGAAAGCTGCCAGTTAGAGATGGGCATGACAAAATTAGAGCCAGGAAGTGTATGGAATACTATGCCATGCCATACACATGACAGGCGTATGGAAGTTTATTTATATTTTGAAGTACCAGAAGATGCCGTGGTATTCCATTATATGGGAGAGCCAACAGAAACAAGGCATATTGTTATGAGAAATGAAGAAGCTGTTATTTCGCCAAGCTGGTCTATTCATTCTGCTTCTGCAACCCATGCGTATACCTTTATTTGGGGTATGGTAGGAGAGAACCAAGATTTTGATGATATGGACCATGTTGCTATGAAAGATTTAAGATAAACACTTTAAAATAAGTTGACATAATTATTTTATGTAAATCTGCTTATAAGGACAATGTGAACTTTATTTTGTCCTCATAATAAAACTATATTATAAAACGGAGGTACTTACCAATGGATTTTACACAAAAGTTTTCCCTTAAAGGAAAAGTAGCATTAGTAACAGGCGCTTCTTATGGAATTGGTTTTGCTATTGCAACTGCTTATGCAGAGGCAGGCGCAACAATTGTTTTCAACGATATTAAGCAGGAGTTAGTAGATAAAGGTATTGCTGCTTATAAGGAAAAAGGAATTGAGGCACATGGTTATGTATGTGATGTAACAGATGAAGACCAAGTAAATGCCATGGTCGCACAAGTTGAAAAAGAAGTAGGGGTTATTGATATTTTAGTAAATAATGCTGGAATTATTAAAAGAATCCCTATGACAGAAATGTCTGCAAAAGATTTTAGGCAAGTAATTGATATTGACTTAAATGGGCCATTTATTGTATCTAAAGCAGTTATTCCTTCTATGATTAAGAAGGGCGGCGGAAAGATTATTAATATCTGTTCTATGATGTCTGAACTTGGACGTGAGACTGTATCTGCATATGCAGCAGCAAAGGGCGGGCTTAAGATGCTGACAAAGAATATTGCATCTGAATATGGTGAATTTAATATTCAATGTAATGGTATTGGGCCTGGCTATATTGCAACTCCTCAGACAGCTCCTCTCCGTGAGAAACAGCCTGATGGTTCTAGGCATCCATTTGATCAGTTTATCGTTGCAAAAACTCCAGCAGCACGTTGGGGCAATCCAGAAGATTTACAAGGCCCAGCAGTATTCCTTGCTTCAGAAGCTTCTGATTTTGTAAACGGATTAATCCTTTATGTAGATGGCGGTATTTTAGCATATATTGGAAAGCAACCACAGTAATAGAACAATATTACTTTATTTATAAGTAAAGAAAGAAAATATAAGGGTTCCGAAAAATAATAGATGTTTTTCGGAACCCTTATATTTGTCTGCATTATATCAATAATTTTTAACCTTCGGTATGTTCTTCTGTAGTTTGTGTTTTTGGTTCTTCTACAGGTTCTTCTGCATCTACTACATTTTCTTCCTTTGGTTCTTCTACTATTAATTTTGCTCCACAGGAACTACAAAATGCAGAACTTGCAGGTACTTCGGCACCACATTGTGGGCACTTAAATACGCCTTTTAAATGTTTTAATTGTTCTTTTAAGCTTTGGATTTTAGCTTTTGATTCTGTAATCACTGAAAAATCCTGAATATAAGCTTCCATTACCTCTCCAGCATTTTCTTCATAAAAACGTTTCCCAATGGAAAGATAAGCGGCATTAATACGGCTTTCCTCTACAGAAATTTGATTTGTTATTCTAGAAACTTCTGCAACATCTTTTGCTTTCTGTGCAACAACTTTGCCTGTGTCAGTAATAGTTTCTGCTAATTTGTTAAAAAAGTCCATAAAAATCCTCCTTACATATGTTTGTTAATAAATTGGTCAACCATGGGCAGCTTAATAGATTTTTGTGCAAATGCTTTAAACCCAAGAATAAGCAGCAGTAAATTTTTAACCAGGGATACAAGATTGATAATAAAGCTGTCAAATGACATAGGGTAGTCCATGTAAAGATATTTTTCTTTGTTACTGTAAATAATGCCTAGGAAATAATTAAAAAATGCAAAAATATTATCCCCCAGTCCAAGTATCCCGCTAACAATATAATAAATTACAACAATCATTAGCGCTTTTACAGCAGATTTTTTTAACCATTCGTCATCTTCCCGTACAATAACATACCCTGCCAGCAATATCATCGGCGTTATACTGATGATTCCAAAAAAATACACCAATGCCGCCATAAGACCTACTGATATTCCTGCTTTTGTTTTTTGCATAACCCTTATATCCTCCTTGTTTGTATTTGCCGTATTAAAGTATCAAACAGCTATACTACAAGTATAAAGCTTTTACATGGTCTCTGTCAACATTTCCTTTGCTGATGTTAGTATCATACAAAAAAAATAAGAAAAAGAATAGTGAAAATATTCCTTGTTTATTATGACATTTGTCACAGAGATATGAATATTTTAAATAAAACTCTTGTAAATAACAAGAATTTTTTGTATAATAAATAAAAATGGGAAAGTAGTGCTAATGAGGTATTAAATGAAACTACAACAATTATACAGCTATACAAGAAAAGCCATTGATGATTATTCCATGATAGAAGATGGAGATAAAATTGCTGTAGGTATTTCTGGAGGAAAAGATAGTTTAACGCTTTTATATGCTTTGCATGGGCTTATGCGTTTTTATCCAAAGAAATTTACTATAGAAGCAATTACAGTTGATCTTGGTTTCCAAAATTTAGATATTGTTAAGGTACAAGAACTTTGCCAAAAATTAATGGTGCCATATACAATAGTAAAAACAGAAATTTCACAAATTATATTTGAACAACGGAAAGAATCTAATCCGTGTTCTTTGTGTGCCAAAATGCGGAAAGGGGCATTAAATAATAAAGCAGAAGAGTTAGGCTGTAATAAAGTCGCTTATGCACACCATAAGGACGATATTATTGAAACAATGATGCTTTCTTTAATCTATGAAGGAAGGTTTCATTCTTTTTCTCCATATACATATTTAGATCGAATGAAGCTTACTGTGATCCGTCCATTAATGTACCTATATGAAACTGATATTATTGGATTCCAAAATAAATACCAATTACCTGTTGTAAAAAGCCCATGCCCAATGGACGGCAATACAAAACGTGAATATGCAAAACAATTAATCCGCCAATTAAACCAAGAAAACCCTGGTGTAAAAGAAAGGTTTTTTCATGCTGTGAAAGATGGGAATATAAAAGGGTGGCCGTGTGCCAAAAAGGAAGAGTAGTTGGGGTTATAAATACAACATGTCGCAAAATCTATATTTTACGTCATGTTATAGCAAAAAAGTTATTTTTATAATGTTATATATTATATTATTCATTATTATTTAATAAATTTACTTTTTTGAAAGGATGTGTTATTTTTATGGAAAACCTTACTTATCGGCAACAATTAGATTTAAAAAATATTGAAAAAATCCGTGAACATTTAAAAGAACTCCCTATTTTTTGTGGGGAATATTTTCGGTCTTTAGAAATTCGGAAATCTACAAATACCAGAAAAAATTATGCGTATGACTTAAATACTTTTTTCTTTTTTTTAAAGGAAAATAATCCTTATTTTGCAAACAAAAACATTCGTTCTCTTCCAGTCAGTATTTTAGAACAAATTGATTCTACAGATATTGAAGAATATTTATCTTTTCTGGAAGCTTATCATAAAGATGGGCATTTGTATACAAATAATGATGCTGGAAAAGCAAGGAAACTCTCCTCTTTAAAAAGTTTTTTTGAATATTACCATAAACGAAAAATTATCAATGTAAATCCTGTCGCTCAAGTAGATGCACCAAAAATCAAAGAAAAAACGATTATCCGTTTTGAGCCAGATGAAATTGCGTTATTTTTAGATGAGGCTGAATCTGGTGCAAAACTTACTAAAAAACAATCAGAATGGCACAGGCAAACAAAATTGCGTGATGTTGCTTTGCTTACTCTCCTGCTTGGCACAGGAATCCGCGTTAGCGAATGTGTAGGGCTTGATCTTTTAGATATTGATTTTCGGAATAATACTATGAAAATTACAAGGAAAGGAGGAAACGAAGCACTAATTTATTTTAGTGATGAAGTTGCTGAAGCATTACTTATTTATTTAGAAGAAGATAGATATAAAAAAGAACCGTTAAGTGGGCATGAACAAGCATTGTTTATTTCTACTAACCTTACTAGGCTATCTGTCCGTTCTATTGAACGTTTAGTGAAAAAATATGCCCGCCTTGTAACAACAGTAAAGAAAATTACCCCTCATAAATTACGAAGTACCTATGGAACTGCCCTTTATGATGAAACTGGGGATATCTTTCTAGTTGCAGAAACACTTGGGCATAAAGATGTTAATACTACTAGGGCACATTATGTAGCGGTAAGTGATGAAAAACGCCGTGCTGCATCACAAGTAAAATTACGAGAACGCTCAAAATCAAAAGAGACAATATAAAATAAAGATAGAACGGAAATCTGTTTTTTTAGAAATCTGTTCTATCCTATTTATTAATCCCTAATGTGTTTTAATCCACTTGTCTTATTGTCGATGTTAAAAACAAGGGGTTAAAACTCTCTCATCATATGAATATGGGAAATATAATTTCCTTCTGCATCGAATGTAGAATATGCAATAGGCATTTGTTTTCCATATGTACTCTCTACACAGACTCCATTTGCATCAAATAAAAATAATTTTCCATGGATACGTACCACTCCTGTCTGCATAGCGCCTTCATTGCCATCTTCTTTTGTATTAAAATAATAATATAAGTCGCCAATTTTAACAGTATCTGTCCACATAAGGCCTTCTTTATCAAAAAAGTATGTTTCACCATTTTCTTGGAACCACCCTGTCTGGTAAGTACCATCTTCTAATAGATATTTATAGCCATTTACAGTCTCCTGCCAGCCGCCTTCTGCTGCGGAGCTTCCTTGGAGCCTTGAAAATAAGATTCCAGTACATAGCGCACTAGCAATTAATCCTTTGGTAATTTGCTTCATAAGTTTCATAACATGCCTCCTTTGGTTGTTATACTCAGTATTATTCTACCTGTTTTTTTATCTTTTATCAATATAGATTTAAAAATATTTTAAAAAGGGAATGGTTTTTCTCTAAAGTAAATGGTAAAATATCATATAGCATGAAAATAGATGAGGAGAAAACAAAAGAAATGAAAATAGGATTTGACAATGAAAAATATGTAACATTACAATCACAGCATATCCGTGAGAGAATTAATCAATTTGACAATAAGCTATATTTGGAATTTGGCGGGAAATTATTTGATGATTATCACGCTTCCCGTGTATTGCCTGGTTTTGCGCCAGACAGTAAATTAAATATGTTAAGTGCGTTATCTGACCAAGCTGAAATAGTTATTGTAATTAGTGCTGGGGATATTGAAAAAAATAAAATTAGGGGCGATTTAGGCATTACCTATGATGAAGATGTGCTTCGTCTTATTGATGTGTTCCGTGATAGGAACTTATATGTTGGAAGCGTTGTAATTACACAATATTCTGGGCAGTATAGTGCCGACATGTTCCGTGAAAAGTTAATGAACGCTGGCATAAGGGTTTATACCCATTATGTAATTGAAGGTTATCCTTCTAATATTCCATTAATTGTAAGTGATGAAGGTTTTGGAAGAAATGATTATATAGAAACTACAAGGCCCCTTGTTGTTATTACAGCACCAGGCCCAGGAAGCGGAAAAATGGCAACTTGTTTATCACAGCTTTATCATGAACATAAACGTGGAATCCGGGCTGGGTATGCAAAATTTGAAACATTCCCTGTTTGGAATCTCCCACTCCGCCATCCAGTTAATATTGCTTATGAAGCCGCTACAGCAGATATTAATGATGTCAATATGATTGATCCATTTCATTTAGAAGCATATGGCATTACCACTGTAAATTATAACAGAGATGTAGAAATTTTCCCTGTATTAAATGCTATTTTTGAACGTATTTTTAAAACAAGCCCTTATAAATCTCCTACTGATATGGGAGTTAATATGGCTGGGAATTGTATTATTAATGACCAGATATGCCAAAAGGCTTCCCGTCAAGAAATTATACGCCGATATTACCAGGCAAAAGCAGATGTTTTAACAGGCAGGGCAGATACTTCTTGCATTTATAAAATTGAATTGTTAATGAAACAGGCCAATATTACGGAAAACGATAGGCTTGTCACCATTTATGCAAATGAGCGTGCCAAAGAAACAAATGCTCCTGCCGCAGCAATTGAGCTTTTAGATGGAAGGATTATTACAGGAAAAACTTCTCATCTTTTAGGCGCATCTGCTTCTTTATTATTAAATGCTTTAAAAGAACTTGGTGGAATCCCACATCCAAAGCATGTAATTTCTCCAGAGGCAATTGAGCCAATCCAAAAACTAAAGACTGCATATCTGGGAAGCCACAATCCAAGGCTGCATACAGACGAAGTACTCATTGCATTATCAATTAGCGCTGTTTCAAGCCCAGATGCTAGGTTAGCTATGGAACAACTTTCTAAATTAAAAGGATTGCAGCTTCACAGTTCCGTTATGCTTTCACAAGTAGATTTAAAAACATTAAAACGGTTAGGTATTCAAGTAACCTGTGAACCACGATATGAAACGAAAAAATTATATCATTAAATATTATTTATATTCTTCTGAATAATAACTGATCGTTAAATAACATCCTTCAATAATCTGATCAGAAGATAAACAATTCATATATTTTAATTCTTCAATATAATCTTCTACGGATATATATTTTTCGTTGGCATATTGGTAGGCAATGGACCATAAAGTATCTCCTGCTTTTATTTCAATGCTGGTATAATATTTATAATAAGCTGGTTTGCTATTATCTCTTGCAAATGCGTGTAAAAAAAAGAATCCAGAAAGAAATATAGCAACTAGAATAAACAATATAATTATCCTATTTTTAATAATAAAACGCTTGAAATATTTCATTTTCTGTTAATACCTCCTACGAGAAAATATGTTCGCAAACGCACGTTCTATTGGTATTATAATATGCAAACGCATGTTTGTCAAGAAAATTACAAACAAATTTTCGAAAACATCTGTTTGCAATTTTTAGAATTCTATGATAAAATAGAAATAAGACATTATTAAACTAATAAATTAATTAGAGGAGGTATTATGATATGGCTCAAGGAAAAATTAGCGCTAAACAGAAAGAAATTCTTGATTATATAAAATCACAGATTATGACAAAAGGATATCCGCCATCTGTTAGGGATATTTGTGAAGCAGTCCATTTAAAATCCACTTCTTCTGTCCATTCTCATTTAGAAACTTTAGAAAGAAATGGATATATTAGAAGAGATCCTACCAAGCCAAGGGCAATTGAAATCTTAGATGACGCATTTAATTGCTGCCGTTGTGATGTTATTAGTATTCCTGTAGTAGGTAAGGTTGCTGCTGGAGAACCATTATTGGCAGTAGAAAATATAAATGGTTACTTTCCCCTTCCTACGCATGATTTACCAGATAAAGAGCTTTTTATGTTAATTGTCACTGGTAATAGTATGATAAATATGGGGATTTTAGATGGGGATCAAATTGTAGTAGAACGTCAAAATACTGCTGAAAATGGAGATGTTGTAGTTGCTCTATTAGACGATTCTGTTACTGTAAAACGTTTTTATAAGGAAGATGACCATTACAGGTTACAACCAGAAAATGATTTTATGGAACCTATTATTGCAGACAAAGTAGAAATTTTAGGAAAAGTTATTAGTTTATATAGAAAACATATTATTTAGCCATAAAATAGTTAGGATTAAAAATGGGCTGTTGCAAAGTAGAATTTTATACAATATAATAAATATTATATATACTCCATATTGTATCAATTTACCATTTTACAACAGCCCTGTTATTTAAAATTATATTTTTTCATCTATAAGAGAATGATTTTATTTTTTATGCCTTATAGTTCTTCTACACAAATTCCTGTCCCATCTCTCCAAATTCGTTCTAAATCATAGAATAAGCGGTCATCACTTGAAAAAATATGGATAATTATATCGCCATAATCCATAAGAATCCAATTTCCACTTTGATAACCTTCTATTTGCCGTACTTCTATTTCTGATTTTTGAAGTTCTTCTTGCACATGATCAGCCATTGCTTGTACTTGGTTTTTATTATTGCCGCTTGCTATAATAAAATAATCTGCTAATACAGATATTTTTGATATGCCAATAATTTTAATATCATCGCCTTTTTTATTGGCTAGTGCATGATAGGCCACTTTTGCTTTATTTTTTGACGTCATGTTCAGTTCTCCTTTTTTAGTAAATTCTCTTTTTCTTGCTTTAGTGCCATATAGTAAGTAAAGGCTTTTTCAGACATAGGATCATATTCTCTTTGCTTTTTCTTTAAATATTCTAATGTATCTGTGAGGATCATGTACATGGCTAAATCAAGATCTACAAAAGAAATATGCCGAATTTCATCAAGCCGTTCTGCTTTTGTCCTGCCTGGTTCAATATAATCAGCAATATATATTATTTTTTCTAGAATAGACATAGCTGGCCTGGCAGTAGTATGATAAAGAATCGCATTAATAATATCCTTATCATCTACATGATATTTGTTCATAGCCAGAAAAGCCCCCAATTTATTGTGAAGTAAATATGGGTTCCTTCGTTCTATATCTGTGATACTAATATGATATTTAAGGCATTTATTTAATTTTGTATCATCTGGGATACATTTTGCACAGTCATGCAAAAGCCCAGCCACTTCTGCCTTTTTTATATCACAATCATGGCGCATAGCAAGTGCTGCGGCTATATAAGCAACACTAATGGTATGTTCATACCGTTCACTGTCCAATTTCCGTTTTAATTGTTGCTTCATTTTATCAATATTATATTGCATAACTCCCCTCATTTCTATGCTATTTTTGCGCACTTTAAGTTTGTGGATACTTTCTTATATATACAATTTATTCTGATAAATATACTTTTCCACATCTTTTGGAACAAGGTATTTTATACTCTCTCCTTTTGCTACCCGTTCTCGTATTAAACTAGAAGAAAGAGACATATTTGGTGTATGGAGTAAATAGATTTCTGAATGGTACTGATTCTTTAAATACTCTATTTTTTTTATTGTTTCTGCTTCTTCTAATTGATCTCTGGCAGCAGCCAAAAGGACAGCCTGTTTCATAATAGTTTCTGGTTGATACCAATTCTCAATTTGAAACAAAGAATCTGCCCCTATAATAAAATAATAACTACAATCTGGGTTACATCGGTTTAATTCAGTTAAAGTATCTGCCGTATATGTTTTTCCTTCTCGTTCTATTTCTACGTTTGATACTTTAAAATGCTTATTATCATCTATGGCAAGTTGCAACATACGGATACGATGGTTTGCGGAAGTGATTTCTCTATTTTCTTTATGGGGAGGTACTCCACTTGGCATAATTAATACGGTATCAAGCTGAAATTGCTGCCACGCATTTTCAGCTAAAATTAAATGTGCCATATGGATTGGATCAAATGTCCCCCCTAATATACCAACCTTTTTTTTATCTGCCATAATCTCCTGCCTTTCCAGGCAATAGCAAAACCCAGCTTAACTTACAGGAAGTTTTAATTTTCTCTGTGCTGGTTCATCTGCCTGTTTATATAAAACAATTTTTTTACCAATTACTTGTACTACTTCAGAACGTGTATCTTTTGCTAATATTTGTGCAATTTCCTTTGGATCATCAGCACAATTTTTTAATACACTAATCTTAATTAATTCTTTTGTTTCAAGTACTTCTTTAATGGCATCTTCAAATTCTGTCGTAAGGCTGGCTTTTCCCATATGGAAAACAGGATCTAATTTAGAAGCTAAGCTCATTAAATATGCACGTTGTTTACTTGTCATAGTTTTTCTCCTATTTATTTATAATATTCAAATTCAAAATGATATATTTGAACAGTATCTCCATCTTTAATACCTAATTTTTCCAGTTCTTCCAAGATACCATTTAATTTCATGAAATTCTGGAAAAATTCAAACCCTTTTTCTGATTCTAAATTGGTATACCCTAGCATACGTTCTATACGTGGCCCCTCAATAGAAAAGATCCCTTCTTCCAATTTTTCCACTGTATAAGGAAGTTCTATATGTTCCATAAATTCGGGGAAAAATTCTCTTTCAAAAAGGATTGGTTCAGGATCGATCTGTTGTAATAGCCCTTTTACATAATATAATAATTCTTTTAACCCAGAACCACTTACTGCAGATATTGGAAAAACTTTAATTCCTTTTGGTTCAAACTCATCTTTCAAACATTTCACTGGATCTTCTCCAGATTCCTTAAAAATAGCATCTATTTTATTTGCTGCTATTACTTGTGGCCTTGCAAGAAGTAAAGGATTATATGCTTCTAGTTCTTTATTAATCGCATAAATATCTGAAATAGGTTCCCTGCCTTCTGTAGAAGCAACATCCACCATATGGATTAATACCTTAGTACGTTCAATATGCCTTAAAAATTCATGGCCAAGCCCTATTCCTTCTGAAGCACCTTCAATTAATCCTGGAATGTCTGCAATTACAAAGCCATTATGCCCATCTAAGTCTACTACACCAAGGTTTGGGTTTAGTGTAGTAAAATGGTAATTTGCTATTTTAGGTTTTGCATTGGTAACACGAGAAAGCAATGTGGATTTTCCAACATTGGGAAATCCTACCAACCCTACATCAGCAATTACTTTTAGTTCTAAATTCACCCATAGCTCTTTTGCTGCTTGCCCTGGTTGGGCATATTGTGGGATTTGCATAGTAGGCGTAGCATAAAACTTATTCCCTTTCCCGCCTTTCCCACCTTTTAAAATAATTTCTTTCTTGGTATCCCCAGACATATCAGCAATTACTTTTCCACTTACTTCTTCCCGGATAACGGTTCCAGCAGGTACTTTAATAATAAGATCAGCACCATTTTTTCCATGGCAGTTTCGTTTTCCGCCATTTTCTCCACTTTCTGCTATATATTTTCGCGTTTGCCTAAAATCAGCTAAAGTATTTAATCCTTCATCTACTTCAAAAATAATATCTCCGCCTTTACCACCATCGCCGCCGTCTGGGCCACCGCTTGCTACATATAATTCTCGGCGGAAACTTACATGTCCGTCACCGCCCTTTCCTGATTTAATAAATATTTTTGCTCTGTCTGCAAACATGCACTTCACCTCATGCCTTGTAGATTTGAAAAAATGAGGACACGCCTATACTGATACAGGTATGTCCCCATTCACCATTTGTTTGTTTCTGAATTAGCAAATTGCCTATTTCTCAGCAGCTACTGGATAAACAGATGCCTGCTTTCTATCTCTGCCTTTTCTTTCAAAACGCAGTACTCCATCTACTAAAGCAAATAATGTATCATCTCCACCTCTACCTACATTAATGCCCGGATGAATCTTAGTCCCGCGCTGTCTGTAAAGAATATTTCCAGCTTTTACAAATTGTCCGTCTGCTCTTTTTGCCCCTAACCTCTTAGATTCGGAATCCCTACCATTCTTGGTAGAACCAACTCCTTTTTTATGGGCAAAAAACTGAAGGTTCATTTTCATCATGGTTTACACCTCCCTTGTTGTCACTGATAGATATTCAGTATAATTATCCTGTTCTATTTTTTCAAGCCCTAATTTTAGTGAATCCATTAAAAGTTTTGATTCTTTACTGATTTCTCCAGTAAATTTTAAACGTACCATGCCTGTTTTTTCATTAGATTCTAATTGAAACGTATCTTTGGTAAATGCCTCAATAGAATTAATGGTATTAATACATAAAGCTGAAACAGCAGCACAAACAATATCCTGCCCAGCTTCTGCATAACCAGCATGTCCTTTGAAACAAAACCCAAAATAACCAGTTTCTAATTTCTTATAAAAAGTGACTCGAATCATAGAAAGACCTTATGCGTTAATCTTGTCAATCTTAACTTCTGTATACATTTGCCTATGTCCATTTTTCTTATGGTAGCCAGTCTTTCTCTTATATTTGTAAACAATAACTTTTTTACCTTTGCCTTCTTTTACTACACTGGCAGATACAGTTGCATTAGCTACAGTAGGATTCCCTACAACTAAAGAACCATTATTTACAGCTAATACTCTATCAAAAGTAATAGCACTTCCTGCTTCCTTGCCAAGTTTTTCTACTCTAATGATATCGCCTTCTGCTACTTTGTACTGTTTACCACCTGTTGCTATAATTGCGTACATATGGCACACCTCCTATTATCATTACTCGCCAACTATGGTGTCCGTATTCAGGAACTTATAACCTCGTTGTGCGGCACACTATGATAGAATACCACTTTTTAGGGATTATGTCAATCTAAATTTTTCCTATTTTTACTTGGCAAGAAAAGAATTTTATATAAGATAAATTACATTTCCCTTGGAATTTCTACTTGTCTTTTTACCTTAATATTCCTATTTATATTTTGCATAATTTCTTTTGAAACAATAATATTTTCGGAAAATGGATTAATAACAAATCCAGAATATGGCGATTTTTCTTGCAACACCATGGTACAAAAATCAAAATACGTACATGCAACAGTATGTTGGTTTTCAGCCTGTTTATGCTCTTTTGCTTCTTTGGCATCAGTATAAGCTACTAAATATGTTTCTTTTTTAGAATTTTCTAAAGAACTTAACATTACCTTAGCATTGTCTTCCATAATAGCAACCCCTTCTGGGTTAATTTCTGGTTCTGGATCAAATAAGGCAGGGCATAGAAATTTTGCATGAATCATTTGATTAATAAAATCTTTTTGTGTTTCCATGTTTAAATTCCCCTGCATAATTTTTAAGGAAATAATAAACTCACTATTGTTTACTGTTGGATCAATAAATAATTTTCTCATCTCATATCTTCTTTCTTTTTGTTAAATTTAGTTTGATTATAACTTTGGTTTCATCTGTTCCATAAAAGATTTCCTACTCTTTTTTCTAGTTACCTCTGCAAGCCCAAGGTTTGTTATCCCAGCTAAATACGTTCTTATAGGATCTTTTCTTAATTCCGTAGAAAAATATGCCATTAATTCATTTGTTGCTTGCTCAGAATCCATATTGATAAAATCCACAATAATAATACCAGATATATTACGAATCCGCAACTGCTTTGCAATTTCTTTTGCAGCTTCTTTATTTATAATTTGCCTTGTTTCTTCTACATTCTTTTTTATTACACATTTTCCAGTATTCACATCAATAACTGTTAATGCTTCTGTTGGCTCTATTACTAAATAACCGCCAGATTTTAACCAAACTTTACTTTTTAATGCACGTTCTACTACTGTAGAAAGGCTATAAAGATTAATAAGCGGTAATAATGGATCTTTATATAACACTAATTTTTGTAATAACTCTGGCTGATCTTTTAAAAAATTTTCAAACTGATTATAAATATTAATATCATCTGTTATAAATTCTGCTACATTTTCATCATATATATTACGTAAATCTTTTAAATAAGAGACTGGTGACTGATATACTAAAGAATGTGCCGTTAAATAAACAGCCTCCTTCTTTATAGCAGCATATTGTATGGAAAGTTCTTTTATTTCTTTAATAATTTCTTCTAAATCAATTTGATAGGCATTTGTTCGGATAATAAATCCATATTCTTCTGTACAGTACGGCCGGCATATCAAACGGCAAGAAACTTTCCAATTTTCATCCTGGATTTTACTAGAAATACTCATTTGGCTATTTCCTACTGTAAGGACAGCATACTTGCCAGTTAAATTAATATGTGAAGTCAATGTGGCATCTTTTGTTTTTATAGGCTCCTTGGATACTTGTACTAAAATAAGGTCCCCTTGCACAGGAATATTATTCTTTTTTTGGTTTAAAAAATAAGGGTTTCGATTATCTGTTAAAGAATAATATCCTGTTTGTTCTTCACCAAAGGAAAGGAAAGCAGCATTAATATTTTTTACTACTTGTTTTACTCTCCCAACATAAATATTCCCAAGTAAACTTTGTTCCTTTTCATCTTCATACTGGAGCTCTACAATTTCATTATTTTCAAAAAGTGCTATTAAAATACCTGTTTGGTAGTGGGTGATAATTAATTTTTTATACAATGTCTTTTCCAAAGCTTTCTAAAGGTACAAGCTTCCTTTCTTCATTATTTCCCATATTGGCATATACTTCAAGGCGTGTAACTTGAAATGCAAATTTTGGCATAACTTGTCCTATATAATGATAATAAGTCTCCATAACAAGTTCTGGTTTAATATTATCTGAACTACCTGTAGAAATACATAGGAAAATATTTTCTCCTTGGACTTTAGCTGCATATAACAATGGTTTTAAATCAAGGGCATGTTCTCCTTTTTTTGTTTTCTTTATTATCCTAAGCTCTGGCTGGTTTATAAATTCTAAGAAAGTTTGTTGGAAAGATTTAAAATCTTCCGGTTTATACGTTTCACGGAATTGCAACATATAATCGGCAGCAGCTACTAATGACATAGCATTTTTGGAATTTTCTGGTAGCAATTTATAACTAATAATTTCTATACCTTCTGCCATTACTGCATTTAAAGCTTTTATCATTTCTTGGCTTGGCTTTGAAGTATGGACTTCTATATCCATATATTCCCCTTCACTTAAAAGCCCTACTCCAAGTGGTGCTGCAAAGGATATTTTTTGATGCGGGGAAAATCCTTCTGAATAAACAATATCTATTTCAGCACGGCGTATCGCTTTTTGAAAATAACGCATTATATCTAAATGCCCAATAAATTTCATATTGCCATGTTTTGAAAATTTAATTCTTATTTTCATAGCAAACACCTCCTCCAAAGACCTTTGCACCACAGCCAGAACACGCTGCCCTGCAATTTGGTGTTACTTTTTCTTCTTTTGCATGTTGCCACTCTCTTTTTAAAAACTCTTTTGTAATGCCAGCATCAATAAAATCCCATGGCAGTATTTCATCTAAATCACGTTCTCTAAGATTATAAAAACCAATATCAATACCTTCCTCTGCAAAAGCCTCCATCCATAAATTATTATGGAAACGTTCTGACCATGCGTCATATAGGCATCCTTTTTGGTATGCCCTAAGAATTACTTTTCCTATACGGCGGTCCCCTCTTGCAAATACCCCTTCTAAAACAGTAATATCTGCTTCATGCCAATTGTACTTTAAGCTTTTATGGTTTAACATTTCCTTCATTTTTGTATTAACAATTCTTGCCTTTCCTAAATATTCCTCTTTTGTGCACATAGGGGCCCACTGGAACGGAGTAAATGGTTTTGGTACAAAAAAAGAGGTACTAGCCGTTACTTGTACTTTCCCATTCCGATTTTCTTTTGGGATTTCTGCATAATAAACTCGTGCTATTTTATCAGAAAGAATTGCAATATCTTCCATATCTTCTACTGTTTCAGTAGGAAGCCCTAACATAAAATAAAGTTTTACCCTGTTCCAGCCGCCATGAAACGCCTTCGCAGCGCCATCTAAAATATTTTCTTCTGTAAGGCCTTTATTAATCACATTCCTTAGCCTCTGTGATCCTGCTTCTGGTGCAAAAGTAAGGCTAGATTTTTTTACATCTTGTACTTTGCTCATCACATCAAGGGAAAAAGCATCAATACGTAAAGAAGGCAACGAAATATTGACTCCTTTTTGCCCAAATTCTTCTATTAAAAAGTTTACAATTCCCTCTAAATTAGAATAATCACTAGAACTTAAAGAACTTAGGGAAATTTCTTCATATCCTGTACTTTTTAACATTTCATAAGCTGCTTCTTTTAAAAATTCCAAACTTCTCTCCCTAACTGGGCGATAAACTGCCCCGGCCTGGCAAAAACGGCAGCCTCTAATACATCCTCTTTGGATTTCTAATACAACACGATCCTGTGTTGCTTTAATATATGGTACTAATGGTTTTTTTGGATAAAAAGTATGGTTCAGATCCATCTCTACTTCTTTTCGTATAATAGGTTTTGCACAAGGATTATTAGGCAAAAAAGAAGCAATCGTACCATCTTCTTTATAGGTTACTTGGTAAAATTCAGGAATATAAATTCCTGGTATTTGAGCAGCCATTTCTAGAAAATCTTTTCGGCTTCCATGGTTTTCCTTATTTCTTTTATAAGCATCCATTAAATCAAAATAGACTGTTTCACCTTCCCCAATATAAAACATATCAAAAAAATCTGCAAGTGGCTCTGGGTTATAAGCGCATGGCCCACCGCCAATAATAATGGGATCGTCTTCTCCCCTATCTTTAGAAAGAAGTGGGATTTGGCCTAAATCTAAAATTTGCAAAATATTGGTATAACACATCTCATATTGCAATGTAATACCAATAAAATCCATTGTTTTAATTGGGTCTTGTGTTTCAATAGTAAATAATGGTATTTGTTGTTCCCGCATAATCTTATCCAAATCAATCCACGGAGAATAAATACGTTCACAATAAATATCTTCTCTTTGGTTAAACATATCATATAAAATTTGAATCCCTAAATGTGACATCCCAATTTCATAGACATCAGGAAAACACATGGCAAAACGGATATCTACTTTTTTAGGATCTTTTACACACATATTTATCTCACCGCCAATATAACGGGCTGGCTGTTGGACACTTAATAAAATTTCATCACTTAACGCTAATTTTCTCATAAAATTATTCCTTATTGTTTTATTAGTTTTGGATAATACAAAATTATTCTTGATAAACAGAAATAATTTCTAATAATAAACGTACTACTTTTTCCATTGATTGAATAGAAATATATTCATACCTTCCGTGATAATTCATGCCGCCAGTACAAATATTTGGGCATGGAAGCCCCATATAAGATAAACGGCAGCCGTCTGTACCGCCCCTTACAGGAGTAATAATTGGAGTAATTCCTAACCGTTCCATAGCAAGTTTTGCATTTTCAATTAAGTGCATATGAGGTAGGATTTTTTCTTTCATATTATAATAAGTGTCTTTTACCACAGCCTCTATAGTGCCTTTCCCATATTTTTCATTTAAAAATTCCACAGCCTTTAAGAAAAATTCTTTCTTTTTTTCAAATTTCTGCATATCATGATCGCGTATAATATAATCCATTATTGTTGTATCTACTGTACCCTTTATTAAGTCCAGATGATAAAATCCCTCATATTTTTCTGTATAAGCTGGGTTATCAAAAGTTGGAAGCAAACTTTGGAATTCCATTGCTACTAAAATGGCATTAATCATTTGCCCTTTTGCAGAGCCCGGATGGATACTCTTTCCATGAATTGTCAATTTTCCACCTGCAGCATGGAAAGTTTCATATTCTAATTCACCAAGCGCCCCTCCATCTACTGTATAGGCAAATTCTGCCCCAAATCCTTTTACATCAAAAAAATCTGCGCCTCTTCCAACTTCCTCATCAGGAGTAAAGCCAATTTTAATTGTACCATGTTCTATTTCTGGATGTTCTAATAAATATTTTGCCATACTCATAATTTCAGCTACTCCTGCTTTATCATCGGCACCTAATAAAGTAGTGCCATCTGTTACAATTAAATCTTGGCCCTTGTAAGAACTAAGTTCAGGAAAATCTACAGGGCTTAATACAATATTTTGTTCTTTATTTAATACAATATCTGTTCCATTATAATTAGAAATAATAGATGGTTTTACATTTTTTCCAGACATGGCTGGGGCTGTGTCCATATGGGCAATAAACCCTAATACTGGAACAGCAATCCTCCGCTTCATAGTAGAAGGAATTTCAGCATAAACATATCCATGTGCATCCATTTGTACGGAGGAAGCCCCTATTTCTTTTAATTCTTCTACTAATAAAGATGCTAAATTTTTTTGTTTTCCACTACTTGGTACAGATTCCATATCTGGTACAGATTCTGTATCAATTTGCACATACCGCAAGAAACGTTCTATTACATCGGAATACTTCTGTTTTTCCATAGTATCTTATCCTTTCTCTTGATCAATTATAGTTTCTATTTTATTAGAAATAGTATACCAAATATTTTCCAAATTTTCTATATTTTCTAATTTTATATCATAAGAAATTGCATCTTCTATTTTAGCAAGTAAATTTTCACTATAAGGAAATTTTTGGTAATCTGTATAAATTAAAAAAGCAAGAATAAAAATAGCAAGTACAAAACGAAAAGAAAGAGAAGAATTGGAATTTTCAGTAGGTTCTGTTCCAGTTCTTCCCTTCCATTTCATTAATGCAGTTTCATTTTCTGTTGAAATATTTCTCATTTGTTCAATATCTTGTAGTTTTGATTGGATTGTTTCTAGATTCATTGATTACCTCGTAGTTTAGTTAAGTTGTTTATTATAAAGTATTCTTGGGTTTTGTGCTATATTCTATGAAATGTTTTAATTTAAAAGTATATGTGAATTTTTGATGTGTGCTGTTTTAGTATTTTTTATAATCATAGTGCGTAATTTATTACATTTTATACTGAAAACAAAAATACTGCTGAAGATAGTTGTCTTACAGCAGTATTTTATATACCAAAGACTAAAGGAGCGCCGCATATTTCATGCCAACTACTAAGAGAAAAATTGTTATCATAGAGCCAACGCTTGTCCATACTACTAGCTGGCTGGCTAATTGTTCATCATTATCCATTTCTCCTGCCATAATTGCACTTGACACTGCCACAGGTGAACCAAATAATGCTACTAAGGCCGGATACACAATATGGTCAAATTTCAATATTCCCATATTTGTAAGAACCGCTGCTACTACTATTCCTATTATTGGTGCTGCTACAATACGCCATGTAGTCCCTATTACAATTTCTTTTAACATTCCTTTTACTGCACTAAAGGTAAATTGGCCTCCAAGTACAATTAAAGCAAGCGGAGAAGCAATTTTTGACACATTTCCAATTGCTGTATACAAAAAAGTCATATTTCCTGATAAAGAGAATACCAAACTCCCATCTTCCTTTACAGGAATAAATGAACGGATAATTAATGCTACAAGCCCAATACATACCCCAATAATTAATGGGTTCTTTATAATTTTTATTATAATATCTTTTACATCAATTTTATTTTCTCCTTCTGATACAAATAAAGATAAAGAAATAACAGCTAGAATATTAAAAAATGGAATGGTAAAAGCTGATAAAATTGCTGCCACCGCAACACCTTCTGCCCCACCTAAAGCTTCTGACAAAGGAATTCCTATAATAGCAAAATTAGAACGGAATACACATTGTAAAATAACTCCTTTTTGTGCTTTATCTTTAACAAAAAAACAAACTGTAAAAAGCCCCAGCCCAAACAATATTGCAATTATCATTAAACAATACCAAACTACATCCCATCGGATTGCCCCTAAATCAGAAATATTATAAACATTATAAAACAATAAACATGGAAGGCATACCCGGAAAACCATTTTATTTGCCATTTTTAAAAAATCACTTCCAAAAAATCCTATTACCTTCAATATATAGCCTAAAATAATTAATAGTATAATTGGCATAACCGCATTAATGGCATACATAAAAACTTCAAACATCTTTTTCCTCCCTTTTCTCTCTTACATTCTTATAAATCACTTCTTCTCCATCTGCATGTAATACAGATACATTACAAAGATGCACACAATTTACATTTTCAAAATAAAGCCCTTTTTTACATGCCTTTGGGTTTTCTGGCGTCATAATAATAATGCCCTCTTTTGCCTCTTCTGCCATTTCAAAACTAACATTTTCAATACAAATCTCTTCTATTGGCTGCTCTGGCAAACCCAAAAAATACCCTGCTCCCCACTGTGCTTCCTTTACAGATAGATTACGGAACGTAAAATGTCCAAGATAAGGTGTTGTATCATCTACTGGCTGTGGCTTCCGATCAAAATGTTCTGCAATAAATGCTTCACTTCCTGCTTTATAAAACATATTTATTGTTAAGGGGGCAAGTACCCGTTGCATTTTAATATTTTCAAAAACAATCCCATCTATGATTGCAGTATCCCCTCTTCCTCTTCTAGTCTTAATACGTAGCCCCCTATCTGTATCCCGGAAAATACATTGGCTAACAGATAATTCTTTTACCCCTCCACTCATCTCACTTCCCAATGTTACACCGCCATGCCCAAATTCCATTAAGCAATTCCTAATTATAATCTGCTCAGAAGGAGTATGGAACTTTCTCCCAAATTCCATTTTTCCAGATTTTATAGCAATACAATCATCCCCAACAGAAATCCTACAACCAATTATTTTTACATTTTTACAAGATTCTGGATCACATCCATCTGTTGTCGGGGAATCCTTTGGGCTTGTTAGGAACATATCAATATAAGATAAGCTATTACTAAAAAACGGATGCTGATTCCAAGAAGGGGTATTTTTTACTGTAATTCCTTGGAATTCAATATGGTTGCAATGATTTAGGAAAATTCCTTTTGGCCTTCTCGCCACACGTTTTACTTTATGATCGACCCACCAATCACTATTTTGTGCATTTTCATCTAAAACTCCTTCTCCATATATCTTTACATTTTCTACATAAATACCAGTAATCATACTAGCAAACAAATCATCTGGCTCACCTTCCCATGTACCTAAGTATAATTCTTCTCCATTTTCCATTTGGATCCTTCCTGGAAGCACGGGAAACTGATGCCTATCCACTTCTCCTAGAAGCGTAGCACCCTTTTCTAACTCTATTTGTATATCACTTTTTAAAAATAAAGCTGTAACTAAATAAATCCCTTTTGGTATTAATACTTTTCCACCCTTTGGGCACGATAAAATGGCTGCTTGTATTGCTTGGGTATCATTGTGCATACCATCTCCAAACGCATAAAATTGCCTAACATTTAATACTGCGTAAATTGCTTCTGTATGGAATGTTATTATTTCCTCTCCTATCCTTCCCTGAATCTTTACGGCATAGTCTGTATCTGGCAAGAGGCCATATAAAGAAAAAACATTGTGCCCTTCTTCCCGGACAAATTCTCCGTTTAAATAAATTTGATATGGCTCTGGCGCATAATAACAATCTGTATTTTCCAGTTCAAAGCTTGCACTAGAGGAAGATATAAAAATTTGTTTTAACATCATGATTCTCCTTCTATTTTTATACTTCCATTATTACATACACCATAAAAAATGTATATGGAGTTTCTTTTTCATTTCTATTAAAACTACAGATTTTTTGCAAAGAAAAAAGATGATTGGCATGAATCATCTTTTTTCTTTACAAACTTATTTCCCAGAACACATCATTTGAATCATTCTTTGTATATCAGAAATTAACTCTTTAGAATAATTCTCTGCTTCCATATATATCTGTTCTGCTTTTCTATAATCTTCATGATAGATTGCATCTATTACCGCTGAACCATACCCGTGGAATTTTTTATGTTTTGCGCCAAGTGCATCCCATATTGGTTTAATCTCCGGTGAATTCGGCTTCATTGCATAATAAAAATGCCCAAACCCACATTTAGAATCATTTAATTGAAGCGGTAATATTGTTTGTTCCACTACCATCCGCTTTAAATTTGATAACCACGTTTGATGGGCAGAAATAGCATTTTCTAAATACTTAGAAAATTCTGTATTTTCCAAATGGAAAAACGCATCATCTGCCATAGATCCTAGTTGTCTTACTGCTTCATCTAATATTCTCTCTATCTCTGCTACTGGCTCTGTGGCTTTTCTTAATTCATCTCCCACATTACCCATAATATCTGTACTTTCCTTAAGCCGGTTCTCCATCTCAGCCATTGTACTACTAATTTCTTCACTTACTGCAGCAAGAGAACTAATTGATTCATTAACCTTAGATACATGCCTTTGGTTATCATCATTTAATTCCCATACTGTCCCTATCTTTTCTGTCATAATTTTTAGTGCCTTTACAGTATCTCCAGCACTTCCACTACTTTTTTGTGAAGCCTGGCGGATTCCTTCTACAAAATCCCCCATAGAATTTGTCATATTCTGCGTCTGTTCGGCAAGAGTACGGATTTCAGACGCTACCACGGCAAACCCTCTTCCTGCCTCTCCTGCCCTCGCCGCTTCTATAGAAGCATTTAAAGCTAAAAGATTTGTCTGCAATGATATAGAACTAATGCCTGTAATTACTTCATTCATATTATTAATAATACGGAATAATTCATCCATATCTTTTTGCATTGCATGAGAAGCTTCCATTGTCTGCCCAGAAAGTTCCTTAATTGTAGTAAGTTCTTCCTGTCCCTTCTCAATCTTTTTATACACCTCATCTGTTTCTTCAGAAGCCCGAATAATCGTATTAGTTAGTTCCTCATGCGGATTATTCGCCTTTACCGCATAAGATGATTCGGTATCTGTTCCAAAAAGAATCTCTGTTGCTTTAGCAACATTACGGGATATCTCCAAAATCTTTTCCGTATCATGCTGCATCATTAAATCCAAAGAGCTAATCTGCATAACCGCTTTAATATTTTTATCTAAAACCTCTTCAAATTGCGCCCTTCCTTTCAGCAATCGCTTATAAATCGCTTCTAAATCTGGTTCTTTTGAATAATCAGCTTCCTTTAACTCTGCTACAGACTTTAAAAGCTTTGCTCTTTTCTTGATATCAACCATACTATATACCTCACCTTTTCTTGTTTCCTTATGCCTTATAGTTGTTTCAATCCACTTGCGGCAGTTAGGAGCAAGACAATTATGTGGATTGCTTTATGGCAGCAGGGGATACCGCTTTCGCTCCGCCCGCTGCTGCCATTATAATTATCACTTCCTCCCCCTACCTAAGAAAAAAGGGAATCCTTGCTGTTACTTGTTGAAAAACGGCCCGTAGAGTTTCCTCCACGAACCGCTTTGTCTACAGTCTGCTTCTAATCCAAAATGAATTAAAAACCCAGCCGCCCGGCGAATTCAACCTTAATTAAACTTACGCTTTCTAGCAGCCTCAGACTTCTTTTTACGTCTTACACTTGGCTTTTCATAATGCTCTCTTTTACGGATCTCCTGCTGAATACCAGCTTTCGCACAATTTCGCTTAAATCTGCGAAGGGCACTATCCAACGTCTCGTTGTCTTTTACGATTACATTTGACATAGTATCACACCTAACCTCCCTCCAGTTGTGTATTGTGCCAAATACAACTGTTTGGGTATTTTTCTTGCACTAGAAATATTATAGCATATTTTTACTATTCGTCAACTGATTTTTAAAAAAATATTAAGAAGTTGCCTTAATTTATCTGTTCTGCCAAGTAAATTGGTGCTTGTTTTATTAATTCTGGGATAGCAGATGGATCTTTTCCTCCCGCTTGTGCCATATTTGGCCTTCCGCCTCCGCCCCCGCCTACTAGGGCAGATAACTTTTTAATTAAGTTCCCCGCATTTACACCTTTCTTTACCAAAGTGTCTGCTACCATAACAATTAAATTTACCTTATCTTTCCCTTGAGCAGAAACTAGCACAACCACACAATCCTTTAATTTCTCTTTTATTTGATCTCCTAAGTTCCGCAAACCGTTCATATCCACATCTGCTACATTAGTAACTAAAAGTTTTACTCCCTTAACATCTATCACTTGATCCATTACATTCCCCAAGGAATCTTTTGCAAGCTTACTTTTTAACTTTTCATTTTCACTATTTAATGTTTTTACTTCATCTAAAAGAGACTCTATTTTTCCTGCTAGACGGAAAGGCTCTGTTTTTACAAGCTTAGATGCCTTATTTAATTCCTCTTCTAATTGATTATAATATGCAAATACCCCTTGTCCTGTTAATGCTTCAATTCTTCTTACACCTGCTGCAATACCAGATTCAGATAAAATTTTAAATGCCATAATAGAAGCTGTATTCCCTACATGTGTCCCTCCACATAATTCTGTAGAAAAATCACCCATACGCACAACCCGCACCTTAGCACCATACTTTTCACCAAATAATGCCATTGCACCTGTTTTCTTTGCTTCCTCAATATCCATAATATCTGTCTGGACTAAAAGCCCTTCTGCTATTTCCCGGTTTACAATCTCCTCCACCTTTTCCAGTTCTTCTTTTGTCATAGCTGAAAAATGAGAAAAGTCAAAACGGAGCCTGTCATTACTTACATAAGAACCATGTTGTTCTACATGGGTCCCCAATACCATACGCAGTGCTTTTTGCAAAAGATGTGTTGCACTATGGTTCTTTGCTGTGGCACTCCTCCTAGAAGCATCTACCGAAAGTTCCACTTCATCAGAAAGATGGAATGTCCCTTTTGTTACTTTGCCAACATGCCCAATCTTCCCTCCTAATAACTTAATAGTATCTTCTACAACAAATTCTGCATCTTCTTTTGTAATAATACCTTTATCTGCTACTTGCCCGCCACTTGTTGCATAAAAAGGAGTTTGTTCTACAAAAATAGTCGCTTTTTGGCCTTCTAAAACCTCTGCCACAATCTCCTCTTCTGTTGTCAATACCAAAATCTTTGATTTCCCAGTAAGTGTAGTATAACCAATAAATTCAGAGGTAACAGATGGATCAATAGACTCATATATCGTTACATCTGTACCCATATAATTAGTGGTTTCATGGGCTGCACTTGCTGTTTTACGCTGTTCATCCATTGCAGCCTGGAATCCTTTTTCATCTAATTGGAACCCTTTTTCTTCTAAAATTTCCATTGTTAAGTCTACAGGGAACCCATACGTATCATAAAGCCGGAATGCATCTTCCCCGCTTAACACATTTTCTCCCTTTTTCTTACAACTATCTATCATCTCAGAAAGAATCAACAATCCTTTGTCAATGGTTTTATTAAAGTTCTCTTCCTCTGTTGTCAATACCTTTAAAATATATTCTTCCTTTTCTGCAAGTTCTGGATATCCATCTTTTGATTCCCTAATTACTGTTTTACACAATTCTGCTAAAAATAACCCTTCTATGCCAAGAAGCCTTCCATGCCTTGCTGCCCTTCTAAGCAGGCGGCGCAATACATACCCTCTTCCTACATTAGATGGAATAATGCCATCAGAAGTCATAAATGTAACCGATCGTATGTGATCGGTAATTAAGCGGATAGAAACATCCTTTTTTGGATCAGCCTCATATTCTACCCCAGCAAGCGAACAAATTTTATCACGGATTGCTTTCATGGTATCAATATCAAATACAGAATCTACATCTTGGATTACTACTGCAAGACGCTCTAATCCCATACCCGTATCAATATTCTTTTGTTTTAATTCTTCATAATGCCCATTCCCATCGCTTTCAAATTGGGTAAATACATTATTCCACACTTCCATAAACCGATCACAGTCACATCCTACTTTGCAATCTGGTTTCCCACAGCCATACTGGATTCCCCTGTCATAATAGATCTCCGAACAAGGGCCACAAGGGCCTGCACCATGCTCCCAGAAATTATCACAATCCCCGTTTTCATCGCGGTAAAAACGGGTAATTTTCTCTGCAGGCACGCCAACTTCTTTTGTCCAAATCTCAAACGCTTCCTCATCTTCACAATAAATAGAAGGATATAAACGTTCTTTGTCAAGCCCGATTACTTCTGTTAAAAATTCCCAAGACCAAGCAATCGCTTCATGTTTAAAATAATCCCCAAATGAAAAATTGCCAAGCATTTCAAAGAATGTCAAATGCCTTGCTGTTTTTCCTACATTTTCAATATCGCCAGTACGAATACATTTCTGGCAGGTTGTCACCCTTCTCCTTGGTGGTATCTCCTGCCCAGTAAAATATGGCTTCATAGGTGCCATACCAGAATTAATTAATAATAAACTCTTATCATTTTTTGGCACCAGGGAATAACTGTTTAACCTTAAATGGCCCTTACTTTCAAAAAACTCCAGATACATTCTCCTAATCTGGTTTAACCCGTACTTTTCCACAATAACTCCTCCCAAAACTGTAATCTATTTTATTTATTCTGCCTTTGCATCATGTTTATCCCTTAGAAACTTTCCTAAAAAAATACCACCAAGCGCAAGTGCACCAATCCCTACTACTACAATTACATATGTTATTAACTCATTAATAAATCCCATATTCTTTCCTCCTATTTCATTTTTGCATTTTATTATACTAATACTAGCATAATCATACCTGTTTTTCAAGCTTCCTCTCTATCCTCTAGCAAATTTTCTCCGTCTGCTGCACAAGTAGCCAAATAATCACATCTTTCGTTCTGTGGATGCCCATTATGCCCTTTTACCCAAATAAATGTTACTTGATGCGGCTCTTTTGCCTTTAAAAGCCTTTTCCATAAATCCATATTCTTTACTGGTTCATTCTTCCCACGTTTCCATCCCTTTTTTATCCAACCCTCTATCCAATGTTCATTAAACGCTTTTATTAAATACTGGGAATCCGAATATAATTCCACGCTGCATGGGCGATTTAAGGCTTCCAGCCCAACAATCGCCGCCATAAGTTCCATGCGGTTATTTGTCGTTTTCTTATATCCTGCCGAAAGTTCTTTTTTATGTTCTATTCCATTTCCATCTATATAAGACAATACCGTGCCATATCCTCCTGGCCCATCTGGGTTTCCTCTTGCAGATCCATCCGTATAAATCCTCACAAACATCTCCATTCTCCTTTTTCTACAAATTCCTCTGCTGTTTTTTCTGCTGATTCTACCAATTCTTCTGGATATCCTAATAAAGAAAGCAGGCGGATTGCATTTCTTGTTACTGCTTGTCCTTCCCTAATCAAATAATCAAACTGGATATCCCCTTCATTAATTTCTTCTTCAAAATGATAATTCTTATACCACCGCCCCAACATATACGTTAATTCCAAATCATGTGTCGCAGCAAAACATAATGTCCCTCCTTCAGCAGCTAGCTGCCTCAATACCTGTGCTGAAGCAGCAATCCGTTCAATAGTATTTGTCCCACGAAGTACTTCGTCTATTAAGCATAATACTATTTCCCCTCTTTTCCTTGCATCCAACACCCTTTTTAACGCTTTTATTTCTGCCAAATAATAACTTTCCTGAAGGCTTAGATTATCTTTAATTGCCATAGACGAATAAAGATGGAATAAACATGCCAAATAAGATTTTGCAGGCACTGTCATAATGGTTTGGGCAAGTACGCAGCAAATACCAACTGTCTTTAAAAAAGTAGATTTTCCTGACGCATTAGAACCTGTAATTAAAATCCCTTTTTTTGCCTGGATACTATTTGCAACTGGCTTTTCAATCCCTGGATGGTACATATCTATAATAGACAAAAATCCCTTTTTTGCTTCCTTACTATTTTCACTTAAATATTCTGGGACACAATACATAGATAATAACCCGCGAAAAGAAGCAGCGGCTATCATACTTTCTAAAAATCCATACACCTCCATAATCTGGCATATGCTCTCTTCTTTTTCCTTTATTTCTTTTAATATGCGGTTAAATTGGATTAAGTCTATATGGGTCAACATCCGCACATAGTCTAAAAACACTTCTCCAATGGAACCAGACATATGCGGTGTTACAATTAACCCAGATCCCCTTAATATTCGGTTACATTCTTTTCTTAATTGTTTCAGCCTTGCTAAATAGTCTCCCAATTCCTTTATATCCACTTCTGCTAGCTTATCAGCAGCACAAAGCATACCTGTTACTTGCCTAAGGCATACAAAATATGGTTCTACCTTTCCCTTTTCCTTATAATAATCTACTACGCCATACCCACATGAAACAAGTAAACAAAATACCCCAATGGCACTATTTATAAAAATTAAAGAGAAAGAAAAAACCTCTGCTGCCAGAATTGCATAATGATGCCAATTCTTTTGCTCTGGAAGTTTTTTTATCCGCAACAGATAATCACTGATCGAGTGTTTCTTCATGCGCCCAAGCTGATGATAAATTTGTTGTAATAGCAGCCGTTCCTTTTCATGTTCTTGAAAATATGAGATTAACCGTTCTCTTTCTGAAAGCTCTTTTTTATCAGTAATAGGAGTACGGAGCAGCCAATATAAATAATCTTCCCCAATAGATGAATATGTCTGGTTTACCATTAAAAAAATATCTTCCATCCCCAGATCATTCCACGTTAAATCATCCAAAAAAAACTCTGCTTTATTGTGGTAATTTTTAAAATAATGGGAAATACGCTCCAATTCTTCTACTGCATATTCCCGTTCTGGCAGCTTCCCAAAATTCTTTTTTGCCTTTTCTAAAAATTGCTCTTTCTCTCTTTTTTGGTTTCTTGCAAATTGTATCATAAGTATCAATAAACATCCACAAAAAAATAGTAACATTTTATGCTCTGTTATTATCATGCCCATCTCCTACTCTTCCCTATTTGATATAAAGGCTGCTGCAAAATTCCACCTTTTGCAGCAGCCCCCAACTATCAATTCACAGATTAAAAAGCAATAAAGAATTTTCCAATAAATAATACAGAAAGAACCAACGTAAGGATAGAAACTTCTTTTGCCTTTCCTGTACAGATTTTTACAATACTATAAGCAATTAACCCTATTCCAATCCCATTTCCAATCCCACCTGTTACCATCATAAAAATAAGCATTAATACAACAGAAACAGAAGCAGATACATCTGTATAATCCACTTCTTTTAATGCACTAATCATAAGCACCCCTACAAATACTAATGCTGCTGATGTTGCTGGTGCAGGAATCAATGCTGCAATTGGCGCAAGGAACATACATGCTAAGAAACAAATCCCTGTAACAACAGAAGTAAGCCCTGTACGCCCGCCTTCTTCCACGCCTGCGGCAGACTCAATAAAAGTAGTTACTGTAGAAGTCCCTGTAACAGAGCCCACACAAGTAGCAATAGAGTCAGCAAGCATTGCCTTATTCATATCTGGCATCTCGCCTTTGTCATTTAACATATTTGCTTTTTTAGCTGTTCCAAGCAATGTCCCAATGGTATCAAACATATCTACCATGCAAAATGAAATAATTGTCATAACAGCCGATAAAAATCCCATTTTAAATAACGTATTAAAATTGAACTTTAAAAATGTCATATCAAACATATCTTTAAAAGGAGGCACAAAGCTTGCCCCACTTAAAGAAGCGAATGGGTTTCCGCCAAGGATAAAAGACCCTATCCAGTAAACAATTGCTGCTACTACCATGCCAATTAAAATAGAGCCCTTTACTTTCTTATGGTTTAAAGCAGCAATAGCAAACAGCCCAACAAACATCGTAATAATATATAAAATCATAGTTGGGTAAGCTGATCCCATTGCTGCCTTTGTTACAGATGCCCCATCTGTAAAAAACCCTATCATGGTCTGGGAACCACCATCATAATAAACTGCTGCATTTGTAGATAATCCAATGTTTACCAACATAAGGCCAATCCCTGCGGAAATACCAAGACGTACTGACTTTGGGATTGCTTCTACAATTTTTTCCCGGATTTTTAATACGGTCAATACTGTAAATAAAATACCAGAAATTAAAATAATTGCAAGCCCGCCACCAAATGCTTCCTCATAAGCAAGGCCAGTCACTGCTGCAATCCCTGCCACAACAGATGCAAAATAACTATTTAACCCCATGCCTGGCGCAAGTGCAAATGGCTTATTTGCAAGCAGGCCCATTAGAATTGTACCTACAAACGCTGATAAAATCGTAGCCATAAATACAGCATTCCAAAGCGGAGTCCCTACTGCAAAATTTGTTAGCAGGTTTGGGTTTAACTGCACAATGTAAGCCATTGTCATAAAGGTAGCAAGCCCTGCAATCACTTCTGTTTTTACATTTGCGTGGTTTTCTTTTAATTTAAAGACCTTTTCTAACATGTTCCTTCCTCCTGTATTATAAATAAGTTACACAGCAAGTATACTATGAAGTGGAAAAAAATACAAGAAGAATGCTATACTCCTTTTTCTTCCTTCTTTATATAATAATACAGATTAAACCTCCGTTACTGTCGTTAATAATCTTTTGTAGCGTTTCCTGTAATTTCATCTGGCTATCTTCTGTAATTACATGGATCTTTGTACGAATCCCATCATCTACAATATCCTCTATCGATTTCCCAAAAATATTTGTTGTCCAAATCCCATCTTCTGACTGGGCTGCATTTTCCTTAATATATGTAATTAAATCCTTTGCTTGTTCCTCGCTCCCTACAATTGGGGCAATTTCTGTTTCAATATTTGCCTTAATCATATGGATAGATGGACATTTTGCATCCATTTTTACGCCAAATTTATTCCCATGGCGTATCACTTGTGGCTCTGCCAATTCAATTTCTTCCCTTGCCGGGGCCACTACCCCATATCCTTTCCGCCTTACAGATTCCAACGCCCCCTCTACCTTCTGATATTCCCTCTTCATCCTGGCGAATTCTTTCATGCTCCGTACTAACTCATACTCCCCTTTAATTGGAAGCCCTGTCATATCACTAAGCAGATTATAATAATGGGTATCATCAATCTGTGCATTTAAAATAATCCTGCCGTCAGAAAGTTCTATTTTATCTAGTTTTACTTGTTTTATGTATGGAGATTCTTGGTTAATATCCTTCTCCTTTACTTCTTTCATATAAGAAGCCTGGCTCATTGCCGTTTTCATAACGCCCAAAAGTGCTTCCTTTACTGGATGGGACATAGGAAGCATCTCTGCCCATTTTGGAATAAACAAATCAAATTCCGAAATAGGGAATTCTCTTAAAACAGAATCTAAAATTGCAGAAATATCTTCTTTCTTTAACTGCTCACAATTTACAGGAAGTACTGCATTATGATATTTTTCAGCAAGTTCTCCGGCAAGTTCCACTGTTTCTGAAGAATATGGCTTTGTAGAATTTAACAAAATGACAAATGGCTTGCCAATCCGTTTCAATTCCATAATCGTCCTTTCTTCTGCTGGAATATAACTCTCCCGTTGTATTTCTCCAATACTTCCATCTGTTGTCACCACAATCCCAATGGTAGAATGATCGGTAATTACCTTTTGTGTCCCCATTTCAGCCGCCTTTGTAAATGGGATTTCATAATCAAACCAAGGGGTTTTTACCATACGCTCATTTTCATTTTCAATATGACCTTGTGCACCATCCACCATAAATCCTACACAGTCAATCAACCGCAATTTTACTTGTACATCATCAGAAAGTGCAATTTGTGCTGCCTCTTTTGGAATAAACTTTGGCTCCGTTGTCATAATTGTTTTTCCTTGTGCGCTTTGCGGCAATTCATCCCGAGCCCGCATCCTATCATTTTCATCTTTTATGCCTGGCAGCACCAAAATATCCATAAAGCGCTTAATAAATGTAGATTTTCCTGTTCTAACTGGGCCAACTACCCCAATATAGATTTCTCCACCAGTTCTGTCTTTAATATCTTGATATAGATTCTGCGCAATATCCATAACAAAACTCCCCTTTCATATACTGTTACAATATATGAGAAGGGAGTTAATTTATTCATTAAAATTTATTGCCCTGTTATTTGCAATGCCCCATCTTCTTTAAAATAATAACGGACACCATCAATTTCTTTAAAACCTACTGCTGTACTTTCATTTGTCCAATAGTACCAGTCTTTTGTTTCTTGGTTCTGTTTCCAGTTTTCGTGCATTACGCCATCTATATTAAAGTAATAGTGCAACCCATCAATTACCTGCCAGCCTACTAATTTCTTGCCTTCTTTATAATAGAACCAATGCCCAGAAGCATTTTTAGTCCACCCTTGTGCCGTGTCTGGATTAATTGCACGTTCTATATAATGGCAAAGCAAGTTACATGCTTCTGCACGTGTAACAATTCCTGCTGGATCAAACTGGGTCCCATCTTTCCCATTCACTATGCCAGCTTCTTGGAGCCGCTGTATTGCCTTTTTTGTATCAGAAGACACCAATGATATATCCAAAAAATCAGGTTCCATACGGGTTGCTACTAAAGTAACCCCTGTTATTTCTGCATAATTTAATATCATTACTGCCATCCCCTCACGGGTAACAAACTTCTCTAATGAATTGCCACCGCAAAGCAATTGATAATCCAATGTTGTTTTTGTAAGCCCTTCTAAGGCATAAATAAACTCTCCATAAGTAATCCCATTTTCCGGGTTAAACATATCTTCTGCTGTCCATAAATTACGGCTAACAGCAAATTCTATCTCATTTTTTGCCCAATGGTTTTGTATATCTGCATAAAACTCTGGCTGTTTATACCCAACTCCATATACTGAAAAATGATTTGTCCTTAAAAGCAATTCTTTTGTATACTTATTATATACAGAGTCTGTTATATAATCCACATAATTTCCTTCTATATAAACTGCCTGTAACCCTCCTGCTGCCTCCGTTTCTTGTTTTATATATGGAATCTCTATACTAACCATTCCTTTGCTTAACTTAGAAATCTCCTTAGAACCATCTTGGCATATTATCTTAATATCAAAAACAGGGCGGTCCCCAACCGCTGCCTTTCCTTCCTCCGACAGTTCTTTGGAAAGTATTTCTTTATCTATAAGGGTTACTACTAGCTCCACTTCCCCTTCTGCCTGGCTTAAAATTTCTGTTACTGCTGCTTTATCGAAGCCTACCGAAACGCCTAACTTATCTACAGAAAAAGTAATTTGGCTAATTGGATAACTAATTATTTGCTTTTGTACCTCTTCTGGTATAGAAATTAATATCTGGTTTCCTATTTTATTTTCTGTACTAATTTGAATCGTAACCGCAATACTGTCTACTTTAGCACCTCTTTTTGCTGCTTCTATCTTTGCTGATTGGATTACTTCTTTTATATGTTCTTTTGTAATGGGAACCATATCCCAATCCTTGCCAGAAACTCCTTTTGCCTGTACTACAGTAGTGCCACTTACATGTTCTGTTGGTATTTCTATCGTTTCTTCCTGCTGTTCACTCTCTTCTGACGTACTATCTAAATCCGTATCTGGCACATTATCAGGCGGATTTACGGGCTCTGTTGGCCTTTCTGGATCGACTGGTTTTGATGGTTCTGTTGGTTTTTCTGGCTCTGTTGGTTCTTCAGGTGTTGTCCCTGTCTCCTTTTCTATCCAAGAAACAGAAGCGGTTACACCATATAGCCGGATAAAAGCAGTATATTCCCCTGCCCCCACTGGCATAGGGACTGGCTCCCCATTTTTTGTATATAAAACTTCTAATGTCCCGCCCTGCCAATTTTCACTATACTCTACAGTAGCCAAATTATCCGATACCACAAGCTTCGCACTCTCCTGATACCCACACTCACAGCTTTCTATAATCTGATCCCCTTGTGCTTGGTAGGCAAAAGCATGTTTTATAACAGGGACGCGGACAGGCATAATCACATTATGGCATATGCTACATTCCAATTTCTTACTGCCTTCTTCTGTATGGGTTGCTGGCTTTAAAATTGTTTCAACATAATTGTGTTTACAGATACTAGCCCTATAGATAATCACTACATTACATTGGATATCTGTAATTGTAATCGTTGCTGTTTGTGTATCTAAATTATAATGAAGAGTATGGGGGACACTCTGCCCACGGCTGTCCCCTACAAAAAATTCACTATAAGGATAAGATACATAACCAGAAACTGCTGATAAAACAACAGTATAACTATGTCCTTGCTGGACAGTAGTTTCTGTTTTCCTATCTGCCGTAAAACCATCAATATTCTCTAATTTTACTGTATAATATACTGTTTCCTTTTCCCATATAGCAGTTAAGGTAATATCCCCTGTAGTTCCTGCTGGAATAGAAGTAACAAACACACCTGTACCATCCTGCCATCCTACAAACCGATACCCGCTTTTGGATGCCACATTTAATTTCCTTACTCCTACTGTTAATTGATAAAACTCTGGATTATCTACATGGTTTTCTCCACCATCTAAATCATATGTAATTGTATAATTAGGCTCCCCTACTGTATAAGGGTATAATAAAATGCTGCTATCTGTATTTACCTTCCCACTTGCCAATACAGATTGTGGTACTTGAAGCTGGAAATTTCCTCCCCTCACTTCTATGCCGCTTGCCCCATCTGGAAATAATTTTTTATCTTCTTCACTACTCGCTTTATATGTGCCACAGCCAAAATTACCCCCATTAATTATTACCATCCTATCTGGGGAAGGATTTACTGCATACATATAAACCTTAAACCCAACCACAGACTCCCACTGTGGATCTAACATTCCTACTGCTGTTGCATCAGAAATGGAAATAGTTCCCTTATCTTCATTTTTAACCGCATTTACCCCATAAAATTTTGCATTTCCACTAATATCAGAAATAATCCCTTCATTCCTAAGTGCTGCAGAAACACTCATAAAATCTTTTGATGTAAACATTCCGCCATCAATACTGGTAATCTCGGCCATATTATAAATAGCAGTGCCTTCGGAAACAAAGGTACAATCCTCTATCTTATCAATAAAACTTCCTTCTCCATTTTGTAAACTAATGCTATCAGAAGTAACCTTTGTATTCATTAATAAAGAAATATATGACCCACTGTTTATAATACCTCCTTTTATATCACAATCTGTTATCTTTGCCTCCCTACCTTCTAAATATACCCCATATGACCCTTCCACATCACATGTTTTTAATTCCAAGCTTTTTGCAGCCCTGCCCATATATATCCCATATAAATTTAAACCAGATACATCAAAAACCCTTGTATTTACCAGACTTGCATCACCACACTTCATATAAACTGTCTTATCTTTCCCTCCATTTAATACAGAGTCTGTTACAAATAGATACCCATCATTCATGTAAACTACCCAACACAATGATCCACTAATTGTAGAAGATATAATATCTACTATCCCATTGCCAGCACACCAAATTGCAGTGCCATTCTGGCTCATGTCACTTAAGATAGATACATCACAATTATTCATCTTAAGTTCGCCATCCTTAACTTTAAATGCCGCAGCACTTGGCACTGATTGATAAACGATTCCGCCATTTTCTATAGTTACTATATCATTTTCCCCAATACCGCCATCTACATAGTTATCTGTACCATCAAAGGTCAATGTATACCCATTTAAACAAATTTCTACTGTAGCATTTTCTGGTATTACAAGATTTCCTTTTATGCTAATATCCCCATCTAAATAGTGCAACCATATTTAAGCTCCCGCGGTGTGGCAATGCAATATCTAAGTAAGAAAGCCAACTCAACCCTTCCCGTTTTTGCCCTCCTTTTGCTGTTGCTACAAATATTTTTAATTTCTTATACCAATATTCACTTTCTTCTTCCTGCATAAGCAGTGAATACAACATGCTTATTCCAGCCATAAGTACAATACTTTTTTCTATTTCCTCCTCTTTTAACCTTAAATAGTATTTCCGTAATTCGAAATAATGCCCATTTCCTGGATTACACCGGGCATTTCGTATTAATAATTCCTTAATCCTTTCTTCCCTTCCAGATTGTTCAAACATTATAAGGGCTAACACTATCTGATCGTGCATCTCATAATACAATCCTGCATTATATGCAAAATCTGAAATCTTTTCTGTCCCATATACTTTTAATGCCCGTCTTCTTAAAGCCTTAATTAACACAGGCCTTAAATGATAAACGCCATTTTCACAAAACAAAAAATTCCCAGAATCAGCCGCTTTTTCTATTAATCCTGATACACGGCAATCACCAGTAATCATCTCTGCAAGTGGAAGCGTAAATTCCCCTACTACACTCACTTGGAGTAAAAACTCTAATACTTCGCTATCCCACTGTACCATAACATAATTTTCCAAATAATCAGCAAAAGCATCTGAAATTTCTGTAGTAAGTTCTTCTCCTAGGCAGATGCCTTCTTTCATTTTCATAGCAGCATGGCATATAATAAAGGCATTTCCTTGGCTTCTTTCTCTTACATAAGCAATCTCTTTTTCTGTAAAAGGAACTTGTTCCTTCTTAAAAAATTCCATCATTTCTTCTTCCTGCAAAGATAAATCTTCTTCTGTAATATTGATAAACCCTTCCTTTACATAAGAAGAAATTAGCCATGTCGGCATAGAGCTTCTTCCAATTAAAATTAACCAAATATCTGGCTGCCTAACTAATTCTAATATATTGTTTCTTTCTTCCTCATGCCTTAGCAAATGAAGATCATCTATTACTACAATTGTGCTACTTCCTTTTATCTTCCAATTTCTTTCCTTACAAGAGATATATTGATATCTTCGATTGAATAAATATTGTTTTATTAATTCCGTTTTCCCATAGCCAGTAGCACCATAAATATATACTGTCTGCTTTAGGTTCCGTGCTGTCCGCAGTTTCTTTAAAGCGCGTCCTGGCACAATATACCCTTTCTCCAACCAACTCCACCTACTTTAACCTTCCATTATTCTATAGTAATTTTATTTTATAATATCTTCCTTTTTCCGTCCACTCTCCAACTGGATAGTCTTTACTACTTTTTTATGGAAATTTTTTATTTTTTAATACTATTGTTTCCTATATGCAATGAAATAAAATGTTCTATCTTCTCCAATAAAAAATAATGATAACCTATTTTTAATCAGGCTACCATTTTTTTTACAGAAAAACTTCTATTATTCTTATTTTTTACCATACTACCACAGCCACTATCACTTTCTACTCGATTATTTTCCTAACGTCATTACATATGTTATTTATCATTAGGCATAAATACTCTGGAAATCTGGGATATCAAACTGGTATTCTATAATATTCTTAAAATTATTATTTAAAACATAATAAACCCGATTCTCTTTCACAAAATATACAAAAAACCCGTGTACCCAAAACCCTTGATATAAAATAAATCACAAATAGTTTCTTCATCAAACCTTTTTTATCGGCTTTGCTGAAATACCTCCTACAATAGTATATGGCTGCACGTCTTTTGTGACAAATCCTGCTTACGGCGGCAAAAGATTATCTCAAAAGCGTGATAAACGGCAAGACTACAATCTCGACAAAGGCATGGAAAGCGGAGTATGCCAAACTGACCGCCGAGAGGAAAGCACTCAATCAGAGGTATCTTACATTGAAAGAGAAAGTGAAAGAAGCTGAGAAAATCAGAAAGAGCGTTTACAATATCTTACGGCAGGAATAGCGGGAACAACAACCCTGCAGGGCACAGGATATGAAACGATAACAGACAAAGCGGCGGGATAGTCAATGCCTGTCACCACCGCCCTGTTTTGACTTTTTCGTTTAACCTAAAAACTGGAAGTGTTAAGTGTCAATCGGTGTTACCGTTTTCTTCAATGTTTGATGGTAATATTCATAAGCCATTTTAGTAAAACGTTCACATTCTATTTCATAGAACTGTGTATCGGTAGCGTCAAGGCGTTCCTCATCTTCATCTGTTAGATAGTTCAGTATGTCCCAATACTCTGTTAATCTGGTGTCATCTTTGAATTTTTCCAGAACATCATAATATGTGTCTGACAGTAATTCATAGAGACTGGTATCTTTGATACGCTTTAACCCACGCATGGCATAGCATAAACACTGGAATCCCCAGTTGCAAAAAAACTGGATAAATCCTCCATTATTTATGTCCACAAATAGCTTCCATAAGGCAGCAATTTCTTGTTCATCTTCGTCCAGTTTGCTCCAATCTCCGTTTGAATCTACTAACTTTGAATTAAACTCGCTGGAGTAATCATCCCATAATCTTCCGTAATCGTTCATACTTCAATTCTCCTAATTTCATATTCCGATTTTGTCGGTTCAAAGTATAGCACATCTTCCTGCTGAAATCAATCCCCGTTCTATGTCCGTCCCGACTATCCAGACAGTCAATGGGGCGAGTAGTATTTTTTCGCAAAGGACGCAAAAAACCTCCACTCTTAAACCCTTGACCGTCTGAATTTTTGCCATTGCCATTTCGCCCGCTTCATTCTAACGACAAAACCGTCTGCACTACTTCGGCAGCTGTCGGTAGGTTTTGCGGTGGCTCTGCCCCGCGCCCCATCCCCCGACCTCTCCCAAAAAACAGAATGGAGTGTTACGCAATAGGGTTTGAAAAGGCTTAATTTTTAAGGCGTTGCAGACGCAAAAATCCACAGGATAAGCACAAATCGGGATTTAACGCTTTTTTAATTCGACAATAGCACCATAATGTAAAATATCAAATTCATTAGGCGCAATATGTTTAAGGAGTGTTCTATACTCTTGTTCCCACATAGAAATTTCTTTTTTGGTAAGCGAAGCACCAATTCCACGACACGCTTTCATTCTTCCATTCCAGCTTTCATGAGTGAATGGTATTCTTATAGTAAATTCTTCGTGATGTACAAATTCAAAATTTTCTTTGTAGCAATCGGGTATGTCTATTGGATGTATCGTTCCTCCTGCACCACTCCAATTTGGATTATATTTTAATACAAGATTTTCACTGGCTCCTGCAATCTTATCCTCAAATGGAAGCCATGCCATATACAAAACAAGAATATTTCCTCCTTTTCTTAGCATACGATAAAATTTAGGCATAACTGTTTCATGGTTGAAATACAAAAAACATTGGCAAGCTGTGATAACATCAAAAGATTTATCAGAAAAACATATATCCTCTATTGATACAACGTAATCCATATCTTTTGAAAGGATTTTGATTTCAGCCTTTGCGAAAGCGAATGTTGCGTGTGCATAGTAGTTCAGCGTCATGGTAATGTTGGAATGTCCCATGATATACTATAACGCTTTCAGGTTCATGCCAGCATTGGCTAAGTTGGTGCAGAACGTATGGCGCAGGGTGTGGGGTGCCATTACTTTAGGTAACGCTTCCTCATGGCACTTGTTGTACTTCTTCGCAAGTCCCCGAAACATAGTAGCATAGTTTACATTCGTTTTCGGGCAACCGTCCTGGTTGAGGAAAAAGAAATATCAAGGCTTATTTTGTCCCTATCACGTCACATTCGCCCACATTTTTCTTTTACACTCAATGACTGATTTACAAATAATGTTTATTTATGAATTAGCGTATTATATAAATTTACTTTACAATATACGTTATGGGCTTGGACGTGTCTATATCCACGTACATATTTTCAAATCCAGCATAACGATCAAGACCTTTTTCAACATTAGCTTCCAATGCACGAAAATGTTCATTACGTTCTGCTTCTGTGTCAAAGTAGATTATATTATTTTTGGGCAGATTAGTTTCTGATACCTCTGTTTTTTCTATTGGTGCACCGTGAATATCTCCTGTTTGAACAGGAACAGCCGTTTGCACATTGTCTGTATCAATATTAGCTGGTGTACCGCCCTCTTTGAAAAAAACTCCAAAATTATCAGCAATTTGTGGAAGATGATCCGGCTTAGAAACAATTTCAATACCTTTGTTTTGTTCCACAGATTCTGCTTGTTGTGGTTGTGCATTTGCAGAGGTAGCAAATGCTGTCATAGTTCCAACAACAATAAAACTTGCTAAGATAAGTGAACATATTGTATTTTTTTTAATTTTCATAATTGCATTTATCCTTTCCTCGATTGCATTTTTACTAAAATTGTTGCACAAAGGGGTCAAGCCATTCCGTGTTTCTTCCATGCTGATTAGTACCCGTGCATAAGTTGCTTTTTTGTTTTCTCCGAAAAGACGAACAACCGCTTCATCACATGACAGTTCAATATCTCGATTTGCAAGAATATACATAGCCCAAACAAGAGGATTGAACCAATGCACACATAACACAATAATCAACGCAAATTTTTTAATACTGTCAAAACGCCGGATATGCACATATTCATGCGCTAAAACATATTGTAACGAAGCTGTATTTTCCCATTCGGTAGATGTTGGCACTAAAATCACAGGGCGCAATATCCCATAAGTGAGTGGGGCAGAAAAACGGCTGGACTGTCGAATAGAAATTGTACGTTTCTGCTGGTGGGTATTCAACCATTTTGTGATAAAGTCATTGTTCACTGGCAAAGACGTTTGAAACTCTTGTTGGCATTTCCAATATACTATGGCAAAAACCATAGCAGAGATTAGCATACCAATAGCCCAAATAACCGTCCACACAGAAGCGGTATTTGCAGTACTTGAAAGATTGTTGTGCATGGTGGTTATTTGTCCGGGCGTTTCAGTTTGCAATGCTAAGACTGCTTGTGAGCCTTTTGCAGCGTCTATGACAGATGTATACTCACTCAATAGAGAATACACGCTAAACACAGAGGGGAGAGAAAACGGGAGCAACAGCCGTACAACTGCTATTCCCCAAAGTACCCCAAAAGTTTTTTTCGGTAACAAATTGATTGTTAAAACGCGTATAACAATGATTGCCAAAATCATCACAGCCCCAACAAAGCTCATTTGCAACAGGCTCATTTGTTTCACCTCACTCCAAGTCCCCGACAATCTGTTTTAACTTTTCAATTTGTGCGGCACTCAATTTTTTTCGCCCCAGCAAAGCCGCAAACAGCTTATCGGCAGAACCATCATATATTTTATTGATTAGTTCATTTGTTTCTGCTTCCTGTACCTCCTCTTTTGGAATAAGTGCATGACACATAAAGTTTGGGTTAGAACGTTCAATCGCCCCCTTTTTAATACAACGCTTTATTAGAGTATAGGTTGTATTTACATTCCAGCCTAATTCCTCGGTAAGTAATTTAGCAATATACTTTGCTGGGACATCGCCATCGCGCCAAAGTACAGACATCACTTTCAGTTCAGAGTCAAACAGTTTAATATCCATCTGGTAACACCTCATTTCTAAGACTGTGGTAGTAAATACACTCATATACTACCACAGTCTTAAAATTTTGTCAATACTACTGTGGTCTTAAAATTAAAATAAAAAGAGCTGGGACGCGGCTATTAGCCAACCACCACGCTTCAGTTTTCTTATTGGTGCAGAGATTGGATTGTTACGCAATAGAACGGCGTTTTCGGTGGGAGGGGGTAAAGGTATAAATGAACCGCCCCCAAAAAAGCAGACACAAAATGAATAAAATATGTTAAAATGAAAAGAAAGAGGTGCAAACATGGGAAGAAGTTGTAATCGTTACCCGGATGAAATCAGGGAAAAGATACTCTATTTAAAGCGAGAAGGAAAGACAAATCGTGAAATCAGGCGTCCAGGTCCCTATCAAAAAGGGATCACCCGATTTAAGACTTATAAAAATCTTTTGAATCAGGATTTTCATGCAAAGAAGCCGAATGAAAAGTGGGTCAGCGACATCAGTTATATCCACACGAAACAGGGAACACTCTACCTTGCTGTCATTAAAGATTTATTCGACCATTCTATTGTCACATACGAAATGGGCACACGGCAGGATAATGGGCTGATTACCCGGCTGATTGAAAAGGCAAAACGACAAATTCGGAAAGGGACTGTCATTCACAGCGATCAGGGCGGGCAGTATTCATCCAAAGAGTATTTCTTGCTATCAGAAAAGTGTGGATTGATTCCTTCCATGTCCAGAAAGGCTACGCCTTTGGAAAAACGCCGATTCACTGCCTGACCTTAACAAGTATCTTGTCTATCAAGGCATTTACAACTGTTGCGTCCAGTTCCTTTAAGTCTTGATAGTTGCGAATAAGGGATACTTTTGCCTGATAGTACGATTTTTCCCTTATCGCCATCCTATCAGCGGCATCAAAAAATACAAAAATAGGGGTCCACCACCCACCATGATGAACCCCACCAAGCCTTAAAACCCTTGATTGTAAGCCATTCTCCAATACTTTCGCCTGCAAGTACCCAAAACCCTATGGCATCATTTGGAAATAGCCGCCTGGGCCACTGTTAAAATTTCATACAATTTTCCAGCCGCTTCCCTGGCCTTCTTTAATTCCCCATCTCGTTCAGATTCTTTTCTCATTTCCTGAATCGCCTGGCACACATTAACCACCTCATCTTCTTCATCATATTTTATGCCCGAATTTGTGATTGCTTCAATCACATCTGCCGCCCTGCGCTCCACTTCCCGAAAACGCCTCTCATTGGCGACAGTATCCTGCTTAAGTTTTCCTTATCCTTCGAATACTTGATGAACAGCATAACCTCCCGCATGTTGGACTGGAATTTCATAATCTCCTCATCCGCCATCTGCGCCGGTGCAATCAGCCGCACATGGTAATTGTCCATGCAGGCAAGCACCTCCGGGTCTGACACATCCATCATCTCAAAGAGGCTCAACGGCCCATCCCACTTTTCCGAGCCGAAAAATACAGTCACCGTGATAGATGGTACCAACCTGTCTTCCACCCAAAAACCGCTTAAGAATTCACCTACACTTGGTGTTTTCCAGCCTTCTTCAGCAAACGCTTCCCCCTTCTCTTTTTTCCGCTTCATTTCTTTCTGGTGCGACTTTGCCGCCTCTTACACCTGCCCTGCGTATTCCAGCGCATCATAGAGATTGTTCTTAACAGGCATAGCATAATGAATTTCAGCCTGATTCTCCGCGCAGTAAAGGATATATTCCATCTTCCCATCCGTCATTGCCACATACAGCTTCTGCACATCACGGAATTTCTGGACGGGAACCACTGCGCTGTCCGCACCATATAGCAGCGCTATCTTCGTGGAATCACGCTCTGTGAGCTGCTCCGGCAGGATCACCTGCCGCCCACCGTAAATATAGTAATTAAAAATATCGGCAAACACGCCTACATCTTTTACATAATCCTTTGCGATTGTATCTGCTCTCAATGGCATCTACCGCCTTTCTCATGAATGGCAGACATCCCATCAGATTCCCGTTTCTGCCATGGTTCCATTATACTAAAGCATCTACTTTTTTTCAAGCGTATCTGAGCTTCTTCGATAACGTTCTGAGGGGTCAGATTGAACAAGGGGAGGGGTCAAAACCGTGACCACAGAGGTCACATTCACAGCCATAGGGGTCAGACCTTTAGCCGCAGGGGTCAAAACAGCCACAGAGGGGTCAGACTTGTGACCACTGTGGTCGTCTGTAACTGCCGCTCCCGTGCCACCCTGGCACAGCCCTAAAACCAAACAAGGGATTCCAGCAACAGCCAATGTGCCGGAACCCCTTGTTTTCGAGGGCACTGAAAAAGTCTGATTCTTTG